>NZ_JAOASI010000032.1 GCF_025210165.1 Tepidibacter sp.
GATTATAAGTTATATATCATCAAGGCTTGATGTTGAGTATGAGGATTATTCAAATGAGAGGATGTATAAATACTTAGTTCAAATACTTAACACTATTAAACAAGGAAAAGAAACAGAGTCAAATATAAATTATTTATCTAAGAGAATAATAATAGATTAAGGTGAGGTGTATAGTTTGTGGGTTATGCAGATGAAAAGATAATAGAAGCAATAAATAAATCAAAACTTAATAGAGATATAAATGATGGAGCGATAGTTATAAACAATAATTCATATGAATTTATAGATACATATTTCTTTGAAGATAATATATCTTTAAAAATACCAAAAGAATTTATAGATATGCCTATGGATATTCAAGACATAAAATATCCATCTGTAAAAAGACCCCAAATAATAAAAACAGATGATTCAAACAATATAAATATAACCTTAACACATATAAAAAGTGGACTGACAAATGAATTAGTTGGAGATTTACTAAAGAGTATGGAAAAAATAATTAGAAAACAAAATCCTTTAAATGTTATATATGATAATAAAACTATTAATGTAAATGAAAAGAATATAGGTTTATTGGAGTTTAAAAGTAGTGCGATAGATGATTTTGTATATAATTTAATGTTTTTCTTTGAATTTAAAAAAGAAACTATTATGGGTAACTTTGTATGTCCATTCAATGAGCATGATGTATGGAAAAAAGTTGCCTTAGATATAGTAAAGAGTGTAAGGGTGAAGGAGGAGGATTAGATGAATGACTTTATAACATATAACCAGATATATGTATCATCATTTGAATTTGAAAAGCTTCTAAGTCTAAGTATTACTCAAGAAATAAATGAACATACAATTTTAAAATTAAAATCAGTAATACCATTTGATGTAAAAGATAGTTATGTTGAAAACATATCATCAAATCAATCTATAGAGGTTGGTTTCATGAATGAAGGAAAAAAAGAAATAATATTTAAAGGATGTATAAAAAATATAGATATAGAAAATGATGGAGAACTGAGGATTTTAAACTTAGAGGGCATTTCATATACATGCTTTTCAGATTATAAGAAAAAGAAAACAACATATCAGTGTAATAAAATGCCATATACAGATTTTTTCAATAAGATGAGTAAATCATACAATCAAGGAACTTTTATTGATATGGCTTCAAATGGTGCAAGTATTGAAAATATACTAGTTCAATATAATGAAACAGATTGGGACTTTTTAAAAAGAGTTGCATCAAGCTTTAACATGCCAGTGATTGCTAATTCAAGGCTAGATGGAGTAAAGCTACATATAGGTTTACCAGATACTACGCATAAAGAGCCACTAAAGGCTTCAAATTATAAGGTCAAAAAAGATATTAAGCAGCATCAAATAATAAATCAAAATTACAAACCAGATATAAAGGAAAATGATCTAATAAGCTATGAGATCATTACCAATCAAATGGTAGAACTAGGTAGTAAGGTTGAATTTAAAAATTTAATATATCGTATATATTCAAGCAAAATTGAATTAAAAGATGGCTTATTACAAAATACTTGTGTTTTAAAGAATGATAATGGATTTATTGTTCCTAAAATCAAAAATAATGCTATTCAAGGGCTTTCTCTTGAGGGAAATGTGGTTGATATATCTAAGGACAAGATTAAAATTAAGCTAGACATTGATAATAAATTCGATTCAGGAAAAGCTTTTTTCTATAATTACTCAACTCCATATTCATCAAAAGATGGTAGTGGATTTTACTTTATGCCAGAAAAAAATGATAAAGTTGTACTTCAATTTCCAAGCTTTGATGAAAAAAAGGCGTATGCTAGAAGTAGTGTGGATTTGAAGACGAATAGTCCAAATAGAAGTAATAGTAGTATAAAAAGAATAAGTACCAAATATGGAAAAGAAATTATATTTAAACCAGATTCTCTTGAAATTGTAGCTAATGGGAACTTATTAATAAAACTCCTGGATGATGGAGGAATAATCATTAACAGTGATAAGAAGATAACTCTTTCTGCACAAGAAGACATAGATATTCTAAGTGGCAATAATATATCCATTAAAGGCTCTTCTGGTGTAAATTTAAAACAAGGTAGCTCAAATATAAATATTGCAGACAAAATAGATATAAGTGGATCTAAGGTAAATATAAAATGATAAAAAAAGTAGATAAGATGGATAAGATTACACATTTTTATGAAAATCATATAGAAAATAGCCACCAAGAAGTCTTTATTAATATAGAAGAGGATTACATAAAAAATAAGGATAAAATAATAGAAAATATTCAAAATACAATAAATAAAACCTGTAAAGAAATATATAATCTACAACAGAATGAAGAAAAATTACCTATAAAATATATTTTTATATCATTTTTAAGAACTCAAATACTAAAAAACAGTTCAAACTATCGAGTTGATTTTTATGATGATAGAATTTTTTTAGATGAAGATAATTGCCATTGTTATTTTGATATGGACTTTATATTTAAACCATTCTTTAAAAAGATGGATGAAATTGAAAAGAAAAAAGATAATCCTATGTATATGAGACAAGTAACTAGTATTGATGTAGAAGATTTTAAGTTATATGAATCTTTAAAATACAACCTGTTAGTAAAGGAAATTCTTAAGGAAAATATGGATACAATATTTGAATGTGAAGGTTTTGACTTATTAGAAAAAGATGATGAGTTAATAGTTGTATTCGGCGAATACAAGGATAATTTTGAGATAATAAAAAAATTTGCACTTAGTGAAAAGAGTGTAGCAGAATAAATATTAAATTGGAGGAGAAATGGAATATTTTTTATTAAAACAAGATGAACGATATAATGATTTTCCAATGATTATAGATTTATTTAATAAAATTGATAAAAGAAATATAAATATTGAAAACTATAAAAAACTAGAGGATATTATGATATTTCACATAAACGCAAGTGAAAAATCTGTGTTTATGGATGTTCTTGAAAGACAAATATATCTTATTTCAAGTGGATTAAAAGACTTAATAAGTAAATATGAACCAAATATAATATTTAAAACTGTTTTCTTAATAGATAAGGTCAATAAGGTTCAACGAAAATACTTTCTACCAATATTCTTTGAAGTTGATACACTTCATGAATCAAGTGAATTCAACCTAGATAAAAGCGTTATAAAAAAGCTTGTACTAGATAAAAACAAAATAAAAGGTAGAAAGATTTTTAAAATAAACAAAGGTGAAAAAACTCAAATTGCTGTAAGCCTAGACTTAGCAGAGAGCATACTTAGAAGATCTTTCATAGGAGTCAAACTTGAAGAAGTTAAAGTAGTATAAGAAAGAAGGTGCAGTATGGCTGAAACACATGCTTATGTAGTAAGAGGAGCAAGAATGGTTTGTAGCTGTGGTTCTCATAAAAGAAGAATAAATTTACCGCAGTGTCACGGAGTATACATAAAAAATCAACCAAAAATGAATCAAAATGATTGTAAACATGACAATATACCATACTTTGGAATATGTTCAAATCCAAGTAGCTCAGGTGCTGAGGTCATTAACTTAGTATCTCCAGATAGAGGCGAAATTCAAGGATTTAAATGTGAGCGAAACTTTTTGGGAGTTTGGGAAAATGTAAAAGAAGACTGTGTAATTGATGGTGTAGGAGCCTTAAAGACAGACTCGTATATAATATGTGAACACGGTGGCTGTATAGCATTTGAAAACTCAGGTCAAGTTGAGGAAGAAGAATAAAATTATTCGCTTTAAGCAAATTTGAGTGAGTAGAAAGGAGCTGAATATGTCTGGATTTTTAGATATAAAAATTAAGTCTCGCTTTAATATAGTAAGTATAGAAGATATTAATATAAATCACAATATAAATGAACATGCAAAACTATACTTACGATGTATTGTAGAAAATATAAATGAAATAGAAAATCATAATTACTGTGCTCAAAACAATACTTTAGCTGACATTGTAACTACATCTTTTAATGATAAGATACAGGTTCTTGGTAAAGATGAAATTTTATTCACAGGTTTTATTGATAACCTAGAAATAGAAATGGAAAATGGTGTATACTATATTATAGTAAAAGCTATATCTTCAACAATATTATTAGACATAAAAAAGAGAACTAGATCATTTCAAGATAAAAATATGACATACACTGATATTGTTGACATAATCAAAAAAAACTATTCAGAATTTAAATATAATCCACAACAAAAATTTAAAACACCAATACAAAAACCAATAATACAATATCAAGAAACAGACTTTGAATTTCTAAAAAGGTTAAGTAGCATGTTCAATGATATTTTAGTATGTGATAAACTTAAACAAGCACCACATATACACCTTGGATATACAGAAAAAAATACATATGAAATAAAGGAAAATATAGCATATAAAGCTTACAAGAACCTCGAGCTATTTAATAAAAATGGTGGACATGAAAATGGGCTTAATGATACTGACTTTTTCTATTATGAAATAAAAACCTATCAAAGATACGAAGTAGGAGACAAAATAACCTTTAAATCTAAACAAATGTATATAACAAAAGTAGATGTAAACATTATTAAAGGAGAACTCATATATAAATACATATTAGCACAACGAAAATCTATAAGACAAAATACTATCTTTAATGATAAAATAAAGGGTACATCAATAGAAGGTAAAGTTTTAAGCGTTAAGGCTCAAACACTTAAACTTCATCTATCATTAGATGAAAAACAAGACAAAGAAAAAGCACATGATTACACATATTCACCTATAAAGGGAAACACCCTATACACTATGCCACAAGTAGGAAGCTATGTTAATCTGTACTTTCCAACAAATAAAGAAAAAGATGCATATTGCGATGCAGCTGTAAGAAAAAATGTCAAAACCTGTAGCGAACTACATAACCCAAATAATAGATACCTAAGAAGTGAACATGGAAATAAACTTTCAATAAAACCAGACAGTATCAAACTAGAAGGAGCTACAAAACAACCTCTAAGTATATCCTTAGATGCAAATGAAGGGATAAAAATATTAAGTAATAAATCAATTACCCTTACAGCAAAAGACAGCATAGAATTTAACACACCAAAAAAAATAAACATAAAAGCACAAACAAAAATAGTAGCCCAAAAAACAAAAAGCAAAAAGTCCCTTTACATAGAAGGCAACTATAACTTCCTAGGAGCAGACGTAGTACCTAAAGCTACACAAAGACAAACATATCCACCTTTTGATGACGAACCAGAAACAGCCCCAAAAAAACCATTTAACCTACTAGAACTTATGGGAAACGTAGTAGCCGCAGTAGCAACAGTAGCAGTAGTAGGAATAGCCGCAGCAGCAACAGTAGCAACA
>NZ_JAOASI010000033.1 GCF_025210165.1 Tepidibacter sp.
TGAACTGTATATCCAAATAATTGATTTATAGTATCAACCTTTCCTCTACTCCAAGCTACCTCTATAGCATGTCTTATAGCTCTTTCTACTCTTGATGGAGTAGTATTAAATATTTTAGCTATATTAGGATATAGTTCTTTAGTCACAGCACTTAAAAGTTCTACATTATCTATTACCATACTTATAGCCTCTCTCAAGTATAAGTATCCTTTGATGTGAGCTGGAACTCCTATTTCATGTATTATATTAGTTATTTCAGCTTCTATATTTCCATTGTTTTGTATAAATTCAGTTTTAACAGGTTTATATGTTGTTAATGGTTTATCATTTTGAAGTATTGATATATTTCTTTGTCCAACTAATTCTCTTATTCTATTTATAAATACGCTAAAATCAAAAGGTTTAACTATATAATAATCTGCTCCTAAGTTTATTGCTCTTTGAGTTATTTTATCTTGTCCAACAGCAGATAATACTATTATTTTTGGCATTTTCTCTATATCCATAGTATTTAATTTTTCTATAACCCCAAGACCATCAAGATGAGGCATTATTATATCTAGTATTAATAAATCTGGTTGTTTTTCTGAAACCAAATCAAGTGCCTCAATACCATCTTTAGCTATACCTAATATTTCTATATCATTTTCATTTTGCAAATATTCTTTTAATATTTGGCAAAAATCCTTATTATCATCGGCTATTATTAATTTTATTTTCTCTTTCACAAAATTACCCCCCAATAAAAAAATATTATATTTGTACAAATTAACTAATTCGACACCTGTATTAGATTTCCTTTAATTTATTTTGATTTATTTTAACATCCAATCCATAAATATGGCATATCCTTTTTTAGGATTATTAACAAATACATGTGTTATAGCTCCCATTAGTTTCCCATTTTGTATTATTGGAGCACCGCTCATACCTTGTACTATTCCACCTGTATAGTTTATCAAATTTTTATCTACTATTTCAACTATCATACTTTTAGATTTCGGCTTATTTTGATTGAATATTTTTTTAATCTTTATCTTATACTTCTTTATTTTATTATTTTTATCAGAAAACAGTATATACGCATCACCTTTTTCAACTTCATAATAATGGCCAACTTCTATAGGTTTTAAATTATCCCATCTATATTCATTGTTCATGACACCTTTTATTCCAAAATCATTATTACTATTGAATTCCCCCATTATATTTTGCTTATCAAAATTTCCTGTTATTTCCCCAGGAACTCCGGATACTCCTTTTTTAACGCCTATTTCCTTGGATTTATATAAAAAACCTTTTTTCACTTCTATTATGCTTCCTGTATCAACATCTGTTATTCCATGGCCTAGAGCATAAAATTCCTTAGTTTTTGGATTATAACAAGTTAATGTTCCTATACCAGCTATTTTATCTCTTACCCACACTCCTATTTTGTAGGAATCATCTTTACCATCTTTATACAGTTTTACATTTTTAGATATATATTTACCATTTCTTTTTATAGTCACATTTACAAAGTGTTTGTTTGTATTGTCTATAATATCTTTTATATCCTGTGCCTTATTTACTTCTTTTCCCTCTATCTTAACTATTATATCTCCAATTTTTATATTCCTATCTTTATATTTTAAATAATTTTCATCTATTCCTATAATTAATACTCCTTTTGTGTCAAGTTTTATTCCAGCTATATTCCCAAGTGGAATCAATTCTAATTTATTTTGATTAAAGGCTTGTGAAATCAAATTAAAAGATGTAAAACTTGTCAATAATGAAGATAAAATCAATATTAAAATTAAAAATTTTCTCTTGGAAATTTTAGCCATATTTATCACTTCCTTAATGTCATTTTAATATTAATCTTCCTAAAAACGTACTTTTATATCCTCCACAAATAATTATAATATTGTAAAAAAGTTCTTCAAAAAAAATAAAGATGCTTATCCATCTTTATTTTGAGCTATTTCTAGAATTTCTTTAGCATGTTCTATAGTTTTTTGAGTTATATTAGATCCTGATATCAGTCTTGCTATTTCTTCTATTTGTTCTTTTTTATTTAATTTTTCTATTTTTGTATAAGTTCTACTTTCTTGTACAATTTTTTCTATTCTAAAATGTGAATCTGCATTCACTGCTATTTGAGGCAAATGAGTTATACTTATAACTTGTTTTTTATTAGATATTTTTTTTAATTTTTTCCCTACTATTTCTGCTGCTATTCCACTTATACCTGTATCTATTTCATCAAATACAAGCGTATTTACCTTATCTATATCAGATAATATAGTTTTAAATGCAAGCATAAACCTTGACATTTCACCACCAGATGCAACCTTATATATAGGCATCAAATCCTCTCCTACATTAAATGATATCATAAATTCTACAATATCTTTTCCAGTTAAAAGATATTCGTTTCTTTTATTGAAATCAACTTTAAATACAACATTTTTCATATTTAAAGAATAAAGTTGTTTACATATATCATCTTCTAATTTATTTGCAATTTCTTTTCTTATAGATGTTATTCTTTCACTTTTTTCTTTTAATACACTTTCATTTTTTTCTAAGTCATTTTTTAATTCTATTATTTTTTCATCTCTATTTTCTATATCTTCCAGCCTTTTAACTATTTTATTTTTATATTCTAAAATTTCTTGTATAGAATTTCCATATTTTCGTTTTAAATTGTTTATCGTATCTATTCTTATCTCTATCTCATCAAGGCTTTTAACGTCAAAATCTATGTTTTCTTTATAGTCCCTTATATCTTTTGATATATCTTGAAGAGTATACATTATTTCTTCTAACGAAATATGAAATTGTTCTAACCTTTCATCTATATCTGCAATACTTTTTAAATCCTTAATGCCTTTAGATACTAAATCGAATGCATTATAGTTTGATTCATATAGATTGGAATATGAATTATTTAAGCTTGTATATATTTTTTCACTATTTCTATGTATTTCTCTCTCTTTTAAGAGTTCTTCATATTCTCCTAAAGTTAAATCCGCTTCTTCAATTTCCTGTATTTGAAATTTCAAAAGGTCTATTTCCCTTGCTATTTGAATATCATCTTTATTCTCAGTTAATGAATTTATTTTCTTTTTTAAATTAAAGTACTTATTGTATACATCTATATATTCTTTTTTTACAGGTTCAATTTTCTGATGTCCATATACATCCAAAAATTCTATATGCTTGTCTTTGTTAAAAAGAACCTGATTTTGATGTTGACTATGTACATCTACTAATAAAGACCCTATTGTTTTCAAAAAAGATATTCTTACATTTCTTCCATTTACCCTACTTATATTCTTTCCATCGCTATATAATTCTCTTGATATTATCAAATTATCATCTAAAGATGCATCTATACCATATTCTAATAATTCTTTTATAACTTTTTCATTTGTAACATTAAAAGTAGCTTCTACAAGACCTTTGTCCATTCCTTTTCTTACAAGTGATTTATCATACCTTCCGCCTAGGCAAAGATTAAGAGCGTCTATTATTATAGATTTACCAGAACCAGTTTCTCCAGTCAATATGTTAAATCCTTCTTCAAAATCTATTCTAATTTCTTCCGCTAGTGCAAAATTCTTTATATACATCTCAAGGATCACGATAATCCCCCTTATCTATATTAGCTTTCTAAATCTACCTTTTATTGTATCTACATCTTCTATACTTTTTATTAATACAAATACAGTATCAATACCTGCTATTGTACCTATTACTTCTTTGAGTTCTAGTTGATCTATTGCTTTTGCAACTAATTGTGCAGACCCAGGAATTGTCTTTAAACATACAATGTTTTCAGATGAGTCAATCCCTACCAATACTGCTCTTAATAATCTTATAAGTCTATCAGAATATCCCTTTTCTTCTTTTTTAAGTGCTGCATACTTATAATTTCCATCTTTTGTCAAAACTTTGACCAACTTCAAATCCTTTATATCTCTTGAAACTGTAGCTTGAGTAACATTCATTCCATGATTTTTAAGCTTTTGTGCAAGCTCTTCTTGAGTCGTTATATCATTGCTTTCGATTATTTCTAATATTTTGTTATGCCTTGATATTTTCAACTTTAAATCCTCCTAATTACAGTTTTTGATGAGAATCCTCTACTACTTTTAAAATTGTTTCATCGTAATTTAATTCATTTATTTTGTTTAAATCACTACTTTTCTTTATATGAAGTAAGTACTCTATGTTTCCTTCTGGACCTTTTACAGGAGAATAATCTAAATTCAATATGTCAAACCCATTTTGATGTACGAATCCTGTTATTGTTTTAATTACATCTATATGTGTTTGTTTTTCTCTGACTACTCCTTTTTTACCAACTTTTTCTCTACCAGCTTCAAATTGTGGTTTTATAAGTGCTACTATTTCTCCATTTTCTTTAAGTAACTCTTTTGCTTTTGGTATAACCAGTCTTAGTGATATAAAAGATACATCTATAGATGCAAAATCAGCATATTCTCCTAAATCATTAATTTCCACATGTCTTATGTTAGTTCTCTCCATACATACAACTCTGTCGTCTTGTCTTAGTTTCCATGCTAGCTGACCATATCCAACATCTATAGAAAACACTTTTTTAGCTCCATTTTGAAGCATACAATCAGTAAATCCGCCTGTGGAGGATCCTATATCTAAACATACCTTGTCTTTTACATCTACATCAAAGTTTTTTATTGATTTTTCAAGCTTTAGTCCACCTCTACTAACATAAGGTATTAGTTTTCCCTTTATTGTTATCTTACAATCTTCTTTTACCATAGTACCAGCTTTATCACATCTTTGATTATCTACAAATATAAGACCTGCCATTAATGATTTTTTTGCTCTTTCTCTACTTTCAAAATGTCCATTTTCAACTAGTAAAATATCTATTCTTTTTTTCATTATTTATTACCTTTCCTATCTGATTTCTTCAATTATTTTTTGTGCTATTTTTTGAGGCGATAAACCATATTTATCATAAAGTATGTCTACTTTTCCATGTTCTATGAATTTATCTTCAAATCCTATATTTATAAATTTACCTTTATATCCAAGCTTTGATAAATAACAAGATACACTACTTCCAAATCCTCCAATTAAAACATTGTCCTCAACAGTTACTATGTAGTCATATTCTTTGTATATATCTTCTAGCATCTTAGAATCTAACGGTTTTAAGAACCTTCCATTTATTACTGTTATATTTATTCCTCTTTCTTTTAATATATCAGCACACTTTAGACATGTTTTTACCATAGATCCTATACCGATCAATGCTACATTACTTCCTTTTTTCATTATATCCCATTTACCTATATTTAACTCAAAGTCATCTTTCTTATACTTAAAAACTTCACCTCTTGGATATCTTATAGCAACTGGACAGTACATTGTTCTTGATAAATCTAACATTTTTTCAAGCTCATATTTATCCATTGGTGCCATAACAGTTAAGTTAGGTATAGAGTTTAAATAACTTAAATCAAATACTCCATGATGAGTTTCTCCATCATCTCCAACAATACCTGCTCTATCAAGAAGTAAGGTTACAGGAAGATTACTAAGAGCAACATCATGTATTATTTGATCATATCCTCTTTGAAGGAATGTTGAATATACAGCAAAATAAGGTTTTATTCCATTAGCCGCAAGACCACTCGCAAAGGTAACTGCATGTCCCTCTGCTATCCCTACATCAAAAAATCTTTCTGGATATGTATTTTGAAATTTAGAAAGGCCTGTTCCAGATGGCATTGCAGCTGTTATAGCAGCTATATTTCCATCCGTATCAGCCATTTCAATCATTTTTTCTCCTACTACGCTTGAATATGTTCCCTTAGAACTCTTTTGAATACCTTTTTTGGGGTCAAATGGACTTACCCCATGATATTTTCCAGGGTCGTTTTCTGCAAATCTATAACCTTTTCCTTTTGTTGTTATTACATGTACTATCGATGGTCCTTTAAATTTTTTTATCGTTTTAAAAGTTTTAATAAGTTCTTCTATATTGTGTCCATCTATTGGACCAAAATACTTTATTCCCATTTCCTCAAATAAAGCACCTGGGCTTACAATGTATTTTAAACTGTCCTTTATTTTATCTGCAGTTTTATATACTGTATCTCCAATCTTAGGTATATAATTAGTGATATTCTCAAATTCCACCTTCATTTTTTTATAAGCTTTATTAGTTCTAAGCTTTAATAGATAATTAGACATACTTCCAACATTTTTATCTATAGACATTTCATTATCATTTAATATTACAGTCATATTTGTTTGTGTATGACCTAAATGATTAAGTGCTTCAAAAGCCATCCCTCCAGTTAAAGCTCCATCTCCTATTACAGATACTACTTCGCAATCTTCTTTTTTTATATCACGTGCCATAGCAATACCAAGCCCTGCTGATATAGATGTTGAACTATGACCTGTATCAAATGCATCATGTTCACTTTCATTTCTCTTAGGAAACCCACTTAGACCATTAAATTTTCTAAGAGTTTCAAATTCACTAGTTCTTCCAGTAATCATTTTATGTACATAAGCTTGATGACCTACATCCCAAACAATCTTATCCTTTGGTGTTTCAAATATATAGTGAAAGGCAAGGGTTAACTCTACTATACCTAAATTAGATGCCAAATGTCCTCCTGTCTTAGATACAGATTTAACCAAGAACTTTCTTATTTCATTAGTAAATTCATTAAGTTCTTTTATATTCATTTTCTTTAAATCTTCAGGACTATTTACATTGTATAAATATTTATACATAACTTCATCCTACTTTCTAAAATTTATTTTTAAATATATAAATATACCCTAGTATTTTTTCTAAAATCTAATATTTAAAACTATATTAGATTTTGATAAGTTATTACTAGGATATATCTTTATCATATAAGTCATATAATTTCTATAGAGTAAAAAGCATAGATATTATAGCATATTAGTAGATCATTTTCAAATCATAATATTAGCTATTACAATACCTAATATAGCTCCTGCTAAAACTTCTACCGGAGTATGGCCTACAAGTTCTTTTAACCTTTTTTCATTGAAGATATCTTTTCTATGTTCTTGTATATCTTCTATCATTTTATTTAGTATCTTAGCTTGCTTTCCAACAGCTCTTCTAACTCCAGATGCATCATACATTATTATTAAAGCAAATACAAGTGTCACGGCAAATTCTAACGATTCATATCCTCTTTGTATTCCAGCAGCTGTTGCAAGGCTTGTAACAAATGATGAATGAGAACTTGGCATACCACCTGAACCCACAAACCTTGAAATATCTATCTTCTTATCAAATATAAAAGTCAGTATGACCTTTAATATCTGAGCAACAAACCAAGATATAAAACACACTGAAAAAGTTTGATTGTTTAAAATCCCCTCAATAAAAGTCACTTTATGTCCTCCTTAAATTAACATTCTCTGTCTATAATATACTCAGCTAAACAATTTAAAAACTCGTTTTTTCCATCAAAACCATATATATATTTTTTAGCATCGTCAATAAGATTTCTAGCTATTTCTCTTGATTTTTCAATACCAAATAATGACGGATATGTAGACTTGTTGTTTTCTAAATCACTTCCAATATCTTTTCCTAGTTTTTTTTCATCTCCCACTATATCTAATATATCATCTACAACCTGAAAAGCAAGACCTATATTTTTGGCATAATTTGTTATATCTTCAAGTTCACTATCACTTGCTCCTCCAATTATAGCTCCAGCTCTCATAGACCCTATAATCATAGCAGACGTCTTATTCATATGTATAAAGTCTAGGGTATCCTTATCTATTTTCTTATTCTCACTTTCAAGATCCACAACCTGACCTGCAATCATTCCTCTAACTCCTGCCGCCTTAGCTACTTCGTTCATAGCCTTTATATATTTATAACTATTTTTCTCATTCTTTAAAGCATGTTCAAGCATTATTTCAAATGAATAATTTAAAAGTCCATCTCCAGCTAAAACAGCTATTCCTTCTCCGAAAACCTTGTGGTTTGTAGGCTTTCCTCTTCTTAAATCATCATCATCCATAGCAGGTAAATCATCGTGTATAAGAGAATATGTATGAATCATCTCCATAGCACATGCAAAAGGTATAGTATCTTCTATATCGTTATTAAATAAAGCAGCACTTTCCATCAAAAGTATAGGTCTAAGTCTTTTACCTCCTGCATCTAAGCTATATTTCATCGCTTCAAATAAAGTTTTTTGATATGTATTCATATTAGGTATATAACTTTGTAATCTACTTTCAAAATATATTTTTTTATCTTTTAATGCTGATTTAAAATCCATTTTTTATACCTCCTCAATATCAACTTCTATTTCTTCTAAAGTATCGTTTGAAAACCTAGTTATTTTAAGTTGAGCTGATTCTAATAACTTATTACAATGTCTATACAACCCTATGCCCTCTTCATAAAGTTTTAAAGATTCATCTAAAGATATAGTTTCTTCTTCTAAGCTTTTAATAATTTCTTGTAACCTTTTGTATGCAACCTCATATTTCATACTAATCTACCTCTTTTATATTCTGTATTTTACAATTTAAACAAGCCTTTTCAAATAATACATTAATATTATCTCCCTGTTTTAAATTCTTTGGATTTTTGACTAGTTTATCATCTTTTTCAACTAAGGTGTATCCCCTAGACATTATAGATAATGGGCTTAAATTATTTAAGTTTTGCCCTATATACTCTAACTCATTTCTAGTTAAAATAAGTTTTCTATTAATAGAATTTTCAATATCCTTTAAACAGTTATCCATTTCTATAAGTTTATCTTTTATTATTTCTTTGTAACCAATCTCAATATCCTTTTTTGTGCTATCTAAATCTTTTTTATATGTATATACTTTGTTTTCAAATATTTTATTAATTCTTTTCCTAGATGTATCGAGTCTTTCCCTTATATCTAAATAAAATGGAACAGATATTTCAGCTCCAGCTGATGGAGTAGGAGCTCTAAGGTCTGCTACAAAATCTGATATTGTAAAATCAGTTTCATGCCCTACTGCACTTATTATAGGAATTTGTGATTTAAATATGCTTCTTGCAACCTTTTCTTCATTAAATGACCATAATTCTTCTATTGAACCTCCACCTCTAGCTAGTATTATAACATCTATACATTGTCTTTTATTCAAAAAATCAATAGCATTAACTATATCATCAGCTGATTTATCTCCTTGAACCAAAACAGGATATATCTTAATATTGACCTTTGGATATCTTCTAGATATAACATTTATAATATCCCTAAGTGCTGCTCCTGTTAAAGATGTTATTACCCCTATATTTTGAGGAATACTAGGTATTTTCTTTTTGTATTTTGGATCAAATAAACCATCACTTTTAAGTTTTTGTTTAAGCTTTTCAAACTCTACATGTAAGTTCCCAAGCCCTTCAATATCAATTGAATTTATATAAAGCTGGTAACTTCCATCCTTTTCATATAATGATATATAGCCAGATGCTCTTACCTTTAGACCTTCCTCTAAATTTAAATCTTTAGGAACATTGTTTTTGAATATAACACAGTTTATCTTAGATTTATTGTCCTTTAAAGACATATATATATGCCCACTTGTATGAACTTTTAAATTAGATACTTCGCCTTTCACCTTTAAATTATATAATATAGGATCATTGGTAAGAATCCTCTTTATATAAGAATTAACCTCACTAACTGAAAGAGCCTTTAATTTCATAATTATACCTCACTTAAAAATCTATTAACTCCAATAATACCTGATCCTATGGCATTATCCTTTGCAAAACTAGGTTTTGTAAAAAAAGCATTTATTTTATTATTACTTAATTTATCAATCATCTTATTGGATATATATTCACTAGAAGATACTCCCCCAACGAATAATACATCTTTTAAATTATATTTATTACTTAAATAGACAACCGATTTATATATAGAATTTAAAATAGAGTCTAAAACAACCTTAGATATATATTCCTTAGAGTACTCATCTATTATAGAGAATATTTGATTTTCAACACCTGAAAAATTGATATATCCTTCTTTAGATGATATTTTCATATTATGAACATCTCTATCACATTTTAGTGCATTTTTATCCAAATACTTTCCACAAGGAAATTCATATCCAAGCTTTACCCCTACTCTATCTATAAGTTGTCCTGTACTTATGTCCTTAGTAGCACCTACTATGTCTATATCATATCCATATAATTTTCTATTGACAAGTAGTATTTCAGTAGTTCCTCCAGACATATGTATACACAAAAACTTCTCTTTATCTATATTAGTATCATAAAAAGCTGCTTCTATATGACATTCTTGATGTGAAGTTTTGTATAATTTTGAATTTAATACGCAGGATATAGTTTTTGCAAATTTATAACCACAACTAAATACAGGCATATACGATCCTTCAATAGGTCTTGGTCTTGAAGATACACACACCCCTACTATATCATAATCTATAATTTTAGCTTTTAACTCTCCAAACATATCTCCTAAATTGTTTGTATGTTGAAAAAATGCATCAGATTGTCTGAGTCCTCTATTTCCTTTCTTAACTTTTAACATTTTCTTTTCATTTATTATTATTTCTTTATCTAAATTTATAGCTGCTATAGATGTCGTATAGCAGCTTGTGTCTATTCCTAAAATTATTTTATTTTTGGATATCATTTATTACACTTCCCAATAAACCATTTATAAATTTAGTAGATTCATCATCTGAATATCTCTTTGCTAGTTCTATTCCTTCGTTTATAGCAACTTTAAATGGAACATTATCTATATATTTTATCTCAGCTACAGCAACTCTTAGTATACTGAGATCTACCTTAGCTATTCTATTTATTTTCCATTTTTTAGAATGGTTACTTATAACTGAATCTATATCTTCTTTATTTTCTATAATTTTATTTCCTAAATCAACTAGGTATTGTTTATCAAAGTTTTCATGAGAATTTTCCTCTATAAATTCTTCAACCTTTTCACTATTATATTCTTTAGTCATATCCATTTGATAAACCATTTTCATCCCTAATTCTCTACTTATCTTTCTGCTCATTATAAACCTCCTAAATATTATATACACAAAACTAACCCTCTGATTATTCAGAGGGTTAATATATTTCCTATTAACTATTCTCTTCAATTGTTTCTTTCTTAAAAGTAATTCCTTGAATGTGAACATTAACCTGAGATACATTTAATCCAGTCATAGTTTCAATAGTTGTTTTAACATTTTCTTGTATTTTCCATGATACATCTGGTATAACGACACCATATTCTATCATTACAAATACGTCTATGAATACTTCATCTTCTTCTACTACGACTTTAACACCTTTAGATAAATTCTTTTTACCTAAAATTTCTGTTATATTTCCTGTAATGCTCCCACTCATAGCTGCTACACCTTCTATTTCAGAAGCAGAAATTCCTGATATAGTGGCAATTACATCCTCAGATATTTTTACTTGGCCATAATCTTTATTTTCCAAAGGTACACCTCCAAAGTGTTAAATTATACTTTAATTATACCAAATGAAAATAAATTTTACAAACTATCTTTTGCATTCCATTATCTTTATATTTTCAAAAGGAAGTTTTGTTTGAGTATATACTACATCAAATATTTTCGCAACGTCATCTTTGTTAAGTTTTTCTCTATCAACCACTACACTTGCATTATTTTCACTAACATATGCTACTGGATTTTCAAAACCTTTAGCAGTAAGTAAACTTTCTATATTGAGCTCGGCTTCTCTAAACTTAACTAAATTTAACTTCATATTAGACGCTTCTTCTATTGATTTTTTGCTAGAAGATGGGTTTTTAACTATTGCATCTAATTCTTCTATTAATTCCCCTCTTTCCTTTTCTCTATTCATTTTTATATCTATAAAATATGTATCCTTTTGCATATTCTCTTTCGATGCCATTTCTTTTGTTATATTTGCAGTTGTTTCTTTAACCTTTTCCTCAGCTTCACTTTTGTTACTATCTACAACTTTTATTTCCTGAGAATCTATATTAGAATCTATGTTTTCATTAGCTGTTTCCTTAACCTCTTCTTTATCTACATCTATGTTTTCATTTTCAGCTGAAAGTAATTCCTCATATTCTTCAAGATCACTAGATGTTTCAAGCATAGACTGTTTACTAAATTGATAATTAATGGTACATACAACTACTAACATAAATACTAATACACATACAACAAAATTTCTACTTTTTAAAAACTTCTTATTAAAATTCATAACCTAATCCCCCTTATTTGTTTTTTGGGTAAACCTCTATTTTATGGCTAGATACTTGAAGTACTGTTTTAACAGCATCATATAGCCTTTGTTTTACTACAGTATCTTCTGCACCATCAGCTACAACTATAACTCCTCTAACTTGTGGTTCTATAGATTTTAGTAATATAGGTTCATTTCCCTGATTGTTATTTTTTGTTACTATAGTTTGAGTTTTGTTTTCTGTTGTTACAACCCTCCTTCCCCCAGTTGAGTCATTTTCCTGTGTTGTCTCTGTTGCCACTGTTTCATTAAAAGCAGGTTCTAGTTCTCCATTGGTCTCAAATGTTATCATTACCTTTACTGACTCTACCCCCTGTATGTTGCTTAGTATTTTTTCAAGCCTATCTTCTAATTCATCCTCTTTGCTAACTATTGTTCGTCTACTGGAATCATTTTTATCAACTAGATTTGCATTTGGATAATTTTTATCTGCATTATGATTAAATATACCAGAAACACTCACAAGAAGTACTAATGATATTATTATTGCAGCTAAAATAGTGTATATCCTCTTCTTATCAAGATTCATCTTCATCCCTCACATTAGTTAATTTTTATTTTTTCAATGGATATTTTAAAGATTTTGTTTAAATCTTCTTTTACTTTTTTATGTTCAACATCTTTGAGTTCGTTAAAAGCTTGCTTATAATTTTCATTCTCTTTTAATTGTATTTTTTCTTTAGTATCATTATTACTATTTTCACTAGTTTTTAGATCTTTTATAATTAATTTTTTTTGTCCATCCTCATCAGTCTCTATATCAGTTAATTGATATCCAGATTCCTCTAATTTCATATTTATGCTCTGTTTTAAATAATTATCGTAATTAGACATAATTTCTTCTTCATCTATTGAGCTTTTACTCATAAGCTCATGATTATATTCATATTGAAATTCATTAAACTGTTTTAGTATTTTATCCTCTATATAAATATCTTTTGATACTGTATTTAAAACAGGTGTTATAACTATAAATATGAATATAAAGTTTAAAACTATATTTATGTACTTTTTGAAGCTTCCCGTAGGTACTAATATATCTATAACATTTATAACAAATGCAGCAATCAATATACTACTTATCCATTGTTTTATACTATTCATAAAGACTTCCTCCTACATTCTCGTTACATTTCCGATAGATGCAAGTATAGCTATTGTTATAAAAAACATTATTCCAACAGCAACAACTGAAGATAAAATTATTATCATAAGGTTTGCCATTTCATTTAAATATGTAGATATATTATCATCTGATATAGGCTCTACGATTATAGATGAACATTTATAAACAAGTATAATAGACACTATCTTAAATATTGGTATTAAACATATACCTATTAGTATTACAAGAGAGGCTGCTCCTAATACACTTTTCAATAAATATGATGATGAAAGAAGTATCTCTATAGAATCAGATACAAATCCTCCTACAACAGGAATAAAATCAACAGCAAATTTAATAGTTTTTATAGAAAATTTATCAAACGATGTAACATATATTCCTTGAATAGATATTATCCCAAGATATATAGTTAGTAAAAAACCTACCGTAAATATACTTATCTGTTTAGTAAAGTTATATAGTCTCTTAAGATTTATATTACTCGATATATTGTTTATTATAAGTATTGAAAATGAAAGTGCCATTATTACCATTAAAAATGTTTTAAATACTATATTTATAAAAACTATACCTCCTAAAAATATAGGACTTAAAGATGCTGAAGTAACAGGAAATCCCAAAGTTACTAAGAAAGCCATTTCAATAGGAATTGCTATTTGCATGAAATTTACCATATTATCTATTGTTACTTTAGCTATTTCAAGAACGTCTTTATATCCAATAAAGGTTATTGATATCAATAGTACAAAAACTGTATAGTTGGATACCTTGCTTATAGCTGTTCCTGAAAATGAATTATCCAAATTTTTAAGTACTGCAGATATTAGCGATAAAATTAATACCGTAATTAAAATTTTGAAATTCAATTTAACTTCTTTGAATAAATAATTTTTCACTTGTCCTTTATCTATTATGTCTAATATATTTTTTTCACCTTTCATAACATCCGTAATAAAGCTTTTTAAATTAATATTCTTAAATACTTGCTCATTTTCAAAAGTTTTTTGCAGTCTGTCTATTTGAATAGTTTTTAATTGATTGTCTATATAATTATTTATCTCCCCTTTTGAGTCATTTTGTGCATATGCTAGATTTGTCATTAAAAAAAACATAATTAAAACTTTAACGAACACTCTTTTTTTCATAAGTAATCTCCTAAGGAATAATATTTACTATCGTATTAAGTATTGATAAAAGAATAGGAAAAGATAGTGTAAGTATTATTACTTTTCCACCAAATTCAAGCTTAGTAGCTATAGCTCCTTCCCCACTGTCTTTGCATATTTGAATAGCAAACTCCATCAAATACGATATGCCTACTATTTTTATTATTGTAGAAAAATACATATGGCTTATATTTATCTTCTTAGTTAAATCATTTATACAGTTTATTACATAGTTTATCTTGTATATAGATACAGTAAATATAGCAACCCCTGTAATTAGTGCTATAGCCATGCTTATCTCTGGTCTTTCTTTTTTAAATAATACAGATAGTATAGTTCCAATAAAAGCCACTGAAATTAATTTCGTAAATTCCAACTTACCACTTCCCTTTTAATAAAGATTAAACATAGTCTTTACAGCATTAAATAAATTGCTAATTTCTTTTATAACCATCATAAGCACAAGCACAACCCCTGTAAGATTTGCAATATAAGACCATTCATCTTTGCCAGCCCTAGTTAAAACAGTATGAAGTATAGATAAAAGTATCCCTATACCACCTATTTTAAAAATCAAATCCACATTTATTCCCATAAATTTTCCCCCTTTTAAAATTTTTATTTATGATATATCTATTTAATATCTATCTATAAAAATATTATCACCAATAAAAATCCCATCGTTAAGCTCAGTTTTTTATACAATATACCTTTTGTTTTAATTTCTAAAAATGCTTCTTTTTCATTTTTTTTTAGATTTTCAATTGCAAGATTTATTATTCTTTTTTGTGAATAGTAATCACTTTTTCCGAGATTATTTATTAAATTAGTTATCTCATCTATTTCATTTATTCCAAGATTGGTTTTTTGGGTTATTATATAAGTGGATTCTTTTACTATATCATCTAAGCTTTTATTATTTTCTTTAAGCTTCATGCTCAGCATTTCAAAAAAGTAACTTATATTAAATTCTTTTTTGTATCCTACTTTTTCAAATACCTCCTCTAATGTATATAATCCGAATTCAAGCTGCATATTAAGTACCTCAAGTACCTTTACAAGATCTGATATATCGCTGTACTTTTTTTTAAAAGACCTATAAAGTTCTTCTCCTAATAAGAAAAAGCATATTAGCATAAATATAATAAGCACTATTTTAAGCAATGAATAAGCACCTCTTTTCTTCTAGGTCATATACCTTATCTATTGTACCTGCTCCTTTTTTGCAAGATAGTACAATAACTCTTTTAAATAATTCTTTATCTAAGAGCGTATTTAATTCCTTTCTATTTCTAATATCTTCAATTCCACTACCATGAACAGATGTTATAAGCGATACACCTCCATTTAAAGCAGAATATAGAGATTCTATTTCTTTTGTGCTTCCTATTTCATCTGTAACTATTACATTTGGGGACATACTTCTTAAAAGCATCATAATTCCTACATCCTTAGGACAAGACTCTATTGCATCAGTTCTTATTCCTACATCCTTTTGAGGTATTCCATGATATGATCCACAGATTTCATTTCTTTCATCAATAACTGCAACTTTTATTCCTTTAAACTTGTACTCATTAATACCAGTACTTATATTTCTAACTAAATCTCTTATCAGAGTTGTTTTTCCACACTGTGGAGGAGATATTATCAATGTATTGTATATTTCATTTTGACTTTTTATTATGTATTTAATTACATTTTTTGAACAGTTCTTTATTTCTCTTGAAACTCTTATATTTAAAGATGATATATGCTTTATATTTTTTATTTCATCTTTTTCTACAATAGCTTTTCCTCCAATACCTACTCTATGTCCACCTTTTATTGTTATAAATCCTTTTTTTATATCATCTAAAAAGGAATGTATAGAATACTTACATATAAGCTGAAATGTTTGTTCTATATCCTCTCTTGTAGTAATATAGGTATTTTGGTTATTATCACAAAACTTATCAGTCTTTATATTAAAAAAATAATCCTTGTTATTCATATTAACTATTAATGGTCTATTGACTCTAAGTCTTATTTCTTCTATATCACTTATAAATTTATAGTCTGCACTTATGAAAAAGCGCTTTATTTTTGGACTTAATGAATTTATAATTTCTTCTGAAAGTTTATTCATAAACTCGTCCTCCTCCCTATTTTTAAATAATATTATGTTAATAACAAAAATATGCATTAATATATTAATCTTTTTTTGATTTATTATCACATATTTATTTGTTTTAGAATATATTAACCTTGAAGAAATCTTTTGTAATATTATAAATGAGGAGTTGATCTTATATGGCAAAAAATCCAAAGGTTTGTGAAAGTAAATCTTATAAGAATTTAAATTGTTGTAATAAAGATATAGGTATTTCGATTGTTCAACCAGAGTGTCATTGTTTGCTAGATGGTAGAGTGGTTACAAACCCTAGTTATGTATCTTCTTTAAATAAATCTTTTTGGACTTATAAATTAATAACAGACTGTAATGATGCCACAATACCTGTGACTTCATTTGTTATTCCTATATGTGAAGTTGTTCGTACAGAAACATTGACTGTATCTGAAAAAATAGATGGATGTGGTAAGTGGACTTCTATACCTTATACTTTAACTAAGACAGATTCTATCTTTGGAGATGCTCCAAAAGGTTTCCAATTCGTAAAAATAGAAATTAACGATAGATATTCTAAGGGAGTATCTGTTGCGTATAGATTAGAATTAAAAGGCAATTACCCTGAATCAACGCAGCCTATATCAATTAATACAGATTCTACTGCAACAGTTTTTGATTGTAATGGAGGATTTCTAGTTCCTGAATGTAACCCTCAAGGTAAGTTATCTATAACTAAAAATGTAAACACTATAATAAAGAATAATCAAGCAAAACTTGAATATAGTTTAGAAGTAGATAATATAGGTAATGCAACCTTAGAAAATGTTGAACTTTCAGATATACTCTTCTTACCTACTCAATTAACACCTGGAAAATTTAAAACTGTTCCTGGTAAACTAAAAACTGTTATCAATCCTAATGGAGAAATAAGAATAAGTGGTAATTTAGGAAAATTAAGTCCAGGTGAAGAAATAATTGTTACTTATACTATTCCAATAGCAGGTATATCATCTCCTGGACAATATATAATAAATAACATTGCTAGTGTAACATCAGAAGGCACAGAAGCATCAGATAGAGCTACTGCTACTATTGATGTTGTTAAGCTAGAATCTAATAAGTGTTGTAATGTTTTAGGTAATGGTTTAGCTGAATTTAGAGTAACTATAGCTAATGTAGGCGATTCTCCTAACTCTAAAGTTAGCATATTAGATGATCTTTTAATCCCAACAGGTATAACAGTTAGATTCTCAGATTTTGATGGTTGTAATGTTGTATTTGCAGGTACGGGAGAACCTGTACCTATAAATACAGATGTTACAGGTAATGCAGACATTAGAATTACTTGTGATAATATAGAGATACCAAAGGGAGGTAGCGCTCAAAAAATTCTTAAATTTAAGTTGATGACAAGTTCAGTATCAGGAAGCACTGTTATTAAAAATGAGCTTGAACAAGTAAATCTAACAACTCCAGATAATCAAATATTCTTAGGAGCTGGTATTTTACCTGTAGAAGCTGGTATACGAGTTATATTAAATCTTGAATGCCAAAAACCATGTTAAAATTCGTCTACTCGCTAACGCGGTGACTCATATCGCCAACGATCCTTTACAGGCTCCGTTGCTTAAAAATAGTCTCAATTGTAGCTTTCTTAACAAATTATCAACAAAACAAAAACGATATAGTTCCCTATAGAAAAAAAGAGTTAGTTTCTAGATAGAAGCTAACTCTTTTTTATTACATTTTATTTACGTTAAGTTTACATTGTTTCGACATTTATTGACGCTATTTTCTTCGCAATATATAATATCGATTATAGATATAACTATTGAGAAAGGGGATCTATGATGAAAAAAATTAATAAAAAAGTAATTATAATTACGACTGTAATTTTAGTTGCACTTGGTGGTTTTAATGTTTATGCAGCTGCGGTTTTAGGTACAGATATCATTTCTCTTATTCAAAAAGGAATTGCTTCAATAGAAAATAGGATTTCATCTGAAACAGAAAAAGAAATTAATAAAATTAGTGAAAAAGAACAGCAAGAGTTAGATTCTCATATTCAAGCAAAGGCTAAGGAAACAGTTCAAGAACTGCAAAAATATCAAAATGAAGAAATTAATCGTGTTAATAAAGAATTAAACAAATACACTGATGAATTAAAATTAGCAGCAGATAAACAAATAGAAGCACAAAAACAAATAGCAAAAAATGAAATCAAGAATAAAATAGATGAGAAAAAGAAAAAGGAGAAAGAAGAGATTGAAAATAAACTTAAAGACTCAATCTCAAATCATTTCCAAATAACCGAATAATCAAAAATCGCATATGCAAAAGCATATGCGATTTTTGATTATTCATATTTTTTAAATGCAAGTGTTCCATTGTGTCCACCAAATCCCAACGAATTAGTAAGAGCACATTTAATATCTTTTTGTCTTCCTTTTCCTACAACATAGTCAAGATCAAGCTCCGGATCTTGATTTTGAATATTCATGGTAGGAGGTAAATAGCCTTCATTTATAGCTAAAGAACATATTATAGCTTCAACTGCTCCAGCTGCTCCTAATAAGTGTCCTGTCATAGACTTAGTTGACGATACTGCTAAGTCATACGCATGATTCTTAAATAAAGATTTGATAGCTAAAGTTTCATTTCTATCATTAAGAGGAGTGCTAGTTCCATGAGCATTTATGTAATCTACATCTTCCAACTTAAGACCTGCATCTTTTACTGCCATTTGCATAGCTCTAGCAGCACCTTCTCCACCCTCTGCAGGAGCTGTTATATGGTATGCATCTGCTGTTGCTCCATATCCAACTATCTCAGCATATATTTTTGCATTTCTAGCCAAGGCATGCTCTAGTTCTTCTAATACTAGCATACCTGATCCTTCTCCCATTACAAATCCATCTCTATCTTTATCAAATGGTCTTGATGAAGTTTTTGGATCATCATTCCTAGTTGACATTGCCTTCATTGTACAAAATCCAGAAACAGCAAGTGGAGTTATAGGGCTTTCTGCTCCTCCTGAAATCATAATTTCAGCATCTCCCCTTTGGATAGCCTTAAAAGCATCTCCTATAGCATGGGTAGCCGATGCACAAGCTGTAACAACACTTGTATTAGGTCCCTTTGCTCCAACCATTATAGATATTTGACCTGCAGCAATATTTGTTATCATCATAGGTACAAAGAACGGACTTACTCTTTTAGGTCCTTTTTCCATAAGTCTTTTGTGTTGTTCTTCTAATGTCTCTATTCCACCTACTCCTGATCCTATTATAACTCCAAATCTATTTGCATCTATATTATCTATATTTATATTTGAATCTTTCATTGCAATTTTAGATGCAGCAACTGCATATTGAGTAAATCTATCCATTCTTTTTGCTTCTTTCTTATCTATAAAATCAGAAGCATCAAAATCTTTAACCTCTGCTGCTATCTTAGTTGGATAATCAGTAGTATCAAATCTAGTTATTTTATCTATTCCACAAACTCCATTTTTAACATTGTTCCAGAATTTATCTATTCCTGTTCCAACAGGAGTTACACATCCTATACCCGTAACCACAACTCTTCTTTTCATAATTAGTACCTCCAAAACTACTTATTTAGATTCGATATATTTTACTATATCTCCTATGCAAGTAAACTTTTCTGCTTCTTCATCTGGTATTTCTATTTCAAACTCATCTTCAAGAGCCATCATTATTTCAACTGCATCTAATGAATCTGCTTCTAAATCTTTTATTAAAGATGTCTCTAATTTAATTTCCTCTACATTATCTACTCCTAATTGATCTGCTACTATATCTCTCACTTTTTCAAACATATTAAATACCTCCTAATTTTTTATCATATATTTTAATTTTTTATTGCATTACCATTCCACCATCGACATTAATAGTCTGACCTGTTACATACGAAGACATATCACTAGCTAAAAATGCTGCTACATTTGCTATATCTTCTGTTTGACCCATTTTTTTCATAGGAATACCACTTTCATAAGAAGCTCTCACTTCATCCTTTAATACCTTAGTCATATCACTTTCTATAAATCCTGGAGCTATAGCATTTATAGTTATATTTCTAGATGCAAGCTCTCTTGCTGTTGATTTTGTAAAACCTATAACACCAGCCTTAGAAGCACAGTAATTTGCTTGACCTGCATTTCCCATAATTCCAACTACAGATGCCATATTTATTATTTTTCCATATTTTTGCTTCATCATAGGTCTAGTTACAGCCTTTGTACAGTTAAATACTCCTTTTAGATTTACAGCTATAACCTTGTCAAAATCTTCTTCTTTCATTTTCATTAAAAGAGTATCTCTAGTTATACCTGCATTATTTACTAATATATCTAGTTTTCCATATTGATTTATAACTTCTTTTACCATATTTTGCGAATCTTCAAAATTGGACACATCACACTCTACAATAAAGCATTTTACTCCCATAGATTCTATTTCTTTTTTAACCTCAAGTGCTGATTCTTCTATTGAAGTATGATTTGTAGCAATATCAGCTATAGCAATATCAGCTCCTAATGAAGCAAACTTTATAGCTATTGATTTTCCTATCCCTCTTGAACCTCCAGTTATAAGAGCAACTCTACCTTTTAAATCAATCATTACTGTGCCTCCTTCATATCTTGTATAAACTTTTCTAAAGTAGCTTTATTTTCAACATTATGTATATTTACTTTAACTTTTGATTTTTTAGATATTTTGTTTATAAATCCTTTAAGAGTTTTACCAGGACCCACCTCAACAAAGGTATCAAATCCATCTTTTATAAGCTTTTCTATTGAATCCTCCCATAACACAGATGAACTGACTTGCCTTACCAAAGTATCTTTTATTTTATCATTCTCAACATAATCTCCAGTAACATTAGTTAAAACAGGTAGTTTTAAAGAATTTAATTGTATGTTTTCAAGCTCTTTTTTCAAGTTTTCTCCAGCCTTATTCAACATAGAAGAATGAAAAGGTGCACTTACATTTAATATAACAGCTTTTTTAGCTCCTCTTTCTTTACAAAGACTAACAGCCTTTTCTACAGCTTTTATTTCTCCAGATATTACTATCTGTCCTGGACTATTAAAGTTAGCAGCCTCAACTATTCCTTCACTAGATAATTCATCTAATACATCCATAAGTATATCTCTATCAAGGCCAAGTATTGCAGCCATAGTTCCTACACCTTGTGGAACTGCCTCTTGCATATATTTACCTCTTTTTTTAACAAGTTTTACAGCCTCTTCAAAGGATAGAGCATCAGCTGCTACAAGAGCAGAATACTCTCCTAAAGAAAGTCCTGCACATGCATCAAATTTCACATCAAGTTCATCTTTTAATATTTCAAGTAAAGCTGTACTTAAAGTAAGTATTGCTGGTTGAGTATTTTCAGTTTTAGTAAGTTCCTCATCGGGACCTTCAAACATTATAGATTTTAAATTCATATGTAAAACTTCATCAGCTTTATCAAATATTTGTTTTGAAACTTTATAATTTTCATATATATCCTTGCCCATACCTACATATTGAGATCCCTGGCCTGGAAATACAAAAGCTATTTTACCCATATAAATACCTCCTAAAAGCTTAAGTTAGACATTATATCCTTAGCTTCACTCATCATATCCTCTATAATATCTTTGCAAGATTTTATATCTTTTACCATAGAAGCACTTTGTCCTGCCATTACAGATCCATTATCTACATCTCCATCTATTACTGATTTTTTAAGTGCTCCTACTCCCTTTTCATCTAGAAAAGAAGAATCTACACCTTCTTTTTCAAGCTTTATAAGCTCTTTCATAAGCTTATTCTTTAAAGCTCTAACAGGATGTCCTGTGCTTCTACATGCAACTATTGCATCTCTATCTTTAGATTTTATAATAGTATTCTTATAATTTTCATGTACTATACACTCTTCACTACATACAAATTTAGTTCCTACTTGAACAGCACTAGCTCCCAATGAAAATGCAGCTACAATTCCTCTTCCATCAGCAATTCCACCAGCTCCAATAACAGGTATACTTACTTCATCCACAACTTGAGGTATTAATACCATAGTTGTAAGTTCTCCTATATGACCTCCAGCTTCAGTTCCTTCTACAACAATAGCATCTGCTCCACATCTTTCCATTCTCTTAGCAAGAGCTACAGATGGAACAACAGGAATAATCTTAGTTCCTATCGATTTTAATTTTTCCATATACTTAGCAGGATTTCCTGCTCCTGTAGTTATAACAGGTATTTTTTCTTCATAGATAACTTCCATTACTTCATCTACAAATGGAGATAGTAGCATTACATTAACTCCGAATGGCTTATCAGTAAGTTCTCTAGCTTTTTTAATTTCATTTTTTATAACATCAGCAGGAGCATTTCCAGCTCCAATAAGTCCAAGTCCTCCAGCATTAGATACAGCTGCAGCAAGCTCAGCAGTTGCTATCCATGCCATCCCCCCTTGAATTATAGGATATTTTATTCCTAAAAGTTCACATACTTTGTTCATCTTCTCTCCTCCTAGATACTCCATTTAATAACACTTGAAGCCCATGTAAGCCCAGCTCCAAATCCTACTAAAACTATGTTGTCACCTTTTTTTATATTTCCTTTTCTATATGCTTCATCAAGAGCTACAGGTATAGACGCTGCAGACATATTGCCATATTCATGTAAGTTAACATATATTTTGTCCATAGGCATTTTAAGTCTTTTTGCAGATGCCTGTATTATTCTAATATTTGCTTGATGAGGTACTACATAATTTATATCTTCTTCATTTAATCCCGCTAATTCTATACTTTTTTTAGCAGAATCTCCCATTACTCTAACTGCAAATTTAAACACTTCAGACCCTTCCATTTTTATATAATGAAGTCTATCATTTATGCTTTGCTCACTTGCAGGCATTCTAGAACCTCCCGCAGGCATTTTAAGACATTCTCCGCTTGATCCATTAGCTCCTAGATATGTAGATAAAATCCCCTCATTTTCATCCACTTCTCCTAAGATAGCCGCACCTGCTCCATCTCCAAATAATACACAAGTATTTCTATCTGTCCAGTCCATAATTTTAGATAAAGTTTCAGCACCTATTACAAGTACTTTTTTATACATACCAGTTTCTATAAAGTTTTTTCCTACACTTAACCCATATACAAACCCTGAACAACCAGCTTCTAAGTCAAATGCAGCTGCATTAACAGCTCCTATATTTTTTTGAACCATACATGCAGTTGATGGAAACGACATATCAGGAGTAACAGTTGCTACTATTATAAGATCAATTTCTTCTGGATTTATTCCAGAACTTTTCATAGCTTTTTCAGCAGCAAGAGTTGCTATATCCGAAGTAGCCATATTTTCTTCAACTACTCTTCTCTTTTTTATACCAGTTCTTGAAGATATCCATTCATCAGTTGTGTCTACTATTTTTTCTAAATCAAAATTAGTAATAATTTTATCTGGAACGTAACTTCCTGTAGCCAATATTCCTGCTCTTTTTAATCTATTCAATCTTATCAACTCCCAATTTATCTATTTTAACCTTTATTTCATTAATAACATTGCCCCTTGTAAAATGTATACCTTGCTTTATTGCATTTTTTATAGCTTTGGAGTTAGAACTTCCATGTGCTTTTATAAGTCCTCCATTTACCCCTAGAAGTGGTGCTCCTCCATATTCACTATAATCAAGATTGTTTTTTAATTGCTTAAGATCATCTTTTAAAAACATAGCTCCTATTTTAGTCTTCATATTAGTTAAAAAAGTATCTTTTAACATAGAAAACACAGTCATAGCTACTCCTTCTGTAACCTTTAACACTACATTACCTGTAAAGCCATCACATACTACTACATCTGTATAGCCAAAAGGTATCTCTCTTGCTTCTACATTTCCTATAAAGTTTATATCTTCATTTAATTTTAATAAGTTGTAAGATTTTTTAGTTAATTCGTTCCCTTTTCCTTCTTCTTGACCAACATTTACTATAGCAACCTTTGGATTATCAAGTTCCAGTATTTTGCTTGCATATACAGATCCCATAACTCCAAATTCTAGTAAATTTCTAGGTTTACAGTCTGCATTTGCTCCAGCATCTAGTAGTATAGACATTCCTTTTTTATTAGGTAAAAAACTACAAAGTGCTGGTCTATCTATACCTTTTATTCTACCAAGTACAAAAAGCCCTCCAGCTAAAAGCGCTCCAGTATTTCCAGCAGAAACTATAGCATCTGCCTTTTTCTCTTTAACTAAGTTAAGAGCTACTACCATAGATGAATCCTTCTTACTTCTTATAGCTTTTACTGGTTTATCTTCATTTAATATTAGTTTACTTGTATGAATTATTTCCAACTTACTTTTATCAAATTCATACTTACTAAAATTTTCTTCTAATACATTTTTATCTCCCGTAGCTATTATATCTATATTAAATTCTTTTATAGCATCCACTATACCTTCAACTGTAGAGTACGGTGCATTGTCTCCTCCCATGCAATCAACTACTATTTTTATATTCATCACTCCCTTAACTTATTTCATCGAATATGAACTTTCCTCTAAAAACCTGTTCATGACTTTTATTATTTATTTTAACGTGTACATAATGTTTTTTATCTCTAACTCTTATTACTTCAGCTTTAGCTATTAATCTATCATTTGCTTTTATTGGATTTATATTCTTTATATTAGCAACTCCCATTAAAACAACAGGTGCATCTACAACCGCCATTGCTAATGATTCCGCTTGAGCAAATACAAAATGCCCCTTCACTATATTAGTCTTAGAATAAACCATATGATCAGTCGTTTCAAGTATTGAAATCCCTAAGACACCAACATCTAAGTCTATTATCTCTCCAACTATTTCCTTGCTACCTATAGTTTTAACTTTATTTATATTATTTTCAGCAACAAGCTTTACTCTTTCTCTTAGTTCAGGTATTCCAAGTTTAAGTCTATCCAATCTTATAGTCTGTATACTAACACCAAAATAATCCGATAATTCTTCATCTGTATAAAAAGGGTCTTTTTTTAATATTTTGGAAAGTTCCGTTTGTCTTTCTTGTTTGCCTTTTCTTTTCACATTATTCACCCCTAAATTATATACTAATATTAGTACCAGCTACTAATATTAGTATATAATAATTAGTCATATAAATCAATAGAGCAAAAAATAAAAAGCATGTAGTTATAAACTACATGCTTTTTATTATTTAGCTACTACTTCTTTACCTTTATAGTATCCACAATCCGGGCATACTCTATGTGGTAATTTCGGCTCATGACACTGTGGGCAACTTACGAATCCAGTTGCTACCATCTTCGAGTTAGCTGCTCTTCTTGAGTCTCTCTTTGATCTTGATGTTTTACGCTTTGGTACTGCCATTTATCCCACCTCCTTAGTCATTTTTAAAAAAGTCTTTTAATTTAGAAAAACGGGGATCAGTAAATTCTTCGTCATTATGACAATTGCATTTTTCTTCATTTAAATTAGCTCCACATGAATGACAAAGACCTCTACATTCTTCATCACATGTTATTCTTTCTGGAACATTTAATATAAAAGTATTCTCAATTATATCTTTAAAATCTAATTCGTCCCCATTGCAAACAATAGTATCTTCATCTTCTAGAACACAATCTTCATCTTCAACTATAAAAGCTTTAACATCATCTTCTATGTTGACTTCAACATCTTTTAAGCATCTGCTACAAGAGTCTACAACAGAGAATTTAATATTACAATCTAGATAAAGCTGTTTATCTACATTAGTTACTTGTCCATTAACTTCAACAGGAGAAGTTAATCTATAGTTTTTACCACAACAACTAATACTATCAACTTTTTGTGAAAAATTCAAGTCCAAAACCGTTATTTCTCTTTTTATTAATCTAGATAAGTTTATTGTCATATTAATCACCTCAATAATACACTGCAAAATTTATTATACAAATGCTTAATTAGTTTGTCAAGTATTTTTACTTGATACCTTAAAAAAAGGTAGGATAATACCTACCTTTTTAGTAAAATAAATTATTTAACTAATTCAAGAGTATCTCTTGCTATCATTAACTCTTCATTGGTAGGTACTATTAAAAGCTTAACCTTAGAGTCATCTGTACTTATAACTGTATCTTTTCCTCTAACATCATTCTTTTCCTTATCTATCTTCATTCCTAATCCTTCAAGACCTGAACAGATTTGCTCTCTCATAGATATAGAATTTTCTCCTATACCAGCAGTGAATAGAACTACATCTACTCCACCCATTTCAGCCATGTAAGAACCTATATATTTCTTAACTCTGTTGCAGTAAGCATCTATTGCTACTATAGCTTTTTCATCACCCTTAGTTGCTGCACCTTCTATATCTCTAAAGTCACTAGATATTCCAGTCATTCCAAGAACACCTGATTTTTTATTCATTAATGTACTTAAACCATTAGCATCTAATCCTTCTTTTTCCATTATAAATGGTACTATAGCAGGGTCCATATCTCCACATCTTGTTCCCATTATTAATCCTTCAAGAGGAGTGAATCCCATAGAAGTATCTTTACAAACTCCACCATCAACCGCAGCAATACTTGCTCCATTTCCTAAGTGACAAGTTATTATCTTTAAGTCTTCTATATTTTTACCAAGTATTTCAGCTGCTCTTTTAGATACGTACTTATGAGATGTGCCGTGGAATCCATATCTTCTAACTCCATACTTTTCATATAACTCATATGGTAATCCGTAAAGGTAAGCTGATTTTGGCATAGTTTGATGGAAAGCTGTATCAAATACACCGACCATTGGTACTCCTGGTAATATTTCTTGACAAGCATTTATTCCTATTAAGTTAGCTGGGTTATGAAGAGGTGCAAGTTCAACACAATCTTCTATTCCTTTTTTAACTTCTGGAGTTATTACAACAGAAGTTGTGAAATTTTCTCCTCCGTGAACAACTCTATGTCCAACAGCAGATATTTCTTTCATATCTTTAATTGCACCATATTCTTCATGTATTATAGAATCAAGTACTATTTTTAAAGCATCTTTATGGTCTTTCATTGGCTCTTCTATAGATACCTTATCTTTTCCTGTAGTTTGGTGCTTAACTACAGAACCTTCAATTCCTATTCTTTCAGCTAATCCTATAGCCATAACACTTTCATCTTCCATGTTTATTAATTGATACTTTAAAGAAGAACTACCACAGTTAATAACTAATATGTTCATATATTTACTACCTCCTACTATTATTTAGTATTTTTATGTATGTTTATACATTTACAATAACCTCGACATAAATAATATAGCATTTTTTTATTGAATTGTACACAAAAATAAATCCAATTAAATGCAATACTTTCTTAACATTCTACATTTTTTTCAATATTCCTTCTTTTTTGTCTTTTTTTATGACAATCATCAAATTATATTTTCTAAATTCATTCAACACTACTTATTTCAACATATTCAAAATATATTAAAATTAAAAGTATAGCTTTTTAACAGCCTATTCATTAGTATGAGATTAATTTTTTATTTTCATACATTAATATTTCTAAAAATGTAAAACTTAATTCTTAGAAAGTATAATTTTAATAGAAATCATATTTTCTATATTATATAATTTAATAATAACTTTAAAAAGGAGAGATATATGAAAGTTTTAGGATTAATTGTTGAGTATAACCCATTTCACAACGGTCATATGCACCATCTTTTAGAATCAAAAAAAAAATCAGATTCAACTCATACAGTAGCTATAATGAGTGGTCATTTTTTACAAAGAGGAGAACCTGCTTTATTTGATAAATGGACAAGAGCTAGAGCCGCTGTTGAGGCAGGGGTTGATCTTGTAATAGAACTTCCTACTTTATTTGCAACTCAAAGTGCTGAATTTTTTAGCCACGGAGCTATATCTACGTTAAATAGTACAAACTCAATAGATAGTATTTGCTTTGGAAGCGAAATAGGAGATGTAGATATACTGTATCAAATAAGTCAAATATTGGTTGATGAACCAGAAGAATTCAAACAATACCTTAAATATTATTTAAGTGAAGGTCTTTTATTTCCACTAGCAAGGTCTAAGGCTTTATTTAAATACATAAGCAATAATAAAATATTAAATATAACAGAAAACAGTTTATATGAGGTTTTAAATAGTTCTAACAACATACTAGGAATTGAATATATAAAGAGTATAATCAAATTAAAAAGTTCAATAAAACCATATACTATAAAAAGAATTAAATCAGAATATAATTCAACAGATATAAATAGCTCTATATGCAGTGCTACTGCCATAAGACAATCTTTAAAATCAAATAAAAATCTAAAAGATTTAATAAATGTTGTTCCAAATACAACCTACTCTATTATGAAATCTCAAATAGAAAATAATTTTGACCCTGTATTTGACGAACAGTTTTATAATATATTGATAGGTTCTATATTAAGAGAAGAAAAAAATATAAATAAATACTTTGATGTGAATGAAGGAATAGAAAACAGAATAATAGACTCTATAATGAAAACCTCATCCCTTGATGAACTTCTTATGAGCATAAAATCCAAAAGATATACTATGACTAAAATAAAAAGAATACTCACAAATATACTTCTATCCATAAAAAAAGAAGACGTTGTAAAAGCTAAAAATACAAATAATATTCCTTATATTAGAATACTCTCCTTTAATGATAAAGGAAGAGAAATAATAAGAAATATAAAAAAGAACTCAGATGTTACTATAATAAACAAACTGAGCTCAGTAAATGTAAAAGATGAAGATCTAAAATTATTTTTAAATTACGATATAAAAAGTACTAATATGTATAACCTTATGTATTATAAAAATAGAAAAGACAAAATTAAGGGATATATGGATTATTACATATCTCCTATATATGTAAAGAATACTTAAAACTAATTATATGTGGGTAATCAAAACTGTCTATAAAAATACCGTGAATGTAACGATATTTTTATAGACAGTTTTTTAATGTTAATTTTTATAACATAAAATAGATCTTGCCTCATATATGAAAATTCGTCTACTGACTAACCATCCTTACAAGCTCCATTGCTCAAAATTAGTCTAAATTGTAACTTTTTTAATAAGTTATCCACAAAGTAAAATATTTATAATACCTTAAAATATTTTTCATTAATCCATTTTTAAATTTAATGGATGCACTTAAAAATAAAGGAGATAAAAATGTTAGGGAATGATTTAATACATTCACGGTATTTTAATCTCTTTTATTTTGGATTAATCGCAAAATCAATTATTGATTTTCTATTCTTTCAGCTAAATCATTCAAATATTCCCATCTCTCCATCTTCTCTTCTAAAACACTCTCCAACTCCTCTTTTTGCTTAGTTAACTCCTGTAACTTCTCAAAATCACTTCCACAACCATTTATAGATTCATCAATATCAGATATATTATTTTCTAGTTTTTCAATAACTCCATCTATTTCTTCATATTCTTTTTGCTCTTTAAACGTAAACTTAAGCCTAGTATCTTTTTTCTTATAGGAACTTTTATCCTTCTTTTGAACAATTTCCTTAACTACGACCTCTTGTTTTTGATCACAAAAACTTTTATAATCTGAATAATTTCCAACATAATGCTCTATAGTAGAGTCTCCTTTAAATGATAATATTTTATTCACTACTCTATCAAGGAAGTATCTATCATGGGATACCGTTATAACACATCCATCAAACTCATCTAAATAATCTTCAAGTATTCTCAACGTTTGAATATCTAAATCATTAGTAGGCTCATCTAAAATAAGTACATTCGGAGATTTCATAAGAACTCTAAGTAAGTACAATCTCCTCTTTTCTCCACCAGATAATTTAGATATTAATGACCATTGAGCATCTTTATTAAACAAGAATCTTTCAAGCATAGTAGATGCACTTATATGCTTATTATCAGCTGTATACATACACTCTGCTTCTTCTTTTATATACTCTATAACTCTTAAATTCTCATCCATATGTTCATTTTCTTGAGAAAAATATCCTATTTTAACAGTACTACCTATATCTATATTTCCACTATCAGGCTTTATATTTCCAACAATCATATTTATAAGAGTTGATTTTCCACATCCATTATTACCTATTATACCAACCCTATCTCCTTTAGATAAAGTATACTCAAAATCACTAAGTATTCTTTTAGATCCAAAACTCTTTGATATATTATTTATTTCTATTACCTTTTTGCCAAGTCTTGAACTACCTACAAATACATCTATGTTATTATCATTTATTTCAAGCTTATTTTCCTTTAGCTGTTCAAATCTATCTATTCTCGCCTTTTGCTTAGTACTTCTAGCTCTAGCACCTCTTCTTATCCACTCTAACTCTTTCCTAAATATACTTTTTCTTTTTCTCTCAGAAGCAAGGATACTCTCTTCCCTTTCTTGTTTTAGCTCTAAAAACTTACTATAATTCCCTAAATAAGAATCTAACTTGCCTTTATCAACCTCTACTATCTTGTTTACAACTCTATCCAAGAAGTATCTATCATGAGTTATCATAATAAGAGAGCCTTTTCTATTATTCAAATATTCTTCAAGCCAAATTATAGTATCATTATCCATATGGTTAGTAGGCTCATCTAATATAAGTAAATCACATGGATTTATAAGGGCACTTGCAAGAGCTATTCTCTTTTTTTGACCTCCAGATAAAAACTCTATTTTATCATCAAAGTTAGATATTCCAAGTTTTGTAAGTATACTTTTTGCTTCGCTTTCTATCTGCCATGCATTCATAGTATCCATTTGCTGATTTAAATCCAACAGCTTAGTCTGTAGATTATTATCTTCTGGATTTTTACTTAGTTTTTCAATTGTGTACTCATATTCACTTATAAGTTTCATAATAGGAGATGTTCCTTTAAAAACCTGCTCTATTACAGTTAACTCTGTATCAAATTCTGGGTTCTGTGGGAGATATTCTATATTCGCATTTCTGGCCTTTATTATTTTCCCACTATCATAAGTTTCAACCTCAGCTATTATTTTTAATAGTGTAGACTTTCCTGTTCCGTTTATACCTAAAACCCCTATTTTTTCTCCTTCATTTATTCCAAAAGAAACATCATCTAGTAAAATTTTTTCTGAATAGCTTTTAGATATATTTTCTATAGTTATTATATTCATAATCAATCATTCCTTTATTAGCAATAATATATTGTATTATAACACATGAGTATTATAATTTCATATACGAAAAAAATCCTGTTATATTATACAACAGGATTGTTGTTTTATTTTTTTAAATATGTTGCTTCGCTAGTAAGCTTTACTAAACCTTCCTTGTAAAGTCCTCCTAGAGCCTTTTTAAACATTCCCTTACTCATTTGTAAGCTATTTTTTATATGTTCAGGAGATGACTTATCAGTTAAATATAAAACTCCATTGTATTTCTCTAATTCTTCTAATATCTTAGCTTTAGCTTCATCTATTTCCTTATTTATTTTTTTTCTAATAGTAACATCTATTTTTTTATCTTCTCTTATTTTCTTTATATTACCCTTAGTAATATCTCCAACCTTTAAATTTTTATATACTTCATTGTTATATAAAAGTCCAAAGTACTTTCCATCTATTATAACTTTTATACCCATATCTGTAAATTCATATATCATCAAATCTACTTCTTGACCTTCTACAAGATCTATATCCTCATCCTCTATAAATTTATTTATCTTTTGACTTGCTATTATTCTATCGCTAACATCATCTTTATACACACTTACGATATACTTTCTATTTTTTTTCATTTTTTCTTTTTGCTGGTTGTATGGAACTAACAACTCTTTTTCAAGTCCCCAGTCTAAAAACGCTCCGTACTTATTAATATCTTTAGCTTCTAAAAAAGCTATATCTCCTACCTTAGCCTTTGGTGTTAATGTAGTAGCTATATATCTATCTTCAGAGTCCTTATACACGAATACATCTATACTATCTCCAACCTCAACATTATCTGGAACATATTTTGTAGGGAGAAGAATTTCTCCAACCTCTGAATCTAAAAACAAACCAAAATCTCTTTCCTTTACTATTTCTAATTTATTAAAATCTCCTAATTTAAACATTAATTTTCTCCTTTATAATATTATTTTTTAAATTTTGCCAAAGCTTCTGCTAATGCAGAATTTAAGCCTTGTTCATTTTCTTTTTTCTGTTTTTTTAGATATTTATTTACATCTTTTTTATTTACCTTCTTACCTTCTGATTTTTTTCTTTCATTAAACTTAGACAGTTTTTCTCTATGCCCACACTTACATACAAATGTCTTACCTTCACCTTGACCTCTAAGTTCTAACTTTTTAAAGCAATTAGGACATCTTGCATTAGTTTTTTTAGATATATTTTGTCTATATCCACATTCCCTATCCTGACACACTAACTTTTTACCATGTTTTGAGTTAACCTCTAACATATATTTCCCACATTCAGGACACTTGTTTCTAGTTATATTTTCGTGTTTAAATTTGTTGTCACTATTTTTTATTTCTTTTACTATAATGTTTGTATAATTTCTCATTTCATTTGTGAAATTATCTTTTTTTAATTTACCTTTACTTATAAGAGCTAGTTTTTGTTCCCACTTTGCAGTTAAAAGTGGTGATTTTAAGTCATTTGGAACGAGATCTAAAAGTTGCTCACCCTTTGATGTTATATGTATATATCTGCCTTTTTTCTCAATTAAGAAATTATTATATAATTTTTCTATAATATCTGCTCTTGTAGCTACAGTTCCAAGCCCTCCTGTTTCCTCTATAGTCTTTATAAGTTCTTTATTTTCATCAAACATATATTTTTTTGGGTTTTCCATAGCAATAAGTAAACTTCCCTCATTAAACCTTGAAGGAGGATTTGTATGTCCCTTAGTTTGATATATATTAGATAGATCAAATTCATCGCCTTCATTTAAATTACTTAAAAAGCTATTAACTACATTCTCCTCAGATTCTGTATCTTCATACACCTGTTTCCAGCCTAATGATAGCACCCTCTTAGTTTTAGCTGTGAATAATTCTTTACCTATTTCAACTTTTATAGTTATACTTTCATATTCAAAAGGTTTATTTAGTACTGCTAAGAATCGTTTTACAACTAAATCATATATTTTAAATTCCTTATCAGTCAATGAAGCAAACCCACTAGATTCTTCTGTTGGTATAATTGCATGATGATCCGAAACCTTTGAATCATCTACAAAGGTCTTGTTAGCTTTAATATCTTTTTTCAATATATTAAAAGCTATCTTAGAATACTTTCCAACTCTACAAGCCTTAACTCTATCCTTTAGAGTATCTACTATATCTTCTGATATATACCTTGAATCAGTTCTTGGATACGTTAGTAATTTGTGTTGTTCATATAATTTTTGCATTATAGATAAGGTTTCTTTAGCTGAATAAGAATAAATTTTATTTGCATCAGCTTGAAGATCAGTTAAATTATAAAGACTTGGAGCAAATGATTTTTTTCTTTTTTTTACTACACCTATAACCTTAGCTTTTTTGTTATTTATACTGTTTATTACACTATCACACTTTTCTTTATCAAAAATGTTAGTATTTTTAGTTTTACTATCCTGCCATATAAATTCAACATCATTTATAACAGCTTTTATTCCATAAAAATCCTTAGATTTGAAATTTCTTATCTCATTTTCTCTATTTAATATCATAAAAAGTGTAGGAGTTTGAACTCTTCCACAAGAAAGAGATGAATTATACTTGCATGTTAATGCTCTAGTTGCATTAATTCCTACTAACCAATCTGATTCAGCACGTGCAATTGCACTTTTATATAGATTTTCATAATTTTTCCCTGGTTTTAAATTATTAAAACCATCTTTTATAGCTTTATCTGTAACAGATGATATCCAAAGTCTTTTTATACTTTTTTTAACTCGTGCTTTTTCTATTATCCATCTTGCTACAAGCTCACCTTCACGTCCTGCGTCAGTGGCAATCACTATTTCAGTGACATCAGTTCTGTTCATTAAGCGTTTTACGGTACTAAATTGTTTATAAGTTTTATTTATAGTAACTAACTTTAATTTATCTGGAAGCATAGGTAAATCTTCTATCTTCCAAGACTTATATTTTTCATCATAATTTTCTGGAGGTGCTAATGTAACTAAATGACCAAAAGCCCATGTCACAATATATTTTTCACCTTCTATATATCCATTTTTATCTAAATTGCAATTCAAAACCCTAGCTATATCTTTCCCCACTGAAGGTTTTTCAGCTAAAACTAATATTTTTTTCATAATAAGCTTCCTTTCCAAATTTATATCATCAACTCGGTGACTCAGTTATTTTTTACGCATAAAAAAGACTATGAAGCATAGTCTTTTTTATAACGAATAGGAAATTGATAATTTTTTTATATGATTTTTCCCAGGAAATAAATATGTATATTATTTACTTTATGTCGTACTTTTTTATTTTTCTATAAAGAGTAGCTATTCCTATATTTAAAGCCTCTGCTGTTTTTTTCATACCATCTGTATTATCTCCATACTTTTTTATAGCTTTTAAAATTTCTTTTTTTTCTAATTCTTCAAAAGAACTTATTTTATCATTAAGGTATTCAATATGATCTATAGACTTAAGTTTCAAAGACATAAGATCAGCTATATTAGATATAAAAAGCATTAGTTCACTCTTTTTCAAAAGCATAATATCTCTTTGTTTTTCATCAAAAGCTACAAGTCCGATTACACCTATTACAGTATTATTAATTTTAATAGGGCAACATATATCTGCAATTTCTTTACAATAATACCTTTGGTTACACTGCCCACATTTTTCACTATCATATTTTTCATTCATAGTATAAGTTTTTCCTGTTTTTAACACATGAGAGTATATAGAATTTTTATCTATGCTTGTTCCAATTTTTTGTTCAAATTCCCCAGTTCCAGCTATTCTAACCAAATTAGAGTCAACCAAAGTAACCTCAACATCTAGTAACTTAGATATATTTTCACAAGTTTTTTGTATATCTTCATTTACTTTTGTTAACATCACATTCATAACCTCTTTCTCTTCTTTTATTTCAAATGTCCAATTGAATTATTAAGTATATTTTCTAAAATTATATCATACTATTTATGAAAAAGTCTTTATTTTTACATATAAAGTGAAACTTAATTCAGATGTAGTCTTAGAACTTTTAGCTTTTGAATAAGCAAACGAGTCCTAAATGGACTCGTTACAAATTTAGATATTTTAAAATAAGAAAACACCTAACATTTATGTTAGCTGCTTGTCCTTATTTATTCAAAAGCAATATTGACTTCAATAGATATACCATCTACTAAAACTTCGCTAGTTATGATTTTATCCGTATTCGTTTTAACTTCAAAATCTTTTCCATGAGTCAATGTAGGAGTAGATATATTAGTATTTATTCCTTCTTTTTCAAGATTTATACTAGCTTTTGCGGTAAGCATATTAGACAGTTCAGATATAGCACTTTGAGCCATATCATCAAATTCAGAAACTGGCATTCCCATCATCATCTTAGATGCTATCTTTTTTGCATCAACTTCACTCATATTATAAATTACATTTCCCTTTATATCTCCTACCACACCCAAATTCAGCATTACACCTTCTACCTTAATATTACTTTCTTTAACAAAAATATCTCCTTTTTCAATATTGCTAAATCCTAATTGAGGCATTATGTCTAGAACGGAATTTAAGAAATAATTTATTATTTTTGAACTCATATACCATCACCTCTTTAAAAAATATATTTATATATTATAAATATACCCTTTTTCTTATAATTATATCACACTTGATTAATCAAAATATTATTTTTTGACAAAATAATCTTAATTTGAACTTTATTTTAAATCATAGATTAACAAATACTTTAATATAATTATCTTAGATTAATATTTTGGAGGCGTTTATATGAAAAATTCAAAATTGTTAAGTTCTATACTGCCCGGAATAATAGTTCTATTCTTCATAATGAGTATAGTTATATTTCCTAAAGAATCTATAGAGTCTGCAATAGTAGGAATGAATATTTGTATTAATATATTAATTCCATCACTCCTCCCTTTTTTAATAGGAGCTAATCTCTTAATAAATTTAAAAGTTATGGACATTCTTGGAGTATTTTTAGAAAAACCCTCTAGGATACTTTTTAATGTTCCAGGGAAAAGTTCCTTAATATTTGCTATATCTATACTTTCTGGATATCCTATTGGTTCAAAACTTACATCCAATCTTAGACAAAACAATCAAATATCAAAAGTAGAAGCTCAAAGACTAGCTTCATTTTGTTCTACATCAGGACCCTTATTCATTGTAGGGTCTGTTGGAATAGGTATGTTTAACAATTCTAAAATAGGATATTTCATACTTTTATGTCACTATATTGGCGCACTTAGTATCGGTATCTTATTTAGGTTTTATAATACTTCATCAGATATTAAAAGTTATAACAGCAACACCAGTATATTAACTAGGCTAAAAAAAATAATTTTCTATGAAGATGAAGAAAAAGGATTTTATTCTATATTTGGAGATTCAGTTAGAAACGGAATAAACACAATTCTAGTGGTATGTGGATTTGTTATAGTTTTTTCTGTATTATTTAAAATACTCACTGTGTTAAAATTTATAGATTTAATTAGTTCTATATTATTTGTATTTTTTCATCCATTCAATATATCAATTGAAGTAATTCAAGCATTTATAAGTGGTTTATTCGAGATAACAATAGGATGTAATAATGTATCATTACTTAGTGGAACTTCTTTAATATTTAAAATATCAATTTGTACATTCATAATATCATTCAGCGGAATATCAATACTTGCTCAATGTTGTAATTTTTTATCTCATACTGATATAAATATACCTCTCTATATATTTGGTAAACTTTTACATGGCGTTAATTCATTTTTACTATGTTATATACTTTATCCTATATTTAAAAACACTCTAGATATACAAACCTTTAATAATTCTATTTTTTATAATATATACGTCGATAAAGTTTTTACTAATATTCCTTTTAATAATAGTATATTTTTTATATTTATTTTTATAGTATATATACTTACATATATTAATGATATAAGCAAAAAAATAGTCTAGTAGCTACGCACTAGACTATTTTTTACCTATAAGAAACTATATAAGCTATATTTGCAACTATTTTTAAGCAACGGAGCCCGTAGAGATCGTTGGCGACATGAGTAACCGCGTTAGAGAGTAAACAAATTTTATTTTAATTCTTCTCTATTAGAAGCTATAACTTCCATTATATTTCCTAAATCTACTTGAACCTTTCCAAGTATCTTATCAGCATATTCTTTTGCGCCTCTTCTTATTTCTTTAGATGTATTTTGTGCTTGCTGAATTATTTGCTCAGCTTGCTTTTGAGCTTCTTTTAAAACTTCACTTTCTTCTACCTGTTCTTGCACATAAGATTTAGTATTTTCAACTATAGCATCTGCCTCTTGTTGAGCTTCTGCAAGTATTCTTTGTCTTTCTGTATTAATCCACTCTGCTTGCTTTATTTCATCAGGTAATTGAAGTCTTATTTCTTTTATTATTTCTAAAAATTGTTTTTTATCAACAAAAACCTTATTTCCGAATGGAATCCCAGAGCTTTCTTCTACTAAATCTTCTATTTCTTCTATTAATTTTAGTAATTCCAATACTATTCCCTCCCATGTAGTTTTTTATACACCTGCTTAGATACATTATTTGGAACGAATTGTGATATATCTCCTTTATGTTTTCCTACTTCCTTTATTAGAGAAGAGCTTATAAAAGAGTATTTTGTACTAGTTGTAAGTATAACCGTTTCTATATCTCTATTTAATTGCCTATTCATCTGAGCCATTTGAAGCTCATACTCAAAATCAGAAACAGCTCTTAATCCTCTTATTATAGCATTAACCTTTTTATTATTACAATAATCTATTAAAAGTCCTGTAAAGCAATCCACCTCTACATTGTCTATATCTTTAACAACCTCTTTTAGAAGATTCACTCTTTCCTCAAATGTAAATAATGAATCTTTACTTGAATTATGCAAAACTGCTACTATCAATCTATCAAATAATTTAGATGCTCTTTTTATTATGTCCAAGTGTCCATTCGTTACTGGATCAAAACTCCCTGGATATACTGCTATTTTTTCCATTTTAATCCTCCCAAGCAAAAAAAGAAACCATTGTATTTCCGTATTTTTTTTCTCTGTATTTTTCAAGTTTTTCTATCTTATCTTTTACTTCATCCTTTATATCGTGTTCTACTATTATTATTCCATCTTCTTCTAATATTTCTCTTTTACTTATCTCTATTAATGTTTTTTCTATAAAGTTTTTTAAATATGGTGGATCCATAAATATTATATCAAATTTATCTCTTCTAACACCTAATTTATTTACAGCACTTATACTATCCGACAACATTAATTCACTTTTATCGTTAACTCTAGCCTTTTTTATATTCTCTTTTATTATATCCATACTAAATTTACTAGCATCTACAAATGTAGCTCTTTGAGCTCCTCTTGATAAAGCCTCTATACCAAGTGATCCTGTTCCCGAGAACAGATCTAATACAAAGCTTTCCATAACTCTATCACTTATGATATTGAATAAAGATTCTTTGACTCTATCAGTAGTAGGTCTTACGTCCATGTTTTTTGGAGATTTAAGTTTTAATCCTCTAGCACTTCCAGAAATAACTCTCATATAAATCCTCCTCTTTTAATTTAATGTTATATCGTTTAATTTTTTCTCAAATCTATTTATTATTTCTTTTTTAAGTTTTTTATTTTTATCAAGATTTAATTTTTCATCTTCTTTTATTATATTTTGTGCTTTTTTTTGAGCTTCTTTTAATATTTTAATATGCTTGAATATGTTAGCTATCTTTAATTCCGGAAGACCGTGCTGTCTTGTTCCAAAAAATTCTCCAGGTCCTCTTATTTCTAAATCCTTCTCAGATATTTTAAATCCATCGGTTGTTTGCTCCATAGTTTTCATTCTTTCAAAGGTCACTTCATTCTTTGATCCATATATAAGTATACAAAAAGATTTATGTTCTCCTCTTCCAACTCTTCCTCTTAGCTGATGAAGTTGAGCTAGCCCAAATCTTTCAGCATTTTCTATAATCATAAGTGTAGCATTTGGAACATTTACCCCGACCTCTATAACAGTTGTCGATACTAATATATCAATCTCTCCATTTTTGAACTTTTTCATTATTTCATCTTTATCTGAGGCTTTCATCTTTCCATGTAAAAGTTCTAGCTTTAAATCTGAAAAATGTTCCGTTTTTAACTCTTCTAATAAATCAACTGCTGCCTTTGCCTTTATTACCTCTGATTCTTCTACTAAAGGGCATACTATATAAACTTGTCTTCCAAGTTCTATCTGACTTCTAACAAAATCGTATGCTCTAAGTCTTTTTTCTTTTGGAACAGCAAAGGTGTCTATAACCTGTCTTCCAGGAGGAAGCTCATCTATTATAGATATATCTAGATCTCCATATAGTATAAGTGCTAGGGTTCTAGGTATAGGAGTTGCAGTCATAACTAATATATCAGGGTTGTCTCCTTTTTCTGATAATTTATTTCTTTGCCTTACTCCAAATCTATGTTGTTCATCAGTTATAACCATTCCCAGCTTTTTAAATTCAACTCCATCCTCTATAAGAGCATGCGTTCCTATTAATATATCTATTTCTCCTTCTTTAGTTTTTCTTAAAACATCCATTTTTTGTTTTTTAGTTAGACTTCCAACAAGCAGTCCTATATTTATATCAAATTTAGATAAAATTTCATTAAGTGAATTAAAGTGCTGTTCTGCCAATATTTCAGTTGGAGCCATCATAGCCGCTTGATATGAATTTAAGACTACATTTGCAAGACTCAAAAGAGCAACTACTGTTTTTCCAGACCCTACATCTCCCTGAACAAGTCTATTCATAACCTTATTAGAGCACATATCACTTAATATATCATCAAGAGATCTTCTTTGAGCATTAGTAAGTGAGAATTGAAGGGATTTTATAATTTCTTCTAATTTACTATTTTTCTCAAATTTTATTCCCTCTTTATTAACTACTCCACTTTTTAAGTATAATAATCCTAGTTGAAGTATTAAAAATTCCTCATATACAAGCCTGTATAAAGCTACTTTTAAGTTTTGTAAATTTTCTGGATTGTGAATATTTCTTATAGCAAAATTCAGATCACACATTTTATTTTTATCCACAATATCCTTTGGAATATACTCATCTATTTCTAAGTTTTCATTTTTTAATACACTTTGTATTATATTTACTAATTCTTTATTTGAAACTCCATAAGTTAAAGGATATATAGGGACTATTTTTCCTATTGAATTTGCAAGCTTTGCATCAAATTCTATCTCACAGTTTAATAATTCAATTTTTCCATATTCTTTTTTAACCTTACCATATGCAACTATACTATCTCCAACTTTGAAATTATTGACTATATACTTTTGATTAAAAAATACAAGCTTTATATAACCAGTGTCATCTCTTACCTGTATTTTATTTATAATCATCTTCTTTTTTGGTTCGTGCTTTTCAAATCCTGTAATAATTCCTTTTATAGATATCTTTTCTTCATTTTGTAAATTAAATATTTTCTTAAATTTACTTCTATCCTCGTATTGTCTTGGAAAATAGTATATTAAATCTTTTAGAGTATATATATCAAGCTTATTTAATTTTTTATATTTTTTAGGTCCTATGCCTTTTATGTATTGTAAGTTTTTATTTAAATCCATCTATATCACCCTGCAAATTCCATTTTTTAAGCCATGGTATTTGATATCCATGGCTTAAAAAATGATAATATATAAACTTTTACTCTACAGAAATTATATAATAATATAGCGGTTGATTTCCACAATAAACTTCTACATCTAAATCATCATATTTTTCTTCTATCTCTTCTCTTAATTCATTCGTATCATCTTCACTTAATTCTTCACCATAGAATAAGGTTATAATTTCACTCTCATCATCAACTAATTTATCTATTAAAGATAATGCTACATCTTTTATATTTTTCCCAGCTTCTTGTATTTTACCTTCTCCAATACCTATTATATCTCCTTCTTTTATATCTATATCATTCATGCTAGTATCCCTTACAGCAAATGTCACTTGTCCTGTCTTAACATTTTCAAGAGCATACTTCATAGCCTTTTGATTAGACTCAGAATCTGCTTCAGGATTAAATGCAAGTAAAGCAGAGAATCCCTGTGGAGTTGTTTTAGAAGGTATTACTATTATATTCTTATCAGATATTTCTTTAGCCTGGTTTGCAGCCATAATTACATTACTATTATTAGGAAGTATAATTATGTTGTTTGCATTTATATTGTCTATAGATTGAATAAAATCTTCCGTACTAGGGTTCATAGTTTGTCCACCCTCTATTACATGATCCACTCCAAAATCTTTAAATATTGAAGTTATTCCAGATCCCATAGCTATAGATATAAAACCATATTCTTTCATTTCCTTAGACTCTAATCTTACATAATCTTCTTCAACCAATATATTTTCATGTTGAATTTTCATATTATCTATTTTTATTTTATCTAGTTGTCCATACTTTATAGCTTCTTGTAAAACAAGACCTGGATTGTTAGTATGTATATGAACTTTTATTAAAGAATCATCTCCAACAACTATTAAACTATCTCCATGATTTTGTATAAGCTCTTTCATTTTAGTATCACTTATTTTATCAGTATCAAGTATAAACTCAGTACAATACGCAAACTTGATATCCTCAGTAGGTATTTCTGTATTTTTACCCACCTCTTGAATTCCTTTAAAATCAATATTTCTATCTATAAACTCTCCTATAAAAGCTTTGTAAGCTCCCTCTAATATACAAACTAATCCTTTTCCACCAGAATCTACAACTCCAGCTTCCTTTAGATTTTTAAGAAGGTTTGGAGTATTTTCTAAAGAACGGTTGGCTTCTTCTAATACTTTTTCCATGAATTTTTTTATATCTTTTTCTTTTTGAGATATTTTAACTGCAAACTCTCCAGTTTCTCTTGCAACTGTGAGTATAGTACCCTCTATAGGTTTTATTACAGCCTTATATGCAGTATCCGCTCCATTTTTTAGTGCATTTGCTAAGTCCTTTGTATCTAGTTGTTCCTTGTCCTCTATAGCCTTTGCAAATCCTCTTAAAAGCTGAGATAATATAACCCCAGAGTTTCCTCTAGCTCCCATTAAAGATCCTTTAGATGCTGCTTTTCCTATTTCTTTAATAGTATTATTCGATTCCTTAATTACTTCTTTTACAGCTGCTTGTATAGTAAGAGACATGTTAGTCCCTGTATCTCCATCTGGTACTGGAAATACATTTAGTTTATCTACAAGCTCTTTATGATTTTGCAAATTGTTAGCACCCGATAATATCATCTGCTTAAAGAGCTTTGCATTTATATGTTCTACTTTCAATTTGTTACCTCCTGACTATTTGTTTACTCTAACTCCTTGTACATTTATATCTATTTTTCTAACCTTAAGAGAAGTCATTTTTTCCACAGTATACTTGACTCTATCTATTATATTGTCTGCTACAACAGATATTTTTGTTCCGTATTGTATAATAACAAATAATTCTATACTAACATTATCTTCTTCTATTTCAACTTTTACTCCATTACTCATATTCTCTTTTTTTAAAAGCTCAACAAGTCCATCTACTTTAGACTTATAACTAAATCCAACTATTCCATAGCATTCTGTAGACACTTGAGATGCAATTTTCGCTATGACTTCTTTATCAATATAGATATTACCATATTTATTAGCAATTATTCCACTCATTTTTTTAACCCCCCACAAATAATTATATTTTTATTAAAAATTTTTTATCTTAATATATGTACTTTATTGGATATTATATGTATAATATATTTTATATTATATGTTTGATATATTCAATGCAAATATAACATTTAACTTGCAAAAGTTAGCTGAATATGATAATATAATTATGTTTTTAATGCCAATGATAAAGGTTTGAAGGAGGTGTTAATCATGGCAAGAGTTTGTTCAGTTTGCGGAAAAGGTAAGGTTTCTGGTAATACAGTGAGTCACTCAAACCGTCATAATAAAAGAACTTGGTCTCCAAACTTAAGAAAAGTTAGAGCTATAGTTGATGGTAGTCCAAAGAGATTAAACGTTTGTACAAGATGTTTACGTTCTGGTAACGTAGAAAGAGCTGTCTAGTTTAATAATAAAGATTTCTTGTGTAAGGAATCTTTATCTCTTATAAAAAAGCCGAACATAATGTTCGGCTTTTTTTATGATATAAGATATTGTATGATTTTAAATTTGTAGATAATATTGATGAAAAGACTACACTTGAAACTATTTTTGAGCAACGGAGCCTGTAAGGATCGTTGGCGACATGAGTCACCGCGTTAGCGAGTAGACGAATTTTTTACTTATCTAGTTTAAGAGTTTCACTAAGTATTATTTTTATTATAGCAGCTATTGGGATAGAAAGTATCATTCCCATTATTCCAAAAAAACCTCCACCAACAGCGATTGTTAATATAATCCAAAATGGAGATAAACCTATATAATTACCCATTATTTTAGGTCCAACTATATTTGCATCTACTTGCTGAAGAATTAATATAAGCACACATACCCACAATGCCTTCATAGGAGCATAGAAAAGCGTAACCAAAACAGCAGGTGCAGCGCCTATAAAAGGTCCTATATACGGTATTACATTCGTACAAGCTATTATAACTGATAACAAAAGTGCATACTTTACTTTCAAAATCAAAAATCCTATAAAACACAAAATCCCAAGTATTGAAGCTTGAACTATAAGTCCAGTTAAAAAGTTTGAGAATATAATATTAGCTTTTTTACTAAATTTTATAAATTCTATACTCTTTTCTTCATTTAAAATCTTTTTTAGTATTTTATATCCCAGTGATTTTAAAGATTCTTTTTCAATTAGCATATAAACAGATATTATCAAACTAAAAGAAATAGTCACCACAGCTGATCCTATATTAGTTATAAAAATCAAAAAATTGTTTAAAAAATAATTTAGTGCCTTAGAAATTCTTTGCAAACTTCCTATTGAATTTTTATCTACATATTTTTCAATTTCATTCAATATGTTAATATCCATACTTTTCATAATTTGTATTAAATTATCTGCATAACCAGGCATTTCATTGATTATCTGGACTATACTTTGAACTACTATAGGTATAACTATTATTACTATAAATACCATTATAACTACGAAGAACCCATATACTATAAGTATTGCTATTCCATTTTTTATTTTGAGCCTTTCTTTTAAAAACACTACTACAGTATTAAATATATACGCTATAAAAAAAGCTATAAAGAAAGGTTTTAATATACTAAACAACTTAGAAAAACCACTTGATATACTATCTATGTTCATATACATAAAACCCAATATTAGTAATCCAATCAGTACTATTGCATACTTTTCTATAAATTTTTTATTATTCTTTATCATAGGTACCTCCGAGTATTTTTAGATTAATTTTAACATATAATTCTATTTATTATCAATAAAAGCATAGTTAATACCTATATTATGAATTTGATTACATACAAAAAAACCATTATAAAATGGTTTTTTGTTTATTTCTTTCTTATAAAGAATTTTACTATTGCTGATAAAAATTTTGGAAGTTTTATAGCCACTATCTTCATAATACATACCCCCTATTTAAAGCAAACACAGCCTGTTATAATAAGTACTGTTGCAAAACAGCTCATCCACAACCAATTTGGTAAGACTAGAGATAAAATAATGCTAAGCCCTACTGCTATACATATCAAACCAACTAAATGTTTTCTGCATCTCCTCATTATATCCACCTCATTAATTCTTCATATTTATAGTTTATTCAGGTTTATATAAAAGTGATACAAGAAAAATCTATTTTAACTATTAGCATAATAAAAGGCAGGAAATTTAATTCCTACCCTTGTTATATTAATCTTTACTTTGTATATTCCATTACCTCAAAAGATACTATTTTATCTCTAACTATGTAATCTTGTCTACTTTCAAATGGTCCTATATTATAATCTTTTTCTATAGTGTAACATGTAGTTGATATTTTATTGTACCAATCTATGAAATCATTGACTTCTTTCATTGTCATATCATATTCTTTTTCTGTTCCTTCTTCCATTATGATTCTTAGTAAGGCTTTATTTCCTTTGTTGCTTGGCTTTTCTGGTTCTGTGTTTTTATTTGCAAGTTTTTTCATTCTTATATCAGCTGCATTGTTTCCGTTCGCTTCCACCCAAGTAACATATAACTCATTATTATATACTATTGTACTTGGATCATAAGCCCCTTTAGAAGAATCATAATTTAAAGATTCATTATCTATTCCTACCCACTTATTTCCATTATATTTTTTTACTCTTATGTGGCATTTATCATTTTCATGCTCTTCATGCCAAGTAACATACAACTCATCATTGTATACTGTCGAACTTAACTGGTTAGCATTTTTAGAAGAATCATAATTCAAAGAACCATCACCTACTTTTATCCATTTACTTCCATCATATTTCTTTGCTCTTATTTGATGTATATTACTTGCATTTAGTTCATACCAAATAACATATAACTCATTATTATATGCTATTACATTTGGTTCATACGAATATTCAGAAGAATCATAATTCAAAGATCCATTATCTATCCCTATCCACTTGCTTCCATCATATTTCTTTACTCTTATTTGAGCTATTGATCCTCTATTGCTATCTTCTTTCCAAGTAGCATATAACTCATCATTGCACACTTCTAAATTTGGATTATAAGCGGATTTAGAATAGTTATAATTCAAAGATCCATCATCTACCATTATCCACTTACTTCCATTATACTTCTTTACTCTTATTTGATTTTCACTTCGATTATTTTCGTAAAACGTAACATATAACTCATCGTTATATACTGTTAAACTTGAATGGTTAGCATATTTAGAAGAGTCATAATTCAAAGATTCATTACCTACTTCTACCCATTTACTTCCATCATATTTTTTTGCTCTTATTTGGTTTATATTACTTTTATTTGGTTCAGACCAAGTAACATATAGTTCATTATTATATACTGTTGCACTCGAATACCCAGCACTTTTAGACGTATTATAATTCAAGGATCCGTTATCTACTCCTACCCATTTGCTCCCATTATATTTTTTTACTCTCATTTGATACTTCTCGCTTCCATTCCTTTCCTGAAATATAACATATAAATCATCTTTATATACTACTGCATCTGGATCTTCAGCAATTTTAGAGGAGTCATAATTCAATGAACCACCATCTACCCCTACCCATTCAAATTCATCCTTCGTCTCATCCTCAGCGAAAACACTAAAACTAGAAAAAATCATACTTACAACTATCATTACTAACATAAATAAAAACTTAAAATTCCTTTTCATTTTACCTCTCCTTTTACATTTATTTTTCCATAAATAAATGATATCAGTAATATTTTGTAATTTTAAGTCTTATTTTGTAAAATTTAATATGGTACAGTTAAAGTTTATGCTACTTTAGGAAAAATATAGCAATATACCATACAACTAAAAAGTAAAGTAAATATAATTTCTTAAAAAAATAATTGATTTTATATTTATTTAGAGTTATTATCTTTGTAGATTTATCTTATGCAAATTATTAGAAAAAAGGGCTGTTGAGATGATATTTAATCAAAAAATTTTTCCATGCATATATAGAAAGGAGAATACTGAATGTTAAATTTCAAATATAAAAAAGGTATAAGTATTTTGGCGTGTTTCAAATTAGCATTACACAGTAAATAATTTCCTGCAAAAAAATAATCCCATAGTCACATCCTAAAGATAATAAAACTTTTAGAAAAGGATGGTGGCTATGGAAAAAACAATTTACAGAAATAGTATTCCTCGAAACGAGAGAATTATTCTTGGATGCAAGGCAAATTGTGAAAAAAACATTTCGGAATTATCTAGAGAACATGGAGTTAATAGAAATTTTGTGTATACCCAAAAGGAAAAAGTAAGCAATATTCTACATGAATCATTTGATAATCCAAAAAGCGATACCCCTTCCATAAATTTAACAAAAGAAAATACTGAAAAGATAGTTTTTGGATGTATGCTAATCTGTAAAGGTTCTACTGAAGATGCTCAAAAATTTATAGAGCAAATATTTGGTATCCATATATCAATAGGTAAAATTAGCTATATCATAAATGCTTTTGCCGATAAAGCAAAAGTATTTAATGATTCCGTTCCTCTTGATAAAATAAAAGTTGGAGCTAATGATGAAATTTTTCAAGCATCAACACCTATTCTAGTTGGAGTAGATGTTCATAGTACTTATACATATCTCATGAATGAAAGTGAGACAAGAAATGCCATCGACTGGGCTCTATCACTTTTAGAAAAACAAGAACAAGGATTAAATCTCGAAACAAGTGTAAATGATGGGGCTATGGGAATTAAAAAGGAGTACAATATGCTTTTTCAGGAATCAATATCCAAGACGATATTTTTCATGCATTAAAAAAAATATCCTCTGGTATTTTTAGATTAGAAAGAACTACCTATAAAGCTATTAATAACGAGTATAAGTTAAAGAAAAAGTGCTTAAAAGCCTTTAGTAAGAATAGTGATAAATATCTTGAAGCATATGAAAAAGCATCATTAAAATCCATAGAACTTATAGATATTTATGATACAGCAAATACCTTATATGACTGGATTAGAGAAGCATTTGAAATAGGTGGATTGAACTATAATGACCGTATTTTTCTTATAGACTACGCTCTAGTTGAACTAGAAAAACTGGAGAATAAAAATAAGTATCTTAAAGATGGAATTAAATATTTAAGAAACCATAAAGAAAATCTTCTGACTTTTGTTCGTTCAGCTGAAAAAAATATGGAGGACTTTGCTCAAAAGGAAGAAATTGATATTGAAGCTTTGTACTTGATGTGGAATCAGAAAAAATATTCTAAAGACAGTAAAATGTATAATATTATCGAGGGAAGAATAGGCCTAATGCTAGGAGAAAAGTATTCATATATCAGAGATAAATTTAAACTATTTATAAAAACTGTTGTTAGAGCTAGTAGTATAGTAGAATGTATTAATAGTTTGATTCGTCCTTATTTATTTCTAAAAAGAACTGTTAATGATAAATTCTTAGATTTATTACAGTTTTACTTTAATACTAGAAAATACAGACGTAGTCGTTGCAAAGAACGCGTAGGAAAAAGTCCTATCGAACTATTAACTGGAAAAGAATACCCCCAACCCTTAGAAATTTTAGGCTATTAGTTTATATTTTATGTAAATTGCAAGTAAAAAAATGGTAATAAATTACCTTTATTTAGCATGCTCTTTTTTAAATGTGTCAGGCTATTTAAGTGTTTTTTGAAACACGCCGTATTTTTATATTACTATCACTAGGTCCAATCATATATAATATTATTGGTATACATATATATAATATTTATAAGTTAGAAAGAAAAATATGCAATTTTATAGGACTTTTATCTTTATATTCATATTATATTGGTGCTTTTATAACCATTATATTAGCAAAATATTCTTCTATTTACATCAAAGACTCAGATTAATTAATATATGTTTTAATTCTTATGTTTAGACGTAGTACCAAAAAAACAAATCAATTCACTAATAAAAAATTCGTCTACTCGCTAACGCGGTGACTCATGTCGCCAACGAGCCTTACAGGCTCCGTTGCTCAAAAATAGTTGAAAATATAGCTTTTTTAACAAGTTATCCACAAAGCAAAAAATGATATAATTTCCTATAGGATAAAAAATAAAGGGTATTAAAATATATAATCTGTACCCTTTGTAAAGGACAATTTAAAAAAGACTATGCTACATTAAGAAGATGATTTCTGTATTGGACAGGAGTCATCTTCTTTAATCCCCACTGATATCTATAGTTATTATAATAAGTCATGTATTGTTTAA
>NZ_JAOASI010000034.1 GCF_025210165.1 Tepidibacter sp.
TCATTCTTTATAAATAAATTACTTGGAAAAGATGAAGATATATCAAGAATTAAGTCTTTAGCATTTGGATAATATAACCATACGTTTGAAGTTAAGAGGATATTTTTTTGTTGAAATCAATTTACCATATTAAGTAAATTGATTTCAACTAGCACAATAGATTTATTAATTAAAAAGTCTACCTTTTTAAAAATATTTCAAAGGTAGACTTTTTTTTATAATTTTATAATAAAAATATATTTTGCTCTTCGCATTTAGCTAGCATTTCTTTTGGCCAAATAGAAGCTTGAACCTCTCCTATATGTGCTTTTCTTAAGAAGAACATACAGATTCTAGATTGACCTATTCCACCACCAATTGTCAATGGTAATTTATCTTCTAACAACATCTTATGGAATTCAAATTCTTTTCTTGATTCACAACCAGCTAAAGAAAGTTGCTTTTCTAAAGCTTTTTTATCTACTCTTATTCCCATTGAAGAAAGTTCAAACTCTCTCTCTAATACAGGGTTCCAGAATATTATATCTCCATTTAATTCCCAATCATCATAATCCGGAGCTCTTCCATCATGCTTTTCTCCTGATTTTAATAAATCTCCTATTTTCATTATGAATACAGAACCTTTTTCTTTTGCTATTGCAGATTCTCTTTCTTTAGCAGTGAACCCTGGATACTTGTCTTCTAACTCTTGTGATGTTATAAAGAAAATCTCTTCAGGAAGAACTTTTTCTATATCATATAATTCATACATACGTTGTTCTGTTTCTTTAAAGACACTGAATATAGTTTTAACTACATCCTTTAGATACATATCGTTTCTATCTTCTTTTGTTATAATTTTTTCCCAATCCCATTGATCTACATATATTGAATGTAGGTTATCTAAATCTTCATCTCTTCTTATAGCATTCATATCTGTATATAAACCTTCATACACATCAAATTTATATCTAGCCAAAGCCATTCTTTTCCACTTAGCTAAAGAATGTACTATCTCTGCTTCTGAATTATTGTCTCCTCTAACATCAAATGATACCGGTCTTTCTACTCCATTTAAGTTATCGTTAAGTCCTGATTCAGGTTTTACAAATAACGGTGCTGATACTCTAGTTAAGTTTAATCTATCTGATAAGTTTATTTGGAAAAAATCCTTTATTTGTTTTATAGCAATCTCAGTTTCTTTAAGTCCTAATTTAGGCTCATATCCTGTAGGTATTATTAATCTTTCTAACATAATATTCATTCCTCCTATTTATTGTTTGATTTTTAGTAGTTATAAAATTATAATTAATCACTATATTTAAACATGGCCATGTTTTTTAATTAATGAATAAATACTTTTTTTTATAATAAAAAAACCTTTCATCTCTATATAAATATAGAGACGAAAGGTTTGACTTCCGCGGTACCACTCTAATTAGCTTTAAGCTCACTTTAACAAGTACGGAATAAATAACTCGATACTGCCTAACTATAACGGTTTAAATCCGTCTAAGCCTACTCTCATACGATTTCAGTTAGAAACTCAGAGATGTTCTTCGCTATATTTTTTATATCGATCTCTCACCACCATCGATTCGCTGAAATAAAATCAATATAGTTACTCTTCTCTTCATAGTCTTTAAATCAATTGTTTATCTATAAAATGTATTATATATTCATTATTTAAAATTGTCAATATAATAATTTTTTTTTATGTATAAACTTTTTATGTATAAACTTTGTATCAACTAGGAATATATATATATGTACTGGCATATATTAAAACAAATACAATCGAATTTATTATTTTAAAGATTCAATTTTATATTTTCAAAGGAGGACAAACATATGCAAAAAACATTTATTTGTTTATTAATTCTTATATTATTATCTAGCCTAGTTGGATTTACATTTAATAGTACTCAAGAATATATATCTACAGGTTACTATAACGGAATGATAGATGATAACTCTATAGAGATTAAATCAAATAATAAAATATTAGTATTCAGATTAACCGCTAAGTTAAAGCCATATTTTATAGAAAATATATTAAATGAAAACAAATATGTAGAATTTAAATATTATAAAAATGAATACAATCAGCTTATTTTGCAATATATAAGTTTCCAAACAAAGCAAAATTAAATTTACATTTGAAATATTATGTAAACTTTTCTATTGGAACTTAAATTTTAAAATAAAAATGCATATATTGCTAATTAGCAATATATGCATTTTTATTTATTTTAACTTTCCTATTTTTCCATTAGGGAGCATATTATCATCTGGAGAGTATCCATTTTTTTCATTAAATTCTTTGCGTTTACACTTTTCCTTTTTCTTACCTTTACAGTATATTTCTATTAAATTATTGTATTTCCCTGTATCTTTATATTTTTTTATAAACCCACAGTGTTTAAATCTAGAACATTTTTCCATTTAAGATGTCCTCCTACTTTTTGATATAATATATGGTATCAAAAAGTATAATGTGATTAATCGTTATCTTTAATAAACATCTTAACAAAGTCTGTGGGATGTTGAATAATTTGTGATGTTTGCTCTATAGAATAGCCTTCATTAAGATAACGTTTTGCTATAACTCCTATCGACTCTCCTATCTCAATAATGTGATAATCTGGATCATAAATCCGAACAACACGTTGTTGCCACTCATGTTTCTTAGGTTGATGAACATATTCAATATTTTTATGTTTTTCCAGTCGTTGCATAAATTCATCAAAATCATCTACTTCAAAATATAATTCCATATTATTTGACTTTTCTATGACAGAACCAACCGGTAAATCTACAAGCCATGCAAAATCCTCTTGTATTGCAAATCCACCATTGAAAGTTACATTTTTCCCTAAATCAAGAACCACTTTCTGATTAAAAAGTTCTTGATAAAATCTTTTAGAAACATTAACATTTTTAACCGCTAATAGTGGCAGTTTAAATTTCATATCAATACCTCCAAATAATTGTATTTTGTATCTATGAATAAAATCATGCTATGTATTATACCACATATTTCTATTAAATTATTATATTTTTTTGTATTTTCATACTTTTTTACGAAGTCAGAGTGTCTAAGTCCAGAGCATTTTCTTATTTAAAATCTCTTTCTAATTTTTGATATAATATGAGGTATAAAGTGAAACTTAATTTAAATGTGATTAATCATTGTTAGATTAATTCTATTTTTTGTTTTGCAAATGCTGTTTACATTTTTTTATAAATATATCTATGTTTTTATCTTCTTCTTTTATTTTTTCTTCAGACATATTACCTCTACCTAATCTATCACAAGTTCCAAATAAGGCCAATTCTTCAACAGTTGTTTCAGATAGCATTTCATCTATTTTAGCAAAAGGTAAATCTTTCACTACAAATAATAAATGCATATGCCATTTTACAAGAATGCACACTTCATCTATAAATTTATTATCATCTGTAAATTCAACTAAAAACTCTCTTGCCAACTTCGCTCCTATTGAATCATGGTTATATGATCTTATTTTCTTTTTGCTTACTTTAGTTGTAGGTGGCTTACCTATATCATGAAGTAAAGCTGCCCACATAAATACACTTGGGTTATTGCTAAATCTTTTTTTATCGGCAGCAATATCAAGTACCATCATAGTATGATTCCATACATTTCCTTCAGGATGATATTTCTCAGATTGAGGAGTATCTTCTAGTTTTTTTAGCATTGAAAATGGATATTCATCTAACATACCATTATTTTTAATCTGATTAAAATATATTGAAGGCTTACTATCATTTAATAAATGATTATACCACTCTTTAAATATTTCTATATTAGAATTCATAAAAACCTCCTAAAAAATATGCTTTATTAAATATTATTTCATATAAATATAATAATATTTATTTAACCCGTTGTGCTAGTTAAATTTTTCAAATAATAAAACTCCAACAAATATGAAAACCTAAAGTTAATCAAAAAACTTTTATAAAGGAGGCTTTCAATATGTTGGAGCTTAATAACTATTCTATCCAAAATATCGAAA
>NZ_JAOASI010000035.1 GCF_025210165.1 Tepidibacter sp.
CTCAGCTGGGAGAGCACCTGCCTTACAAGCAGGGGGTCACAGGTTCGAGCCCTGTTGAGCCCACCAATTATTTTGGCCTCGTTGTTCAGTTGGTTAGAATGCCAGCCTGTCACGCTGGAGGTCGAGGGTTCGAGTCCCTTCCAGGTCGCCAAATAATTTATAATGAAACTCAGAAATGCTACGCATATCTGAGTATTGATTTTTTAAAAATTATATATGCTAGTGTGGCTCAACGGTAGAGCAGCTGACTTGTAATCAGCAGGTTGTAGGTTCGATTCCTATCACTAGCTCCAATAAAAAACTAAGGATTATATCCTTAGTTTTTTTGTATGAATTTTACTTTTCCCATCTTAAATCTTCTCCTATAAATTTTAAAAATGTATAGTGAGATGATATTCTAGAAAATATTCTATCTGTATAAGTATTGGCTATTTCCATTGGAGATAGATTAGTAGATATTATTGTCTTCTTTGAATCTATTAATCTTGAATTTATTATATTGAATAGTTCACTTATAGTAAAAGTATTTGTCATTTCAGAGCCTAGATCATCTATAATTAAAAGATCACATTCAAATAATAATCTATAATTTCTTTTATCTTCATAAGTATGATTTTTTTCAAATCTATAGTTTTGTAAAAGCTCGATTATATTATAAGATGTTTCATAAAGTACAGTGTATCCCTTATCTAAAAGTTTTTTGGCTATACAACTGCACATAAAAGTTTTGCCTACTCCTGTTGAACCATAAAACAGGAGGTTTTCTTCATTATCTTTATTAAAATCTAGAGTAAAACTTTCACAAGCTGAATATATGCTTAACATATTTTCTCTTTGAGATATTCCTTCTGCGTAAATTTTTTCATCACGAAATAAATTTATATCGAAGGTATCAAAGTTTTCTTTTTCAATAAGCTTTGAGAAATTAGAAATTTTATATGCATTCTTTATAAGTTCTTGCTTAAAGCACTCACATTGTGAACCATCTTTAGTAAATCCTTTGTCTTTACATTTATCACAATTATAATGCATTTGAAGATAATCAAGAGGAATTTTATTTTGGGCTAATATAGCTTCTTTTTGTTTTTTTAAATTTTCCATTTCTATTTTACTTTTATCAATTATTTCTTGTCTATCTCCGTCAGACATTAAAACAGCTTTGCTCAAAGATAGTCCGATTTGAAATATTTTATCGTCTATCTCTTTTATTTGAGGAATTTTATTATAGATTTTATTTTTTCTAGCTTCAAGATCTAGCTTAGAATTATCTCTGCTGTGTTCATATTTTATAAAAATATCTCTTAATTTATCATCATTCATATAATCACCTACTTAAATTTCTTTTTTTGTTTTTCTAAAATCATTCTTTCTAGCTCTTCTGGAGTGTAATTAGAAGTTCTTTGCTCAAAATTATGAAGCTTTGTTTTTGGAGCCTGGTAAGTTTTTTTAATATAAGGTTTATTGTTTGATTCTTGCCCAGTTTGCTCAATCGTTTTAAAGCCTTTTCTATTCCAATTATTTAAAATAGCATCGATATAGTTTATAGATGGGTTAGATGTATTTTTTGACTTTGAGCAAGCATGAAGAACTAATTCCATAGAGAACTTCATTTCATCTATCCATTTATCCATAGTTTTAATTTCTTCTTTAGAAGGAGACTTTTTAAAGCCTAATGCCTCAAATATAATTTTGTATATTTCTAGTCTTTCTGATCGTTTTGAATCATAATCTAGTATATCCTGATATGATTTAAATCCTTTATCATTCCAATTTCTGAGGATAGCATCTATATAAGATATAGATGGATTAGAAGTATTCTTTGACTTAGAACAAGCAAAGGCTATTAAGTCATTAGAAAATTTGAATTCGTCAAGCCATCTATCCATTATTCTTCTTTCCTCCATTGTAGGCTCTCGATAAAAACCTAGCTCTTTAAAAACATTCTTGTATAATCCAAATCGCTCTGTATTCTTTGCAAAATATTGCTCTAGATCTTCAAGGGTATATATTTTATTATCATACCAATTTCTTATTATTCCTTCTACATACTTTATACTTTTTATACCTCTTTTTTGCTTAGAGTAAGCATAAGCACTTTTTATCATATCTGGCCCCATATTGTATCTGTCCATTATATCTAGTATCTGAATCTTTTCATTTGGAACCAAAGGTCTGCTTATAATTTCATTTATATAGTTAAAAAGCTTAGATATATTAGGATTCTGAGTTACAGATATAAGCTCATTAGGAGTTGTTTTTTCTCTTTTGGGTTCATTAGTTTTAATGATATTTTCTATATATAATTTTTTTAAATTCAAAAACTCAACTGAATAATCCCACTGCTCGTTCTCTTCTTTAAAGTGTTTTTTTATTATTTTTTTATCTGCCCAAAAATCCCAAGCAGATAAAACATCTGATAGAGGTATATTTAAATTCTTGGCTAAAGTGTGATTTGACGCTTCTGCTTTTGATGCGTCAAAAGCATATTTATAGGCTAATAAGTAAACTTTTACGTATGTACCATTAGCCATTGGCATAAATATATCTATAAATATATTATCAATAGGAGTCTCTCCTAAGTCTATTTCATTAATTTCTTTAAAAAACATAAAAATCACCTCGGATTAATTATATCACAACAAAGCAAAACTTAATTTAGACTAATCTTTATTATTACAAAGGGGGTTGTATTCTTGTTAGTTATTTTAAACAAAAAAAAGTTTTTTAAGTTATTTACTGTATTATTTTTATTATTTTCTGCAATAACATGCTTTGCAAAAACAGACCTTCAAGTATTTAAAGGAGATAAAAATGACGATTTAAATGAGTATACGATAAATGCATCTTTTAATGAAAAGCTGAAGAAGTTAACTTGTAGTCAAAATGTAGTATATGTAAATAACACTAAGAATAATTTAAGGGAAGTATATTTTCATATATATCCTAATGCATTTTCTAAAGAAAAGTATGCTCCATTTGCGAAAAATGAATTAAAAGATGCATATCCAAATGGATTTAGTAAAGGATATATAAAGGTTAAGAGTATTTTAAACAATCAAACTAAACTAAGCTATTCTATATCAGGAAAAAAAGAAGATCTATTAATTATTAAATTAAATAATGAATTAAAGCCAGATGAAAAAATAGATATACATATAGAGTATGATGTGAAACTACCTAACTCAATAGGTAGATTTGGCTATGGAGATAATACTATAAATATAACAAATTGGTATCCAATAGCATGTGTACATGATGAGAGAGGATGGAATAAAAAAGGATATGAAAAAATAGGAGATCCTTTTTACAGTGATGTAAGTAATTTTAATGTTATCATAAAAATTCCAAATAAGTATAAAATAGCATCAACGGGAGTAATAAAAAGTAAGAAAAAATCAAATGATATTAATATATTTAAAGTAGACGCTAGACATGTAAGAGATTTTGCATTTATATTAAGTGACAAGTTCTCTATATTATCGACTAATATAAAAGATACAAATATATACAGTTACTTCTTCGATGACAAATATGGAAAAGAAGCCTTCGCTGTAGCTAAGGATTCATTAGTGGTGTTCAATGATTTATTTGGAAAATATCCTTATAAGACATATTCAGTTGTAGAATCAGATTTCTTTATAGGGGGAATGGAGTATCCTAATCTTGTTATGATAGATGAACGTCTTTATGACCAGGATTCTAAGTTTGCTCTTGAGTATGTAGTTGCTCATGAAACTGCACATCAATGGTGGTATTCCTTAGTTGGAAATGATGAGATAAGTGAACCTTGGCTAGATGAAGCTTTAACAGAATATTCTACAATACTTTATTTTGAGCAAAAGTATGGTAAAGAAGTAAAGGATAGACTTATAAAGCATATGAAGGTTAGAACTATGACTAAACAAAGTAAGAATATATTCAAAAGCACGACAGAATTTGATAATTCTATAGATTACAGCTTATGTGTATACAGCAAAGGAGCTCTTATGATAGATGATATAAGAAAAAAAGTTGGAGATAATGTATTTTTTGACACATTAAGGAAATACTATAATGAAAATAAGTATAAGAATGTTACAAGTGATCAATTTATGAATATGTGGGAGAAAGAAGGTGTTAATACTGAAAAAATAATGAATGGAAACAATTAACTTGAAATCCAAACCATTTCTTTGATATAATGTAGGGGTAACTGTCTTGAAAGGAGCCTACTTATGAATAAGCTAAACAATATACTTAAGAAAAAATACTTGCTTCATTACATAGCGTTATCTATAACTATAATAACTTGTAGTGTATTATATTTTGCTACATTATCATATGAAGTAAGCATAGATGGTAAAAATGTAGGTATAGTTGAACGTAAAAAAGATGTGTATGAATTAATAGAAAAGAAAAAAATGGATATATATAAGGAATTTAAAAAAGATGTTAAAATAGATCAAGAAATAGTATTTACTAAGTGTAGAGTAGGAAAAGATAAGATAACATCACCAGAAGAGTTCAATCAAAACTTGAATGAGGTTATAGATCTTACAATACGAGCGTGTGCTATTAATATAAAGGGTAAAGATGTAGTTTATGTAAAGGATAAGAAGCATGCAGAAAATATTTTAAAAACTATTAAAAACCAACATAAAGAAGGAATAAAGGGTATAAAGGATATAAGATTTGTAGAAAAAGTAGATTTAGTAGAAAAAGATATAAAAATATCTAAGTTGAAAAATGAAGATTCAGCTTATGAATACTTATTAACAGGTACAGATGATGTACAAAAATACATAGTAAAAGATGGAGATAATCTATGGAATATATCTAGAAAATACAATTTAAGTATGGATGATATTGAAAAAGCTAATCCAGGAATAGATATCGAAAAACTAGATATAGACCAAGAGATAAATATAACTGTTCCTAAGTCATATTTAAATGTAAAAGTAACAAGTGTAGCTTCTTATGATGAGAAAATACCTTATGATATAGTTTATGAAGAAACTGCATCTCTTTATAAAGGAGATAAAAAAGTAAAGAGTGAAGGTAAAGAAGGATTTAGAAAAGTAGTTGCAGAGGTTACTAGAATAAATGGAAAGATAGATTCTAAGAATATACTAAAAGAAGAAATAGTTGAAGACGCTGAAGATAAGATTGTATTAAAAGGTACAAAGAAAAAGCCTACTTATATAGCATCTGGAGCTTTTTCAAATCCTACAAGGGGAAAACTATCTTCAAAATTCGGAAGAAGATGGGGAAGAAAGCATACAGGAATAGATATAGCAGCTCCTAAAGGAACACCTATTAAGGCTTCTGATGGAGGAACTGTAGTATTTTCTGGAACACAGAATGGTTATGGTAAGCTTATAATAATAGATCATAAAAATGGATATAAAACTTACTACGGGCATTGTAGTTCACTAGTAGCTAAAAAAGGTCAAAAGGTTGCTAAAGGTGATGTTGTAGCTAAGGTAGGTAGTACTGGAAGATCTACTGGAAATCATCTTCACTTTGAAGTTAGAAAAAATAATGTACCTTTAAATCCAAGTAAATATGTTAAATATTAAAGCTGTTGAATTTCAACAGCTTTTTTTAATGTAGTTATTTAAGCGAAAAATAATGATTATTAAAATAGCACTTTGGTGCTAGTATAATATCATAGACATACTTACTTTTATTGTTTCCTAGAAATAAAAATATATATAAAGAAACATAATAATCTATTAAAAAGAATAGTAAAATATATATAGATAGGAGTTGAAGGTAAAAAGTGAAAGATAAACTATCAATTGGTGAATTTGCAAAATCAAGAAATATTACAACTGAAACACTGAGACATTATGATAGAGTAGGTCTACTTAAACCTGTTAAAGTAGATTCTAAAACGGGATATAGATACTATTCTATCTTACAATATGAACAATTAGGAACAATTAAAGAACTACGCCAACTAGGTATGAGCATTGATGAAATTAAGAAGTACTTCGATAATAGAAATCTAGAACAGTCTGTTAATATATTAAAATATAAACACAATGAACTTAAAAATAGAATAAAAGAACTACAACAATTGGAAGAAAATATTGATGAAAAAATAAAACATTTAGAAGATATCTCTAAGGTATCAGATTTAAAAGATATAGTTATTAAAGATATTAAAGAAAGAGAAATAATTACTTTTGATAGATATAGTAAAGATGAAATTGATCTAAGTTACATATGTCTTAAGCTAGAGAATGAATTGAAAGAAATAGCCCCTATAGTTGCAAGCAACCGTTATGGTGCTATTATAAAACAGGAAGATATAAAGTCAAATAAATATATAGAATCAGTTAACATGTTTCTATTTATTAGAGATAGAGAAAATATTGATGAAGATTATATTAAAACAATTCCTAAAGGAAGGTATGCTTGCATGTATTATAAAGGAATCATCTGGGATATAGAACCTAATATAAAAAAGATGATAAAATACATTGAAAAACAGGGATATGAAGTTTGTGGTGATGCTCTTCAAATATCTCAAATAGATATTAGTGTTACAGATAAAAAAGAGGAAGTATTATACGAAATACAAATACCTGTAGAGTGAAACTTAATTCAGATAAAATATATTGACATTTGTGTAGCACAAGGGTTTATAATATACTCCGTTAGAATAAAACAGAATCATATAATTAATCTATGTTTTGTTTATTTTGGAGGTGGATCAAGTGAATGAAAATATATTAGGAACAGAAAAAATATCTAAATTATTTATTAAATTTTCAATTCCAGCAATAGTTGCTATGGTAATAGCAGGAGTACAAACGATAATAGATGGAATATTTTTAGGAAATTTTGTTGGTCAAAATGCACTAGCTAGTGTAAATATAGTTCAACCATTTATGCAAGTTATAATAGGTTTTAGTATGATAATAAGCGTGGGAGCTCTAAGTTTTATAGGAAGAAATTTAGGAGAAGGTAAAAAAGAAGAGTCACAAAATATATTTAGGACATCAGTAATATTTACTACAACAATATCAGTATCTATATTATTATTTGGAAGATTATTTAGTAAAGAGATTGCGTTATTATTGGGTGCAAATAAAGTATTATTAGAAGGAGTATCCACGTATATTAGAATTATAGCTATATTTGCTCCAATAATGTCTTTAATGTTTTTATTTGGATTTATTAACAGAATAGTAGGAAAACCAGAATTATACTTAAGAGGTATGATATTAAGTGTAATTGTTAATATAAGCTTAGACTTTATGCTTATAAAGCAACTGGGATTAGGAATAATGGGAGCAGCATTTGCTACAGGAATGGCATATGTAGCACCATTCTTTATAGTTGCTCATCTTATGTTAAATAAAAATAATATAATAAATATATTTAGTGGTAAATTTGATAAATCAGTTATAATACCAATTACATATAATGGGTCATCAGAAGGAGTAATAGCAATTGCAACTGCTACAACTGCATATGTATTTAATATGACATTTATGAAAATAGCTGGGGAAGCTGGCATTGCAGCATTTACAACTATAAACTATATAGGTCAATTTGGAACTCTTATAATGTTTGGTATATCAGATGGAATAACACCTATACTTAGTTATAATTATGGAAATAAAAACAATGATAGATTAGATGATACATTAAAGTTAGCATCAAAGGTTAATTTGATCGTGGGGGTATTTTTGTTTTTAACATTATTTTTATTTGGTAAACAGTTAGTATCATTATTTGCAAATGGAAATGAAGAAATTTTAAACTTAGCAGTAAGTGGGTCGAAAATATATGCATTTGCATTTTTATTGAATGGGTTTAACATAATCAATTCTGGATACTTTACAGCAATAGGAGATGCTAGAGCATCTATTATAATATCAGCAGGTAGGGGAATAATATTTATAATTATAGGTATAAATATACTTCCTATGATTATTGGTACGAAGGGAGTTTGGCTTACAGTTCCATTTGCTGAATTCATTACATTTATTATAGGTATGTATCTATTAAAAAAAATGATGCATTATATCTAGAAATAGTTTAATATTATTAATATATAGTTAATATGGAAGAGAGGGTTAGAAAATGAAAAAAGGAAGTAAAGGAATATTTATAACATTAACTACATTAATAATTGTATCGTTATTTATATTTTTATCTAGTGCCCAAAAACATGGTGAAATTGAGCAAGTAGATAATAATGAATTAAAAGTAGAGAATGAAGTAATAATAGGCGATATAAATAATGTATCTGTAGCATTAAGATACTTTACTACTGAGGGGGAGTTTTTTAGTGACTTTCAAAAAGTAGTGGGTGAAGATGTAGCTAAAGAAATTGGTAAAGAATTCATTGGAATGGAGTTTGAACAAACTTTAGAACCTTTTAACAAAGATGAGTTAAATTATATAATTTTACTTAAAAAAGATGACAAATTAATAGCTGAGATTAGATTTTATGATTTAGATAAAGTTGTATTAGTAAAAGAAAATGTAAACTATATATCTACTTTAGATAAAAAATCTTCAAAAGATTTAATTTTTAAATTGGTAACTAAATTTAAGCCAATAATATTTGAATAATATAAGAGTTAGATTAATATATAGATTTTTAATAGAAAAAGCCTTAGGAGAAAAACTTCTCTTAAGGTTTTTTCTATTAAATAGAAGGTTAGGAAATCATATACTTTTTATTTCTTAGAATGTATAATCTAGTTATATTATAATTTAAAGATAAGTTAATAATACTATAATTAGGAGGAATTACTTTTGAAGATATTAGTTACTGGAGGGTCTGGATTTATAGGTTCTAATTTAGTTGATAAACTAATTAGTCTATATCACGATGTTGTTGTTATAGATGATTTATCAACTGGTAAAGTTGAAAACTTAAATAAAAAATCTAAGTTTTACAAAATGGATATATGTAATGAAGATATTTTAGAAGTATTCAATAAAGAAAAGTTTGACATTGTATATCATATGGCAGCTCAAATAGATATTCAAAAATCTATAAAAGACCCTATACAAGATGCAATGGTGAATATAATAGGAACTATCAACATTTTAGAGGCATGTAGGAAAAGTAAGGTAAAAAAAATAATTTACTCTTCTACTGCAGCAGCTTATGGAAATCCTGATTATTTGGGAATAGATGAAAATCATTATACACAACCTATTTCATTTTATGGTTCATCTAAATTAAGTTCTGAATATTACGTTTCTATTTATTCTAAATTATATAATTTAGATTATACAATTTTAAGATATTCGAATGTTTATGGTATTAGACAGGATAAAAATGGTGAAGGTGGAGTTATATCTATATTCTTAGACAAGATTATAAGTAGTGAGAATGTAAGTATATTTGGTGATGGTAGTGCAACAAGAGATTATATATATGTAGAAGATGTAGTTGATGCAAATATAAGTTCTATAGAACATGGAAATAGAGAAATTTTTAATATAGGGACTGGAAAATATACATCTGTTTTAAAGCTTTTTAATTTTATGAAAGATATAATTAATAAAGAGATAGGTGTAATATTTGAAGATGAAAGACTTGAGGATATAAAAGATTCTTATTTTGAAATTAATAAGTCAATGGGAATACTTAATTGGAAGCCAAAGTTTTGTTTAGAGGATGGTTTAAGGAAAACTATAGAATATTATAACAATAAACACATTTAAAAAAATTATAAACTTTAAAGTGTATATAGAAGTTTTTAATACAAAGGAATAATAACTTATATTTACTTGTTAGTTATATATACATTATAGTAAGATAAAGTGAAACGATTTTTTCTTAAGGAGTAATTAATATGAATATGTTTTATTATGATTCTATATGTGATGGAAGTAATATGGTAAATGAAGATGTTGCTAATATAAATAAGTATGGTGCTTGGATATTAGATGGAGCTACAGGTCTTAATGGGAAAAACTTAATAGATAAAGATAGTGATGCGAAATGGTATGTTAGACAGTGGGATGAATATGTTAATAAAAATTTTCATAAAACAGATATTAACTTAAAAAGAATTGTAAAAGAAGGAATTAATGTAATAAAAGATAAGTATTACAAAAAAGTTAAAGATAAAAATATTAAAGCTTTAGATCTACCATCAAGCTCTATAGTTTTAACAAGATGGATTGAAGATTACTTAGAATATTTCATATTAGGAGATTGTACTCTTATAATAGAAAATAATAATAAGCTAAATGTTATAAAAGATGATTCTGTAACCAAACTTGATAATAAGGTTTTTGAGGCAATGGATAATATAATGAAAAAAGAAGATAAGACATTTCTTGAAGCTAGAAAAGAAGTAAATGATTTGATTATAGAAAATAGATTGTTAAAAAATACAAATGAAGGGTATTGGATACTTGGATTTGATACAGAAGCTGCTGATAGAGCATTATATGGAAAAATACGATTAAATAAAGATATGAAGGTGTTAATTGCTAGTGATGGTTTTTCTGCAATAACTGATAGATATAATTATATAGATATTGAAAACCTAATTTATGAGACACAGAATAAAGGTCTAGATAGTATTTGTAAAAAGCTACGTGAAATTGAAGAGGAAGATTCTAGTGGAGATAAGTATCCTAGATTCAAAAAAAATGATGATGCATCTGCAATATATGTTGAGTTAATAAATAAAGTAAATTAATTAATAAGGCAATGGTAAACGATATTTAATTACGTATACCATTGCTTTTTTATTGTTACATTGATAAAATAAAGCGAAATATTATTATATAGAATAGGAGACAATTAAAGTTGAGAATACTTCATGTTACAGCCCAAAAACCATTTAAAACTGGAAGCGGTATATACGTTAGAAAAATTATAGAGCAATTCGACAAGAAAAATTTTAAGCAAGCTATTATTGCTGGTATTTCAGAAGAAGAAAATATAGATATAGATACTGATTTATATTTAGAAAAGTATCCAGTGCATTTTAATACAGAAGAGATCCCTTTTTCTGTTGTAGGAATGAGTGATGTAATGCCATATGAAAGTACTAGATACAGAGATCTTGATGAAAATATGCTAGATTATTTTATAAAAATCTTTAGTAGACAAATAATGAAAGCTGTACAGATATTTAATCCAGATATAATAATATGTCATCATCTATATCTTTTAACAGCTCTTACTCGTTCATTGATAAAAGACAAAAAAATATTTGGGGTATGTCATGGTACAGATTTAAGACAACTCAAATCAATAGATTTAAAGAGAAATTTTATAAAAGACAATATAAGAAAACTAGATGGTATTTTAGCTCTTCACAATAACCAAAAAGAAGATATAAAAGAGTATTTTAATATAAAAGAGAGTCTTATTCATGTTACAGGAAGTGGATATGATGATTCGATTTTTTATTATAAAGATTCATATCATGAAAAAGACTATATAAAAGTTATATATGCAGGGAAAATATCATTTTCTAAGGGATTGATGCCTTTAGTTGAAGCTTTCTCATCGTTAAGAATTCCAACTGATAAAATTAAATTAAGTTTAGCAGGCATGGGTAATGGATATGAATATGAGAAAATATTAAATACAGCTAAAAAATCACCATATAAAATTGAGTTTCTTGGGAATCTAAGACAAGAAGATTTAGCAGATAAATTTAGAGAATCAGATATATTTATACTTCCTTCTTTTTATGAAGGCTTGCCTCTTGTATTAATAGAAGCTTTAGCTTCAGGGCTATATGTTATCACTTCAGAAATACCTGGTGTAAGAGAGTGGCTAGGAGAAAAAATAAATAATTCTGGTAAAATAAGATACTTGCCTCTACCTAGACTAATAAATGTAGATATTCCCATAGAAGAGGATTTACCAATGTTTAAGAGAAATATAAAGAATAAAATACAAGAAATTATAAAAGGCATTAATGAAAATAAGGATAATGAGAATTTAGATGTAACATATCTTAGTTGGAGAGAATTATCAAACAGAATTGAGAAAATTTTATAGTTGACAAGGAAACAAAAACAATATATTATTATTTCTGAGGAAACAATAATAGGAGAGTGATATTATGGTGGATATAACATTAGGATTGGATAAAAATAATAAAATATGGAATTTATTAGAAGATGAAGAAAATAAACTAATGAAAGCAGGCCATATCGGAACTCATATAGATGTATATAAAAAAAGCAATATCCCATTAGAGTATTTTAAAACTAAAGGAGTTTTAATTAATTGCACAAACTATTGTATAGATAGTGAAGTAGGAATGGAAGTATTAAAAAATAAAGAAATAACAGAGGGTAGTTTTGTTATATTTAAAACTAGTATACAAGTTAATTATTCATATGGAAGTGATATTTATATGAATCAACATCCTGAGCTTAGTTGGGAACTTATAAACTATTTACTTGATAAAAATGTGAACTTTATAGGAATTGATTGTGCAGGAATTCGTATAGGTAAGGAACACATTAAAGCAGATATAAAGGCAGAAGAAAATAGTACTTATGTTATAGAAAACTTAGATTTAAGCAAATTAAATGGTACAATAGAAGATGAATTTGATGTGTATACTATGTGGATAGAGAATCCATTTTCTACAGGTTTATCCACTAGAGTATTGGTTGACATACTATAGGGAGGAAAGAAATATGAGCAACGAATTAATGGTGGAAAAACTAAGTGAAATCTTTCAAATCTTCACAGAATTTAATGAAAAAGGATTCAAAGAGAATTATAGCAATTTGAATATAAATGAAGTTCATGCTATTGATTATATAGGTAAAACAGAAAATGCTAATGTAACTAAAATTACAAATCATCTAAAAATAACTAAAGGTGGAGTAACTAAAATAACTAAAAAGCTAATTAATAAAGAATATATAAGTTCATATCAAATCGAAGAAAATAAGAAGGAAAAATACTTTAATCTAACAGAAAAAGGAAAAGAAATTTTTAAAAAACATGAAAATCTTCACATAGAGGCTATAAATAGAGATAAGAAAATATTTGAAAAGTTTGATAAGAATGAAAAAGAAGTGATAGATAAATTTTTAGATACTCTAAAAAAAGATTTTAAAAAAAAGTTAAAATAAATAGGCTGAACCTAATAGATTCAGCCTATTTATTTAATTATAACTATGTCATTTTTGTTTTGTGCATAACTTATTGAAAAGCTATACTTGCAACTATTTTTAAACAACGGATTCCGTAGGGGTTGTTGGTGACATGAGTCACCGCATTAGCGAGTAGACGAATTTTATATTTTGAATTGGTTTATTTTATTCATTAGATTTTCAGCATTATCCTTCATATCTTTTGAATAAGAAGAAAGTTCATTTACAGAAGCTAGCTGATGTTGAGCACTAGCTGATACTTCCTCAGCACTAGCTGAATTTTCTTCAGTTATAGCTGATACATTTTCTATAGCTTCTATAATTCTATCTTTTCCTTTTTTAATCTTTTCGTTTTTTTCTATTCCAGAATCTAATTTTTGAACTACATTTTCTAGTGAAGAGGCTGTTTCATTAAACACATACCCAGTATCTTGTATTAATAGGTTTTGTTCATTTCCGATTTTAGTCATTTCATTTGAATTTTCAACTGCGGCTTCTGCTTGTTTTTGGATATCTAAAATCATTGTTTTTATATCTTCTGTAGCTTTTCTTGTTTGTTCAGCAAGAGTTCTTATTTCTGATGAAACTACTGCAAATCCTTTTCCAGCCTCGCCTGCTCTTGCAGCCTCTATAGAAGCATTAAGAGCAAGTAAGTTTGTTTGTTCAGCTATACTATTTATTATGTTTGTTATGGATTCTGCATTTTTAGAATATTCATTTACAGTATTTATTATTATATTAACCTCTTTAACTTTAAAGCTACTTTCTTTTGTTTTTTCATTAAGAACTTTCATCATTTCAGTTCCTTTTTCGCTTAAAGAATTTGTATTTTCGATTATTTGGAATAATTCTTTACTTAATTCATTTGATTCTTTAATATTTTCTCCTAATTCAAGAGCTATATCTGCAACTATTTCAACTTCATTAGCTTGCTCACTTGAACTTAAAGCAACTTGATCAATGGCATTACCAATTTCAGATAATGCTATATTTGACTGATTAGATATTTCAGATATATTTCCCGATTGTTCTAAATTAGTTTCTGATGAGAGTTTAACTCCTACAATAAGACTAGATATGTTTTTCATCATATTATTATATGCTGTAGATAAGTATCCAAGTTCATCTTTACTATCTATGTCTACTATTGAATTTAAATCACCAGAAGCTCCATTTTGCATTGCCTTAACTAATTTACTTATAGGGTTAGTTATACTTTTTGTAATTATAATAGAAAGAAAAATAATTATCACAAGTACTACTAGTCCTATAATTAATGTTCTGTTAAATTCATTAGAATATTCTTCTAATATTTTTGTTAATGGAACGTATGTAATCACACCCCAAGTAGAATTTAAATTTTCAAAATGCATAGGAGTATAGCTAATTAATATATTTCCGAGACCATCAATTTTTCTCCACTTAGTTCCTTTATTATTATTCTTAATTTCTTTTAATATATTTTCATCTATAATTCCATTTTCTATAGAGTTTTCCATTATTAAATCTTTATCCATCCCATTTGCAACATAGTACCCATCATTACTGATTATCATACCATTTCCATCAAACTCTAATATTCTATCCATAGATATAACTTTTTCTTGAAGATAATCTAATTTAATGTCAGCAGTAATAACTCCTAAAAATTCGTTATTTGAACTTAAAATAGGATGAGATATAGTTGTCATAAGCACATCTTTTCCTCCTACAGGATACAAATAAGGTTCTGTAAGTATAGGCTTTTTAGTTTTTTTAGGTACTAAATACCAGTCTCCATCCCCTTCTATATCGTATCCTACAATAAGCTCTACACCTATATTACTATCTTCATCTTTAAATATATAAGGAAGAAATCTACCTGATTCATCACTTGCTAGATCTATTGAATTTTTATGCTCTATATCTTTTCCATCAAAAGAGTTAGTTTCCCATACCATTCCTGAAGCTATAATATTTTGATTTTCCTTTAAGCTCTCTGATATTATTTGAATAGCCGTTTCTCTAGATATATCATCTTTTTCCACTAAAGTAGATAAAGCTATTGACATTTCTCTTACAAATGTATCTATTATATCCAACTCTTTTTTAACATCTTCTTTTTCAAGCATAGATGTTTCTTGGACAATATATTTTGTTTGTTTTTTTGTGATTTTCTTAAGAGAGCTAAGAGAGACTATATGTAAGGAAGTACTTAATAAGATGGTTATTAGTGATAAAATCATTATCTTATACCCTGTTTTAAAATCTCTAAATTTTTTCAATTTAACATCTCCTTTTTATAACTTATTTTTTATAATGAATACAAGATTATTCAAATGTTGTAAAGTTGGTTTTTTTTGTCTTTTTCTACAATAATTTTACACTAACCTTAGTTTAAAAGCAAATCTAAAATATAGTACAAATAAAGTAAAATACTAACCTTGAACTAAAATTAAGCATATACTTTTAAATTACTAGAATGTATAATAATAATTTTGTATAATATGGTTAAAATAAAATATTACCTGTTGCTAAAGTAAGGCTTAAAAATAGATATAAGTATAGCTTTACGAGTTATCGACAAAGCAAAAATGTTATAATTTACTTAGAATAAAAAATTGGAGGTAAATTTATGAGTAGCAAGATATTAATAATAGAGGATGAAAAGCCTATATCTGATATATTAAAATTCAATCTTAATAAGGAAGGATATGAGATTGAAACAGCTTTTGATGGAGAAGAAGGAATAAATAAAACCTATAGTTTTAAACCTGATTTAATACTTCTTGATGTTATGATACCAGTTTATGATGGGTTTCAAGTTTGTAAGAAGGTAAGAGAAACTTTATCAACTCCCATAATAATGGTTACAGCTAAAGAAGAAGAAGTGGATAAGGTATTAGGACTTGAGCTTGGAGCAGATGATTATATAACAAAACCATTTAGTGTAAGAGAACTTATGGCTAGAGTTAAAGCTAATCTAAGAAGAACTCAGGTATTAAATACAGATAATAAAAACGCAGATATAATAACAGATGGAAGTTTAAGTGTTGATTTAGTTAAATATGAAGTTAACAAGAATGATGAAAACATAGATTTAACTGTAAGAGAATTTGAATTATTGAAGTTTTTAATAACTCAAAAGAACCAAGTATTTTCAAGAGAACAGTTACTTGAACAGGTATGGGGATACGAATACTATGGAGATATTAGGACTGTGGATGTTACTGTTAGAAGGTTAAGGGAGAAAATAGAAGATAATTCATCGAACCCTAATTATATAATAACTAAACGAGGAGTAGGTTATTATTTTAAGGGGGAATAGATTTTGTTTAAAAGTATAAGATCTAAGATAATAGTCATATATTTTTTATTGGTATTTATAGCTATGGCAATAGTAGGAGTATTTATGATAAATCAATTTGAAAATTTGCACATAAATACCGCTACAAATACATTAAATAGAATAGTGAATAACATAGTAAAGCCTCAGATAAGTAATATAGACTTTAATAACTACGATGATTTAAGATATGAGATTCAAAAGATACCAGTCCTTCCTGGAGATTATGAGATATTAATGATAGATACTAACAATTATAAAATAGTAGCTTCTACTAAAAGTGATAGCAGGTTAATCGGAAGAGATGCTCTTAATAATCTTAATAAAGAGGTAATATCAAATTCATCTGAAAATGGATATATGAAGGATGAGCATACTGTAAAAAATATAGGATATATATATAAAAATGAAAAAAATCAAACTATAATAATATACGGTAAAGCATACCTTGCAAATATATATGAGGTCTTAAATGAATCAGAAAAAATTTTTTTACAAGCTATAATAATGGCTTTAATAGTTACTGTAATACTTGGATTTTTTATATCAAAATCCATAACAAATCCTATAAAAGATGTAACTAGCAAGGCATCTCAAATGGCAAAAGGAGACTTTGAACAAAAAGTAGATATAAAATCTGATGATGAAATAGGACAACTTGGAGAGATGTTCAATTACTTAACTTCTAGGCTAAAAAATACATTAGACGAGATATCAAGTGAAAAGAGTAAGCTAAATGCCATAATAAATCAAATGGGGGATGGACTAATAGCTGTTGATAATGAAGGTTATATAATACATGTAAACCCTACCTTTATAGAAATGCTAAGAATAAACCAAATAGATACAACAAAGCCAGTATATGATGATATAGTTGGTAAATATAATAAGAATTTAACATTAAAGTGTATAAAAAATAAGAATATATCTCAAGGAAGTGAGATAATAAAACTTGAAAATAAAGATATATTAAGGGCGAACTTTGTATATCTTAAAAATGAAAAAGAAGAGGTAAAGGGTCTTATATTAGTTCTTCAGGATATAACAGAGCATGAAAAGCTAGATAACATGAGAAAAGAGTTTGTAGCTAATGTTTCTCATGAATTAAAGACACCTATAACGACTATAAAAAGTTATACTGAGACTTTGCTTGATGGAGCTATGGAAGACAATGAAATATGTAGTTCTTTTTTGAGTGTAATAGATAAGGAATCAGATAGAATGGCAAGACTTGTTAGTGATTTGCTTGAATTATCTAGAATGGATCATAAGAAAAATAATTTCAATGCATCAAGGTTTGATATAGATAATTTAATAAAAGATATAGTAAATAAATTAGATATTTCTTTTAAAGAAAAAAAACATATATTAAAAATAAAACTCTGTGATAAAAATATAATGATAAATGGAGATAAAGATAGAATAGAACAGGTTATTCAAAATATACTTACTAATGCTATAAAATATACACCGGATAGTGGAATCATAAATATAAATACAAAAGAATATAATGAGCAAGTTGTTATATCTATAAAAGATAATGGTATAGGTATTCCGAAAAAGGATGTATCTAGAATATTTGAAAGATTTTATAGAGTAGATAAAGCAAGGTCCAGAGATATGGGAGGAACAGGACTTGGTCTTTCTATAGCAAAGCACATAATAGAACAACATGGCGGGGATATATCTGTGCAAAGTGAAGTTGGAAAAGGAACTGAATTCAAAATAAAATTACCTATGGATAAATCTGTGGATATATAATTATTATTTAATCTACATGTAATGATTCTGTAATATTATTTGTGTATAATTTATATTATAAGATTTGATATGTGGATAATATTAAAAATTATACATATTACAGAACATTAAGGAGGCTTAGAAATGAAGAAGTTAGGAGCATCTTTAATTATTTGTGGAATGCTGGCTTCAAGTAATATTGTAGCTTTTGCAAATCCAATTAATTCAAAAGATGTACAAATTAACAATCAACCAATACAAGTACCAATGGAGACGGTACAAACACCAAAAACAGAAAAACCAAAACCAGAAATGCTAAAACCAAATACTAGCCAAATAGGTGAAAATAAAGAGAAAAAAGAACAAAAGCCTATTCAGATAATGAAACCTGCTTCTAATTATACAGTTACGACTAACGAAAAAGTTGTTGTATCTGGAACTGGTGAAGAAGGAAGCATTGTTTACTTAGACGTTTATTTGAAAAAGGATAAAGATAGCGTTTTTAAGAAAACAGATAATTCAAAGAAGATAGAAATAGGAGCTATGGGATTCTTTTTAACAGAAGTAAAATTAAATCCAGGTGAGAATAAAATAGTTATAAAGAATAATAATAAACAAAAAAATAGAATTGTAAAGTATACAAAAGTAGAGAATAAAAAAGAAATACAAAATAATATGGATAAAGTAACAGATAAAAGAATTCAGGATATTTTTAAAGATATAATTACCCCAAAAAAATAAATTTGGAGTGTTAAATTGTGAGCAAAGAAAAATTCAAAACATTTACGTTAGGAATATTATTTTTTATGTCTGCCTTTCTTTTATTGTTAAATATAAGTTTGGTGGGATTTAAATTTGATTTAAAAAAAATATATGGAAGTACAAATATAAAATATAATATTTACTCAGTTATAAGACCATATAGAGTATTCGTATACTTTGGAGGAGGAAAAAGTAGCACAGAGGTATTAGACACACAGGATGAATATTGGAATCAAATAAAAATTATTTTAAAACAAGAATTGTCTAAGCAAAAAAAGATAAGTGAAATAAGCTATAATGATTATCTGTCTAAAAAAAAGATGAAGGCTATAGAAGCTAATTTTATCGAAGGGTTAGATGTTGATTTAATAAATAAGAGCATATTTTTAAATGAGAGTTCTATAAGTGATATAAAAGACGTATGTGAGATACTTATCCCTCTAGTTGATGATAAATCTATATACTTTTTAAATAAGGAGCATAAAGTATATAAGGTTGATTTAGATAAAGTAAAGCATATAGACTTAGTAGATAGGCTTGAAAAAAGAGGATATACGGAATATATGACTGTTGATTCCTTATTTACAATAGATAACGATACATTAATTCCTATTAAGCTAGAGGGCATTTCTTATTATACTATTACTTCAAAGAATATTATAGACGTTAAAGATGATAGACTGGTTCAAAAAATAGGAGAAAATATTCTAGGCAAAAAATATGACTTTACTAATAGAATTGTAGAGAAAAACGGCAATAATACTTTTATATATGGATATGGAGAAAAAACCTTAAGGTTATATAATAATGGATATATAGAGTTTTTAAATGAAGATATAGAGAATAAAAACATAGGACTAGATGAATCTTTAAATATATCTTTAAATTTTTTAGCTAAGCAGAATATAGATATAGACAATTTATCTTTGTATAGTATAAGGAAAAACAGTATAAATAATATAAATTCATATGAATTTAATTTTTATTATAAAATGGATGATTTAAAGATAAAAACTAACAACCTATTTAATCCTATACAAATAACGATAGCTGGAGAAGATATTTATAGTTATAAAGGTGTTTTGAAGGAAGTAGATGAAATTGCTAAACGTAATAAAGATAAAAATATAATACCACTTGAGCAAATACTTGATATGAATTTTTCTTTATTAAAACAAGATCTTAATTATCAAGGTGGTGTAGAAGTATGGAAAAATATAAAAAAAGTAGAGCTTATATATTTTTCTAAGGATTCTCACTTCATTCCATCGTGGGAAGTTACTATAGGCGATAAAGTATATATATTTGATGCCTATAAAGGGGATGTTTTATAGAATGGATTGGTCAAAAGCTAAAACTATACTAATTATTGCATTTATATTAACAAATATAGTTTTGGGATATAATCTTTATATAAATGTATTTAGGGATGATAATGAAAATATCTTTAGTGAGAGTTCTATAGATAATTTAAATAAATTATTAAGTACTAAAAATATATCCATAAATACTCAAATACCAAAAGACACACCTACTATTAGTGCGTTAAGTATAAAGTATGAAGATTTAAGTAAATCAGATTTAGACTCTATATTTAAAGGAAATGGTTCATATAAGGTTGATGATAAGATTATTATATACAATGGAAAATCAGACATAAATAGTCTTGATATAAAAGAGTGTACATCATTTACTAAAAGATTTTTAAAAAAATATAAATTCAATGATGATAATTATTTAAAGTCTACAATTAAGAAGCCAGACCATATAGAAATTATATATACTGGAAAATATAAAGACTATTTTCTAGAAGAAAGCTATATGAAGTTTGTATTTTATGAGAATAAAGATTTTTTATTTGAAAGAATATGGTTAGTTCCAATAGAGGAAAAAAAACAGAAAAAAAGGGTTATGACTAGTGTAGAAGCCATAATGTCTGCTTATAGTCATATTCCTCAAGACTCTGTTATAAATGAAATAAAATTGGGATATTATTTTGAATCTAATAATATGGATATAGAACAAGGTGATATTGGTCCAGTTTGGAGATTAAAAGTGAATAATGAATATATATACATAAAAGCCTTTGATTTATAATTAAAGGCTTTTATAATGGGTAAAAGTTTTGATATAATTATTTAAAAATGAGAAATTGGAGGTATGAAATGAGTTTTAATTATGCTTCGGTGGCTAGTGGAAGTTGTGGTAATTGTCATTATGTAGAGTATAGAGATACTAAAATTTTAATAGATGCAGGTCTTAGTGGTAAGAAAATTGAAGAAAATTTAAGGAAGTTAGACAAGAATCTTGAAAATACATCAGGAATACTGATAACTCATGAGCATACAGATCATATAAAGGGTGCAGGAATTTTGTCTAGAAGATATAATATACCTATATATGCAAATAAAAATACTTGGAATTGTATGGTAGATAAGCTTGGAAAATTAAAAGATGATAATATAAAATTTTTTGATAATGATATTCCTTTTATTATTGGGGATATTAATATAAAGGCGTTTCCTATTCATCATGATGCTGTTGATCCTGTGGGATATACCCTAGACAATGGGGGTAATACTAAAATAAGTATAGCTACAGATTTAGGACATGTATGTGATAATATAAAGAATAATTTATTTGATTCAAAGCTAGTGGTTCTTGAGTCAAATCATGATGTAGAGATGCTAAAGATGGGTTCATATCCATATTATCTTAAGCAAAGAGTAATGTCTAGTAAAGGGCATTTGTCTAATGAAGATGCAGGTAAGTTCTGTATAGAGCTTGTAAAAAGAGGAACTCAAAAGATACTACTTGCTCATTTGAGCAAAGAAAATAATTTTCCAGAGCTTGCATTTGAAACAGTTAAAGGCGTTTTAAGGGAAAAGAACATATTAGTAGGAAAGAACTTAGAGCTTGAGGTCTTAAGAAGAGGTACAATATCAAATTTATACGCGGTTTAAGGAGTGGTTTAGGTGAAAAGAGGAGGATATTTTATAACGAGCTTAATAGGTGCTATTATAGGAAGTTTGCTTACTTTATATATGGCTCCAAACTTTATATTTAATGACATTCAAACTAGCAATGAATCACAAAAAGATATTCAAAAAAATACTCAGATAGTAGTAAATTCAGGTAATCATGAAAGTGTATATAAGGCGGTAGCTAAAAAAGCTATGCCATCTGTTGTAGGTATAACTACAATAACTGTTCAAAGAGATATATTTTTTGGAATAGCTAGACAATCAAGTGGAGTAGGAACTGGTGTTATTGTAGATGAGAGAGGGTACATACTTACTAATTCACATGTTATAGGGGATGGAAAGGCAAGAGAGGTTAATGTACTTTTTTATGATGGAAGTGATGATAAAGCAGAGGTTCTTTGGAATGATTCAACACTAGATTTAGCTATAATAAAGGTTGATAAAAAAGGACTTCCAGTAGCAGAGCTTGGAGATAGTGATAAGGTAGAGGTTGGAGATATTGCTATAGCTATAGGAAATCCTCTTGGACTTGAGTTTGAGAGAAGCTTAACTCAAGGAGTTATAAGTGGATTACATAGAAGTATTAGTGTGAATGAGTATGAGTCTGTAGATGATATGATTCAAACAGATGCATCTATAAATCCTGGTAATAGTGGAGGACCACTTTTAAATTCTAAGGGACAGGTTGTTGGTATAAATACAGCTAAAATTCAAACTGGAGAAGGACTAGGTTTTTCTATTCCTATAAATACAGTAAAGCCTATAGTAGATCAGTTTATAGAAAAAGGAGAATTCAAAAGAGTTACTCTTGGAATAAAAGCTGTAGATGTTAAGTCTTTTGAAGATAGAATGGGAGAAGAATTATCTGTAGATCATGGGGTATATGTATATCAGATCATGGCGAATTCACCAGCAGAAAAATCTGGAATGCAAGCTGGAGATGTAATAGTTAAAATAGAAGACAATGAAATAAAGACACTGAGCAATTTGACTAGAGAGCTTTATAAGCATAGACCTGGTGATGTTGTTGAGGTTATAGTTAATAGAGGTGGAAAAGAGAAAGTATTAGAGATAACTTTTTAGACCCAAAATGATGCCCATTGAAATACCGCTACTTAGTCAACATTTTTATAAAACTATAGACTGAGCTTTATTAAATATCCTAAAACTTCTTAAACTCCCTTTGGTCAAACAAAGAAGTTTTTTAACGGATATTTAAACAGCTCAGTCTAAGTTTTATAGAAAAATGTTAACCAAAAGTAGCTAACATTTCAATGAGCATCATTTTTTATGTAGTGATTTATCTGAAAGCTAAGAGTTCTAAAACTCCTGAATAAGTTCAACTAACCTTCAGATGTAGTTACAAACTGCACGTGAAATTAAGTTTCACTTGATTGATGTTTTTGAAAAAAATCATGTTTTAGGATAATATATTAATAGATTGAATTTAGGAGGGATCTTTGTGAAGCGAGTTATAATAAATAGACTTATATATTTGATACTAATATGTATAGGAGTTTTCTTAGCAATTAAGGATATGTACTACATAATAGCAATACCAGTGATAATGTGGTTATTAGTTGAGAGAGTATATTGGAAAACTTTCTATGAGGGGAAAAAGATGCTTTATAAGAAGCAGTTTAAAAGTGCGGCTGGAAAGTTTGAAGGTTTTTTAAAGGAATTAGAGGAAAAACCTTGGCTTAATAAGCTTAAAATGTTTAATATAGGAATATACACTCATAATCTACAAGCGGAGTGTTATAACAATATAGGTATATGCTATTTAGAGTCAAAATCATATAAGAAGGCTACTAAGTATTTTAATAAAGCTATAGAGCTAGATGAGATATTTTGTATTCCTTATTATAATATAGCTATAATAAAGCTTATCCATGATAATGAAGAAGAAGCTAGAGAATATCTATCAAAATCAATAAAAAGAGGATATAACAAAGTAAAGCTTGAACAGCTTAAAGGATATGTAATGATGAAATACAAGATGTAGAATGAGTAAAATATATCTATATAAATAACGATATTACAAATATATTATTTGAATAGGAATGGTTTAACGATGAATATAAAATTAGTCACTGTAGGAAAGATTAAAGAAAAATATTTAAAGCTTGGAATAGATGAGTTTACTAAGAGGTTATCTAAGTACTGTAAATTAGATATAGTTGAGCTTAGTGATGAGAAGGCTCCAGAGAATTTGAGTGAAAAAGAAATGATTATGATAAAGGACAAAGAGGGGAAGAAGATATTATCTCATGTAAAGGATACGACTTTTGCTATAGCACTTGCTATTGATGGAAAGAATTTATCTTCAGAGGAATTAGCTGATAAGTTAAATAGTCTTAGTATAATGGGAAAGAGTAATATAACATTTATAATAGGAGGATCATTAGGTCTTTCTGATGAAGTGTTAAAAAGAGCTGATTTTAAGCTTTCATTTTCAAAGATGACATTTCCTCATCAGCTTATGAGACTTATACTTCTTGAGCAGGTTTATAGAAGTTTTAGGATAATTAAGGGCGAACCGTACCATAAATAACGGCGGTTTTTTGAGAAGTGGTCATAAATTATGTGTATAGATTAGAATTCTTAAGGTTGCACTAGTAAATAGCCTTATTTTCTTTGTTTTTCAAAGAAGATGAGGTTTTTTGATTTGTCTAGAATTTGTAGATAGATGTAATTTTAGGAGAATAGTGTTTAAAGAAATGTGATATAATATACACGGAACATATGTTCGTAAAGTTTGAAAAACGATATTGTTTTTCAAAGTCGAACATGGTAGAATTAACAGAGATATAGTATTAAGGAGTCGGTAATATGTCAAAGGGAGGAAAAAGAGAAGGAGCTGGACGCAAAAAAATAGGCATAGTAATAAATACTAGGATAGAGGAAGAATTATTATATCAAATTGATAAAAATATAGAAGGAAAAAATAGAGCGGAAAAAATAAGGAATTGCTTGAGGAAAGGATTAGATATAAGAAATGGAGAGAATTAATTATAGACAAAGACATTTAAGAACAGCCAGTTTATTTGCAGGTGCAGGAGGATTGGATTTAGGATTTTTGAATGCAGGATTTGATATAATCTGGTCAAATGATTTTGACAAGTATGCTGTGCAGAGTTATAGAGCGAGTATTGGAGAACATATACACGAAGGTGATATTACAAGATTATGGGAAGAAGTACCCCCTCATGATGTACTAATAGGCGGGTTTCCTTGTCAGCCATTTAGCATGATGGGAGCTCAAAGAGGATTTGATGATGAGAGAGGGACACTATTCTTTTACATTCAAAGAATCTTGGAAAGACATAATCCAAATATAATTGTTTTAGAAAATGTTAAAGGATTAGAGACACATGATGGTGGGAGAACTTTTCAAACGATGACAGAAATCTTGGAAAATGATTTGGATTATATATTATTTTCAAAGGTATTAAATACAGCAGATTTTGGAATACCACATACAAGAAGAAGATTATTCATAGTTGGATTTAAAAGAGAGTTTTATGAAAATAATCAAATAGAGTTTAGTTTTCCACAACCAATTGAATTAACAGAAGAGAATAATGTAAGAAATATATTAGATGAAGAGGTTGGTAAAAAGTATTTCTTATCTAAAAAGATATTACCAACAATAATGTCAAATGGAACTAGAAACTATTATTCTAGAGCTGAAATTAATTTGAATATTGCAAGACCTTTATGTGCTACTATGCACAAAATGCATAGGGCATCCCAAGATAATTATTATACAGATGAGGTCAACAGAGATAGATTTGAAGATACAGAAGAAAAAAGAATTTCAAATATAAGAAGATTAACACCAAATGAATGTAGAAAATTACAAGGTTTTCCATCTGATTGGCAACAAGTAGTATCTGATACCCAAGCATACAGACAGTTTGGAAATGCAGTTACAGTAGATGTTGCATATCACTTAGCTATGGAGATTGTAAAAAGCTTGAGTATAAATCTTGAAAGAGAGAGGTAAAAATGGAAAAGTTAAATATAGAAATCTATAGTGTTTTTAGCGATATTAATAAATTAAATACAATATCAAGTAAGAAAGCGTTTAAGAAAATAGTAAGAGATTTTTTAAATTGTATCTGTGAACTGTACGACATTGAAAAAAATGTGGTGTTACCAGAGATTGAAAATAAGGAAGAAGTTTTGGAGTTTCTTGTAAAAACAGGAATGATAAAAAATAAGAGTCAGTTTGAAGATTTGAAGGAAGTTTTAAAAAAGGAATTTAAAAATGTAATATCTATAATCTCAATATACGTAAAAAAGAATATACCTATTGATAAGAACTTAAATAAATTTATTGATTATTATAGAAAAGAAGAAGTAAATAGGTACTTAAATGATAAAAAAAGCCCTACTGTTGTAGATTTTTTCTGTGGTGCAGGTGGGATGAGCTTAGGATTTCATCAAAATGGATATAAAATAGTTTTAGCAAATGATATTGAAAAAGTCTGTACTGAAACATACTCATTTAATCATTATGAAATTCCGAAGAATAGAATTTTAAATGATGATATTAAAAATATTATTGATAATATTGATGATATTGTTACTGAAGAAGTAGACGTAATAATTGGAGGACCGCCTTGTCAAGGATTTTCAATGGCTAATAGGCAAAGAATAATAGATGACCCAAGAAATATACTTTATAAGTATTATGTAAAAGGAGTCGAAAAGTTAAAACCTAAACTTTTTGTGATGGAAAATGTAAAAGGCATGTTGAGTGTAGCGGAACAAGTAAAAGAAGATTTTCATAACCTCGAAAGTGTTGATTATGATGTAGATTATCATTTATTTAATGCAAAAGATTTTTCTGTTCCCCAAAATAGACAAAGATTGATATATATTGGTATAAGAAAAGATATTTGTAAAAAAATCAACAAAAATGCTACTAATATTATCAATGAAATCATAGAGCATACCAAACAAATGAGTCAATATACTTTATATGATGCAATTGGAGACCTTAGAGAATTAGAACCTTTTAGAACAAAAAATGCAACAGAAGTAGATACGGAAGAATCGGGTAAGAAGATTGAAAAAAATATAAGTAGAGAAGCTAGTGAATATGCCAACTTGATAAATAATGATGTAATAAATTCATTAGTCTTTAATCACAAGGCTAGATATAATAATGATAGAGATATAGAGATTTTTGGAAGAATGTTACCGGGAGATAAGTCTGATAGCGAAAGAATAGCAGATATAATGCCTTATAAGAGTAGAAGTAATATTTTTAAAGATAAATACTATAAATTGAAACCTAATGATATATGTAAAACCATAACAGCTCATATGAAGTTTGACTGCAATATGTATATACATCCAAATCAAGCAAGGGGATTAACGCCTAGAGAAGCAGCTAGGGTACAATCTTATCCAGATGATTATATGTTTTGTGGAACCTATACTAAAACTTATATGCAAATTGGGAATAGTGTACCACCGTTGATGTCTAGAATAATAGCAAAGATAATCAGTAAATATTTATAATTTATAAAACATAATAAACCTACTTGAATTTACCTGCAAAAACCTAAAAGTAAAAAACGGTATTGACAGGGAAAACAGGGAGTGTTATACTCTTTTTATAACCCGCTATACGTAATATTTAATTTTATTTATTAATAAATAAAATTATTATTGTATATATGCTCAAGCGGTAAATAAAATTAATTCAAGGAGGTTTTTTTTATGAATGATGCTAGACCAGTAATTACAAAGGTTAGAAATTATTTAGAGTCAATTGGTGTACCAAAAAAAGTATTGGATTATGAATTGAGCAATATAAAAGCTGTATTAGTATTAAATTTACCTTCCGTATGCATATTAAAAGAAAACAGACCAACTAGCAGTAAGCAAACTCATATACATGTTACAGGAGATGGAATGGGATTCTTTTATGATAGAATGACATTACATAAAAATCCGGAGTTATTTGCTAATGATTCTAGAGAAGATGTAATTTTATTTAAAAAGAATCTAATTGACTTAGAAGAAATTGCAGTTCAAAAAAACGGTATGGAAAGAAATTTACAAATTTTAGACAAAGATGATATTTTAGAATCATATACAGTTAAAAAAGTGGGACGTATTGGAACGCCTGGCATCCAAGTTCAAATAAGTAAAAAAAGATTAGATGATAGATGGTTTATGCATTTAAGAAAATGTTTATTTACTAATGATGTTCTTGTATTTATTAAGACAGAAAAAAGAGATGCAGATATAGTTGTTGGTATTCCACATAGCTATATTGAGTCTGATTCAATACGCAATATGACTATTTTTGCAGAGCCAGAATCAGAAGAACAAAGTTTAGGTGCTGTGTCAAATAATTCAGAAATAGAGTCTAATATAAATAATCCTAGAAGTGTAAATTATGGAAGCATTGCTAGGTTTGCACCTAATGATGAACAAGATGAGAATTCAAGTAGTATAACAGACTTAACAGCATCAATAAAAACAAGAAAGAAGAGAACTCAAAGACACCAAGATATTGTTAAATTAATTGCATTAGATTTAGAAAGAGAAGGATATTCTTTATATGAAAATCCTATGGATTGCTTAGCTATTAAAGACAAAGAACCTGCTTTGCTATTTGAAATAAAAACTTTAGACGGTAGTACGTCAGATGAAAAAAAACAAGTTCAAAAAGCTTTTTCTCAACTCTTTTATTATGAAGAATTTAATACTAGAGAATATAATAAAAATGGAATTAAAAAGATAGCTGTATTTGAAAGTAGAATAAGTGAAGAACACATAATATTTTTTGAAAAGAACAACATAAAAGTGGCTTGGATAAATGAAAAAATGCATCTAGTAGATACAAAAGGATTAGTTAAGTTTTCAAGTTAGAATGTAATTGAATTCAATATATACTATATATGTCATTAATAAAATTGGAAGTGGCATCTGTAATTTAGAATAAATTAAAAAACAGTAAATACAGGAAAAATAAATATATATTATATTTATGATTAATTGAAATTGATATTCAAGATATAATATAAGTATTTTAAGATGATACTTATAAGTAACTTAATAAACATATGTGTAATAAAAAATTTAGCCTAAGAGAGAAAACTATAAAAAGTCACTTTCTTAGGCTATTCTACTTAGAGGGGAGGGTGAGACTATGCCAACTATACAAAAAAGTATCATCAAGACAGAAGCTTGTTTCTCAAAAGATAGGTTACATAGATACATTTTAAGAAAAGAGTGGGATAAAAATAAAAAGAAAGCTATGATAATTATGATTAATCCAAGTTATGCAGATGAACTGCTAATGGATTATACTACAATGTATGTAATAAATAATCTTTTAAAACTAGGATTTGGGTCAGTAGAAATAGTAAATATATTTTCTAGGATAGATATAAAAATAAATGTTAATGATAGTATAGAAAAATTGATGGATAAGGAAAATGATATCCATATTCTAAAAGCTGCGGATAAAGTAGATAACATAATTATAGCATGGGGTAAGGTTGGAGTTAATAATAAAAAAATTCAAGAAAGACAGAAAGAAGTATTTGAATTATTAAAAGAGTATAATAATAAGTTATATATTATACAAGATAAATTAGGTAGAGGAGGATATCATCCATTAGCACCACAGATAAGATTTAGTTGGAAACTTAAAAAGATTAATATTGAAGATTAGCCCAAGAGAGTAATGAAAATAATAGATTACTTTCTTGGGCTTTTATATTTTATAAAAAGGAGATATGAACAATGATAAAAATAGCTCATGTAAAGGAAACTGAAAATTTAAATTTACCAAAGGAGGTAGTAGAAGTAATTAAATCTGTAACTGCTATACTAGATGCAGAGTATGGTAAAGAAAGAAATGAGCAATTGGAGGGGGGTTACATCATTATTTTAGAATCTAAAGATGATTTTGAAAAACTAAAGGAAATTTACATTGATGTAGATGATATTATTCCAGAATACGTTGATAAAATAACTGTAGCAGGTGGAGAAGACTACACTAATTCTTTAATTTTGTGTAATAATGACTTTGGAATATCTGTAATAATTCCAATGAGACTAACTCCTAAAATACTACTAGAGAACATGGAATAGACTAAAGTAGCGACAGTAGAATCAAAAAAGGTAAAGGGGATAGATAGAATGAGTAAAAATCAAAGAAAGAGAGTAGATGTAGTAAGTGTAAAACTTTGCAAAGAAAGCAGTATTTTGTATGAACCTAGAAAGATAGCAGTACCAGAAGATGGAGCTAATCTACTTAGAAGATTTTTAGCTGATTCGGATAGAGAACAATTTTTAGTTGTAACTTTAGATACTAAAAATCAACCTATAAATGTGAATGTCTGTAGTGTAGGTACATTAAATTCTAGTTTAGTGCATCCAAGAGAAATTTTTAAGGTGGCAATACTTTCTAATGCAAATTCAATAATCATAGGACATAATCATCCAAGTGGCAATCCAGAACCATCAAAAGAAGATTTGAGCATAACTAAAAGGATAAAAGAAGCTGGAGAGATAATAGGAATAAAGCTTACAGACCACTTAATATTAGGAGAAGAAGAAAAATTTGTAAGCCTAAAAGAAAGAGGAATTCTTTAGGGAATAAGATCTAGTTACAACTGTCACTTTTGTCGCTAAAAAAGGAATAAAAATATTGTAATAAGTAAATCAAGAGAATTAATAAAAGTCGATTTAGCCTAAAAAATTACTTAGATTTTCTAACTATACTTTTAGCTCTTAAATAAGCTAAAATTTCTTTCTTATCTTCATCAGACCATAAATTAAAATCTTCAAACTCTTCTAAAATTTTCTTGAAGTCAGGATTAGATAAAATTTTAGAATCAAAGTTAATAGCATTTTCATTAGTTTCATCAAGAAGGTAACTAATAGTGGTATTAAGTCCTCTAGCAATATCTATAAGCCTATCTAATGA
>NZ_JAOASI010000004.1 GCF_025210165.1 Tepidibacter sp.
CTTGGAGTAGAGGAAAGGTTGATACTATAAATCAATTATTTGGATATACAGTTCATAATACAAAAGGAAAGCCAACAAATTCTGAATTTATCGCAATGGTTGCAGATAAATTAAGACTTGAACATAAAGCGGCAAGATAAATAAAAAAACATCTTTTGTTATTGTAAAAAATTACAAAAGATGTTTTTTTATTTATATTAATAGAAAAGTAGTAAAAACTAATTCCTTGTTTAATTTAGATATAGTTATGTGATATAATTAAATTTGTTTAAAAATAAACTTTAAATGGGCATTTTGTAAAACAAGGAGGAAAAACATGCGATTAAAGGCTCCGATAAAAATAGATAGAAAAACTAAAAATCTAGCTAAAAGATTAACAGGAGGAGAAATTGCTGTAATAAATCATAAGGATATAGATGAAGTTGCAGCAAACTCTTTAGTAGAAGGAAAAATAAAAGCTATAGTAAATGCAGATACTACAATAAGCGGTAGATATCCGAATAAAGGGCCTCAAATACTTTCTAATAAAAATATATACATATTAGACAATGTAGGCAAAGACGTATTCGATAGATTAAAAGAAGATGATATTATTGAAATAGTAGACAATAAATTGTATTTAAATGATGAAGTAATAGGAGAAGGTGAAGTATTAGACAAAGAGATAATTAAACAGAAAATAAAGTTGTGCTATGACAATTTATCTATTGAACTAGACAACTTTATAGAAAATACTATAGAATATGCTAAAAAAGAAAAAGGATTTATACTTGGAGATTTAGAAATTCCTAAAATGAAGACAAAATTTAAAGGAAAACATGCGTTGATTGTTGTAAGAGGACAAGATTACAAAGAGGATTTAAGCACGATAATTCCATATATAGAAGAAATGAAACCTGTTTTAATAGGAGTTGATGGTGGAGGAGATGCACTTTTAGAATTTGGATATACACCAGATATGATAGTTGGAGATATGGACAGTATAAGTGATGAATGTCTAAGGAAGTGTAATGAATTAGTAGTTCATGCTTATCCTGATGGAAGAGCACCAGGACTTAAAAGAATAGAGAAACTAGGTCTTAAAGCAACTATATTTCCAGCACCTGGAACGAGTGAGGATATAGCTATGCTTACAGCTTATGAATATGGTGCAAAATTAATAGTTGCACTTGGAACTCACTCGAATATGATAGATTTTCTTGAAAAAGGAAGAAAAGGAATGGCGAGTACTTTTTTAGTAAGGCTCAAAATAGGATCAAAACTTATAGATGCAAAAGGAGTTAACCTGTTATATAGAAGTAAATTAAAGCTAAAGTATATATGGGGTCTTATTCTTGCAGCTCTTTTTCCTGTATGCATAGTAGCGTATTTATCACCATCTATTCAACAGTTGATAAAACTTATGCAGATTAAAATTAGATTATTAATGGAGTTTTAAGGAGGTTTTTTTGTGAATGTAAATATGAAGTATTTTATAGTAACACTGAGTGCTATTTTTATAAGTTTGGGGATTGGAATATTAATAGGTTTTAACTTAAATAGTAATGGAGCATTTGATGAGCAACAAACTCAAATAATATATGATTTAGAGAATAAATTTAATATTATAAAACAACAAAATAGCAATACAGAGAATAAACTCTTACATATAACAAAAGAAAATGAAAATTTAAATAAGTATATAGAAAACACACTGAGCTATGTAGTTGATAAAAAACTAGAAGGAAAAAATATAGGTATATTAAAGACTACAGAAGATTATTTTTATCCTAATGTAGAAGAAGTTATAAATAAAGCTAACGGAAATGTAGCGTTTAATATTGTTATAAAAGATAAGTTGTTAAATGAATTTGAAATAGCACAATTCAACGAAGAGTTTAGTTTGAATTTAAAAGATAAGAATGAATTAATAAATTATATATGTCAAATAACCTATGTAGACAAAAATATTGATTTATTAAACAAAATGGGTGAAAAGGGAATAATAGAAATAAAAACTTTAAATCTTGAGTATAATAATTTAGATACTGTTATACTTGAAGGTGGAAGCTTAGAAAATAACGAGAATAAACTAAATATTGTAGATAAAAATATAATTAAATACTTTAAAGATAACAATGTAAATCTGCTTGGAACTGAAAGACGAGATGTTCAAAATTCATATGTTCCATTTTATAAAGAATCTAAGATATCTACTATAGACAATTTAGATGAGGTTATGGGAAAGATATCGTTAGTTATGGTTATTGGAGGAAAAACAGGGCACTTCGGAGTAAAGGATACTGCAAATGAATTTACGCCTTTAGAAATTAAATAATGAGGAGTTAGTATATGGATAATAAGCATATTAGTATAATAATACCTGCATATAATGAAGAAAATAAAATAAAATCTACAATAGAAGGTATAAAGGACATAAATTGTATAGATGATATAATAATAGTAGATGATGGATCAAGTGATAATACATTTAAAATAGCTTCTTCATATGATAATGTAAAAACATTAAAGCTTGATAATAATATGGGAAAAGGATTTGCCCTAAATTATGGACTAAAAATAGCTATGCAAAATTCTGATATTATAGGATTTTTGGATGCTGACTTAGGAGAAACATCAAGAGATATAGAAAAATTAATATATCCTGTACTCGGTGATGAGTGTGATGTTACTATTGCAAAATTTCCACCAGCAAAGAAAAAGGGTGGTTTTGGGCTTGTTAAAAAACTTGCAAAAAATGGTGTCAAAATGTTAACTGGTGAAGAATTAGATTCAACCTTATCAGGACAAAGAGTTTTCAAAAAAGAAGTTTTACAAAACTTTGAAAAAATGCCGTTTGGATATGGTGTTGAAGTTGGAATGACCATTGATATATTAAAAAAAGGATATAAAATAAAAGAAGTTTTAGTAAATATGACGCATAATGAAACTGGAAGAGACTTGAAGGGATTTATTCATAGAGGAAAGCAGTTTTATCATATAAATATTACTTTACTAAAAAAAACACTAGGGAGGTAATAAGGTTTGATATATATAGTATTTTTAATTGGATTTTTAGGAACTCTATTAATAACTCCTTATTTTAAATCGCTTTTGATAGAAAGTAATATTGTAAGAAAAAACTACAGACAAGATCTAATACCTGTATGTGCTGGAATAATACTTATACCTATGCTTATAATAAACTCATCTATTTTGAGATATTTTTATAAAAGTAATGAAGTGTATATATACTTATTTGGTATAATGAGTATGGCATTTATAGGAATACTTGATGACTTAATAGGAAATAGAGATGTTAGTGGACTTAAAGGACATTTTAAAAGTTTATTAAATGGCAAACTTACAACGGGTGGATTTAAAGCTTTATTTGGTGGTTTTGTGGCTTTATTAATATCTGTTAGCATATCGAGTAATATAATTGATATAGTTGTTAATACACTACTCATAGCACTATCTACAAATTTAATGAATCTTTTAGATTTAAGACCTGGTAGAGCTATAAAAGGATATTTGTTTATTTCATTAATACTACTTTTTGCAGTATCTAGGTATTATGATAAATTAATTATAGTACTTCTGATGTCAAATGTAGCGGCATATTTTAAAGATGATTTAAAAGCAAATAGTATGATGGGAGATACAGGATCAAATGTTTTAGGAATAGCAACAGGAATAATAATAGCTTATAACTTTTCATTTGTAGTTAGACTTTGTGTATTAATACTATTAATACTTATTCATGTAATTACAGAAAAGTATTCTCTAACAAAGATAATTGAGAATAATAAAATACTAAACTATATAGATATGCTAGGGAGATAAAGAGGGGTAAATATGATAAGTAAAAGAGTTGGAATAGTACAAGAGATAATATCTAAAACCGAAGAAATGGAAGAACTTAAGGTTAAGGTAGATAATACTATATATAAGGCTATAAACTATCCTAAAATTAATTCTTCTGCAGATGTTAATGATGAAGTTTTATTAAATACAAGTGCTGTAGAACTTAATCTTGGAACAGGAGGATTTCACTTTGTAATAGCGAATTTAAATAAATTAGAGAGTAAAATGAGTGAAGGTGGACATATAATGAAGCTTAGATATACTCCACTTCAAGTAAAAACATTCTCAGCAGAAGAACAAGAGAGTAAATATCATGATAAAATTAAAAATTTTAAATCGCTTGATAATATGCCTGTTGTAGTTGGAACTCTTCATAGTATGCTAGTTCCATTTGCTGCATCATACAAAAGAATTGATAAGAAAAAAAAATTAGTATACATAATGACTGACGGAGCAGCACTTCCTATATATTTGAGTAAAAATGTACAAAATTTAAAGAAAAATAGACTAATAGATAATACAATAACTATTGGAAATGCTTTTGGAGGTGATTATGAGTGTATAAATATATACACTGCATTAATACTTGCAAAAGAAGTTTTAAAGGCAGACGCTGTATTTGTATGTATGGGCCCAGGTATTGTAGGTACATCTACTAAGTATGGATTTACAGGTATAGAACAAGCTAATATACTTGATGCTGTAACAAAATTAAAAGGAATACCAATAGCTATACCTAGAATAAGCTTTGCAGATAAAAGAGATAGGCATTTTGGGCTTAGCCATCATTCCGTAACTATATTAAAAGAGATGGTTAATACAAAGGTTGTGGTTCCAGTTGGTATACAGAGTAATAAGAATAAAAACTATGTAATCAATCAGATAAAAGAAAATGGTATAGATGAAATACATGATGTTGTATATATAGATAACAATAAAACAAAATCAGACTTAGAATATTTCAACTTAAGAGTAAAAACCATGGGAAGGTCTTATGAAGAAGATAGAGAGTTTTTCAATTCGGCAAGCTCTGCTGCTTATTATCTATTGGAGGGATAGCTTATGATTTTTAAAGAAGAAACTATGAGTTCAGAAATGATATATAATGGAAAAATTATCAACTTAAGAGTGGATACAGTTGAACTTCCAGAGCATAAATACCAAAAAAGAGAGATTGTAGAACATCCAGGAGCTGTAGCAATACTAGCTATAAATGATAAAAAAGAAGTAATACTTGTAAGACAGTTTAGGAAGCCAGTTGAGGAGGTTATAGTAGAAATTCCTGCTGGAAAACTTGAAGAAGGAGAAAATCCTAGGGACTGCGCTATCAGAGAACTTAAGGAAGAAACTGGATACGAGGCTAAAAATATAAAATTTCTAAATGAATTTTATACATCAGCTGGGTTCTCTAATGAAAAAATGTACTTATATTTAGCTACTGACCTACAAGCAGGTAAGTGTTGTCCTGATGAAGATGAATATGTAGATGTTATGAATGTAGACTTAGAAAAAGCCTTAAATATGGTTATAAATAATGAAATAAAAGATTCTAAAACTATAATAGGAATACTTCTAGCAAAAGATCTATAAAGTTGTAATATACCCCTTATTTTTAACATAGAATTATGTAAAGTTAAAAACGAGGGGGTTTTAATTTGAAAAATATATTCAAATTTTCAAATTCAAGTTGTAATTATAAAATAATTATGATAATATTTATATTTTTATTTAGCTTAGGAGTTACAAGTGGAGCGTACTTAAATAAAGTATATTCTATTTCAGATACTTCTATGAATGAGTTTATTTCTAGGACAACCAGTGATTATAATCAAAAGTTCAATCTAATAGGTGAAGGTTTATTAAATCTTAAGAATGATTTTATATATTTAATATCAATGTATTTGGCATCTCTTTTTGTAATTACGAGTCCACTTGTATTGGTTATAGTATTTTTAAAGGGCTTGTCTATAGGTTATACAGTAAATACATTAATTTTGGTTTTGAAGACTAGTTCGATTAAAATGATATTTTTGATATTAATGAAAAATATAATTATAATACCCTTTACATTTTTTGTTATATTCTTCTCTTTTAACTATTTTTTTCAAGCTATACATGCTCTTAGATTATCTAATAGATTTAGAAACTATAATCATATTAAAAAATTAATGTTAAAATATAGTATTAATTTAATAGGATTATTTTCAGCAGTAGTAACAATACAAGGAATAGTAAATTTAGTATCTATGTTCATAATGCAAAAAATATTCTAACTTAGAGGAGTTTAGTATGGATAATATAATAGATAAATATATAGATTACATAATAAAAGATAAAAATCTTTCTCAAAATACTATACTTTCATATAAATCCGATTTAAAAAAATATATAAATTATTTAAAGATTAATAAAGCAGATTATATTAGTGTTAGTGAGAATGATATATTTAGTTTTTTAATACAACTTCAAAAAAATAATACATCAGTATCTACAATATCTAGAATAATATCTTCAATAAAATCATTTCACGAATTTTTATTTAATACTAGGATATCAGATAATAATCCAGCCAGAAAAATTAAAAAACCTAAGGTAGAAAGACCAAAGGTGGACATATTAACACAAAAAGAGATAGAGCTTTTACTTAATGCACCGAATTTAGAAAACATAAAAGGAATAAGAGATAAGGCTATTTTAGAATTATTTTATGCAACTGGTATAAAGGTTTCTGAATTAATTGAGCTCAATATAGATGATGTTAATTTAAATATGGATTATATAAATTGTGTTAATAAAAAAAATACTAGAACCATACCTATTAGTGATACATCTAAAAAATATATACAAAAATATTTAGATGATTCTAGAATGAAAATAGTAAAGAATGAAGATGAAACAGCTTTATTTGTAAATTCAAAAGGTCAAAGATTTACAAGACAAGGACTTTGGAAGATAATAAAAAAGTATACTAAAAATATAAAATTGGATAAAAATGTAACTCCAACTATGCTGAGACATTCTTTTGCTATACATTTACTTAAAAAAGGAGCAAATTTAAGTGTAGTTGGCAAAATATTGGGTAATAATAATTTAACTAGTCTTCAAATATATTTAAATCATATAGATAAGAATATAAGAAAAGAGTTGAAAGAAAATCATCCAAGATTATAATGATTAAATATTATTTAAAGCTATAATTGAAATCACGTTGAATCAATGTTAAAATTTAAATATAACAATATTAATTTATCCCTAAAAAAGGAGTTGATACTAATGAGTAAAAGAGTAGTGTTGATGGTAATGGATAGTGTTGGTATAGGACAGCTTCCAGATGCTCACAAATTTGGAGATGAAGGTGTGAATACGTTAGGAAATATAATAAAAGCATATGATGATATAAAAATACCTAATCTAACTAAACTGGGTATAGGAAATATCGATGGCTTTGAGCAAGTTAAAGAAATAGATTCTCCTATAGGAGCGTTTGGCAAGTGTGCTGAAATATCTCAAGGAAAGGATACTACAACAGGCCACTGGGAAATGGTAGGACTTAGAGTGGATGAACCTTTTAAGACTTTTCCAGAAGGATTTCCTAAAGATGTAATAGAAGAATTTGAAACAAAAACAGGAAGAAAAGTTATAGGTAATAAGCCAGCATCAGGAACAGCAATCCTTGATGAACTTGGGCAGCAGCATATGAAAACAGGAGAGGTAATAGTATATACATCTGCAGATAGTGTATTTCAAATTGCAGCTCATGAAGAAATAATACCTCTTGATGAATTATATAAAATGTGCCAAATAGCAAGAAAAATAATGATGGGAGATAATGCTCTTGCAAGAATAATAGCAAGACCATTTGTAGGAGAACCAGGAAACTTCATAAGAACTGCTAATAGAAGAGACTTTTCACTAGATCCTTATGAAAATACAATACTTGATAACTTAAAAGAAGCAGGTCAAGATGTAATTGCAGTTGGAAAAATAGAAGATATATTCAATAAAAAAGGTATTACTGAGGCAGTTCACACAAAGAGCAATATGGATGGTGTAGATCAAACTATAGAATATATGAAAAAAGATAATAAAGGCCTTATATTTACTAATTTAGTGGACTTTGACTCTAAATATGGACATAGAAGAAATGTTGAAGGATACAAAAATGCTATAGAAGAATTAGATTTAAGAATTCCAGAAATTATGGATAATCTTAAAGATGAAGACATATTGATATTAACTGCTGATCATGGGAATGATCCAACATATAAGGGAACCGATCACACACGTGAATATATCCCAGTTTTAGTATATGGGAAAAATGTAAGAAGTGGAGCTGATATAGGAATTAGAGCGACGTTTTCAGATATAGGAGCGACAATTGCGGATATATTAGGATCTAAGATGCCAAGTAATGGTGAAAGCTTCAAAGATTTAATTTTAAAATAGCAGGAGGAATAATTAATGAAGGATTTAATTACTAAAATAAAAGAAAGTGCAGAATTTATAAAATCAAAGGTGAGAGTTGAGCCGAAAATAGGATTAATATTAGGATCAGGACTTGGAGTATTAGCAGATGAAATAGAAGACGCTGTTAAGATAAAGTATGAAGAAATACCTAATTTTCCAGTTTCAACAGTAGAAGGTCATGCAGGACAGCTTGTAATAGGTAAATTACAAGGAAAAGATGTTGTAGCAATGCAAGGAAGATTTCATTTCTATGAAGGATATACTATGGAAGAGGCTACATTTCCAGTAAGAGTTATGAAGGCTTTAGGTGTAGAAACAATAGTTGTAACAAATGCTGCAGGTGGAGCTAATAAAACTTATGTACCAGGAGATTTAATGATAATAAATGATCATATAAATCTTGGTGGAAATAATCCGCTTATGGGACCTAATAACAAGGAGTTAGGAGTTAGATTCCCAGATATGTCAACGTCTTATACTCCAGAACTTGTATCTCTTGCAAAAGATGTAGCTAAAGAATTAAATATGGATGTTAAAGAGGGAGTTTATACATATTTTACTGGACCAACTTATGAAACACCAGCAGAGATAAGAATGGTTCAAGTTATAGGTGGAGATGCAGTTGGAATGTCTACAGTTCCAGAAGTTATAGTTGCTAGACATTCAAATCTTAAGGTATTAGGTATATCTTGTATAACTAACATGGCAGCTGGAATACTAGATCAACCTTTAAATCATGATGAAGTTATAGAGACTACTCAAAGAGTTAAGATGCAATTTATATCTTTAGTAAAAAACATATTATACAAAATGTAATATATGGAATAGTAAGAGAGGTGTAATAGACATGAGAATGTATGATATTATAAAGAGAAAAAGAGATGGGGTTGAATTAACAAAAGAAGAGATAAACTTTTTTGTAGATGGATACTCAAAATCAGAAATACCAGATTATCAAGCTTCTGCATTTATAATGGCTGTATTTTTACAAAAAATGACTAAACAAGAAACGGTTTATTTAACAGATGCAATGATGAGATCTGGTGATGTTATAGATTTATCAAAAATAGATGGAATAAAGGTTGATAAACATAGTACAGGTGGAGTTGGAGATAAAACTACTATAACTTTAGCACCTCTTGTAGCATCTTGTGGAGCACCTGTTGCAAAAATGTCTGGAAGAGGTCTTGGACATACAGGTGGAACTCTTGATAAGCTTGAGGCTGTACCTGGGCTTTCTATAGAAATGGGTCAAGACAAGTTTACAGACAATGTAAACTCTCATAAGATAGCTGTATGTGGTCAAACTGCTACTATAGTTCCTGCTGATAAAAAACTATATGCACTAAGAGATGTTACTGCTACTGTAGATAATATATCATTAATAGCTAGTAGTATAATGAGCAAGAAATTAGCTTCAGGATCTGATGCTATAGTTCTTGATGTTAAAACTGGTAGTGGTGCTTTTATGAAAGAGTTAGATGATTCATTTGATTTAGCTAAGGAAATGGTTGATATTGGAAATGGCATGAATAGAGAAACTATAGGTGTTATTACAGATATGGATCAGCCACTAGGATTTGCAGTTGGTAATGCACTTGAAGTAATAGAGGCTATAGAAACATTAAAAGGAAATGGACCACAGGATTTTACAGAGCTTTGCCTTAATCTAGGATCATATATGTTGATGTTATCTAAGATTACAAAAACATATGAAGAAGGAAGAAAAATGCTAGAAGAGTCTATAGCTTCTGGAAAAGCTTTAGATAAGCTAAGAGAATTTATAGAAATTCAAGGTGGAAATAAGGATGTAGTTGATAATTATGACCTATTACCAGGAGCTACTAATAAGATAGAGATTAAATCTACCCAAAAAGGATATGTAAGCAAGATTGAAGCGGAAACTGTTGGGATTAGTGCCATGATGCTAGGAGCTGGTAGAGAAACAAAAGAAGATGAATTAGATCTTGGAACTGGAATAGTACTTGAGAAAAAAGTTGGAGATATGGTAGAAGAAGGAGAAACTTTAGCTGTTATGTATATTAATGATATAAAAAAATTTGAAGTAGCTAAAGAAAGACTTCTGTCAGCTTATATTATATCAGATCAAAAGCCTGTTGAAAGAAAACTTATTCATGGAATAGTTACTAAGGATGGAATAGAGAGATTCTAGTAAAATTCAATATGATATAAAAAAGATGTACCCATCAAAGGTACATCTTTTTTATGCTTAAAGAAATTATATAATTTTGTTTTGTAGATAACTTATTAAAAAAGTTACACTTGAGACTATTTTTGAGCAACGGAGCCCGTAGGGATCGTTGGCGACATGAGTCACCGCGTTAGCGAGTAGACGAATTTTGTAGTTCTAATTAATAAGTTGCATATTGTAAAAAGGAGTCTAAAATTATATAATAATATAGATATATAATTCATACTAACTTAAATTTAATAAAAAAGAGGTAATGATATGAAAAAAGTATTTATTATGTGTATTTTGATTGTAGTTATTATAGCATCAGGGTTAGTCTACTTTAATATACAAACAGGTCCTTATGATTTAAGCAGCGAGAAGCAAGTTCTAGTGGATATAAAAAAAGGATCTTCGCTTAATAGCGTTAGTGAAAAACTCTTCAAGAAAAAGCTTATAAAGAACAAATTATTTTTCAAAATAACTGCTAAGGTAAATAATATGGATAAAGGAATAAAGGCTGGCCTTTACAAGATTAATCAGTCGCATTCAAATAAAGAAATATTGGATATATTAAATTCAGGTAGGGTATATAAGGATTTAGTTAAGATCACTATTCCAGAAGGTTTTGAAGCTCATCAAATAGCAGATAGAATTTCAAAACTAGGACTTGTTGATAAAAATAAGTTTATGGATTTAGTAAATAATCCTTCTGAATTTAGTCAAAGTTATACGTTTCTAAACGAAGAAGATATACTATCTCTTGAAGGATACTTATTTCCAGATACATATTTCTTTGATAAGAATTATTCTGAAAAAGATATTATAAATGTAATGCTAAAGAGATTTGATCAGATATATACTGATGAATATAAAAATATTCAAAATGAAAAAAATCTTACACTTAATCAAGTTATATCACTTGCATCTATTGTAGAGAGAGAAGCTAGATTAGATAAGGAAAGAAGTATAATAGCAGGTGTATTTTATAATAGAATGAATATAAATATGCCTCTTCAATCTTGTGCCACGGTTCAATATATATTAGGAGAAAGAAAGCCCAATTTAAGCTTTGAGGATATAAAAATAGATTCTCCGTATAATACATACAAGAATTCAGGGCTACCTCCTGGACCAATAGCATCGCCAGGAAAAAAATCAATAGAAGCTGCTCTTTACCCAAAAAATGTAGATTATTTATATTTTGTAGCTAAGAAGGATGGTAGTCATAGTTTTTCAAAGAATTATAATAATCACTTAAAAAGAAAACAAGAAAATGAAAGTGAATAGGTGGGAAGCCACCTATTTATTTGTGTCATAGAAAGGGTGATACTTTTGAGCAATATAGTAGATGAGTTCGTAGAAGAGTATATAAGAAATACATTAAAAGAAAGTGAAGCCTTTTTAAAAGAATTAGAGGATTATGCAAATGAAAACTTAGTTCCTATAATTCATAAAGAAGTTGCAGAACTTTTAAAGGTAATCTTAAAGATGAACAAGCCTAAGAGAATACTGGAGGTTGGATGTGCAATTGGTTATTCTTCCATGTTGTTTGCAAATACTTTAAATAAAGATTGTGAAATAATAACAGTAGAGAGAAATGAAAAAATGATAGAGCAGGCATCAAAAAACATTAAAAAATATGGATTTGATGATAATATAACTATAATTGAGGGAAGTGCTGAAGAAAGATTAAAAGAAATAAATGGAGAATTTGATATGATTTTCATTGATGCTGCTAAAGGTCAGTATAAATTATTTTATGATTTAGTTATAGATAAATTAAAGCCTGAAGGAGTCTTAATATCGGACAATATACTTTACAAGGGAATGGTTGCAAGTGATAAGTATGTTATCAGAAGAAAAAAGACAATAGTTAAGAGGATGAGAAATTATTTAGACTATATAAGCAATTGTGATTATTTAGATACTAGCCTAATACCAATTGGAGATGGTGTGGCTTTAAGTTATAAAAAATATTAAAGAGGTGTTAATATGCAAAAGGTAGAATTACTAGCTCCAGCTGGAGATTTAGAAAAGTTAAAGATGGCCATTGAATATGGTGCAGATGCTGTATATGTTGGAGGAGAGTTTTTTGGACTAAGAGCAGGTGCTAAAAACTTCACTTATGAACAAATGCAAGAAGGCGTGAAGTTCGTTCATGATAGAGATAAGAAGTTATATGTAACTGTTAATGTAATACCTCATAATGAAGACTTTAAAGGATTAAGTGAATATCTAAAGCAGCTTGAAGAAATAGGAGTTGATGCTGTAATAGTATCAGATCCAGGGGTATTATCGGTTGTAAAAACTGTTATACCTGATATGGAGGTACATTTAAGTACTCAAGCTAACAATACTAACTATATGAGTGCTAAGTTTTGGTACAACCAAGGAGTTAACAGGGTAGTAACTGCTAGAGAGCTTTCATTTGAAGAAATAAAACAAATTAGAGATAATATACCTGAGGATATGGAAATAGAAGCATTTGTACATGGGGCTATGTGCATATCATATTCAGGGAGATGTCTTATAAGTAACTATATGACTGGAAGAGATGCAAATAGAGGAGCTTGTGCTCATCCTTGTAGATGGGAGTATTCTTTAGTTGAAGAAAAAAGACCTGGAGAGTATTATCCTGTATATGAAGATGAGAGAGGTACATTCTTTTTTAATTCAAAAGATTTATGTATGATAGAGTATATACCTCAAATAATAGAATCTGGAATTAAGAGCCTTAAAATAGAAGGTAGAATGAAAACATCTTATTATGTAGCATCTGTTGTTAGAGCATATAGAATGGCTATAGATGAGTATTATAAAAATCCTAAAAATTGGAAGTTTAATGCTATGTGGCTTGATGAAATTAAAAAAGCTAGTCATAGAGATTTTACAACTGGTTTTTATTTTGATAAGCCAAAATCAGATGAGCAACACTATGGATCTAGTTCATATATAAGAGATTATGATTTTATAGGACTTGTTAAATCTTTTGATAAAGAAGAAGGTATAGCAACAGTAGAACAAAGAAACAGAATGTTTGTAGGAAATCAAATAGAAATAATAGGTCCACGTAAAGAGACTATTTACACTAAGATAGATAAAATGTGGAATGAAAAAGGTGAAGAAATAGAAGTAGCTCCTCATCCTAGACAAATAATTAAAATCAAGTTTGATGCTTGTGTTAAAGAAAATTATATATTAAGAAAGGTGATAGACAATGAAAAATAGGCCCCTAATAATAGGAATAACTGGTGGAACTGGTTCGGGAAAGAGTACAGTAACTAAAGCTATAATAGAAAGTATACCTGAGGAAAATTTATCAATTATAGAACAAGATGCTTACTATAAAGACCAAAGCCATCTTGAATTTAAAGATAGATTAAAGACAAATTACGATCATCCATTTGCGTTTGATAATGAACTTTTAATAGGTCACTTAAATGATTTACTTGATGGAAAAAGCATTAAAAAACCAGTATATAACTTTGAAAAACATACTAGAGATTTAGACAAATATACAGAGATTTTTTCTAAAGATATAATAGTTGTTGAAGGTATAATGGTATTAGAAGATGAAAATTTAAGAAATATGTTGGATATAAAGATATTTGTAGATACAGATAATGATATTAGAATACTTAGAAGAATACAAAGAGATATAGAAGAGAGAGGAAGAACAGTTGATTCAGTAATAGAACAATACCTTGCTACTGTAAGACCAGCTCATATGCAGTTTATAGAGCCTTATAAAAAATATGCAGATATTATAATGCCAGAAGGTGGTTATAATAGTGTTGCTATAGATATAGTTGTTGCTAAGATAAAATCTATAATAGAGTCAAAAGTTAAAAAAGATGATTAATTAAAGTATTAACCCCTTGATAATTGGAAAAAATAATTTCTATCAGGGGGTGTTTTTTTGAGAAAAAAAAGTAAAATAAAACAAGATAAGAGACTTTCAATAGTTTTATTTACTTTTATATTTATATTTATATCTTTATTTGCAAGGCTTATGTATATACAAGCTTATAAAGGTAAAGTATATTATGAAAGGGCTATAAGACAAAGTGAAATAAAAATAGACTTAACTAGTAATAGAGGGACTATATATGATAGAGATAATGTAGAACTTACAGATAATGAAAATGAAGATATAGTTGTAATACTAAAGAGAAACTTTAATTTAGATAAAGAAAAAATAGATATACTAAAGAAAGTTACAAAGCTCTCTGAAAAAGAAATATATAATGAATTTGAGACCAAAAGTAATATGATAGAGTTTAAAATAAAATATTTAAATGAGAATTTAAGAAAAGAAATAGAGAGTAAGAGTGCAATTTTAATAGTTAATAAAAAATATAGATATAGAAGTGAGAATATATTAACACATGTTTTAGGTTATATAAATAAATATGAAAATAAAGGTGTAAGTGGAATTGAAAAAGCCAAGAATGATTTATTAAAAGATCAAAACAGAGAATATGTAGAGGCATTCGTAGACGCTAGAAAAAATGTAATTCCTGGGAGTTTTAAAAAATACAAAAGTAATAATACAAATTATAAGAATATAAAATTGACTATAGATTATAACATACAAAGTATAGTTGAGAAAGCACTTGATAAAAAGCATAAAGATGGGGCTGTTGTGGTATCTGATGTAAATACAGGTGAAATACTTGCTATGACATCAAGACCAAATTTTAACCCAAATAAGATAGAAAAATATATAAATAGTGAGAATCAAGAACTATTAAATAAAGCTATTCAATGTAAATATCCACCAGGATCTATATTTAAAATAATAGTAACACTTGCAGCATTTGAAGAAGGAGTAGTAGATGAAGAAGAAAAATTCAACTGTAAGGGATATATAGAATTTGATGGAATGAAGATAAAGTGTTGGAAAAGAGAAGGACATGGGGAAGAAACATTTAAAGAAGCTTTTTATAATTCATGTAATCCAGTATTTGTCGAAGTAGGAAAAAGGCTGGGAAGTAAAAAAATATTAGAAACTGCAAAGAGAATGGGACTATCAGATAAAATAGATATAGGGTTAGAAGAAGAAAAAGAAACGCCACTTCCAAAAGGAGACTCTGTCAAGGGAAATGCTATAGGAAATATATCAATAGGACAAGGAGATATAGAAGTAACTCCTCTTCAAATAAATCAAATGACTCAGATAATAGCTAATAATGGAGTATATAAAAAACTATATCTATTTGATTCTATATTAGACCAAAATATGAATGAGATAGAAAAGTATAAAATAGAAAAAGACAAGGTGGTTATGTCTCCTTTTATAGTGAATAGAACAAAAAAGCTAATGGAAGGAGTTGTTGAAGAAGGTACTGCTAAAAATATAAAAGGAATACACGGAAATAGTGCAGGAAAAACAGGTTCAGCAGAATACTATATTAATGGGAAAAAATTTGTACATGGATGGTTTACTGGATATTATCCAGCAAAAATACCTAAATATGTAGTAACTGTATTTGTATATGATGGGAAATCAGGAGGAGGGGCTGCGGCCCCTGTATTTAAAGATATAATTGAAAATATAAATAATATTAAACAAGTACAGGCACAATAATATAAGCACCCTCATATAATGTAAAGTGACTTATTATATGGGGGGTGAATATATTGACAAATACAAAATCGTTTCCAAATCCACTAACCCCTAAAGAAGAACTAGAATATTTAAAAAAGTTTAGGCAAGGAGACTTAAGTGTCAAATCTATTCTAGTAGAAAGAAATTTAAGGTTAGTAGCTCATATAGTGAAAAAATATACCAACTATCAAGATGATATAGAAGATTTAATATCTATTGGAACTATTGGACTTATAAAGGCAATAGAGACATTCAATATTGATAAAGGAACAAGACTTGCAACTTATGCTGCAAGGTGTATAGAAAATGAGATACTTATGAGCATAAGAGCGGGTAAAAAAAATAAAGGAGAGGTATCCCTTCAAGATCCTATCGGTGTAGATAAAGAAGGGAATGAAATATCTTAAACCTTATATCAACTTTAAATATAGGAGGTTTTATGGTGAAAAATATAGCTGTTGAAAGAACTATGTCATTTGTAAAAAATGATCTAAAAAGAGAAGGTTACCAAATAGATATAATAGATACTAATGAAAAGAATAATCCAAATTATCTAAATAATTTCGATGCATTATTAGTATCAGGATCAAAATCAAATTTTATAGGAATTGAGACATCATCAAGCAAAATACCAGTGATAAAAGCTACAGGAAAGAGTATTGATGATATAAAAGTAGAATTAAACAAAATATTTCATTAATATTTAAAAAGAGTAGCGATTCGCTACTCTTTTGGTAATTTAGGGTAAATTATTAATGTGAACTCATCATTTCTTTTATGCTTTTCTTTTTTATATATAACATTATTTAATAGTGACTTTAATAATCTATTTTTTAATGCATTATTATCTGTCTTTTCATATATATCTAGAAGGTGTGTAAATCTTGGAATACAACTTAAATCAAATTTTTTAGAAATATTTATTAGTTTATTATTAGTTTCATCTATAGAATGCTGTACATCTTTTATTTTTTTATTAATTGAATTTAATCTAGATATATAGGTAGATTCATCGTATATATTTCTTTCTAATAAATCGTGTAAATTATTTTTTTGAAGATTTAAGGTATTCAACTCTTTTTTTAAGCCTTGGAGGATATTTTTATATAATAACTTATCCTTATTTTTATCATCATTATAATACCTATTTAGATCGAGTTCATATTTTTTTAACCAGTATTTCAAAGATGATAATAGGTTATTTTCTATATATGTAAGCTTACTGCTTTTATTTAAACAGTTTTTAGGACACATAATTTGAGAGTCTCTATTTTTATATGGTCTAAGAACCATAGATGAATTACAATAAAAACATCTAATAACTCCTGCTAGAGGGTTTGAAATCTTAGCTTTTGAATTAAAAGGGCTATGAGAGCGACTTGATAGAATTTTTTGAGCTTTTTCGTATGTTCTTGAAGAAATAATAGCTTTGTGTTTTCCCTGAACATCTATCCATTCTGTTTTTGGTCTAATCTTAGTTTCTTTGTTTTTGCCTATTTCATTTGATTTTTTATTAATAGTTTTTTTCCATTGTATTCTACCTGTATATACATTATTTTTTATTATTGAAAGAACTGATGATGATGACCAATTTGAACCTGTATAGCTTTTATAGTTCATGTTATTTAGTTTATCAGCTATTTTTTTAGATCCTAAATGATGATTTGTATATAAATCAAATATAATTTTCACTACTATAGATTGTTCTGAATGAGGAGTTAATGTCCTGTAGTTATCCTTGTAACAAATTTCATATCCATACGGAGGAAGAGTTCCTAAATAATTTCCATCTTCAACACTTCTTATTCTACCATTTTGAAGACGCCTATTTATTATTTTAAGCTCTTTTCTAGCCATAAATGCCTCAAACTCTGAATATTCTTCATCAAATTCATCTTCTAAATTGTATATCTTTCTAGGTGTTATTATTTTAGTATTAGAATTTTTAAATGTTTCAAGAATAAGACCTTGTTCCTTCATATTACCTCTTCCAAGTCTATCTATATCCATGCATAAAACAGAGTCGTATAGGTTATTTTCTACATCATTTAAAAGTTGTAGCATTTGAGGTCTGTGCATTAGGCTTTCTCCAGACACTATTTCTTCCCTAATTTTTAATATATTTAAATTATTTTCTTTTGCATATTTAAGTAGTGCTTTCTTATGTTTTATAAGAGTTTCTTTATCACCTTTTTTTTCAGCTTCTTCATCTGCTCTTGATTTTCTAAGATAAATACAAGTGTTGTTCATGAACATCGTCCTTTCTACTAATAGGTATATATCAAAATTATATTTATAGTGATTAAAATATATGTATAGGCGAAAATAAGATTTGATAAAAATATTAAAAGGGTATAATATATAAGTAACAGCATACTATAAGTTTTTTTGACATTAGTGTGTTAAACAACCATTTAGAAGTGGTTAAAATATTTTAAATGGAGAGTGGAGAACCATGACTAATATTTTGAACATAATAAAGGATACTACTATGACTTATGAACAGAAGGTTATGAGTCTTGCTAGGGCTGCAGAGGGAACTTTAAATGTGCTAGAAATAAGTGAGATGGCACAAAAGTACAGAGAAGAAGGAATAATATGTGATCTTAACGAAGGGAATTCTCCGTACAGACCTAGATATATAGTTCCTGATTATGAAAGATTTATTACAAATGGAAGTGAGTTTTTAGGTATAGAGCCTCCCAAGGATATTTGGGAAGCAGTAAATAGTTTACTAATTTTATACAAGCACGTTCCATCAATAACATCTTTTCCTGTTTATATAGGAAATATAGATACACTACTTGATAGGTTTATAGAGGATGAGGATGAAGCTTATAAAGCTATAAAATTGTTTTTAACTCATATTGATAGAACTATTACAGATTCATTCTGTCATGCGAATATAGGTCCTAAAGATACAAAAGCTGGAAGACTTATATTAAAAGCAGAAAGAGAACTTGAAAATGCAATACCTAATATAACTATTAAGTATTCTGATGAAACTTCAGATGAATTTGCAATTGAATGCATAAAAACAGCTCTTGTAACTGCTAAACCTAGCTTTGCAAATCATAAAATGTTTTTAAATGATTTTGGACAAAATTATGCAATAGTAAGCTGTTACAATGGTCTTAATACAGCAGGCGGAAGTCATACCTTAGTTAGATTAAATCTTGCAGGGCTTAGCAAAACATCAAAAGATGAGAATGATTTTATAGAAAATAAGCTCCCAGAGGCAGTAAAAATAATGGCTAAGTACATGGATGAAAGAGTAAAATTTTTAGTAGAAGAAAGTGGTTTCTTTGAATCAAGTTTCTTGGTTAGAGAAAATCTAATAGAAAAAGATAACTTCACAGCAATGTTTGGTATGTTTGGACTTGCTGAGAGTGTAAATCATTTTATAAATTCAGACATTAAAGAAGATAGATTTGGCCATAGTCAGAGGGCTAATGAATTAGGAATTAGAATAATCCAAAAACTGGAAGAAGAAGTAAATAAGCATGAAGCTATTTACTGTAAAGCTTCAAATAATAAATATATTCTTCATGCACAAGTTGGAATAGATACAGATGAAGGAATAAGCCCAGGATGTAGAATTCCTATAGGAGAAGAACCTGAGATACATCAGCAGTTAATTCAATCAGCAAAATTTCATAAATACTTCCCATCTGGGATAGGTGATATATTCAACTTTGACTCTATGGCGAAGAAAAACCCGGAATATATACTAGATATAATAAAAGGTGCATTTAAAGAAGAAATGAGATATTTCTCTTTATATTCTACGGATTGCGATGTTATAAGAATCACTGGATATTTAGTTAAAAAGTCAGAAATAGAAAAACTTCAAAAAGGTAAGCAGGTACTTCAAGATACTGTAGTTTTTGGAATGGGAGCTGTAAATAACAATAAGGTATTAGAAAGAAAGATAAGAAAAGATGTGTAAGGGCTTAGTAAATAGAATACTTCCATTTAGCTCTGTTGATGGACCTGGCAATAGAAGTGTTATATTTATGCAGGGATGTAATTTTAACTGTTTGTATTGTCATAATCCAGAAACTATAAATATATGTAACAACTGTGGAAAGTGTATAGGTATATGCCCAAATAAAGCATTAAAGTTTAGGAAAAATATTGTTGAATACGACAGTAGCTTGTGCACCCAATGTGGACTATGTTTAAAGGCATGTGACAGAAATAGTGATCCAAGAGCCAATAGTATGTCAGTAGAGGATATACTGAATAAAATAAATAAGGTGAAAAATTTTGTATCAGGAGTAACCGTTTCAGGCGGAGAATGTACAATGAATCTAAAATTCTTACTAGAACTAGGTGAACGAGTTAAGGAAATTGGGCTCTCATATTTTATTGATACAAATGGTTCTATATCATTAAAAAACCATTTAAAATTTGTAGATGTAGTAGATAAATTTATGCTTGATGTAAAATCCTTTGATAAAAAAGAACATATAAAATTAACAGGACAAGATAACACTAATGTTCTAGAAAATCTAAAGTTTTTACTAGAAAAGGATAAGTTATATGAGGTAAGGACTGTAATAGTTCCAGAAGTGCTGAACAATAAAAATAATGTAGATAATGTAAGCAAGATTATAGCTAAATACAATACAAATGTAAGGTATAAGCTTATAAAATATAGACAATTAGGAGTAAGACAAGACAAACTCATATCTTATACTCCGGGGCAAAATTTAATGGAAGAATACAAAGAAATAGTTACAAAAAATGGATGTAAAAATGTTGTTATAATATAGTTAAAATGATATGGTAAATATTACTATAGTAAATAAGGATTTTAGTGAAAGGTGAGGATTATGTATGAGAGATGTATTTGAGCGTACTGTTAGAAAAGGCTCCGTGCAAAGACTACATAAAAAATATAGAACAGGGTCTTGCTTGGAGCCGAATTTTGATTAGTTTAGGTTAAAATATTTTTGTGTGGGCTTTGCTTCGTTATGTGCAGATTAAATGTAGATTGGAGCAAAAATTATGAAATATGAAAAAGCACAAAATATATTACCTCATGATATTCTTGAATTGATTCAAGAATATATAGATGGTGGATATCTATATATACCCAGAAAAAGTGATAGTAAAAAAGCTTGGGGTGAAAATAGTGGTATAAAAAATAGTTTAAAGAAAAGGAATAAGGAAATTTTTAATAGGTATAAACAAGGGATGCTTGTTAAAGAACTTGCTGCACAATTTTATCTTACAGAACACAGTATTAGAAGAATAATTAGGAAAGAAAAGCAGAAGGTATAAAAATAAGAGGTGTTTTTATGTTGTCCATTTGGATGATATAAAACATCTCTTTTTTTAAAAAAGTAGAATTATGATTTTTGGACAACTTTATTACAGAATCATTTATGTACTAGATAGTTTAGTAGAGACAAGGTTATAATTTTATTAGGTAAATGAATTATAAAGAATGTCAAAAAAATTAATATAAACTAAATAAGTTGTTTATATTTATGGAGGGTAAATTGTAATGAGAAAACAAAATTTAAATATAGAAGATATTCCTGCGATTTTATGGGGGGATAAATCAGATAAGTTGTTTGTAGTAGTTCATGGGCATATGTCAAATAAGGAAGATGATACCATTGTTATATTTGCAGAAGAAGCAACAGAAATAGGTTATCAAGTACTTAGTTTTGATTTACCTGAACATGGTGATCGCAAAGATGAAAACTATGCTTGTAAAGTTCAAAACTGCATTCAAGACCTTAATACAATTATGTGTTATGCAAAAGTATTATCAAATAATATAAGTGTATTTGCCTGTAGTATTGGAGCATATTTTAGTCTATTAGCATATAAAAATGTGAAGTTGAAACAATGTTTGTTTCTCTCACCAGTTGTAAATATGGAACGTATCATAAAGAATATGATGACATGGTTTAACGTAAGTGAAAGCAGATTAAAAGAAGAAAAAGAAATTCCAACGCCTACTGGACAAACACTTTATTGGGATTATTATTGCTATGTGAAAGAAAATTCTATTGATATTTGGAATAATTCAACTTCAATTCTCTACGGTTCAGAAGATAATTTGTGTGAGTTTGATGCACTATGTGAATTTATGAACAGTTTTAATTGTAATTTACAAGTAATGCAGAATGGAGAACATCATTTTCACACAGAAGAACAATTACAATTTTTTAGACAATGGTTGAATAAGAATATTTATATTAATTGAGGTAGATAATAATTGAATATAAACTTTAAAGAACAAAATCCTGCGTTAAAATTATTAAATCAAAAATGAATATATTAGTACATATTTGTTCATAATACTCTTGGGTTAAAAAATAAAAAATTCGAGGAGGCAACACAATGAATCAAAATTTTAATGAATTACGCTTTATGCCAGTTTCAACAAATATGTCTAATATGGGTACTACAGTAGCTTATTCTTTAAATCCAACAGCTACTGTAAATGCTATGAATACTAATATAAATACTGGTAGTGGAATAATTACTAATCATATAAATCAAGGATGGGGTGGATATAATCAATCTCAATTTATAGGACATCCAGTTGTTTCTGCTAGTCATTATAACCAATTACAAAATGGAGGATTTTTACAAGGTCAAGGAATTCAACCACAAGAATATATAGGTGCTCATCAAAATTATTATGTGAGAAGTTTTGTAGTTCAACCAAGTATAGATATTTCTGAGACTGCAAGTGATGTAGTTGTTACTGCATGTGTAGGAGATTTAGGAATAAATAATATGAATTTAAATGCAACTGATAATTCTGTTTCTATTTCAGGATCTGCATGGACAGGAACTGAGAATCTTATATTAAACAGAACTATACCTTTACCAACAAGTGTAAGAGCAGAATCAATTGATGCTAATTTACAAAGTGGAATACTTGAAATAAGATGCCCTAAAGTAGAAAAGCAAGTAAGACAAAGAACTATTATGAACGGCGAACAAATTCAAAAATAAATATATAAATAAAAGAGCAGTTAATGGAATTATTTATTCCATTAACTGCTCTTTTATTTATATAAGAATAGGACAACATTTAAGCCTCATATAATCAAATGGGAGGCTTAAATATGAATAAAAAAATAAAATATAATGAAGTACATATAAGGGGAAATACAACTGTATATATAGTAGAACCAGATATACAATCTAGAGATGACATAAATTATATATTAGAAGAATTTCATGATATTAGCAGAGAAATTGTTGAAAATATATTAAAAAATAGAGATAAGTAATGAATTATAATCATATAATTAACAATACAATTCATATAAGGCATAGGGGGTGAGTTGCAGCTATGAAGCTGTGGATTATATGAATGATTTATTGCATATGGGATTGGATATAGGGTCTACTACAGTAAAGTTAGTCTTAATAGATAAATATAATAATATAGTTTTCAAAAAATATAAAAGGCATTATTCAGATATAACTAAAACTATTAAAGAAGTTATAAATGATTTATTTGATGAATTTAAAGATTTTAGCACAACTATTATGATAACAGGTTCGGGCGGTATGGGTATAGCTAAAATTTTAAATCTAGAGTTTATTCAAGAAGTTGTAGCTTGTACAAAAGCAATTCAATCTTCTAAAGAGAATGTTGATGTTTGTATAGAACTTGGAGGAGAGGATGCTAAGATAACTTTTTTTGAGGGATCAATAGAACAAAGAATGAATGGAACATGTGCAGGAGGAACAGGCGCATTTATAGATCAGATGTCATCCTTGATAAATACAGATCCTATAGGTCTTAATGATCTTGCAAAAAACTATACTGATATATATCCAGTTGCTGCTAGATGCGGAGTGTTTGCAAAGAGTGATATACAACCTCTTATAAATCAAGGAGTTCGTAGGGAAAATATAGCAGCTTCTATATTTCAAGCTGTTGTGAATCAAACTATAACAGGGCTTTCCTGCGGGAAAAGTATCAAGGGAAGAGTAATGTTTTTGGGAGGACCACTTTATTTTTTATCAGAGCTTAGAAATAGATTTAAGGAAACATTAAATTTGAGTGATAACGAAGCTATATTTCCAAAAGATGCTCAATTTTATGTAGCACTAGGAGCAGCTATAGAATCAAAAAATAAGAATATAATAAAATTTGAGAAGCTAAAAAATAATTTATATAAGTTAGATAATTTAAGAACTATGAAATCATCTAATATGGAGGCTTTATTTAATGATAAATATGAACTCGAAGAATTTAGAAAAAGACATAGAAAAAATAAAATTAAAAAAAATGATATTAAGGAGTATAAGGGAAATTGCTATTTAGGAATAGATGCAGGATCTACAACAACTAAAGTTGCTCTTATTGATGATAATAAAAATTTACTATACTCGTTTTATGGATTAAATGAAGGAAGACCTCTTGAGTTGGCAGTTAAAATATTGAAGGATATGTACTTTAAGCTACCAAAAGAAGCTAATATAGTATATTCGACTTCAACTGGATATGGAGAAGATTTATTAAAATCAGCTTTATCTTTAGATTATGGGGAAGTTGAAACTGTTGCACATTATAATGCAGCTAAGCATTTTTTGCCGGGTGTAGATTTTATTTTAGATATTGGTGGACAAGATATGAAATGCTTAAAAATAAAAAACGGTGTAATAGATGACATAATGTTAAATGAAGCGTGTTCATCTGGGTGTGGATCCTTTATAGAGACTTTTGCAAAATCTCTTAATATGGATGTTAAGAGATTTTCAGATAAAGCATTGATGGCTAAGACGCCAGTAGATTTAGGATCTAGGTGTACTGTATTTATGAATTCAAAAGTAAAGCAGGCTCAAAAAGAAGGATATGACATATCTGATATATCAGCTGGGCTTTCATACTCTGTAGTAAAAAATGCTCTTTATAAAGTAATAAAAATAAAAGATAAAAATGATTTAGGGGATAACATAGTAGTCCAGGGTGGGACTTTCTATAATGATGCTATACTTAGATGTATTGAAAAAATACTAGAAAAAGAAGTTGTAAGACCAGATATATCAGGTCTTATGGGAGCATATGGTGCGGCTATAATATCTAAAAATAGATACTTTAATGGATATAAAACAAATCTTTTAATAGAAGAAGAATTAAAGAATTTTTCAGTCAAAACTATATCTACAAGGTGTAAAAAATGTTCTAATAACTGCTCTATTACTATAAATAAATTTCAAAATGGTGAGAAATTCATATCTGGGAATAGGTGTGAAAAAGGAGTTAATCAAATAAAATCTCAGCATGCATTTGATATGTATGAATATAAATACAATAAAATATTCGATTACACTCCTATAGAAAAAGAAAAAGCTAAAAGGGGAACTATAGGTATACCTAGAGTACTTAACATATATGAAAACTATCCATTTTGGTTTACCTTTTTTAATGAACTTGGATTTAGAGTGGAAATATCACCTCATTCCTCAAGTAAAATTTATGAGCTTGGAATGGATAGTATACCGTCAGAATCAACTTGTTATCCAGCTAAAATGGTTCATGGGCATATAAATTATCTTGCAAAAAAAGGGGTAGATATTATATTTTATCCGTGTATAAGTCATGAAAAAAAAGAATTTAAAAATGCAAATAACAACTTTAACTGCCCTGTAGTAACATCATATTCTGAAGTTATTAAAAATAATATGAATATAATAAAGGAAAATAATATAAAGCTTATTAATCCATTTATACCTTATGACAATAAGAAAAGACTTATGAAAAGGATGTATGATATATTAAGAGAGTTTGAAGTATCAAAAAAAGAAATTGATATAGCAGTAAATAAGGCTTGGGATGAAGATGTTAGAGTTAAAAATGATATAAGAAAAAAAGGAGAAGAGGTTGTAAGATACTTAAAGGAAAATTCAAAAATAGGTATAGTTTTAGCTGGTAGACCATATCATATAGATCCTCAAATAAATCATGGAATACAAAATATAATAACATCTAATTCAATAGCTGTTTTAACTGAGGATAGTGTATCTCATTTAGGGAAAATAAAAAAACCTCTAAGAGCACTTGATCAATGGATGTATCATTCAAGACTTTATTCAGCAGCAAGCTATGTTAAGGAAAATGACAATTTAGAGATTATACAGCTCAATTCATTTGGTTGTGGACTTGACGCAGTAACTAGTGACCAAGTTAAGGAAATACTTGATACAAAGATATATACTTTGATTAAGATAGATGAAGTAAATAATTTAGGGGCTGCAAGTATTAGAATAAGATCCTTAATATCTGCAATTAAAGAAAAAAATAAGAACATAAAAAAATCTCAGTCAGATGATAAAAAAATATTTTTTACTAAGAATATGAAGAAAACTCATACTATATTATGTCCTCAAATGTCTCCTATACATTTTAGATTTATACAAGAGGCATTTAAAAGTGAAGGATATAATTTAGAAGTAATTAAGTCCTTGGATAGAAAATGTATAGATGAAGGACTTAAATACGTAAATAATGATGCGTGCTATCCCTCTATAATAGTTGTAGGTCAGATAATAAATGCTTTAAAATCTAATAAATATGATATAAATAATACATCAATAATAATATCTCAAACGGGTGGTGGCTGTAGAGCTAGTAATTACATAGGTTTTTTAAGAAAGGCATTAAAAGATGCAGGATTTAATAATATTCCTGTTATTTCTGCAAATCTATCTGGAATGGAGAAAAATCCTGGATTTAAAATAAGTATAGGTCTTATAAAAAAAGTTGCTATGGGTTGTATATATGGAGATTTATTTATGCGAGTATTATATAAAACAAGACCTTATGAGAAGGTTAAAGGTTCTGCAAATAGACTATATGACAGTTGGAGTTTAAAATGTTTTGAAAATATCATAAATGGAAAATTAGGTGAATTTAAAAAGAATATAAAAAATATAATACATGATTTTGATAATTTAGAAATAGTATATAAGTCAAAACCAAGAGTTGGTATAGTAGGAGAAATATTGGTTAAATATCATCCTCTAGCTAATAATAATATAATAAAAATGCTAGAAAAAGAAGGAGTAGAGGTTGTAGTTTTAGATCTTATAGACTTTTTTTTGTATAGTATTTATGGGAATATATATAGATATGAATACTTATCAGGGAAGAAAATAAATAAAGATATAAGCAAAATAACAATAGATTTCATAGAGCATATAAGAAACTATATAAGAAAACATCTAAATAAAAGTAAAAATTTTAATTCTCCAAATAAGATATATGAACTAGCTAATAAGGCAAGTTCAGTTGTATCTCTTGGAAATCAGACGGGAGAAGGGTGGCTTTTAACAGCAGAAATGATAGAGCTTATAGAAGATGGTGTTGAGAATATAGTATGCATGCAACCTTTTGGCTGTCTTCCTAATCATATAACTGGTAAAGGAGTAATAAAAGAGCTTAAAAGTAGATATCCAAAATCAAATATAGTAGCTGTAGATTATGACCCTGGAGTTAGTGAAGTTAATCAAATAAATAGAATAAAACTTATGTTATCAACTGCATTTGAGAATATAAAGTAAGAGGCTAATAGCCTCTTATTTTATATTCTCATTAGCTTTTTTATCCTATAGGAAATTATATCATTTTTTGCTTTGTGGATAACTTGTTAAAAAAGCTATATTTTCAACTATTTTTGAGCAACGGAGCCTGTAAGGATCGTTGGCGACATGAGTCACCGCGTTAGCGAGTAGACGAATTTTTTGTTGATAATATATTTAAGATAATGAAATATCTCTAATAGACATACTTGGAACAGATGTAGATCATGTTATTGATGAAGTTGAACTTAAAATACAGGTCAAAAAGTTATATGAAAAAATAAATCAAGTATTGACATTAAGAGAAAAAGAAATAGTAGAATTAAGGTATGGACTTACTAAAAGTGGTTATAAAACTCAAAGAGAAATAGCCCAAAGACTAGATATATCTAGGTCATATGTATCTAGAATAGAAAAAAGAGCTTTAAAAAAGCTTAAAAAAGAATTTAATTTACAAAAGGTACATTAATATGCATTAGTTTTAAATTTTAATATTTAGTTGTAAAAATGATGGTCATAATTATGATCATCATTTTCCATTTGTTTTTGAAATAATAGTTCTATCTTGGAGAATATGGTATATTATAAATGAGTTAGAACATACTTATTAAAATAAAAATTTATTATGGGGTGTATTGTTTTGTACAAAAAAATAATTATTGAAGCTATTGATTATATAAAGGAACACTTAGAAGAAGATTTGAGTGTAGAAAAAATTGCAGAGCATTGCCATTTTTCTAAATATTATTTTAATAGAATATTCAAATCAGAGGTAGGGGAAAGTGTTTATGCATTCATTAAGCGACTTAAGATAGAGAGAAGTGCTACTCAGATAATAAGAGAGCAGGATAAATCTATAACTGAAATCAGTGCAAGTTATGGATATAGTTCATCTAATTATAGTACAGCTTTTAAAAAACATTATAAAAAGTCACCAGCTGTTTTGAAAAAGTATTTTACTGATAATAAAATTATAGAAAATAATAAAGGATTTTTTGCAGACCTTACGAATAAAGATTATGATTATTATAACAATAAAATGGAATTAGTAGAGCTACAAGATATACAAGTGATTTATAATAGATTTATTGGTAATTATCATAATCTTAGAAATCATTGGGAAGGATTTTGTGAAAATTATAATATGTATTTTGATAAACAAAGTTGGCTGATTCAAATATCCTATGATGATCCTATACTAACTGATCCAGAGCGGTGTATTACAGATATTTGTGTTACTACAACTAAGAATATTAAATCTGACTTTGCTACCATGATAATTAAGGGTGGGAGGTATATGCTTTATAACTTTGAGGGACCTAGTGCAAAGGTATTTGAAACTTTTCAGGGATTGTTTAGTGTATGGTTGATTAAAACAAATCATAAAATAGAATTGGAAACACGAAAAATATTTATTAAATATAATGTTGTAGACTGTGAAAATAATTATTTTTCAATAGATATATATATACCAATAAAATAAAGCACAAATTCAGAAGTTTATATTTTAATACTCCTATATACTTATAGATATGTAAAAACTATAAGAATAGAGAGGAGTTTTTTATGAAATTAGAATTAATTGAAAAGCAACCGTTACAACATATTTTGAAGTATTCTATACCATCTATTATTGCTATGATATTATCGTCTTTAGTGAGTATAGTAGATGGATATTTTGTGTCAAAGTCAATTGGTAAAGATGCCTTAGCAGCGATTAATCTTGGGTTGCCTATACTTTTTGTTTTTTTAGCTGTAGGTATTATGATTGGAGCAGGGGGGGGATCTTTAGCTGGAAGACGCTTAGGAGAAAAAAATATTGATAAAAGTATTAATTGTTTTAACCAAACATTAGTAACAGGAATGATTGCTTTTACACTTTTATCTATATCTTTTACTTTGATGTTAAAACCAATTATATATCACGTAGGTTTAGAAAGTAATATAAGAGATATAATAAAATTATATTACGGTATAATGTTATGGGTATATCCATTTATGATGCTCAATATCATTTTGGGGATGTTTTTACGCTGTGAAGGCAAACCAAATCTTTTTATGATGAATACATTGATAACAACTATACTTAATATACTACTAGACTATGTATTTATTGTGATTTTACAGCAAGGTATAAAGGGCGTGGCTTATGCTTCGGAAATTGCAGTTATAGTTGGAACAATTATCATGATAGCCTATTTTGTAAGTTCTAAAACACTGTTTCATTTCAAAAAATATGAATTTATTAAAGAAGATTTAAAACAAACATTAACTAATGGTAGCTCAGAACTTATTGGACAACTATCATCTTCAATAACATTGTTTATTATGAATGCAGTTATTATGAAAAGGATGGGGCTTATTGGCGTTGCTGGAATGACAATTATAGGGTATTCTCGTTATATTTATAACATGATTGTTGTAGGCTTTGGTCAAGGAATAAGTCCAATGATTAGCTATAGTTTTGGCGCAAAGAAATATAATGTTGGAGTTATATTACGTAAATATACAAGCAGGATTGTTTTATTTTTAGGATTAGCCCCCTGTGGTAAGATAGTTGTCGTAGGAAAGAATTAATGATATTCTCGAATAAAGATAATGAAGGAGATTAGACCTATGGCAAAAAACAATAAAAGATATCCAATAGAAGAAAAACAGCAATTGATAAAAAGAATGCTGC
>NZ_JAOASI010000005.1 GCF_025210165.1 Tepidibacter sp.
AAAGTATTCTTATTTCTTTTTCTGTAAATATTTTATTACTCATTTTATCTTCCACCATTCGTCTTTTTTTCTATTATACATAAAAATACCCTATAGAATAGACTTTTTTTAGTGTCCACTCTATAGGGTACAGTATATATTTAAGTACTGATTTATTTTAAGTATATAGTGCTATATAAAAGTCGCTTGAGATTAATTAGGTTTCAAGTGGCTTATTTTTATAGGTATATTTATAAATGAGTTTGTAAATAATATTTAAATATGGGGTGTTTTTATTTAGTTTTCGTTATTGTTTTCTATTACTCTGCCAAAATATTGTCGAAAGTGACAAAAAGTACTTGCAAAAATACAATATGCATGTTATTATATAGAGGTGCCAAGGGAAAGGTACAACATGGGAGTAGATGGTGGCTGGTGTTGCCTCTGGTCTTCAAAACCAGTTCGGGGAGTTAAGAGCTTCCTGGGTAGGTTCGATTCCTACATATTCCCGCCAATTATAAATAAAAAAATGGTTTCAACAAATTATGTTGGAACCATTTTTTTATTTTTTTTTATATTTTATAAAAAAATCAAAAATTTACATTTTAGAAACATTTTTTTTATTTTTTGGAAAAGAAAAATGTGTATAATAAAACTGTAAAATAAATAGAAGGGGGTTAAAATATGAAATTTAAAAAAGTAATATCTATTTCTTTCATATTAGCTATAGGGGTATGTATAGGAGTAACTAATTGTAGTGCTACTGAAAAAAATAAAAATATAGTAGTACTTGAAAACCAACAAAGAGATATTAATGATGTTCTAGGTATTAAAGAAATTGATAAAATTGAAAATTTTGGTGGGTACTATTGGCTTGATAATGGAAAAATTTTAGGAATAAAGGGAAAATCAACTGAAGCTGGAAATGAAGAGGTTTCTAATATTTGTATTTACAATACAAAAAATGGAGAGGTTCAAAATTTGACTAATAATACTTATAATAACTATAAGATATATCTAAGAATAATGGATATTACAAAAGATGAAAAGTATATATTGTATTCAAAAACAATATTAAGTAATGATAAAAAAAATATATATCTTATAGACCTTAAAACTGGAATGGAAAAGAAAATTGAAGATGGATTTAAAGGTAGCATTAAATTTACAGATGAGAATGAAATTATAGCTACAAAAGGTATGAAAATATATGAATATGACTTAAATGGAAATAAAAAAGATATTAAGCTTCCAGAAGAATTAGTTGAAAAAATGAAGGATTTCAGTAAATTAAGTTGTGAAGAATTTATTAAAAGAGAGATAAATTATAAAAATGAAGATATTCTTGAAGAATGTATTACTGAAGAGTATATAAAGAATTTTAAAGAAATGTATGAATATCAAACAAAAAACAATAGAATACTTAATAGAAATAAAAAAGGGGATGAAGTTTATCTAGAAACATATAATCAAATACCGTTTTTATATAACTTAAAAACTAATGAATATAGAGAAATAACGGAGTTAGAGGCTAAAGAATTTGGACTTCATGAAAAAAAGATTAAATATGTAGCAAAATTGAAAGATAATGACTCAGGTAATCGTGAACTTTGGGAATTAGATTCAAATGGGAAAAATAAAAAGCTTATATATAAAGGTGATTTTAGAGGCGGTATTCAAATCTCACCAGACAATAGCAAAGTAGCATATTCTATTTATGGAGAAAAAGGAAATGTAATTCAATTTATTTATGATTTAAAAACAGGAAAAAGCATTTCAATTCTTCAAAAAATTTCATCATCTATATTTTGGGATAAATCATCAAAACAATTTTATGTACTATCAATAAAGATTATAAAAAAAGATAATAAAGAATATAGATATTTTGATACAAGTATAGTTACATTAAACTAGTTTTATTTTAATTTTAGTTATAGCCGAACTATATTGTTCCAAAAGAAATTAAAATATATTTTTATGGTTTAGAAAATGAAATCAAAGGGGAGAAAAAATATGGAAATAAAAATACTTGTAGCGGATGATGAAGAGAATATAACTAATTCAATAGCGTATGCTCTAAATCGCGAAAAATATACAGTATATACGGCTTATGATGGAGAAGAGACCATATATAAAATACAAAAATTTAAGCCAGATATACTTATTCTTGATGTAATGATGCCAAAACTTAATGGATACGATGTATGTAAGAGAATAGAAGAAAATACAAAAATGGGGATAATTATGCTTACAGCAAAAAATGATTTGGTTGATAAAGTATTAGGTCTTGAACTTGGAGCAGATGATTATGTAACTAAACCATTTGATATGCTGGAGCTTCTTGCAAGAATAAGATCACTTAGTAGAAGAATTAAAAAAGTACACAATGATATACAAAAAATACAAGAGGATAATGTTATTAAGATATATAAAATAAAGGTTTGTTTAAAGGAAAGAGTAGTTTATATAGATGATGAAACAATAGATTTTAAGCCTAAAGAATTTGATTTATTAACATTTCTTGCTAGAAATATAGGAAAAACTTTTACAAGAGATGAAATACTTGATAGAGTTTGGGAACAAGAGTATATTGGAGGCAACAGAACTATTGATATACATATACAAAGAATAAGGAAAAAACTTAGAGACTATAGCGGGGTAATAAAAACTGTACCAAAAATTGGATACAAATTGGTAGGAGAATTAGATGAAAATTAGTATAAAAATAAAATCAACTATATTTATTATTTTGCTACTCGTTTTCAATCTTTCTATAATAAGCTTTCTTATGTTAAAAGGAATTAAAGAAAACCAACAACAGTCTTATGAAACATTTCTAAAAGACAATAGTAAAACGGCTAATTTATATATAAGAGAAAAATTTCTAGAGAGTAACAGTAAAGATTTTGAAAGTTTTTATCTTCAAACTGGAAAAGACATGGTATTAGATTTAGGAAGAATACTAGATTTATATGTTTCCATTTATGATATTAAGGGAAATAAGATAGGAAGTTCTCAAGCCTATTTACAAGATGAGAAAAAGTTAAAAATAATGTCTGATGCACTTGATAATAAAATTATATATAAAAAAAGTGGAGATAAAGTAGTTTATTTAGCACCTGTTTATGATTTTGAAAAACAAATAGGAGTATTAAAATTTGAATACTACACAGAAAAAGAAAGACTTTTTTATGAATATATAGAAAAACTTTTTCTGAAAGTTGGAATTGCTTCGTTAGTAATTACTTATATACTGGCTAGATTATATTTTTCAAAAATTGTAAACAATATATTAACTCTTAAAAAATCAGTAAAAGAAATTGAAAAAGGAAATTATGAATCTGTAAATAGATTAGATGAAAATGATGAGTTTGGCGATTTAAGTAAAGGAATATACTTTATGGCAAATGAAATAAAAGGAAATATTAATCAAATCAATAGTGAAAAAGAAAAATTACAACTTGCTATAGTAAAACTTCAAAAACTTGAAAAACGGCAAAAAGAATTTATAGGAAATATTACTCATGAGTTTAAAACTCCTTTAACAGTAGTTAAAGCACAAATAGATTTAATGACTCTTTATGAAGATGATAGAGATATTGTTTATAAATCAAAAGAAATAGCAGAGAAAGAATTAAAAAGATTAGACAATATGATTGAAAATACACTTCATTTATCTAGAATTGAAAAATATGATTTTGAATTAAAAAAGCAAAAAATAGATACAAAAAAACTTCTTATGGATATATGTGAGAGAATGAGTGGAAAAGCTTTCAAATTTGGAATTGAAATAATAAAAAATATTGAATCTGCTTATATTCTTATGGATTATGAAAGTTTTATGCAGATATTCATAAATATTATAGATAATTCAATAAAGTATAATGTTAATGATGGAAAGATATTTGTAAGAGGTTATATTAAAAATAATAAAAACTATATTGAAATTGAAGATACTGGAATTGGAATACCTGATGAGCATAAAAGAAAAATATTTGAACCTTTTTATACTGTAGATAAAAATAGATCAAAAAAGTTTTCTGGAACTGGAATTGGACTTTCACTTGTAAATAAACTTGTAAAAAGACACAATGGAAGTATAAAAATTTTAGGTGATAAAAGAGGAACTATTTTTCAAGTTACATTTTTTCTTTGTAACGATAAAAAGTAGGAAAATTAATATTTTAGTGATGTTAAAAAACATACAAGAGGGGATGAAATTTATATAAAAACATATAATGACATACCGTTTTTATATAATTTAAAAACTAATAACTATAAAGAATTAACAAAGTTAGAAGAGGAAAAGTTTTTTGAAAAAAATAAAACTAGAAGACGTTATATAAAAAAGAACATAGAAAGAAAAAGGAATGCGGAGAATAAAAATTATGAACTATGGGAATTAAATTCAAACGGAAAAGAAAAAAAATTAATAGTTAAGTCTTCTAGAACTATAAGTTATGAAGTTTCACCAGATAATAGTAAAGTAGTGTATTCAACTCCTTTACCAAATGATAAAGTAAGTTTATTTGTTTATGATTTAAATTCAGGCAAAAGCACTAAGGTTTTCCAAAAGCCTGGAGGAGGCATAAGTTGGGATGAAACTTCGCAAAATTTCTATATTAGATCTATAAGATATCCAGCTATTACGGAAAAAGAGGCTCTAGATCCAGAAAACTATTGGGTAACAATTATAGTTTCATTAAATTAATATGCAAAAAGCGAATTTCTTAGAATTCGCTTTTTTGCTCGTTCAACTGTTTTTTTTCTGTTAATTTAAAAATCTTTTCATTTTCATCCCAAGTATACAGTTCCTGCTGAGAAGTCTTACTAATCTCTTTAAAATCCTCTTTCTTAGGCGTAGATACAGATTTTGCTTTTGCTTTAATATTGGTAGTTACGGCAAGTATTTTAGGAATATCTTCATCTAGGTAATCTATTGATGTTTTTTGAATATTTTTATTCCAGATATCATTAGGTGCATTTTTATCAAGCCAAATATCCTTGTATATTTCATCATAATAAATAGATTTTTTGAAAGTATTTTTAAATGTATTCTTATCAAAATAGAATACTTCAACAAAATTATCTATGAAAAAAGCACCTAAACGTTCATCTAACAATTGTTCTACTACCAGAAAATTTTTAAAAGAAGCTATATTTTTTACTGGAGACAGATTTGTTATTTTATTTTTATAAAAATATTTATCCTTCATAGTATCTTCATATATAGCTATTAATGCGTTGTCTTTTGATAAGTTTAGATTAAATAGAATATCTTGCTTATCATTTGGTAAAGCATTTAACTTATATATTTTAAGATCTATATAATCTATGTATTCATTCCAATTGTTATATCCAGTAGCATTTAGAACATTTTTTATTATTTGTTTTCTTAGAACCTCATTTTTTGGTTCATCTTCAGAAGAATTTAAATAGTTATCCACTATACTTTTATCTATTAAGGTATTATAGGACTTAGGAAAAAGCATAAAACAGTTGATTCCTATTAAAATACTTAAAATAAATATTAATTTTCTCAAAAAATCACCCCTTACATATTTATTAATATATGGCTTGGGCATATTCTAATAATTTTAAACATAAAGAAATTATATATGTATAAGTGAGCTTATTTCATCTAATACTTTTTTTATAAATCCGTTATCAAGGTCAAATATAGAGTATATTTCTTTTTTATTTTTATCTAAGTTAGACTTTAAAATTTCCTCATTGAATAATAAATAATTTTCATTATTTAAATATATTCCTGTTAATTTTAAAATGTCTTTGTAATTTATTATTAATTTAGATATTTTAGTTATTGGATAATCATTTATGTACTTTGTTGATTTTTTTAAATATAGAATAGATTCATTATACTTACTTACAAAATTTCTTATTGCCAAAATTATATCTTTATCTTCTTTTGCTAAAACTATATTTTTTTTATTCTGTTTTTTGTAAGTGATTTTTTTAGGTGGTTTTTTGAATTTTATATTGTCTTTTTTCTTGTTTTGTAGTTTACTATAAAAATAGTCCGAATTTAATGCGAAGTTAGAGCTTAATGTATCATTCGTAGCTTTATTTGTTTTAGTTATTGGATCGATTTTGGGTATATTATTAACTGAAGATTTATTGGTGATTTTCATAATGTTAATCCTAGTGCTATTTACTTTGTTTATCATAATATCACCTTCCTTTAATGATATATCGTTAATATTATATGATTTATATAGGTATTTTAGGTTAAAAAATAAAAATAGGAGGAATAATATGAAGAAAAATTTTTCTATGAGAACGGAATTTTTATTAGGAAATGAAGGAATGAATAAGCTTAAAAATTCAAGAGTAGCAGTTTTTGGAGTAGGTGGAGTTGGAAGTTTTGTATGTGAAGCCTTAGTTAGAGCTGGGATAGGAACTTTAATAATGATAGATCATGATGATATAGATATAACCAATATAAATAGACAACTACCAGCTCTTCATAGTACAGTTGGAAAAAGTAAAGTTGAATGTATGAAGGAGAGAATACTTGATATAAACCCTGATATAAAGGTTGTAGCTTATAAAAGATTATATGACAAAGATAGTGCAGATGAACTGTTAAGTAAAGATTATGACTATGTAGTGGATGCTATTGATATGGTATCATCTAAAATAGATTTAATAGAGAGATGCTACAAAAATAATATAAAAATAATAAGCTGTATGGGAATGGGAAATAAATTAGATCCTACAAAGATTGAAGTTACAGATATAACTAAAACTCATATGTGTCCTTTGGCTAAGGTTATGAGGAAAGAATTAAAGGATAGAAATATAAAAAAATTAAAGGTTGTATATTCTACAGAAAAACCTATAAAGCCTGTTATAACTATATCTAGTGAGTCAAAGAGAGAAACTCCTGGAAGTACATCGTTTGTACCATCGGTTGGAGGTCTTATAATAGCTTCTGTTGTAGTTAGGGATATAGCTAGTATATAAAAGATGGAGATGCCATTTTATGTGAATATCTCCTTATTTTACCATTTATTATACTTGGTTAATGGTTTTTTATAACTAAAAACTTTATAACCATCACAAAAAAGTACTATATCACCTTGTTTATCGGTTCTATATAAAGGGATGTTATATTTTTTTAAAAGAGTCAATGTTTTTTCGCTTGGATGATTGTATTTATTGTTGAGTTTACAAGAAATTACTGCAATATCGGGTTTTACCTTTAATAAAAAAGCCTCACTTGTTGAAGAAGAGCTACCATGATGTCCTACTTTTAAAATACTTGACTTTATGTTGAAATTTGATTTTATCATATCTTGCTCATTTTCATATTCAGCATCTCCTGTAAATAAAAAACTTTTAGAATTATAAACAGATTTTACAACCAATGAACATAAGTTGTTTTCATTATAAATTTTCATAGGGCTTAAAATAGAGCAATTAATAAATTTGCCTAATGAAAAATGTATTCCTGATTTAGCTGCATTGATTTTTAAGTGTTTGTTTTTGGAGGCCAGTAAAACATCTTTAAATGTATTTGTGTTATGGCTTTTATTGGGCATATAAAAACATCCTATATCAAAATTATTTATTACACAATCAAGACCTCCTATATGATCTGAATCAGGATGAGTTCCTATTAAAATATCTATTTTTTTGATGTTTAGTCTATTTAAATAATCAACTACTTTTTGTCCATGAAAATTATCTCCTGCATCTATTAACATGGTTTTATTATCAGGAGAAATTAGAAGAGTACTATCGCCTTGTGCTACATCTATAAAGTGAACAGATAGTAAATTATTATTTAGGCTACAATTTATAGATTCTTCATGTGTTTGTGTACAAGCACAAAGAATAATTGATAGCATAGTAAGTATTACCAAGAGTGTTTTTTTCATAAGGCACCTCCATTTAATATTATTGAGCTATTTTAAAAAATTAATAAGTGTATCAAATAATAAAATGGGAAATATATTAAAAACCTATTAAAGACTTTAACTTTGTGATTATAAATACCTGTTGAGGGTATACAAGAATATGTGATAGAATAGATAGGGTCAAAGGAGGTAGATTCATATTTTTAAACCAGTAGATATAGAAGCAAAGGATGAACTAGATAAATATTTAAAAAATTTAAATTATGAAGCTTGTGAATATAACTTTACAACTTTATTCATGTGGCAGCATTTATATAAAACTATGTATTACAAAGGAAGCAACTTTATAATTATTATAGGTGAATATGAAGATCATAAATTTACTGTTATTCCTCTGGCAAAAAAGGAAAATTTGAAAGATGCATTTGAATTTATTATTAGATATTTTAAAGATAATAATCAAAGTATTAATTTAAGAGCTGTAACAGGAGAATTTGTTGAGTTTTTAAAGGAAAATTATGATAGGAAATTTAATTATATAGAGGAAAGAGATTATTTTGATTACGTTTATTTAGGTGAAAATTTAAGGAATCTTATAGGTAAAAAATATCAAAAGAAAAGAAATCATATTAACTATTTTTTAAAAGAGTATGAAGGAAGATTTGAATATAAAAGATTGAATAAAGATAATTTTGAAGAGTGCTTAAATCTTTTAGAAAAGTGGACTGAGAATAAAGAAGATGATGAGGGTATATCAAGTGAAAAAATTGCAATTGAGAAAATATTTAAAAACTATGATAATTTAGATGTGAAGGTAGGAGGAATATATATAGACTCTAAATTAGAGGCATTTACTTTTGGAGAATATTTAAATGATGATATGGCGCTTATACATGTAGAAAAAGCCAATGCAGAAATAAGAGGATTATATCCTATAATTAATAAATTATTTTTAGAAAATGAATTTAAAGAGGCAAAATTCGTAAATAGAGAAGAAGATTTAGGCGTTGCAGGTTTAAGAAAAGCCAAATTATCTTATTACCCACATAAATTCGTAGAGAAATATACTGTGTTGGAGGTATAATGTGAAAATTAGATTTGCATATAATAATGATTTACAAGAAATAAAAAATATATGGGAATATTGCTTTGGCGATACTGAAATGTTTATGAACTATTATTTTGATAATAAATATAAATGTGAAAATACATTGGTGGTTGAATATAATAAAAAGATAATATCATCTCTTCAACTAAATCAATATAAAATAAAGATAAACGATAAAATATACGATACATCTTATATTGTAGGTGTATCTACTCTTCCAGAAGCTAGAGGAATGGGAGCTATGAAAGATATGATGATTTCGTCTCTTGATTATCTTTATAATAAGGGGCAAGTAGTATCTATACTTATGCCTATAGATTATAGATTGTATAGAAAATTTGGATATGAGCATTGTTACGATCAGATTAATTATGAAATAAATATGGAACTTTTAAAAGATTTTAAATTAAATGGTGTTTTTAAAAAAGCTTCAAATAAAGATATTGATTCGATTATAGAAATTTATGATTATTTTCTAGAAGATAAGAATGGGTATGTAAAAAGAGATAAAATGTATTATGAAACATTATTTAAAGAAATAGAATCAGAAAGTGGATATGTATATATACATGAAAATGAGAAAAAGATGGATGGCTATATAATATACTTTAAAATGGATGATACTATGTTTGTAAGAGAAATTGCATATAAAAATATAGATGCTTTAAAATCTATATTGAAATTTATATATAATCATAATACTCAATTTAAAAAAGCTAGTATTAACTCTGTAATAGATGATAAAATAAAGCTTATAATTCCAGCTCTTAAAAAAATAGATATAAATATAAAACCATTTATGATGGGAAGAATAATAAATGTTCATAAATTTATGGAAAACTTGAATATAAAAGATATAGATTTAAAATTAAGAGTAGAAGATAGATTTATAGAGCAAAATAATAAGACATTTTTGATAAAAAATAATAAAATAGTATTTACTCATGAAGAAGATGATGTTTCTATTGATATAAATACATTTAGTCAATTAGCTTTTTCTTATATAGATGTAGAGGAAGCTGTATTTTTGGGGAATATATGTGTAAAAGATAATAAGTGTATTGATATTTTAAAGAAGATGTTTAATAAAAAAATCAACTATATAAATGAATACATTTAAAGGGCCTAGTGCCCTTTTTTAAATTTGTGAATAAATATATTATAGGAGGTGAATCAAGTGGAGGGTTATTTAAATCCTATAATAATATCTATGATAGTTGGTATAACTCAGGTTATAAAAACGGCAGGAGTTCCAAAACGGTTTGCACCACTAGTATCATTAGTTGTAGGAATAGTATTATGCGTATTATATGAAAGTAATGTAGATACAAAACAGAGTATAGTAGATGGCGTAATAGCAGGACTTACTGCGAGTGGATTGTTTTCTGGATATAAAGGAGTTACAAAGTGTGACAAAAAATAAGATTGTATCGGTTCAATAATTATTGTTATGTGAAATTTTCCCTGGTATAATGAAGTTGAAATAATATTATGGGGGGAAATTCTATGAGAAATACAAAATTATCTAGCTTGGTTATTATGGGACTTATGATGGCAATGGTTTGTGTTGGTACAATGTTGATTCAAATTCCTGTACCTGCGACTAATGGTTTTATAAATATTGGGGATAGCATAATATTCATAACATCTGTTTTATTTGGTCCTGTAGCTGGAATGGTAGCTGGAGGAATAGGCTCAGCTCTTGCTGATATTTTGAGTGGCTATGCACATTGGGCATTATTTACATTAATAATAAAAGGAGCGGAAGGACTGATAGTAGGAATATTAGTTAAAAAATACAAAAATAAATTTATATTATCTACATCAATGGTTATAGGGTCTATAGTTATGGTAGTAGGTTATTATATTGGTGGAGGAATATTGAAAGGAAGCTTTATAGTAGCTTTAGAATCTGTTCCTTGGAATGTAGTACAGGGAGTGTCTAGTACTATAATAGGAGTTTTAGTGTCTACTGCAATAATGAAGACTAAATATATGAAAACGAGCGAAGCTTTGAAAAATTAAATTTAAACACAATTAAAATCCTTGAATTATAAAAAATAATTCGAGGATTTTTGTTTGCTTATATAGGGCTTTGATTATAATATCAATAAATTATATGAAAAAGGGATGATAAATGTGAGAAGACCTATTGTATTGATTTTAATCATAAGTATTATAATTTCTCTTATATACACTAAAAACTATAAGGATGAATTTTGTGATATGCAGGATAAATATATTTGCGTTGAAGGTATTGTTAAAAAAGCTATTTATAAAGAATATTATTATGAATATACAGTTGAAAATTTTTTGATAAGGGATTTTAATAAAATTAAAAAAGTAAATATAGGAGAAAGTGTTTATGTAAAAGGAATTTTTAAAAGTTCATATAATATGGTTATAGATGACTTTAACTATGGAATATATTTAAAATCAAAAGGAATAGATGGTATAGTAAATTCTAAATATATAAAATTAAATAATTCTCATAATATATACTCCTATATTAAAAATTTGAGGACGAGCTTAGAAAATTCAACAGAAGATATTTTTGCACAAAATTCTTCGTTTGTAAATGCTTTGATATTAGGAAATCAGTCTAAATTAGATGAAAATATTAAAGAAGCATTTTCAAAGGTAGGCGTAAGCCATATAATAGCTTTATCAGGGCTTCATATAGGTATAGTTATATGTATTATTACATTAATTATTGGTAGGATTAATAATTTAGTAAAATTTAGTATAATAATTGTATTTATATGTGTGTATTCTATTATTGTAGGATTTAGAGGGTCGATGTTTAGAGCTTGTATTTTCAGCTTTATAATATATTTATCTGTATTTATACAAAGAGAGTATGATGGTATATCTACTCTTAGTTTTGTAGGAATTGTTTTATTGATAATAAATCCATTCACTATATATGATATAGGAGTACAGTTATCTTTTTTTGCTACATTATCCATAATATATTTTTATAGCAGGATTGATAAACATATAAGATGTCCTATTGTATCAACCACATTATCTGCAAGTATATTGACTATTCCTATTGTTTATTTTAAATTCAAAATTATATCAAATATATTTTTAATAAGTAATATTCTGATAGTTCCTACTATAGGTATACTTATAGGTTTGATTTTTATGTGTATTATTTTTTATTATATCAATTTCAGTGTTATTTATATTATACTCTCTAAAGTGGTTTCTTACATAATATTTTATATAAAATCTATTGTATTTTATTTATCTAGCATAAAGTATTCATATATAGAATTTGAAACTGTTAGTTTGAAATTAGTTGTACTTTATTATATACTTTTAATGGCATATATGATATATAACGAAAGAAAAACAGTAAAGGAGCAATTAAATGAAGTACGGGGATATAATTAAAGACATAAAAATAAATAAATACGAAAAAATATATACATTTTATGGAAAGGAAACTTATCTTATAGATAAATTAATAAAAAAATTTAAGGAAGGTTTAAATAGTGCATTTATAGATTTTAATTTTTCAACAATAGATGGAAGTCAAACTAGTCTAGATGAAATTATAAGTAGCTTGGAAACTATTCCTTTTATGGATGATAGAAAAATTATAGTTATTAAAAATTTTGAACTTTTAACTAATAAAAAGAAGAATTTTACACAAAAGGATGAAGAGGAATTTTGTGAATATATAAAAAATACTCCAGATTATTCGATATTAATATTTGTGAATTATTCAGATATAGACAAGAGAAAGAAATTTAGTAAAGAACTTGGCAAAAGTGGAATTTTACTAAATTGTAATAAATTGGATAATAATGAGCTTTTCAAATGGGCTCAAAAAAGATTTAAAAAAGAGAATGTAGAGATAGAGAGGCCTACATTGAATTATTTTTTGAATAATATAGATTATCAAAATAAGAATTCGGATAAGACTTTATCTGATATAGAAAATGAGATTATAAAAGTGACTTCATTTGTAGGGTCTGGAAAAAAAGTTTCTATAAGTGATGTAGATAAGTTATCATCCAAAAAAATAGAAAATGATATATTTAAATTGATAGATTTTATAGGAAATAAAAATGCTAGTGAGGCAATAAAAATATTGAATGATATGATTGTTAAAGGAGAATCTCCTTTAATGGTCTTAAGTATGATTTCAAGGCAGTTTAAAATAATAATACAGGCTAAGGAATTGAATCAAAAAGGAAATCCAGAAGGTGTTATATCAAAATCTTTAGCAATTCACCCATATGTTATAAAAAAAGCATTAATACAAAGTAGAAAGTTCGACAATAATGCAATAATAAAATTACAAAATGAACTTTTAAAAGCTGATTATAGCATAAAGAATGGGCTTAAAAGGGATGTATTGGCGTTAGAGATTATAATATCTAAATTTTGTATATAGGTACACTCGCTAACAATACCTAACGGGCAATGTCATAAAGTTAATATGTAAATAATAGATAAATAGAAGTAATAAACAGAGTTATAAATCTATAAATGCTACATTTACGAGAGGAGAATAAAAATGAAAAAGATTATAGCTGTAGTATTAGGGATAAGTTTATTAGTTCAGATATTTCCTGTTTGTGTTGCTAAAACTATTAATGAGGAAAATATTAATCAGAAGGTTTTAAAACTTGAATTAAACGAAAAGTCTTTTAAAGGGATTGGTTCTTTTGAGGATAAGAAGGAATTATCATGTTGGAGTTCTAAAAATGGAGGTGTGATTGAAGTGTCACCTAAACATTTTAAACATGGTTCTCATTCTATGAAATGGGTATGGGAAAAGGAATCTACTTTAACAAGAACACTTACAAAAGCTGAAATGGATAAAATAAATAAATCAAAATCTTCAGGTCTTAAGATATGGATATACAACGAAAATGCTATAGATGATGCTCTAACTTTTAACTATGGAACAAAAAAACAAATAAGGGATAATAATGGACAATATACAAATGATTTTAATTTAAACTTTAAAGGGTGGAGAGCGTTTTGGATTAATTATGAGCGTGATGCTTTAAAAGAAGGAGTGAATAAATATACTTCAAATCAAAATATTGAAATAATGGAAATTGTCCCACCAGCCTCTTCAATAGCGGGTAATATATTTTTAGATATGGTAGAAATTTCTACTAATGTGCCAGAATATCGAGATGAGGATTTTCATATAAAAATTAACCGCAATGATTTAGGGGGAACTTGGAATCGATCTCTTCATTATTGGAATCAAAAACCAAATATTCCTATGCAAAGTACAATTAAAGAAAAACAAAAGGCTGATTTTGCAAAAATCGCGAAGAAATATGATGAATGGGTTTTAGGTAAAGATCTAGATATTACTAATCTTACTGAAGAAGCTTTAAAAATACGCAATGAAAGCTTGCAAAATGATATCAAAAAAGCTAAAAAAACTTTTGATATGTTAAATATTGTCCGTCATGAAGATGGAACGATTACAGGTATGCCTTTATTTGCAGAGCGTTCTCTACATAAGCCTAAATTTTCAAATATAAATAGTAATGTTTTCTTGCCCCTTGCTTTAGATTATAAATTAAATGGAAATCAAGAGAGTATGAAAAAACTACAATTACTATTTGATTATTATACAGACCAAGGTTGGGCAGCGGGTAGTGCTTTAGGAACTCTTTATCATCAAGGTAACAACATAGCAGGATACATTCATGCTCTATATCTTGTAAGAAAAGATCTAGACCCAGAAACCTTTAAAAAACACAGAGATGCAGCTAAGTGGTATATAAATTTTGGTAAAGCATTTTCTATTAAAGATGGTGAGTTTCAAGAAACAACAGCTGATGAAGTAAGGACGAAAATGTTTTTCTCTTTACTTTATGTACTAATGATGGAGGATACACCTCAAAAGGTTCAGTATATGGAAAGCTTGTTAAAATGGTATGATGTAGCTCTTAGTATTGCTCCTGGTTATGCAGATCTCATTAAGCCAGATTATTCAGGTTTTCATCATAACGGTGTTTACATGAGTGCTTATGCCCCGTATGCATTTCATGTAGCGGCTATTGTCACTTATTTATTAAGTGGAACTGACTTTAGTATGCCAGAGCAGGCTCATGAAAATTTAAAAAATGCTTTGATAACTCAATATATTGCTGCAAATAAATATACGGTCCCATTTGCTACTTCAGGACGATTGCTTGAAGGCGGGGAGAGTGTTAATAAAAGTATTATACCTGCATATATGTATATGGCTAAAGCAGGAAGACCGGGTGAAAATGGTGGGGTAGATGAGGAAATGGCAGGTTTATTCTTAGATATGTGGAAGCCTTCGTATTTGAAAGAATCCTTATTTAGAGAGTCAAAGGCAGGTATTATGTATAGAGCAACTATTGGAGATGTGCAATCTATGTTAGCTTTTACAGCTAATGATAATATAAAAGTAACTCCTATACCACAAGGGTATTGGACGAAGCCTTATAGTGGTATGTCTATATACCGTCGTGATAATTGGATGGTAGCTACAAAAGGTTGTAGTCAATATGTATGGGATTATGAATGTGGCTATACGAAGAAAGTAGATCCAGATAAAAAAGTTGCAAATTCTTTTGGCCGTTATCTTAGCTATGGTTCTATACAATTATTTACAAGTGGCTACCCGATTAGTAATGAGGGTAGTGGATACAATATAAAACAAGGTTGGAATTGGAATAGATGGCCTGGAACAACAGCTATTAATTTGCCTCTTGAAAAATTACACTATTTTAATGGTGGGAAAAAGGATCGTAATTTTTCTGATGAAATCTTTTTAGGTGGTGTAAGTATAGAAGGTAAAAATGGATTGTTTGGTATGAAGCTTCATGATACTGTATTTAATCCAAGTTTTAGAGCCAATAAATCTGTATTCTACTTTAATGATGAAATAATTGTTTTGGGTTCAAATATAAAAAATGATGATACAAAGCATCATACAGAGACAACTTTATTCCAAAATTTCATGATAGATTCAAATATGCCTATTTATTATAATTCAAAAGCTATTACTAAATTTCCTTATAAAAAAGAGGGAAAGGAAAATGAATCAGCATGGTTAATAGATGCTTATGGAAATGGCTATATTATACCTAATGCTAAAGGATTACACATTAAAAGAAGTAAACAGAAATCAAGACTTCATTCTACAACACATGTGGATATGGATAACTCTAAATTTATAACTAAAGGTGATTATTCAACAGCATGGATAGATCATGGTACAAATCCTTCAGGAGAAGACTATGAATATGTAATTTTAGTGCAGTCATCTCTAGAGGAAGTAGAAAAACGTACAAAAGCACCTGATTATGAAATATTACAAAAGGATAGTAAGGCTCATATTGTCAACCATAAGACTTCGAACACAATGGGAGTGCGACACGTTCGCCTATAACGTAGCCTAAGCTACGGAAATTGCGGTATATCATTATGATATATAACTGTAACTCTGAAATATGGAATGAGGAAATCATGGTTTTCTAAAACATATTCCCTAATCCTCCTAT
>NZ_JAOASI010000036.1 GCF_025210165.1 Tepidibacter sp.
CTTTATTAAATCTAACTTTAAACCACTGTCCTTTTGAACCACTACTCATATATTCATTGTTTATTACTCCATCACTTAATTGCTTAGCTGTAGGCGGATAGAGTTTTGCTTTGATTTGATAAGAGCAAGAATTTCCTCCATAGTTCTTAACATATATATAATACTCTTTTTCAGCTGTTACAGGTATATCTCTAACTATATCATCCGCTTTATCTGAGCCTGGACTATTTGTAGAGCTTCCTAGTTTGTTACTTCCTGTATCTTGAGTTTCATATATATATAAATCTAAATCGTTGCTTAAACCAGCTGAGTTTATCCAAAAGTTTGCTAATCCATCTTTATTAAATCTAACTTTAAACCACTGTCCTTTTGAACCACTACTCATATATTCATTATTTATTACTCCATCACTTATTTCCTTAGCTATAGATGCAGATCCTCCACTAAATCTTACAGTTCTATATTCAACATTGTCATCATCATCAGTATCATGTCCTCCATCAGTTTCAATAGCAAATTTCAATCTTTGCTGTCCAGGATTATTTATAGTTACAGATAAATATGCATTATTAGTCTCTCTTCCATCTAAAGTTGATTCGCTATCAGAATCAAGTCTATTTCCATCTTGATTATAAACAACTACAGTATATCTTGGTCCTTCTGAATTATCATAATTTTTTACTGGTAATTTAAACTCTATTTCTCTTCCTACTTCAAAGTTCATTCCATCTTCAACTTCTTCATAATCGTCAGATGTATCTGAATATTTATAAAGAATATCTCTTATTCCTAAATCAAATTCACTAGATCCTCCACTATCTTGCATAGTTATAGTGTCTGAACCAGCTTTATACCATGTTCCATTTTGAGCCTGAGCATAAGCATATAATGTATATGTGCGTCCTGCACTCATTCCATCATTTACTACACCTTCAACATATCTAGAAGAATATGAACTACTTGCTGTTCTACTTTCTACATATGAACTAACTCTATCTGTAGAGCTACCATAGTCTCTACCTGTAATTCTTAATTCTCTATAATAATCTGTGTTAAAATCATTGCTTAATTTCACCCTAAAATCACATGAATCAGTTGTTGGGTTAGATAAACTTAAATATGACATTTATTCTTCACTCCTCTTTTATATTTTTTTATTTATAATTTATTTTGTAAGTTTTAACTTACTAGCTAGTTTGTTTTGCCTTACACTATATAAAAGGAGTTTTTAAGTTAAATAATCAACCATCTTCTAAATTTTTTTATTATTTTTTATGAGAATCTATGTAGCCATTGAAATAACTTATTTTTAAAGCAAAAGAATATTATAACCATGTATCATGGCTATAATATTCTAAGTATTTGTCTTGGAAAAATCACATTCGATTCTAAATTATTTAATTTTTTTAATTCATCCACTGTAATATTAAATTTTTTTGAAATAGAATATAAAATATCTACTGATTTAACTGTATAAGTATCTCTTTTATCTTCTAATACAGAATCTTTAGATTTCCCAAAACTCAAATTTGATTCTACTATATCCATTATTTCACCTTCTTTTTAAGTATTTTTTAATGTGATGCTCTCTTTGATGTCTTCAACGTCTTGTTTTACTTCTTCAATAATATGAAATTTTTCTGTAAGATTAGATATTATGCCTTGATAATTTTTTTCTCTTTCCTCTTGCCTGATATCTCTTTTTTCTTGAGATTTAAGAATATAAAATATAAGTCCAACCGCAAGTACTGCCCATACTCCTTGTGTTGAAGCTAATTGCAAAACTTCTTTTTCCAAAAAAATCACCTCCTATATAATAAAAGGGACTTTTTTATGTTAAAATCAACTATTCTTTAAATTTAAATCTTTCTACACATTTTAAAAATTCTAAATTTAGTTCTTGAGATAAATCCTCGTTTAACTTTCCATTTATGTAACTTCGTTTTCTTATTAAAGGTTGAAACATTGATAACAAAATGTTTATAGCTTCTTCATCTTTATTCTTTGCTCTTTTAACTAATTCTTCTATATTTACAATATTCAATTTGTCACCTTCTTTTTTAGTTTTTAAAGTAAATATTAGTATTTAATAAACTTTTATTTAATTTTTTTAAAGCTGTTTTTTTCACTTTATTTATATTTTGAAAACTAGTATCTAATTTTTTAGCAAGTTCTCTTTCTGTTATTTGATTTACATATAACTCATATATAATATTTTTTTGCTTTTTTGTTAGTTTCTCAATCCTTTTAACAAGTTCTTTATTTTCAAAAACATCATTAAGGTCTTGAAATTCATCAAATAAAGCAATATCTTCTACATTGTTATTTTCATCAACAATTAAATTTATTTTTTCCATTTCTTCTTTTGTTGTATTTAAAGAAAGCTCTTCTAAGGAATATCGCTTTTTATATTTAATTTTTAATTCCGTAGATTTATATCCTATGCTCTTTGATATATAGTTTAAAAAAGATATACTATTTTCATTATTTTCACTTTTAACTCTATTTTTCATTTGGTTCCCCCCAATGCAAAGAAAAGAAATCTTTATATATTTTATCGAACATACGTTCTGTTGTAAAGGTTAAAATTCCCATTATTTTTTAAGAATATTACAATTTATACTCCCTAATATACTAAGAGTATTTTTTATTCAAAAAAATCAACCAATACGTAAATATTTTAATTTTTGAAAATATATAGGATCAGATATATTACTAGTAACACTCATATTTCTTGACTTGAGACTGTTTCTATTATTTTTTCTTCCAGTTAAATGCTCTCTATCTTCTATATATTTTTTTCTTAGATTATTTAAGGCTCTATTTTTAGTTCTATTAACAGCTTGTCTACTAATCCCTAGTCTCTCGGCTATGTCTTTTTCAGAAAAACCATGTATAAATGCCATAGTAATAACATCTCACTGATTACTAACTAAGGATTCAATTAATATCAAGGTTAAAACTGAAATTTCTATATCAACTACACTTTCATTCGCTAATATATCGTGATTTATTTCCATGAACTCTTTAAATTTATTTTCATACCTCTTAGATAAATCTAAAGTCCTTTTTCTTAAATGAATATGCATGTATTTAGCAATTTGCTTATTACTTGAATTGTTAAACTTAGAAATATCAATATATTGTATCAATTTCAAAACTTCAATAATTAAATCAGTTTCAGCTTCTTCGTAATCTAAACTATTGCTGAGTTTTTTTAATGTAGGATTAAAATCCTTTATAATTTCCAATATAGCATCCTTATCATTATTTTTAGCTTTTTGCAATAAATCGTATAATTTCATATAAATCTTCTCTTTTCTACAAAAAATTGTCGTTCCCTACTAACTATCCAAGCGAATTTATACCTAAATCTGTAAACGGGTATAATTTGACTTTTTTTATCGAAAAATGCTGATTAAGTAATAATATAACTTGTAAGGGGATTTTGTTTAGATATTAAACGAATTTTTATTGAATGTTCTATATTTTCAGTTAATAAAATTCAATCTAACACTTAAAAGTATTAAGAATATAATATTTGAAAGGATTAATAAAAATATATTAAATAAACCTAATTTTTTTACTAAAATTAGGTTTATTTTTTTACAACAGATTCTTGTATTTCATTATTGCAAAATTTAAAGGAGTATGTTATACTTCTTGTAAACAAAAGTTTATAATCTAAACAGAAGCTTGGTGATTAATTTGACTAGTAGAGAAAAAGAAATTTTAGAATTCATAAGAAACAATCCGTTAATATCTCAGCAGGAAATTGCTGATTATTTTGGAATAACTCGATCTTCTGTAGCTGTTCATATAACCAACTTAAGTAAAAAGGGTCATATCAAAGGAAAAGGCTATATATTAAAAGATGAGGATTACGTAACCGTAATAGGAGGAACTAATATAGACCTTCAAGGTTTTCCAAATGAAAACTTAATTTTGAATGATTCAAATCCAGGCCAAATGAAGATATCTCTAGGTGGAGTAGGGCGTAATATAGCAGAGAATCTTGTGAAGATGGATGTAGATACAAAATTAATATCAGCTCTTGGGAAAGATATGTATGGTGAAAAGATATTAAAAGAAAGTAAGTTAGTTGGAATTGATATGGAAAACTGCTTAATATCTACTGATTATCCAACCTCAACTTATCTATCTATATTAGATGAGAGTGGTGATATGAAAGTAGCTATAGCTTCTATGGATATATTTGATAAAATAACCATAGATTTTATAAAACAAAAATCAAATATTATAAAAAATTCTAAAGTATGCGTTATAGATACTAATATGCCAAAGGATGTAATAGAGTATCTATTATCAAACTTTAAGGAAGTAGATTTTTTCCTAGATACAGTTTCAACTAAAAAAAGTGAAAAAGTAAAGGAGCTTATAGGAATGTTCCACACTATAAAGCCCAATAAATATGAAGCTCAGTCACTTTCAGGTATAAAAATCAATACAGAAGATGATCTTGACAAATGTGCTAAGTATTTCCTTGACAAAGGAGTTAAAAGAGTATTTATAAGTCTTGGAAAAGATGGAGTATTTTGTTCAGATGGACAAGAGTCTAGTATTGTAAAAAATCCAGAACTAGATGTAGTTAATGCTACAGGTGCAGGTGATGCATTTATAGCAGGACTTGTTTATAGTCATATTAATAAATATGATTTAATATATAGTACTAAATTTGCTATGAGTGCGTCTATACTTGCTCTGTCTCATCAGAACACAATAAATCCAAATATGTCAACTAAAAATATAGAAAAAACTTTAAGGGAGATGAAATTATGTTAGAAAAATATTTAAAAATAAATCCAGAAGTGAAAAAAGCTTTAGATGAAGGAACTCCAGTAGTTGCTCTTGAATCTACTATAATATCTCACGGTATGCCTTACCCTCAAAATATAGAAATGGCTAAAACAGTTGAGTCTATAATAAGAGAAAATGGAGCTATACCTGCTACAATAGCAATTCTTAATGGAGAACTAAAAGTTGGACTTAGCCCTGAAGAACTTGAGCACCTTGGTAAAAGTGATTCTGTTTTAAAGGCTAGTAGAAGAGACTTACCTTTTATAGTAGCTAAAAAATTAGATGGAGCAACAACAGTTGCATCTACTATGATAATAGCTGCTCTTGCTGGAATAAAGGTATTTGCAACAGGTGGGATTGGTGGAGTACACAGAGGTGCTCAGCAAACTTTTGATATATCTGCAGATCTTCAAGAGCTTGCACACACTAATGTTGCAGTAGTATGTGCTGGTTGTAAGTCAATACTTGATATTGCTTTAACTCTAGAATATCTAGAAACTAATGGAGTTCCAGTTGTAGGTTACAAAACTCAAGAATTCCCAGCTTTTTATACTAGAAAAAGTGGATTCAATGTTGATTACAAGGTAGATAGTTCAGCAGAACTTGCTTTAGCTTTAAAATCTAAATGGAACTTAAACTTAAATGGAGGAGTTGTAGTATCAAATCCTATACCAGAAGAGTTTGAAATGGACTATGATACTATAAATAGTGCTATAGAAGATGCTTTAAAAGAAGCTGATGAAAAAGGAATAAGAGGAAAAGAGTCTACTCCTTTCTTACTTGGAAAGGTTAAAGCGATAACTGCCGGAAAGAGCTTAGATTCTAATATTCAATTAGTTTATAACAATGCAAAGGTTGGAGCAAAGCTTGCTGTAGAACTTTCTAAATTAGATAAATAAAGTAAAGGCTGTATCATTTGATACAGCCTTTTTTTATTTGAATTCATTTATATAATTGTTCATATTTTTAGTCATATTAGTTAGCTTGCTAGCAGTAGATGAAACTTGTGCTACAGACTCACTAATTTGCTCTGATGATGCTGATATTTCCTCTGATGATGCTGATATTTCCTCTGATGATGCTGATATTTCCTCTGTTGATGCTGATATTTCTTGTGCAATAGAAGATGCTTCTTCTATTTTTTCAAGTATAATATTTTTTTCATTATTAAGACTTGTAGCAGATTTATTTACTTCATCTATCTTAGGGATTATATGATTCAATCCTTTTATAGTTTTATTAAATGAACTCATAGCTGTATCTATATCTGTCTTTTGATTTAAAAGTTCAGTATTAACTATACCAATAGTCTGCACCATACTCTCGGTTGCACTTGATATTGTCTGTATTAATTCGTTTATATTTTGAGATGAATCTTTAGTTTGCTCTGCAAGTTTTCTTATTTCATCAGCTACTACTGAAAATCCTCTTCCCTGTTCTCCAGCTCTTGCAGCCTCAATAGATGCGTTAAGAGCTAATAAATTAGTCTGGTCTGCTACTTGATTTATTAGTGATGTTATATTATTTATTTCATTTATATCTTGACCTACTCTTGCTATTTTTTCTATTAATTCCCTAAATACTATTATAACATTGTCTACTGATGATATAACCTTTTCTACATTTTCACTACTCTCACTTATAGTCGAACTTATCTCTTTTGAATCAGAGTCAACATCTTTTATATAATCTATTATACATGTGAGTTTATATGTAAAATTATTAAGTATTTCATTTATATTATCAAGACCACTCGCCTGAGATATTGTACCATCAGCTATATTTTGTATAGATAGCACTATACTTTCAATGCCTAAAGTCATTTTATTTGATATATCAGTTAAATGATTAGACATATCATCAGTATTTGATGCTTGAACTTTTACATTATCTACTATTGACTTAAGACTATTTATCATATCTTTAAAGTTATTACATAATACTTTAGTTTCATCATTTGTATTTATATTTATATCATCTACAAGCTCTCCTCTAGCTACTTTTTTAGATGAATCTACCAAATTCTTTATAACCTTTAATATATTATTTGAAATTTTATAAAGTATTATAGATGATATAATAAATGATATTATTCCAACGATTATTGTCATCTTTATGTTTGAAGCTATAGCCTTGTTAACATTATCCATAGAAATAGATATAATTAAAGACCCTATATTCACATCATTTTTATACATAGGTACTAATACATCATATACGTACCTATTTAAGCTTTTATCGTAATACTTACTAGAATAGATTTCTTCATTTCCTATTGGCATTTTACCTTCTTTACTTTTTAGTGTACTTCCTATCTCTTCTTTTTTTGAAGAATTTGTTATTATATAATTTTTATCTACTAAAAAAACAGACTCTATATTTTTTTCATCAGAAATCTTATTTAATAGCATTTGTATATCAAGACTCTTTTTTAAATCTTCTAATTTATTTGCAAGTATTCCTACCTGTATCATTCCTGCATTAGGCATTTTTATATACCCATATTTATAGTAATCATCCGTCTCTCTTGATTTTCTTATATTCTCCATAAATTCATCACTATTACCATATTGAACAGAAGATGATATATGGTCTTTCCCAAAATTAGCTCCCATACTACTTTCAAGATTAGAATATATTATATCCCCATTAGAATCTGTTACATTTATTTCATCTACTTTGAATATATTTGCTATGTTAATTAAATAATTATTATCTATAGCTAAGTAATCCTCTGATATAAAATTACCTATATTCCTTATATCATTTTCTATACTTTCATTTATAATACTTATAGCCTCATCATTATTTTTAATTTGCTTGAATACTTGATTTGCCAAATCAATTCCATCAAGCTTCATTTGATCTATTAGCCTTGTTTTAGATATATTTATATTTATAAAAGATATAGTTGATATTATTATAAACATAATTATTAATGGAATTGTAAGTATTTTAAATCTTATACTCCTAAATTTTTTTAACAATTTATTCTCCTCCCCCTTATTCATCTTTTAAATTAGGTATAACTCTATTTATTTTTTCTACTTGATGCCATATTTTTTTTATATTGTATTTGTTCACATACGAATCTAACTCTTGTTTTGTTTCAAACTCCTTAATTGTTAAATCATCATCCTCAATAAGCTTTAATTTGTACATGCTTTTATCCCCCCAATTTCATACTATATCTATATATTAACATTTTTTTGTATTTTTAAAAATGTAATTATGAATTCATAGAATATTCAAAAAAAATAAGCCTAATAATTAGGCTTATTTTCCACAACACTTCTTATATTTCTTACCACTATTGCAAGGGCAAGCATCATTTCTTCCTATTTTTTCTTCTTTAACTATAGTCTTTGAAGACTTATATTTTTTTTGTATTTCTTTTCTTTTTTCTTCAGATAAGATATTATTCCATCCCTCTAAATTATATAACCAGTGAGCTTCTACTGCATTCATATTGTAGTATAATTTTTCAAAATCTATTTCTACAGTAACTTCACTATCAGCTTCTAATCCTTCTAATTTAATTTCATTTTTTGTACTTTCACTTATTCCATCTAAAAATCCCATGAAATATTCTTCACTAATTTTATATTCTTTAGCTAAATCAGAAACTTGTCCTTTTATTATCTCAGTTTTATCATTTAATATCTTATCATATACTCCAGCTTCTAATTTTAAGTACTCTTCCCAGAACTTAACTTCCTCTTGTTCACTTGTATGATTCTCAGCTAATTGCTGCCATTTTTCGAATAAACTCATAATTTTTCCTCCTTAATTAATAAATTACCTAAATATTAATTATATCAAATATATTTTTATTTTCAATCAAATTTTGAATATATCTTTCAATACACCTATTGCATATTCTTGATTTATAAAAAATGGACTTGTTGCTATAGTTATTACATTTGATTTATTTATTAATTCTTTTATTCTATATATTTTCAATTCATAATCTATATACTCCATATCCTTAGAAAATATATCTAAATCTATATCCAGAACTATTTCTTCATCTATTTGCTCACTAAAGCTATTTAAATTATCCATTATAAATACTTCAGAAAATATACCTATATTTAATGCAGGTTTTATAAAATTCCCAACATTAAGGCTAAAATTAGTATACTTAAAAACTTCTTCCATGTCCTCTATATTATCTATATATTCTTCTGGTTCTCTCATATCCTTATGCTGGTCTACATGAACAAGTTTTATTCCTTTCTTAAATTTCTTATTTTTTAGTGACTTTATCCAAAAATAAAATGCATGATTATGATTATCAAATATATATACGTCCTTCCCATTAAAATCATATTTAATAAAGTTTTCAAGACCTCTATTTTTTATTTCTTTATCAAATTCAATTTCACAAAATGCTATATGGTTTCCTATTTTAACATCATCTAGAGTTCCATTTATTAATGATGCTACGTATATATTTTTATGTTCTCTCTCTTTATAAGAAAATATATTATTTCCTATAGGCTTATCTATAAAAAAACCTGTATAATAATTCATCTATATCACTCCAATATTAGGCATATTCAAAAATAAACTAGTCATCTTACTCGTCCTTTTTATTCTTTTCGTCGTTACTCAATCACTTACATACAGTGAGTATGCTCGTGATTGAGTTCCTATAAAATAATCAAAATTACTTCGTAACCTGACTTATTTATTTTTTCATATACCCTATAGTTTTTGTTTGTACGAAAAGGTAGTATATATTTATTTATAGAATATAATAATAAAGTGAAACTCATAATGTAAATTATACTTGTCCACAATTGGAATAGGAATATAATTTCCTATTCGTTATAAAATATTATATTATATATTTACATATTTACTAAGGAGGAATTTTCTTTGAATGAATTTATTAAAGCTTTTGTTTTAATAACATTAGCTGAAATGGGAGATAAAACTCAGCTTCTAGCTCTTGCATTTGCATCAAAATTCAAACCACTTTATGTTCTTATAGGTATATTTATAGGTGCTTTTTTAAATCATGGAATAGCCATAGCTCTTGGTAATTACATAAGTAATTTTATTCCAATAAAGCAAGTTCAATTATTTGCATCTTTGCTATTTATATTATTTGGTCTATGGTCTTTAAAAATTGATTTTGAAGATGATAAAGATGATGATATAAATTCTAAGTACGGCCCTATATTAACTGTAGCATTTGCTTTTTTTATTGGCGAGCTTGGAGACAAAACTCAACTTACTGCTATGACGCTTGGAGCTAATTCTAAATTACCTTTGCTAGTCTTATTTGGGACCGTAAGTGGTATGATATTAACTGGTGGTCTTGGTATAATTGTTGGAAAATTGCTTGGTAAAAAAATACCTGAAGTAACAATGAAAATAATAGCCGCTTTTGTTTTTATGTTCTTCGGTACAGTTGGTTTATATACATATATTCCAACTATATATACAACACCAATTAATATATTATGCTATTTTTCAATGATTGCACTATTGATACTTCTTATTTTCAGATTAAATGTAATACAAAAAGACAGATATTACGAACTTAAACTAGCACAGGTTCTGACTAAATGTAAAAATTGTGGACAAAAACACTTCGAATCATGTCCAATAAATCAAGAAAGAGTTAAGATAGAAAAAGAATATTTAGGTGAAAATGTTCCTTATCTAGGAAGTGTTATAAAATATTTAGAAAGTCTAAAGTATATGAATGTAAATCTTTATCGAAAAGTTCATAATTGTTATAAAGAAAATAAAGAATAAAGTTCACCTTTTCACTTAATTAAGTTAATATTTTTTCATTTTTCCTTATTTAAATTAAGTTCAAATTGTGATATACTTAAAAAAGTTAATCCAAATGTTTCTATTTATCTGAAAGCTAAAAGTTATAAATCTTTATCCTATCAAGGCTAAAGATAAAAATTTAACAGCTTATGGATTAGCTTAACTAATGAACTTAAAAAGGAGAAATTTTTATGAAAAAATCTAAATCTTTATCTGAGAACTTAGGACTAATGATAATTATTTCTATGATACTTGGAATAATAGTCGGATATTTTATCTATAAGACTAATATTGGAATGTTTTTCGCATCAAATATTTGCTCTAACCTGGGCGATATATTTATGCAACTTCTTAAAATGGTAGTTATACCTCTAGTTGCAACATCTATAATATCAGGTACCGCATCTATTGGAAATACTAAATCTGCTGGTAAAATAGGCGGTGCTACATTTGCTTATTATATGTTTACAACAGCATTTGCAGTTGTACTTGCTTTAATAATAGGTAATTTAACTCAACCGGGAGTAGGCGTTGATAACTCTATAACATCAATGTTTTCTAATGAGTATGCTGATAAAGGAGATTTACCTGGTTTTTGGGAAACTATTAAAGGAATAATACCTACTAATCCTGTAAAAGCACTTGTAGATGGTAATATGCTTCAAATATTGTTTTTCAGCTTATTCTTAGGCTTTGGTATATCTAGCCTTGATGATGAAAAAAAGGAATTTATACTAAAGGTTTTTGATTGTATAACAGATGCACTTATTTGGGTTATAAATAAAGTATTGTTATTTGCTCCAATTGGAGTATTTGCTCTTATGGTTTATTCAATAGCTACATTTGGATTTGATTCTTTAAAACCTATATTTAAGTTGTTTGGAGTTTATATAGTAGCTCTTGCTGTTCATACGTTCGTATTTTATCCTACGATGGTTGGAATACTTTCTAAGATTTCCCCATCTGTATTTATAAAAAAGGTTATGAAACCTTTATACTGTACCCTATAGAGTGGACACTAAAAAAAGTCTATTCTATAGGGTATTTTTATGTATAATAGAAAAAAAGACGAATGGTGGAAGATAAAATGAGTAATAAAATATTTACAGAAAAAGAAATAAGAATACTTTCTC
>NZ_JAOASI010000037.1 GCF_025210165.1 Tepidibacter sp.
GGGGTTATATAAATGTTAAATGAAAAGATAGTTCAAATACTTGTAGATAGAATAAAGAATGGTGGTATTAATCCACGAACAAATAAACCTATGCAATTAGAAGATATAAAAATAGAAGCTTATAGAATAGAAGTTGAAAAAGATATAGCATTAAATGGGTAGTTCTTTAAAACTAAATCATAATAAAATATCACTTTTATAGACACCGATGAGGTGTTATTTTTAGTTTTTGGAAAATATGAATTGATTTCTGTATTCTCTCTCTTAATCTTATTTTATTATTGAATTGAAAAACGAATATTTGATATTTGTAAAAATAGATTTAAATATAAGTGTAAGTAAATTAATTTACAATTATATCCTTCTAGTATATCATTAATAGTAAATGAATAGCATACATGGAGGGGATTGTAATGAATAATAAAATAAACGAAAAACATAGATTAGTAGAGGTGATTAACAAATTTGATAATAAAAATGAACCACTAATCTTATTATTCGATAAAACAAGAAGAAAAGATAAATATAAAACATATCAGATTACACTAGAAGAATCAATGTTTAAAAAAATAACAAAAGCATATTATGATTATTTACTTGAAATCATATCTCAAAAAGAAATCGAAGAATATGATTTTGAGTTAAATAGCAAAGGAAATATACAAAAATTAAATTCAAACATTGTAACAGAATCCGAAAATGTAAACTCTAAAATGAGCGTAGACATTAGAGATGCTATTACTGTTAATAAAGAAACGGACTTCAGTGTATTTGATTTTATTGCCATAAGGTTTTTTTATGTAGATAATGATGAAACAAAAACTTTAACATTGTACTCAAAATATAAACAACCAGCAAATAAATTTAAAAAAACATTTAAATGCTCTTTTCTTGATAATCAAATTAAAGAATTAAAGTCTGATATATTATATTTTGATAATATTGTTGATGCATTTGAGGTTAATGGAACATATTACATCATAAATGAAGATCAGTTCAATAGCATGTTTGATTTTACAGAAGGATTTAGTCATATTATTGAAAGTAAAAGGGAAGATATAATTAATAGTGACTTTATTGACAAGCCAGAAGAATTCATAGATTTATGTAAAAATGACAGAAGATTAAATAAAAGGTTATGCAAAGTTATAGCAAACGACGGATTTACTTACTTAAAAAAAGGTAGGGATAGATTATCTGATTTCATTAAAGAATATAAGATACCACTTCAAATTGATGATAAAAACATAATTAAACATAAAAATAAGGATGATATTACAAAAATATTGAATATGCTACTAAAATGTTATGTTGAAGAAGGTTTGTTAGGAGAGAAGATGTTATCTAAAGGTGTGGAAAAGTATATTAGCTAGTGGAGGTGGTTATTATTTTAAAAAAAATAATATTATTTTTATCTTCATACATTCCATTATATGTATTATTAATAGGAAAAGAGATAACAGAACGATGGAAGTATTTCCATTATAATAATATAGATATAAAAATGAAAAATATAGTATGGTTTAATAGTTTTGGAGATATAGTTATTAGTGTTTTTGTGGGAATTACGGTTATTTTATTTATATCCCTCATAACCTTACTGTCCAACTCAAAAAAATCTCAAAAAGAAGATTTTTTTATTGCAGAAATTGAGAATGAAACAGATAAGCATTTTTTTAATTACTTTACTCTTTATTTTTTACCTTGTATTGGATTAAGTTTAAACAATGAGGTTGATATTTTTGTTTTAACTGTTGTGATCTTTTTAATAGGAATAGTGTATATAAGTAATGATTTAATATATATTAATCCAATGTTGACTCTTTTAGGATATAAAGTCTACTCAGCAAAAGGAACATACATAGTTAACAAAGAGATAGTAAACAAAACAATTATTAGTGAATGTCTTGATTTAGAGAAATACAATGGTAAACAAGTTAAATTGGCTAAGAGCAATACTAAGTATTCACTTCATATCTATGACAAAACAGAACAATCATAAAATATATATTATTAAAATAGTTCGTGAAAATAAAATGAACAACAACTAAAATAAGATGCACTAAGTAATAGTAGGTGCATTTTTTAGTTGTTGGACTAATTTTGGAGAATATAGATTGATTTCTATATTCTCTTTTTATTTGAATTAGAAAGTAGGTGAAATATATGGAAAATGAACTATGTTTAGAGAAACACAAACAGATTACAGAAACATTAGAATTACATACAAAAACACTAGATAAACATTCGAAAGACATAGATAGTTTAAGAGAAGACAGTAGAGAATATAAGGTTCAAATTAAAAATTTATGTAAGCAAATAGAATCTCTAACAACTACAATTAAATGGGCAATGGGACTGTTTGGTGGAAGCTTTGTGGGCTTCTTTTTTTATGCAGTTCAAAAGCTACTATAGGAGGTAGGTATGAAAAATATAAATGAATATATAGAATTAATAGTCCTTATAACACTTGTAATATACTTGTTTTTAGGTGCTTTTTACTTACAAGATAATAGCAATACAGATTTAATTATAGGTGCATTTCTTGGAATATTAGGAACTAAAAAGGTAGATAAAATTAGAGAAGGTGAGAGTAAATAATATGAATATAATAGATGGACAAATAACTAAGAATTTTAAGATTCAGGAAATGGTTTGTAGAGATGGTTCTTTATTAATAAACGTGGATGTAATTAGACAGTTAAAAATGTTGCAAGAGTTTAGAGATTGGTATAATAGACCGATGCATATTAATAGTGGGTATAGGTCGCCAAGCTACAATAAGAAAATAGGTGGTGCAAAGCATTCACAACATATGTTAGGAACAGCAACCGATATCGCTTTACCTAAAGATTATCATACATATTCAACAGATAGAAAAAGACAATTTATAGATAACTGTAAAAATAAATGGTTTGAAATATGTGATAAATATAATGTTGATGGTGGTTTTGGAGAGTATAAAACTTTTATACACATGGATTCAAGAGTTGGCAAGAGAGCAACATGGAAAGGGTAGTATAACACTACCCTAATCACTACCTAATATGAAACATAATACTACCTATAAGAACTAATATATAAGTTACAAATAAGCAAATATTAGTTTTTATACAACTTTTATTGTTAATTAATATTTTTATACTACAAAAAAGGTATGTATAATAAAAAAATAAAATCTATTTTTTTCATTTCTTTGAAATATGATATAATAAATATAAGATAATTTGATATGTATTCATAAAAAGGTGGGGAGATATTATATTCTCTGCTTTTTTATTGAAGAACATAAATGGATTGAGATATTAGAAAAATTAATTGAAAATAATAAGTTGAAATAAATTAATACCTCTTGGTTATTTAGAAGGTATTTTTTTATTGTATATATGAAAACCACCCGCATAGCAGGTGGTTCTGATTTTTTTGAATTGGCTTTAAAGTGTAATAAAAAAGGTTATAAAAAAACTATATATTAATGTAGGAAAATTTACATCAAAAGTATTCAATGTGGTATAATAAAATAGTAATGTTGGAAAACCAATAAACTATATAACCTCAAACCAATAAATATGATGAAAAATAGACTGAAAAAATAGATTTAAAGAACTATATCCTAATATAGCTAAAATATTTAATACTACTCCATCAAGAGTAGAAAGAGCTATAAGACATGCTATAGAGGTAGCTTGGAGTAGAGGAAAGGTTGATACTATAAATCAATTATTTGGATATACAGTTCA
>NZ_JAOASI010000006.1 GCF_025210165.1 Tepidibacter sp.
AGAAGAAAAAATTAAAATGCTAAAAAGCTTCGGTGCAACTAAATATCAAATACTTACAAAGCTTATTCTTCCTTCTAATATAGGCAATATTATAAATATAGTTAAGATAAATATAGGTATGTCATGGGTTGGAGTTATAGTCGGAGAGTTCTTGGTATCAAGATATGGAATAGGATATTTGATAGTTTATGGAGGGCAGGTATTTAAGCTAGATCTTGTTATGATGGGAGTATTCGTTCTTGCAATATGTGCTCTTTTGATGTATCAGATAGTTAATCTTATTGAGAAAAGATATAAAGCTAGATAAAGCTTAAACCTATATCTAAAGATTACTTAGTAGTTTTTAGATATAGGCTCAAAACTAATAAAAATCAAGGATTTTATTAGGCTATTTAACTTTATAATTTGCTTCCATTTTCAATCATAAATGCTCTGACTCTTTTCACATCAACTTCATTTGGCATAGTATTTTCTCTTACACAAAGTGTAGCTGCATATCCTGCTGCATGTCCTTCTTCAAAACATTGTGCAACAACCCTTGCTGAGGCTAATGCTTCATGTTCAGCAGAGATACATCTTCCTACAGTCATAATACCTTCAATTTTTTGTGGAAGCATAACTTCAAATGGAATTTCGTAGTAATTATCATCTAAATTGACAACTTTTACCCCTTGGCTTCCTCCATGAATTTCAATTGGCCAAGCACTACGAACAATTGCTGTATCAAATTTCTTTGCATTAACAACATCTTCATTTTTCAGAGTATATTCTCCTAAAATAGTACGCGATTGACGTATTCCTATTTCTGAAGCAGTATCAATAATATATGCATCTTCAAATCCTTCAAGATATTCTTTTGCAAATCTTTCATACTCTCTTACTTGCTCTCTTCCTGCAAATTCTGCATAAGTTAAATCTTCTGCCTTCGTAGGATATAATACTTTATTATTCGCACCTATAATAGCTGTACAATTCATCATAGCCTGATCCTTACGTGGTAAAGGAAATACAAAAGGATGTTTTCTTGGTAGATCATAGATTCCTGTTTCATCAGCTTCTTTTACTTTTTCCCATATATCTTCTAAAGAATATTTTGATGCTTTATTCCAGTCTACATTTGCCATTCTAAAAGCCATAGTCATAGCTTGAATAACACCATCTTTTCCATAAATATAAGGAGCTCCTGCTTTAAAAGCTACATCCCCATCTCCTGTTGCATCTATGAATATTTTTCCTTTAATAGCACTTCGCCCATCCTTATTTTCTACAATAATTCCAACAATCTTATTTTCTTCCATTATTACATCTACAAAAGACGTATGCAATAATGCCTTTACATGAGCATTGTTTATTAATTTATCTGCTATTTCTTTCCATATAAATGGATCATGAGGTGCTAATGCAGTATGCCCAAATTTAACTTTCTCAACAACCCCTTTTTTTTCTTTTAATAAATCTAGAAATCTACCTGCAAAGCCATATACAATTTGCTCTATATCTCCATTTTCTGTAGAGCTATAAAGTCCTCCAATTGTACCTGAATACCCTGCAACATTTGCTCCTCCGAAAAATCCATTTTTTTCCACAATTATAGTTTTCATTCCCTGTTCTCCAGCAGTCACTGCCGCTGCAACACCAGATGGTCCTCCTCCTATTACTATAATATCGGCTTCTTTTATTATTTTAGTTTTTTTTACTTCTTCTAAAATTGAACTCATAAATAATTTCCCTTCCTAAATTTACTAATCTAAATCTCTTCCTGTGACTTTTTTAAAAAATTCTTTATTTATTTCTATTCCTAATCCTGGTTTATTACTAACAGCTATTTGTCCATTTATAATTTTAGGTTCATTTTCTGTAAGGTTTGTTATAAGTGTTCCATTCCAAAAATCAGGATGTAAATATTCAACATATTGTGAATTCCTATTTGATATTGCAAAATGTCTACATGCGGCACTTGTAATTCCTGTTTTCCAGTTATGTGGCATTAATTGTGCACCGTATAAATCACAAAGTTCTCCAATTCTTATTAGTTCTGTTATTCCTCCACATCTATTATAATCAGATTGAATAACAGATACTCCTGTTTGTTTTAACCATTCGATTGCTTCAAACCTAGTTGTTGACATCTCTGCACCGCAAAGTCTTGTATTTATTGATTCTGCTAACCTTCTATGACCTTCTAAGTCATCATGTTGTAAACATGCTTCAGCAAAATATAGATCAATGTCTTCTAATTGTCTAAGTGTCCATCTAGCAGCCTGCCAATCTGTCCATCTATATAAAAAATCTACCATCATATCAATTTCAAATCCTATTAGTTTTCTTAGTTCTCTAAGATATTCTACAACCTCTTTATCACTAACTTTATCATTAGGCATAACAACTACTTTTACAGCTTTCACTTTTCTCTCTCTTGCTTTTTCAATCAGTGGCTTATATGCTTGTATAATATCCTTTAATAGAGATTCTGCACTAATAGATGGATAGAGAGTATAGTATGGAGTTACCTTCTCTTTTTGTGCTCCACCCATTAGTTTATATGCTGGAAGATTATGTTGTTTTCCTGCTAAATCATATAGCGCCATATCAATTCCTGAAATAGCAAACATACCTAACCCTCTCATCCCAATCCATCTACTTGCATCATACATATCATCATAAATAGCTCTAAATTCTACTGGTTCTCTTCCCACTACTTTTTCAGTTATATTAGTTAACCATTTATGCTCAGTTTCTATTTCTGCAAATGCCTTCATACAATCTGGAGGTCCATCAGCTTCTCCTATTCCATATCTTCCTTTTTCATCTGTCACCTTTACAATTACAGTATTTTCACTCCAATTAGTTGCTTCTACATTAACAGGTATAAATTCTACATTAACAATTTTTTTCCCCATTTCTTTTTCCTCCATTCAATATTTATATTTCAGTTTTATCTAAATGTGCATAATCTTGTTTAAGCCATTTCATTAAACATACCGTCATAATTATATATAGGATTATCATTGGGAATCCCACTAAAACACACATTGATTTTATAGTATTTATTGATCCTCCCATAAAGAATGCTGCCAAACTCACAGCGGCTATCCCTACTGTCCATGCCATTCTTACCTTTAAATCTGGTTCCGCATCTGCATCTAATTCTTTTGTTGTCATCATTGATACAGCAACAGTTGCTGATGTCATTGTTGTAGACATCAAGAAAAACTCAACTATTAAGAAAATTACTAATACAATATTGCCTAACGGTAAAGATGCTATTGTTTCAATAATTGCAGGTGATGATCCTAAACTATTCATCCATTCTATTAAAGGTAATTTTCCTGTTAATTGCCCATTTACTGCATATCCTCCAAATATTGCAATAAAGAAAGCACATCCTGCTGAACCTGAAGTTATACAAGTTAGTACTAACTGCTTAATCGTTCTTCCCTTTGATATACGTGCCAAAAACAATCCCATCATTACTAAATAAGCAAAATACCATGCCCAATAGTACATTGTCCAATCCTGAGGGAAACCTGATTTTTGAACTGGATCTGACCAAAGACTCATTCTAAAAAAATTTGTACCTAATACACCTAAACTATCAAAGAAATATGAAACTATAAATCTTGTTGGTCCTACAATTAAAATAAATCCGCCTAATGCTAAAGCCGTATATACACAGATATTTGATAATTTAGCTACACCTTTTTTCATTCCAGCTAACATAACAACACTATAGAATACTACAAACAATAGAACAATCCCTACTTGTAAATATATGTTATTAGGAATCCCAAACATTCTATTAATTCCTGATCCTAATAAATCTACAGTAAATCCCATTGATGTAGAAAAAGCACCTAATGTTGCAAAAATAGCAATAATATTAATTGCATATCCTATCCATGAATTTGCATTTTTTTCACCTATTACATCTGAACAAACTGCACTTAATCTTAAATTTCTATTCTTTCTCTTATGAAGATAATATGCAAACGGAACTGCTGGTAAACAGAAAATAGACCAACCTATTGGCCCCCAATGATACATTGAATACGTTATCAACCATTGAGTTGATTCAACCGATCCTACTTTTGCAAACATAGGTGGTGCTTGTAAATAATACATGGGCTCTCCAATAGCCCAGTAAATAAGACTTGCTCCAACTCCAGCAGTAAACATCAAAAATGCATATGTAGAATTAGAAAATTCAGGCTTATCACTTTTATCTCCTAGTTTAACATTTCCATACTTTCCAAAAGACAACCATAGTAAAAATATTAATGCCCCAAGTCCTCCTATTTGTACTAACCATCCCATATCATAAGTTACCCAGTTCTTTCCTGCATTGGCTACTTTCAAAGATTTTTCTGGAGCAACTACTGCAGATGCTAAAATTAAAAACGTAAATATAATTGATGGCCAAAATAATTTACTATCTAAATTACTTTTGTTATTTTTAATACTCATAAATTCACTCTCCTATTTAACTTTTTTAGTCAGTATTTTAAATAATATCAACTAATATATCAACTGATATATTAGTTGATATTATTATATCTTTTCTCTTTATTATTTGCAAGTATATCTTTTAACAAATTTTTTTAATTTTTGATTTATTTTAACAAATCAATGTCATCCACAAAACAAAATTGTTATAATTTCCTGTAGAGTCAAAAAATAAAAGGTATTGTATAATTACATATACAATACCTTTTATTTTTTGACTAAATATACATATCAAAATTCAATTTACTAAGTCTTTCCACACAATCCAATAGATAATCAGACTTCTCTCCTGCTAAAACTTCATCTCCTGAAGCTACCGCTCTCATAAGGTCACAATGTGCATAGTTAATCTCTTTCGTAAGCTCTAGATCTATATTATATTGCATATAATATAATCTTCTTGATAATGCATGTAGTGGTGCAACAGCACTTGTAGCATAATGATTTCGTGAACACATTCCAATAAATTCATTAAATTCATTATCTATTTCAATAGCTTTTAACTCATCTTTTTCATTTGTAGCTTTTTCATATTCATCTGCTAATTGCAAAAATTTATCTCTTTCTGAGGGTGTCGCAAATTTTGCTGCACGAATTGCTATTAGTTTTTCGAGAAGACGACGCACCTCCAATTGCAAGAAAAATTCTTCTGCTTTTTGTTCAGTTACAAGAACTCCTCTACGTGGCATAATAGTAAGAAGGTGAGCTGCATCTAATCTTTGAATTGCTTCTCTTACTGGCATTCTTCCTATTTCTAATAACTCACTTAATTCTTTTTCTGTCCATAAGCTACCTGGTTTTAACTGCAATGTTATAATCATTGTTTCCAATTTTTTATATGCACTATCCGCAAGTGTTTCCTTATTTTTCTTTAAAACAATAGCTTTATTCTTCTCCATATCATTTACTTTTTTATTTTCAAATTTCATGTGTACTTTCCTTTCAATATAATCTCTTATATTTAATATCCTCTTGAAAATGTTTCTTAAATAAGTATATATTAGATAGTTTAATTCGTAAAGAATAATTATAATTTTACCTACTGTACTATTTATATAATATGAGAATTTCTAGTATTAAGATATGGAATAGGATATTTGATAGTTTATGGTGGACAGGTGTTTAAGATAGCTAAAGTGAAACTAAAGCCTATACCTTTACGATATAGGCTTTAATTAATGTAAATTCACTATTTTTATTGATTTATTATTTTCTGAAATCATTAATATTTTACCACTATTCACAAAAACTCTGGAAACTGAATCTGTTTATTGCTAAATTTAAATCACCTAATTCATCAAATACTTGGATAGGTTATACTTAATTAGACAATAAATACTCGGACATGATAATATTAAATAAATATAATGGGTTGGTGACTATAATAATACAAAATCATTTAAAGCTAAAGATAATAGATCTGATGAAGAAAATGACCTTATAAAACTTAGAAAAGAAATTAAACGTTTAGAGATGGAGAATGATATTTTAAAGCAAGCGGCGCTGATAATGGGACGAAAATAGCTATTATTAAAGCAAATAAAGATAAGTACAGTATCAGCGCTATGTGTAAATTATTAAATATATCTAGAAGTCTTGTTTATTATACTCCTGTAGAAAAATCATGCGATAGCAAATTAGACAATGCAATTATAAATATTTTTAAGAAAAGTAGAAATAATTATGGAACAAGAAAAATAAAAAAAGAATTGAGTAAAGACAGAAGTTTCGCATCTAAAATTTTTTTAGGGCATCAGCCCATTGAATCATAAGGGATTACAGGAATTGGGCAAGAAATGAATAAAATCCAAATTTAATTGCTATAAATGTAAATAACTATTTACAAAACAAAAACATCCTTGTACAATGAAATCTACTAAAAAAACAAAGTAAAGGATGTTTTAAGATGAGCAAAAGTTATTTAAAAAAGTTACTCACCTATATAAATAAGGTATACCATATTGGTGAAAAAATCAATAGTTTAAAAGATAAAAGACCAAAACCGCAGGTTGCAACTTCAACAGTTTCATTTTTAGTTCTAATGGGTTTTATGCTTCAAATGAGAAGTTTTAATAGATTAAATAAATGGACTAAAAAAGGTAAATTCAAGAAAATATTTAAAAGAGGAACTAAACTTCCTAGTATTGATACTGTTAGGTATTCTTTGAGTGAGTTTGATTTGGATACCCTCAATGCTACTTATGATAGCGTAATAAAAACAATAAATAAAAATAAAGTTTTCAATTGATGGATTAGCTGCCATTGTCCAAATGAGATTCAAGCTAGATCCATTTTCAAATAGCTTATTTATATTTTGCAACAGAAATAAAGATAAAATCAAAATACTACAGTGGGAACACTCTGGATTTTGGTTATACTATAAGAGATTAGAAAAAGGTAAATTTAATTGGCCCATGAATGAAAATCAAGTCAAAACCATTACTCAAAGAGAGTTACGATGGCTTCTGGATGGGTTATCTTTAGAACAACCAAAAGCACTAAAAAAGGTTCCTCAAAGATGCTTGATTTAGCATTATATTTATTTTTTAGAAATAACCAAAAGCTTGCAAAATCAACACTTTTAGGTGGAATTTTGTGGCTAAATATGGTATAATATTTATATGGTTAATATAGATAAAAACAACAAAAATCAAACTGAATATATAAAAAAATTAGAGGAGACTTGCAAATCTCAAGAAGCAGAAATTACACTTTTAAAAAATCAGATAGCCTGGATGATGGAGCAGATGAAACTATCAAAACATAAACAATTTGGTGCTTCTAGTGAGAAAAGTGAGTATGACCAACTAAGTTTCTTTAATGAAGCTGAAAAAGAAGTAAATAAAAACCTTCAAGAACCTACTATTGAAGAAATAGAGGTTAGATATAAGAGAAAGAAAAAAGTTGGTAAAAAAGAAGAAAATTTAAAGGGACTTCCTGTGACTGTAAAAGAATACTTTCTTTCAGATGAGGAAGCTAAATGTCCAAAATGTTTTAGTTCTAGACATATTATGGGTAAACATATAAGAAAAGAATTAAAAATAGTACCTGCAAAAGTAGAAGTAGTAGAACATGTTACTCATACTTATGCATGTCGTAATTGCGATAAAAACGGTGAACAGACCCCTATTTCTAAATCAAAAGCTGTAGAACCTGTTATTCTGGGCAGTATTGCATCTCCATCAATTGTGGCATATATTATGTCACAAAAATATGTGAATGCAATACCTTTATATCGTCAAGAGAAAGAATTCGAAAGATTAGGCGTAGATTTATCTAGACAAACTATGGCTAACTGGGTAATTAGATGTTCTGATGACTGGCTTTTCCCAATATATAATTTGATGAAAGAAAAATTACTTGAAAAAGATATACTTCATGCAGATGAAACAACTCTTCAAGTTTTAAAAGAATCTGGTAAGCCTGCTCAATCCAAATCATACATGTGGCTTTATAGAACTAGTGGATCAAGTGAAGAAAATATAGTTTTATATGAATATCAGCCAGATAGAGCATATAAAAGACCTGCCCAGTTCTTAAAGGGATTTAAAGGTTATTTACATGCTGATGGATATGAAGCATACCATAAACTACCTGATGATATAATAATTTTAGGATGCTTTAGCCATTGTAGAAGAAAATTTGATGAAGCTCTTAAATCAATAAAGCCTGCGGAGCAAATAGGTTCAAAAGCATTACAAGGTAAAAATTATTGTGATAAATTATTTAAAATAGAGAGAAGTCTAGTTGACTTATCACCTGAGGAGAGATTTAAAAAGCGTAATGAACTTTCAAAACCTATTTTAGACGAATTTTATGCATGGTTAAAAAACTGTAATGCTCTGCCTAAAAGTGCTTTAGGAAAAGCTGTAACTTATGCACTAAATCAATGGGAGTATCTTAATAATTATCTTCTTGATGGTAGAACAGAGCTAAGTAATAATAGAGCTGAAAGAAGTATAAAGCCTTTTGTAATAGGCAGAAAAAACTTCTTATTTTCAGCAACTGCTCGAGGTGCAAAAGCAAGTGCTACAATATATAGTATTGTTGAAACTGCTAAAGAAAATAGACTAAATCCTATGAAGTATCTTGAATATTTATTTAAAAAGATGCCGAACATAGATTTTAGAAATGACCCTCAGCAACTTGAAGAATTACTACCTTGGGCAAAACTTCCTATGGAATGTTATATTTCTGGTAAAGAGTCCTAAAATAATTTTTCAACTTAATAATTAAGGTATGGCCTCAAGAAATCAATAAGAAAATATTTCAATGGCTATGCCATAATATGTGCATCTAGAGAAAAGTTCAAATAATCTTATTTTTGAGCTTTAATTTAGATGCCTTTTTATTATGCTCAAAATTTTAGCGGTAAATAACAGTCAAGGTGTGAAGTTATTTACCGCTTACAAAATGAGCACGAATTTTAACAGCACCAGGTACAGTTACTTCCCAAGACTTTTGATAATTATTTGTATAATTATGTGGAGACTCAACTATCTTGCTATCGTCAATATTTCCAGCCGCATGTACATTATCAGGAACTGGTAAACTTACTAAAAGCAAGACAGCAATTAATATTGAAAGAATTCTTTTTAAAATATCTTTATACACTTTATTGAGCACCTCCTAGTTGTAGTTCTTTAATATCTTTATCTATGCCCATAATTATCATTGAATTTAGGTATGTTTCTGTGCTTTTATCTTTTTTCTGTTTTTTAATTATTTCTGAAGTCATTTCATCTAAAATAAGAAGGTTTTCTTGGTTAGTTAAGCCATTACCACTATACATTCCGACATAATTAATTTCATTATTTTCATCAATAATTTCATTTTTCCAGTGAAGAACTTTAATCCCTTTCTTGTCCAATTTATCAACTATATCTTTCTTATTTTCTTTTTTGCTTAATTTAATGACTGCTTTGCTAATACCATCCTTATAATCTTTCTTTTTAACAATTTTTGTGATATCTTTTTCTTTTTTTGGTTTTTTTTCTCTATTTATTTTATCTCTAGCCTTTTCTTCTTCTTTTTCTTCTTTTGTTAGTTTAGAGGGTATCATGGATTCATTTAATTCGACAGGTGCATCCTTAACAATTACAGCAGATTTTTTTCAGTTTTTTGAATCAGATAATTCTCTAACGGCATATCCTCTGATATAGGTTTTTTTTGATTATTGTAATTAGAGCAACTACTTAAAATAAACATAACCAAAATCACTGAGGTACTCTTCTTAATAATACCTAACATCAATAAACACTCCTTTCTAAATTAATAATATTTTTTGTATATAATTAAAATTATTCATAATAGATACACTCAAAACAGTTCTAACACTTTCACTTATTAATTTAATATTTTGATTCTATTTGAAGTTTTTAATATGGAATATAATTTAAAGGATGTAAGTCTTGAGAAGTTGTAATAATTAAAGTATAAAATTATTCTCCGAAAGAAAGGTATTTATTTTTCATGTTAAATGAAACTGAGATGCTAATAAAATTATCACAAGAATATACGGTTATAAATACTAAAAGTGTTCAATCTATACTTAAAGATTTTTTACAGTCATAACTATCCCAAAATATAACTATAAAATCAAAAGACTAAAAACATAAGAAATGGATACAAAACTAAAAAAATTCCTCCTAAAATAATACTTTATCAGATACTAGTACTCGTACTATTTGTACTAATTTGGGAAATAGCTGCTAATTTAAATCTTATAGATGTATTTTTAACCAGTAAGCCATCTGATATATTCAAGCTATTCATAAAATATTCTTCAAACGGAGAAATATTTAAGCATGTGGGAATATCAGTATACGAAACTATTTTAGGATTTATCC
>NZ_JAOASI010000038.1 GCF_025210165.1 Tepidibacter sp.
AAGTAGCAAATGGAACAATAGTATCGGCATTAAAAGCTGCGTTAGCATCAGATAATAATGCAGAAATTAAAGTGTTAACAGCAACAGGTCAAACAACTGAAGCAACAGTAACGGATGCTGTGACTAATACGATGGTAGTTTTAGTAACTGCTGAAAATGGAGTAGAAAAGCAAGAATATACAATTACTGTAAATGCAGTATTAAGTGATAATACAGATATTAAAGTTGCAACAGGAAAAGATGCAGTTGTAACAGAAGTAAAGAATGATAATCATACAATGAAAGTAGCAAACGGAACAACAGTATCGGCATTAAAAACTGCGTTAGCATCAGATAATAATGCAGAAATTAAAGTGTTAACAGCAACAGGTCAAACAACTGAAGCAACAGTAACGGATGCTGTGACTAATACGATGGTAGTTTTAGTAATTGCTGAAAATGGAGTAGAAAAGCAAGAATATACAATTACTGTAAATGCGTAAATGCTCAGTAAGTATATTACTAAGCTTGTTTAGGTGATTGTTAAAAAATACAAAAGAGAGCATTTACTTTAATAATAGAGTAGATGCTCTTTTTTATACCCAAAAACCGAATCAATCCCATATTCAAACATATAACATAATAATAAACTTGCTAACTTATTAAAGAATTCAGTGAAAACAAATTTCATACAAAGGCAGTGAAATCAATACATTGAGTGAAATTAGTCAATCTGAAATAAAAATTGAATGCTAATTAATTAGCATTGGTTAAAAAAAATAGGCAATACTAATAGTATTTAAAAAGCTAAGTTCTATAATATGTATATATTGTATAAACATATAAAGAAACTAAATTACATAGGAGGAATTATATTGAAAAAAAAATTAAAATTTTGTCTTATTGAAAATATTGTACTAAATTACATTATATTCTTTATATTTTTTTATATAAACCCAACAAAAGATAATTTTATAAATATGAACATACATCCTCTGGTGATAGTAGTAGTTACTATGTCTCTTAGATATGGAAATTATCTAGGTGTTTTAAGTGCAACAATAGCATCTATAACATTTATTTATTCATATTGGATTTTGGGAAGAGATTTATTTCTATTTTTTATAGACTATTCATATTATAAATTTTTACTTATGTTCTTTCTTTCAGCTATAGTTTTTGGACGATTTAAAGATAATTATGATCTTAGTATTAGTAATTCAAAATTAGAATATGATATTTTGAGTGAAAAATATGAGAATTTAATGAAGGGATATGAAAAATTAAGATTTATAAAAGAAGAATTAAGAAAACAAATAGTTGGAGCTGAATATAGTATAGTATCCTTATATGAAATAGCATCATCTTTAGAAACATTAGATTCAGAAGAAATATATACAGAAATAATGCATATATTATCTAAATTTTTAAAAGCTAAAACAATGTCTATATATACTGTAAGTGAAGATAATAAATATCTAAGGTTAAAGTTGAAAAAAGGAGAAGGTAAGACAATACCTAATTCTATAAACATATTCAATAAGTTTTGCTTTAGAAAACTTATAAATAAAAAAATTCCTATAAAAAGAAATGGGAAGTGTCAAAATGAATTTCCACTGTTGTCTGGACCTATTATAAAAGATCATAGAGTCATAGCAGTTATAAATATAGAAAAAATGGATTTTGAGATGGTTACAGAGTATTCATTTAATTTATTTAAAGTAATTGTAGATTGGATAAATAAAGCATTAGTTCAAGCAATAGAAGTAGAGTTAGAACTTAATAAGAAGAAATACTATAAAGATACTAATATAATGAAATATGAATTTTTTAAAGAAAGACTTGAAGAGGAAAAAGAGAGAAAAGAAAGATATAATTTAGAGTATGGTCTTTTAAAATTTAAAAATAAAGATATAAGTATAGAGCATTTGGATAATAAATTAAATAAATTAATTAGAACTGTTGATATTATAGCTTATGATGAAAAAAACAATATAATTTATGTTTTACTACCTGTGACTCCTCAAAGTGTGTGGGAGAATATTGAAAAAAGAATACTACGGGGATTTGATTATGAGATTGAAAGGATAATATGATGAATGTAAAAAAAAGCATTATTTATATACTAGCTTTAATACTAATATGTGCAATTAATATACAACTAGTTAGGTATGGCATATTTGAAAAAACATTTGATGTTAACCAAAAATATAAAGAAGGTAAATTAAATTATATCTCTTCATCTATTCCAAAGAATTACCAAAAGATACTTGTGCTGTATTCTAATAAAGACAAAGGATCTAGTGATATATACAATAATATATATTATACATTTAATATGGCAAAGTTAAATTATAAGTTAATAGATATTGAAGCAGAAGAAGTTGAAAAAGAAATAGAAAAATTAAAAACAGATGATTTGTTAGTAATAGGAAGTGAAAGGCTTTATGAAATTAAAAATCCCAATATAATAAAACACTATATTAAAAATGGAGGTCATACTGTATTTTTAGTTAGAGCATTTTTCAATGAGTTTAATGATATAGTCGGAGTAAAAGAAAATAAAGGGTTTTTGAAAAAGTCTTTATATGGATTCAAATTTGAAAGAGAGATATTTCCAGGACTTGATGAACTAGAGATAAAAAGTAAAAAAGTAGTACATTCATCCTTAGATGTTATATTAAAGCAGGATGCAGATGTACTTGCAACATCTGAAAATAAGCCTATTATATGGACTAATAAGTATGGCAAAGGGAGAATCCTCTATGTAAACTCTACACTTTTAATGGATAAAGTAAATAGGGGGTTAATGCTACAGTATATTTCATATATAGGAGATTATTTTTTATCAACTATATTGAATGCCAAAATGGTTGATATTGATGATTTTCCTTCGCCTATAAAGCAAGGAAAGGATGAAGTTATATACTCTCAATACAATATGGACAATAATTCTTTTTATAAAAATATATGGTGGTCAGATATGTATAATTTTGCACAAAAGTATAATATAAAGTATACAGGACTTATAATAGGAACATATAGTGATAAAACTAAAAAACCTTTGAATGAATTAAATAAATTACAGCTTGAAGATATAAAATATTTTGGAAGAAGACTCTCAGAAGTTCAAGGAGAAATTGGAGTACATGGATATAATCATAATTCATTAGCTTTAAAGGGACAAATGAACTTTGAAGATTATGGATATAATGAGTGGGAATCTCAAGAGACTATGGAAGAATCATTAAAAATATTAAAGAATAGTATAGAAAATATGTATGGAAACATAAAAATATATACCTATGTTCCTCCTTCAAATATTATATCAAAGGATGGAAAAAATGCAGTTAAAAAAGTATTTAAAGAATTGAAGGTTTTTGCAGGGCTTTATACAGGGGAATCTGAAAATGGAGTGTTATATCAAGAGTTTGGAAAAGATCCAGATGTTTTAGGAATATATGATTTTCCAAGATTAAGCTCTGGTCAGGATTATAGCCCTGAACTTATGTGGGATATTTATAATGGGATAGCACACTACGGAATAGTTAATCATTTTATTCATCCTGATGATGTATTAGATAAAGAAAAATCAAAGGGAAGAACATGGAATGAAATGAAAAAAGATTTGAGCAATATATTTTCAGATATATATGACAGATTCTCTTTTTTAAGACCGATTACTAATATAGAAGCATACACAGAATATATTAAAAAGGAAGAGTTAAAAGTTTATATAACTAAAAAAGATAGTGTTATAAATATTTATCATGAAAATCTAATACCTCCTGCATATCATTATTTAAGAATAAAAGAAGATAAGATATCAAGAATTGATGGAGGTAAATTCACATTAATAGACAAAGATACAGGCCTTTACTTGATAGAGGCAAACGAACCTAAAATTGAAATAAAATTAAAATAGGTGATATTTATGAGTTTTTTTAATTCCATTAGTTATTTTATAGGAGTTATTTTAGAAATAACTATATATATTTTAACATATAGTTATGATTATTTAAGCTTAAGTATGTTTTTGTGTATACATATAGTTATTATATTAGCTATATATTTTATAAATAATATATTAATAAAAAATGATAAAGGACTGCCACTGTATTTAGGTATGTTCTTTTCTATAATTGGATTGGTAGTTTTATCAATTTTAGATTTGTTATTATTTTTAAATAAATCTAAAAATAATATAATAGAGGATTATGAAAAATATATAAAATATATGAATCAAATTATTATAAAAAACAAATTCGACTTTGAAAAAGAAATTAATATGACCTCGGCGTTAGATATTTTAAAATATTCATCTAATGAAAAGAAAAAAGATATTATCGTAAATCTTATTGAAGAAGATATTGATTTGAAAGTTAAAATACTTAAAACTGCTTTAAAAGACAAGGATCCAGAGGTTGTTCATTATGCGTCTTCAACATTAAATTTATTAGAACAAGAGTATGAACATGAAATAAATTATTTAATAGATTCTTATGATAAAAAAAGAGAGAAGGAGACATTAAAAAAACTAATAGAGGTATATGATAAATATTTAAACTCAGGACTACTTAGTAAACAGCTTAAAAATATTTTATTACAACAATATTTAGATATATTGATTGAATATTTAGATAAATTCGGTGAAGAATATAGACTTTTATTAGATATAGCTGATGTATATATGTGTCTAGGCAAACCACAAGAATCTATCAAAATATTAAAAAGATTATACGGAAATTATATAGAAGAATGTGAACACTATATTTATTATATGAAGGTATTTTTTATAATGGGGAATTATAAAGAAGTTTCTAATATAGCTAAAAAGATTATTGATTTAGATTTGGATATTCCCAATAAGTATAAACCTATTGTTGATTATTGGAAATAGAAAGAGGAAGATAGTATGGAAATTTGTATTTTATCAGAAGGTTCATATCCTTATATATCTGGAGGAGTTTCTTCTTGGATTAATCAACTAGTATATGAGATGAATGATAAAACCTTTAAAATAGTTTCAATAATGCCATCTAGAGAAAGTAATTTAGAGTATAAATATAAGATACCATCTAATGTTGTTGAAATTAAAACTATATATATGAATGATTATATTTATTTAGAGCCAAATAAAAAAATCAAAGAACCAAAACTTAATAAAAAAGAATTAATAGAGATAGAAAAATTTTTTACATTTGATAAAAATGTAGATTGGAATTTAATTATAAGTATAATGTCAAATAAAAATAAGTTTGGTGATTGTATAGAATTTTTGCAAAGCAGATTTTTTTGGAATATGATATTAAAATTTTATAAAGATAATTACAGTAATGAAGAATTTAATCAGTTTTTTTGGACTATAAGGTCTATGGTTATACCTTTTATAAATATAGTTCAAAGTGAACTTCCAAAAGCTGATATATACCATTCGGTATCTACTGGATATGCAGGTTTTTTAGGGTTATTATGTAAATTTAAAAATAATAAACCATTTATTCTAACAGAGCACGGAATTTATGCAAGAGAAAGAGAAGAAGAAATAATAAGAGCTAAGTGGGTTACAGGAATATATAAGAAGACATGGATAGATTTTTTTTATTATATATCAATAGGTGCATATAAAAGTGCAGATATAGTTGTATCTTTATTTGAAAGAAATAGAAGTATACAGCTTGAGCTTGGAAGTAATAAAGAAAAAACAATAGTAATACCTAATGGTGTAAATTTAAATAAATTTAAAGCAGAACATGAAGCTCATCAAGGATTTAATATAGGCGCGATTTTAAGAATAGTGCCTATAAAAGATGTGAAAACTTTAATAAGAGCTTTCAAAGTGGTTAAATCTATATTGCCTAAAGTTAAATTATATTTAATAGGACCATATGATGAAGATATAGAGTATTATGAAGAATGCTTAAAATTAGTTAAAAACTTAAGTCTTGAAGATAATATAGAGTTTACAGGAAAAGTAGATATAAAAAAATATTTAAAAAAATTAGATTTACTGGTTTTAACATCAATATCAGAAGGTCAGCCTTTAGTTATACTTGAAGGTATGGCATGTGAGATTCCATTTGTAGCCACTGATGTTGGAGCGTGTAGAGAACTATTAGAAGGAAAAAAAGATGATGATATAGGATTATCGGGAATAATAACTACTCCTGTTTCTCCAAGAAATACAGCAAATGCCATAATTAAATTAATAAAAGATAAAAATTTAAGAATACAGATGTCCCAAAATGGGAGAAAAAGAGTTGAAAAATATTATACAAATAAAATGTTTATAGAAAAATATAATGAAGTATATGAAAGTTTAAGGTGATTTTATGGCAGGAATAGGATTTACTTTAAAAAAATTGTTTAAAGAAGAATTTTTTACTACAAGGTTAAAGGCGTACATGTATTCATCAATAGTTGCAGCTGGACCTTGGATAGCAGCGGTTTTGACTGTTAATATACTTCTTTTTATGGCTGAGTATTATTTTAATGATATATCTCAAAAAGATTTATTTATGGGGACTATAGTTTATAGTTTTGTATTTTCTCAAATAATAACTGCACCGTGGCAACTATTAATTACTAGGTATATATCCGATAAACTATATATTAAGGATTATAATTATATAAAATCATCATTCATAGGACTTAGTAGGTTAGTATTTATAATAACTTATATTGTAGGATTTATTTATTACTATAAAAATCAATTACCTTTATATTATAGATTTATGGGACTTTCTTTATTTGTATTTATATCATTGATATGGATTATAATGGTTTATTTAAGTGCAATAAAAAATTATTCTATAATTTCATATGCTTATATAATTGGAGGCATAATTTCAGTTATATTATCATTTATATTTGTTAATTATCCTCTACAATTTAAAGAATATCCTATTGCAAGTGGATTACTTTTAGCATATTTAATTGGGATAATAGTTACTTATTCAATTTTATTATATAGTTTTTTCTCAACCTTTTATGTTAGTAATAATAAGGAGTATGATTTTATTAGATACTTAAGCAAATTTTATAATTTATTTTATATAGGTCTTTTTTATACATTGGGATTATGGATTGATGATATTTTAATGTGGTATTCTCCACTAGGAGTAGATATATATGAAACATATAAATATGCACCTCTTTATGATAATGCTGTATTTTTAGCATACTTAACTGTTATACCTACAATGATTCTTTTTATGGTATCTATTGAAACTGAATTTTATGATATGTATAAAAAGTATTATACTTTTTCAATGGGAAGTGGAACGTATGATGACATAGAAGTAGCGAGAAAACAAATGCAAAAATCTGTATACAAGCAAGTTGTATATACGATGGAAACTCAAACAATAATTTCATTAACACTAATAATCATATCTGGTAAAATATTTTCATACTTAGAGATTCCTATAATAATAAGAGACATATTTAGAATAGCTGCTCTTGGGGCTTTATGTAATATTTTCATATTAATAATAATTCTTATTTTACTTTATTTTGAATCAAGAAAATTTGCGTTAATTATAGCATCTTTGTTTATGTTATTAAATGGAGTATTTACTTTATATTTTATACCAAGAGGTATTGAGTTTTATGGATTTGGATATTTTGTAGGCTCCTTTATAACCTTAGCTGTAGCCATTGTAATAATGGTAAGATTTTTAAAAGATATAAATTATTATACCTTTGGAAAACAGCCAGTATTTATTGCAAAGGAAAAAGGTATATTTGTAAATATTGCCGATTACATGAATTTTTTGTCTAATAATTTTGAAAATAAATATAAAAAAAGGTGAAAGATATGGAATATGTATATACAATTATATTTATAATAGTTATAGCTTTAATTGGAACTTTTATTATCCCCATTAATGAAGCTTCTGGGACTAACTATAGTATGAAAAAATATAATAATACTGTAGAAGTTAAAAATAATATACAAAATTTCATAATATACTATGGAAATATAAATGATAATAAAATGAAAGAATTATCAAAGTATTCAGTTGTAATAATAGAACCTAAGAATATAACAAAAACTCAAGTTATTACCTTGAAAAATCTAGGAGTAAAAGTTTTAGGATATATATCAGTTGTTGAACAAAATGAAAATGATATAGATTTTCCAGTACTTAATCAGTCTTGGTTTTATAAACCAGAAAACAAAAAAATTAGAATTGATAAATGGGAATCTTGGTATATGGATATACGAAAAAAAGGTTATCAAAATTTCTTATTAGAACAATTGTATTTACAAATTATTAATAAAAACTTAGATGGAGTTTTTTTTGATACAGTTGGAGATATAGATGATTCTAATTGGAGTCAACTTGATAAAAAAACTATGAGAGAGAACTATGAGCAGTTTTTATCAAGAATAAAAAATAATTATAAAAACTTAGAAATTGTTCAAAATTGGGGATTTGAAACTGCAAAAAATTATTCGCAAAAATATATAGATGGGATAATGTGGGAAGGGTTTTCATTTGATCTTTTAAAAAATGATCAATGGTCTCAAAATAGAATTAAAGAGATTAATGCTATGAATATAGATTTTTATATTGTAACTCCTGTAAAAGAAAATATAAATAAAAATCCTTTAAACAGCAAACTATATGTATATTTTAGAAATAGTGATATTTATGATAGTACTGAATGAAGATAAGAGAGGGGACTACATTACATTTGTAGTCCTTTTAATTTTTAATATAGTTCACCATATTGCCATAAGAGTTTAAAGCATCTTTGTATCCTAGTTCATATAAATTGTTTATATTTTTATGATTTTTATCTAGTGTATTCAATTTGATAGATTGGCTTGGAGATATAACAAAGGCTTTACCATCCTTTTGTTGTTCATTAATATATTTTAATGAATCGTTGTATATATCGTAACAATTATCTATAGCTTGTATTAAAGTAGTGTTGTCTGTATAAAATTTTTTAGCTAGTTTTTTTAGATATCTAGGTTTTTTACTTGATTCTTCTTTACTTGTAAGAATTACTATATTTTTATTATTTCCATCATTCTGAGATTTTTTTATAGGTATTGGATCAGAAAGACCGCCATCTAAAAGCTGCATGTCGCAATAATCTACAATAGGACTTACAAAAGGTAAACTACAAGAAGCTCTTATAGCTTTTAATAAATCATCGCAATTGTGCCTATCAATATATACAGTTTTACCGTTCATGCAGTTAGTAGCAGTTATAATTAATTTTTCTGGAGCCTTATTAAAAGAATCAAAATCAAATAGTTCTAGTTTGTTCGGAATTTCATCGAATATAAAATCCATTCCAAGAACTGATTTATTATGTTTAAAAAAATTTCTCAAGTTTATATATCTTTTATCATTTAAATACTTAGTATAAAAAACTTTTCCAAAACCGTGTTGGTTAGATATATAAGCAGATCCATTACAGGCCCCAGCAGATACACCTATGGTATAAGGGAATTTTATTTTCTTTTCTATAAAAAAATCTATAACACCTGATGTATAAACTCCTTTCATTCCTCCTCCTGGAAGAATTAAACCTATATTTTTCATTTAATCACCTTCTTTTGTTAATATATAATATACATATTATTCCCTTTTTGATAAAAATATAGTATATTAAAGATGAACATTTAGTTCTATTGGATGAAAAAAATATGTCTGTTAATATTTAAATTAAGAAGCAGTTTAATTATATATTAAGGTATTAAAAATTTTTTATGCTTAAGAAAACTATATCATTTTTGATTTGTGGATAATATTGATGAAAGAGCTATACTTGAGACTATTTTTAAGCAATAGAGTCGTTAGACTTGTTGGAACTATGAGTCATCGCGTTAGCGAGTAGACGAATTTTTTTTGAGGAGGAAAGTTTATGAACTGGGTATTAAAAAAATTTGAAGAATTAAATATAAAAGAATTGTATAAAATTTTACAAGTAAGAAATGAAGTTTTTATATTAGAGCAGAAATGCCCTTATCAAGATTGTGATGGAAATGATGAAATATCATACCATTTATTTTTAGAGGATAATGAAGAAATATTGTGCTATCTAAGAATAATACCTAAAGAAATAGCTTATTATGAAGTATCTATAGGTAGAGTTTTAGTATCTAAGAATAAAAGAAAAAAAGGACTAGCTAGAGAAATGATGTTAATAGCAATTGATTTTATAGAGAGAAAATTAAATGAGAAGTCTATAAGAATATCTGCACAAAAATATTTGGTTAATTTTTACAAAAGTTTAGGATTTAAAGAAGTATCTGATGTTTATTTGGAAGATGGAATTGAGCATGTAGAGATGCTTTATATTAAGTAGACGAATTTTTTAGTATATAATATTAGCTGAAAAAGGAGCAAATATATGGGAGTTAAGGTTAGAGAAATAATTAAACTTGATAACTTAAAAAAATTTAAAATCATAACTGGAGAACGTGGTCTTGATAATAATATAGATAAGGTTGGAATATTAGAATATGAGGTTATGGATGATTTTAAAGATCTATTTAATAGAGGTGATTTTGTTATTACTAGTTTTTTCTTTGCCAAAGATGATATAAGCCTTGTCAAGAAATCTATAGATTTATTGGTTGAAAATTCTGTTGGAGCTCTTGCTATAAAAAATATATATTATGATAATTTGCCTGATGAAATAAAGGATTATGCTAATGAAAATTCATTACCAATATTCATATTCGACAAAGATATTATGTTTGAGAATGTAATAACTGACATTATGAACTGTATAAGAAACAAAGACAACCATAGATTATTTGAAAGTAAGATTGATGTAATAATAAATTCTGATTTAAGCAATGGTATCATAAGACAACTGACTCTGGAAATCAATAGTTATTTCAATGAAAATATAGCTGTATCATATTGTATATCCAAAAAGTATTTAAGTGAAGAAAATATTATAGATATAATAGGGGATATTAAAAGATTTAATAATATAGATGTAGGAGTGTCTATTTTAAAATATAAGATGGGGATACTTGTTATTTATAGCTACAAAAAAAATATTAAAACTAGCTTATATGAATATTTAGATTCTATTAATTTAAATAAGAATGATTATTATATAGCAATTAGTAATAATCATTCTTTAAAAGATATGAATATTGCCATAAAAGAAAGTATATACTGTATGAAGTATAATATGGTTGAATCAGATGAACAAATTTATTATAAAGATATTGGAATATATAAGATGATAATGCCTTTTGTAGATACTGTATGGGCAGAAAATTTTTATAAAGGTATAATAATGCCTTTGAAAAATTATGATGAAAGATTTAATTCTAGTATTCTAGATACTGCAATAAAATATATAGAGTATGATTGCAATATAAAGAAAACGGCCGATTCTATGTTTCAGCATGGAAATACTATAAGGTATAGAATAAATAAGATAAAGGAAATACTAGAAATGGAGAATTTAGAGGGAAGTTTTAATGAACAATTATCCATTGCTATAAAGATATATAAAGTACTAGGAACTGATATATAAAAGGTTTGTAAAAATCACAAAAATCTACTCTCTTCTTGTGAAAAATTACAAAGGTAAAGTGTGTTTAAAAATTGAATACTTGAAGATAGATAAAAAAGAGAAAAATAAATTAAGTTTTTCTCTTTTTTAGTACAAAAATACGAGGGGGAGTTTAGATGTTTAAGGTTAGAGTTTTAAATGAAGAGGTTATAAAGCAAGTCATTGATATGAAGCAGGTTATTGAGGCTATTGAAGAGGTGTATAGATTAAAGGCAAAACAAAAAACTGAGGTATTTGATATGGTATTTCATGAATTTGAAAGAGGAGTTGCTGATATGGATATCAAATCAGGACATCTCAAGGGAGAGGATATATTTGGGCTTAAGTTAGTTTCTTGGTTTAAGGACAATGAAGATAAGAAGTTACCTATGCTAATTGGAACTACTATGGTATTTGATAGCAAAACTGGAATGCCTATAGGAATATTAAATGCTGAGTATATAACTGGAATGAGAACGGGAGCTGCTGGAGCTATAGGGGCTAAGTATCTGGCAAGAGAAAATTGTACTGATTTATTAATGGTAGGGGCTGGACATCAGGCTAGTTTCCAAATAGCTGCAACATTGATAAGTATGCCAAATATAAAGAATGTTAGAATATATGATCCTATTGATTCAAATAATGCAATGAAGCTTGCCAACTCTATGAAGGATATATTAACAGATAAGTTTTTGTCTAAGTATGAAAATACAGATTTATACAATGATATTTCTAAGAAGTTTGATGTAAACTTTGAAGGAGTGGATGATTTAAAGTCATCTGTTGAGTTAAGTGATGTAATAATAACTGCAACACCATCTAGAAAACCACTTATTATGAAGGAATGGGTTAAAAAAGGAACTCATTTTAGCTGCGTAGGGTCTGATATGAATGGAAAGCAGGAAATAGATGAAAATATACTAGCTTGTGCTAGAGTTTATGTAGATGAAATGAATCAAGCTCTTGATGTAGGAGAGATTGAGATAGGAATTAAAAACAAAACAATAAGTAAAGAGGACATAATTTGTGAAATTGGGGATGTAATAATAGGTAGAGAAAAGGGAAGACTGAGTGATGAGGATATAACTGTTTATGATACTACAGGTATAGCACTTCAAGACCTTATGGCATCTAAAATTGTTTTAGATGCTGCGAAAGAGAAAAACTTAGGTGTAGAGGTAGATTTATAAGGGGGGATTACAATGAAGATTAAAGATTTTGGTGTTGAAATTTGGATGGGTCTTTATGAGAATGATTGCGATTATAATTTAGCAGAGACTTGTGTTGAATCATTAACTGTAAATCAACTTCTAAATTATACTGATAATAGAGAAAAAATATTAGATGAGATATATAATATGAAATTAACTTATGGTGAAATTGAGGGATCAGTTAAACTTAGAAATGAGATATCAACTCTTTATGAAAAAGTGGATATAGAAAATATAACTGTAACTCATGGAGCAATAGGTGCAAACTCATTAAGTATTGAAACTTTAGTTGATGCTGGAGATACTGTTATATCTGTGTTACCTACTTATCAGCAGCATTATTCTATTCCAGAATCAATTGGTGCTAATGTTAAAATACTGAAGTTAAGACCTGAGAATGAATTTTTACCTGATTTAGAAGAGTTAAAATCATACATAGATGATAAGACTAAGCTTATATGCATAAATAATCCTAATAATCCAACTGGAGCTTTAATGGATGAGGAATTTTTAAATGAAATAGTAGATATAGCTAAAGAATGTGATGCTTATATTCTTTGTGATGAGGTATATAGAGGGCTGAATCATAATGGAGAAAATTTCACAAAATCTATATTTGATTTATATGAAAAGGGAATATCTACTGGAAGTATGTCTAAAACATTCTCTTTAGCAGGGCTTAGAATTGGATGGGTAGTTGGGCCTAAAGATTTTATAAAAAAGGTTAATAAAAGAAGAGACTATAATATTATAAGTTGTGGAATGATTGATGATAGACTCTCAGTTGTAGCACTTGAGAACAAGGAAAAAATAATCAAGAGAAATTTAGATATAGTTAGAGGTAATGCACAACTTGTAGATGAATGGGTAAAAAATGAACACCTTATAGAGTACATAAAGCCAAAAGCTGGGACTACTGCTTTTTTAAAGTACGATTTTGATATGAAATCAGAAGAGTTTTGTCTTAGATTATTGAAAGAAAAAAGTGTAATGTTAGTTCCAGGAAGTGCACTTGATATGGAGGGGTATGTAAGACTTGGATTTGCGAATAACCCTGAAATTATAAAGGTTGGACTTAAGAAAATATCTGAGTTTTTGAAAGAGTTAAAGATAGGAAAGTCTAATGTTTAGTTATGAAGATATAGTAAATAGTAGAGATAGAATCAAGGACAAGGTGTATATTACTCCTTTAGAAAAGTCTATATATTTAAGTGATGAAAACACTAATTGCTATTTAAAATTAGAATCACTACAAAAGAGTGTAAGAAGTTTTAAAATAAGAGGTGTTATGAGTAAACTTACATCTTTAACTGACTATCAAAAGGAAAAGGGTGTAGTGGCTGTATCATCTGGAAATCATGCTATAGCACTTAGCTATTCATGTGGTATTATAGGAATCAAAAATTCTTTAGTATTTGTTCCTAAAAATACTCCAAAGGCTAAAATAGATAAAATAAATTATTTTGGAGCAAGTGTTAAGATTCTTGGAGATACTTTTGATGATGCTTATGAGTATGCCATGAACTACATAAATGAGAATGATATGGTCTATATAGATGCATTCTCAAGAGATGAAGTTGTTTACTCTGGACAGGGAACTATAGGTATTGAAATATTTGAACAAAATAAAAATATAGATACAATACTAGTTCCAATAGGAGGGGGAGGTCTTATAACAGGTATAAGTGTTGCAGCAAAGCATATTAATCCAAATGTTAAGATTATTGGACTCCAGACAAAATCATGCCCTGCTATGGTTAAAGCTTTAGAGAATAATACTTTTTATGAAACCTATCCAAGTGAAGATTCTGTATGTGAAGCTTTAATTGGAGGTGTTGGAGAAATCGCATATAAAATGGGAAGAGAATGTATAGATGAAATAATAGAGGTAGATGAAGAATTTATAAAAAAAGGAACATCTCATATGATTAAAAAAGAAAAAATAATTGCAGAGCCATCGAGTGCTATATGTGTTGGTGCAATACTCCAAAATCCAGATATAATAAAGGGGAAAAATGCGGTCTTAGTTATATCTGGTGGAAACATAGACGAGGAACTTATGATGAATATATTAAATAAGTATTAAGAGGTGATACGATGAAGTATATATCTAAAAGATACTTAAATAAAGCAATTACACCAATGGCAGAGAGTATGAATCATACAAGAAAGTATGAAGATTTGATAGACTTAAGTCTTGGAGATCATGACATTAATACAGATATTAGAATAATAGACAAAGCATTTGAAGATGCTAGAAATGGTCATACACACTATACTAATTCTTTGGGATATTTAGAACTTAGAGAGAAAATATGTGATTACTATAAAGATAAATATTCGTATAGTTTAGACACAAAAGAATGCATGATAACAACTAGTGGGTGCCATGCAATGTATTTGGTACTTGAAGCTTTATTAGATGATGGAGATGAAGTTATAATACATGAACCATATTTTACTCCATACAAAGAACAAGTTGAGATAACAAGAGGAAAACCTGTATTCTTAAAAACGTATGAGGAAGATGAATTTAAAATAAACATAGATAAATTAAAAGAATCTATGACCCATAACACAAAAGCAATAATACTTAATACTCCAAATAATCCAACTGGGGCGTGCTTTGATAAAGAGATATTACAGGAAATAGCTAATGTCTGTATAGAAAAAGATATAGTAGTTATTGCAGATGATATATACACACTATTTATGTATGAAGACGAGTTTATACCTATAACAACTTTAGAAAAAATGAGAGAAAGAACAATAACTATAGGAAGCTTTTCAAAGGATTATGCTATGACTGGTTGGAGAATAGGATATATTCTAGCACCTAGCTATGTTATACAAACTATAAGAAGTATAAATGAAAATAGTGTATTTACAGCTCCGTCAATATCACAACGAGCAGCGATTCACGCTCTTAGTATGAGAAATCAAGTTCAGCCACCTATAAAAGATGAGTATAAAAATAGAATTTATTATGCATATGATAGAATAAAAAGTATTCCAAATATATCTGTAATAAAGCCAAAAGGAAGCATATATTTGTTTGTAAATATAAAAAAGACAGGTCTTACATCAAAGGAAGTAGTAGATAGAATTTTAAATGAAGCACATGTTCTAACTATTCCTGGTGAAGCCTTTGGAGAAAGTGGAAGTGGGTATATAAGAATTGCTGTTACTCAGAATATTGATAGATTGAAAGAGGCATTTGATAGAATAAGTGCTATGGACATATTCTTGGGTTAATATTCAAAATATTGTTGACTCTTGTCAGAATATCTGTTAAAATCTTTAAAAGTGATTAATCAGAAAATATAGAAAACTTTCAAAAAAATAATATAAACAATATGATATAGAGGCCGCGGTTGTAAAGAGTACAGTATATTGGAAAGGGCCAACCGCCGAAATACATAAATTTTGTGTATTGGGGCTATGTTTAATAAGCATAGTACTGTCTTTAGAAAATAGCCCAATTTTCTAAAGGAGTACTTATCATATTGGGGCAAAAGGAATTATTGTTTTTGTATAAAATATATTTTAATTTTGTATAAAACAGTCATGAGTACCTTTTGCTCATGACTGTTTTTTTAATGGAAAATTGGAAATATTAAAATATACAAGAAGAGGTGAATTATGATGAAATTATTTGGAACTATGAATATAAATAATAGAGGGAATTTTGAAATAGGTAGTTGTGATGTTGTTAGTTTAGCTAAAGAGTATAAAACTCCATTATATGTAATGGATGAGGAACTAATTAGAAATAATTGCAAATTATTTAATGAAAATTTTTCAGCAAAAGGAATTGATACTGAGGTAATATACGCTTCTAAAGCATTTTTGAATTTAGCCATATGTAAAATTATAAAAGAGGAGGGCCTATCTTTAGATGTTGTTTCAGGAGGAGAATTATATACAGCACTAAAAGCAAATTTTCCTCCAAGTAAGATTTATATGCATGGGAACAATAAAACAGAAGATGAACTGATTTTTGCAATTGAATCAGGTGTAGGTAGAATAATTATAGATAATAGACAAGAACTAGAGTTATTAGATAATTTATGTGAAGAATTGGATAAAGATATAGATGTTTTATTAAGAGTGAATCCAGGTATAGAGGCACATACACATAAATATATTCAGACTTCTAAAAATGATTCAAAGTTTGGTGAATCAATATTTAGTGACGATATTCAGTTTATAATAAATAAATTTCAAATGAGTAATAGAGTAAATTTAAAGGGATTTCATTGTCATATAGGATCTCAAATTTTTGAAGAAAATTCGTTCCATTCAAGTGCTTTAGTTATGATTGAGTTTATGAAAGAAATAGAAAATAAGTGTGACTTTGTTACTGAAGAATTAAATTTAGGTGGAGGATTTGGAGTTCGTTATTCGCATGAAGATGATCAAATAGATATAAAAAAATGTCTTAATAATCTACTTATATTAATAAAAGATAGAATCGAAAATATGAATATGAGCATGCCAAAATTGATGATAGAACCAGGAAGATCTATAGTAGCTAATGCAGGAACTACACTTTATAAAATAGGGGGGACTAAACAAACATATGGAGGTAAACAATATATGTTTGTTGATGGAGGTATGACTGATAATCCAAGAACAGCATTATATGATGCTAAGTATGAAGCTGTTGTTGCTAATAAAATGAATTTTGAATATGACGAAATATATACTATTGCAGGAAAGTGCTGTGAGTCTGGAGATATTATAATAAAAAATATTGAACTTCCAAAAGTTGAAAGAAATGATGTACTAGCTGTTTTAAGCACTGGTGCATATAATTACAGTATGTCAAGTAATTATAATAGGCTTTTAAAGCCAGCAGTAGTGTTTGTTAAAGATGGAAAGTCAAGACTTGTAGTTAAAAGAGAAACGTATGAAGATCTTATTAGAAATGATATACAATTTTAAAACTAAAGGGGGCAGTTAGTATGGCTACAATAGTTCAAAAATACGGAGGAACTTCTGTAGGAAGTATAGATAAAATGAAAGATATTGCAAAAAAAGTAATAAAGCAAAGAGATAAAGGAAATGATGTGGTAGTTGTAGTTTCTGCTATGGGAAAAAGCACTGATAGATTAGTTGAAATGGCTAAAGAAATTTCACAAAATCCATGTAAAAGAGAGTTAGATATGCTTATGTCTACAGGAGAACAAGTTTCTATCTCATTATTATCAATGATATTTAAGGAACAAGGATACGATTCAATATCTTTAACGGGTTTTCAAGCAGGAATAAAAACAGAAGGATTTCACACTAAAAATCGTGTTGCGGAAATTAATATTGATATTATTAAAAATCATTTGAGTGAAGGAAAAGTAGTTGTTGTAGCAGGTTTTCAAGGTATAAATGAGAATGGTGATATAACAACTTTAGGAAGAGGAGGATCGGATACTACAGCAGTTGCTTTAGCTGCAAAGCTTAATTGTACTTGTGAGATATATACTGATGTAGAGGGTATTTATAGTGTTGATCCTAGAGTATATTCTAAGGCTAAAAAATTAGACTATATAAGCTATGAGGAAATGATGGAGCTATCAAGCTTAGGAGCAGGAGTAATGGAAACAAGAGCAGTTGAAATAGGTTTTAAATATAATATACCTATTTATGTTGCATTAAATAAAGGAGATATAAAAGGAACTTATATAAAGGAGTATGATGAAAATATGGAGCAAAAAGTAATAACAGGTCTTACGAGTACTGATGATGTTTTGATGGTTACTATGAACAATGTTTTATATAATTCTAAGAATATAGCAACTATATTTGATAAGTTATCACAAAATAATGTTAATATAGATATGATAAGTCAAACAGCACCTAGGGATGGATATATAAATGTTTCTTTTACCACATTTAGAGATGATATAGGGATTGTTCATAGTGTAGTAAATAAATTGAAAAATGAAATAAAAGATATAGAAATACATGTGGAATCCAATATAACTAAGATATCTGTTGTTGGAATAGGTATGATGAATCAATCAGGAGTTGCAGCTAAGGTATTTAAAATATTTGCAGATAATGATATTGAATTTAAGCAAGTTACAACTTCTGAGATAAGTATATCCTACACTATAGATTCAAGAGAGAAAGGAAAGGCAATAACTGTAATAGCAAAAGAATTTGATTTATAGGATGAAAAGTAGTTGCATAAAATTTATTAAGGTGTTGCAATATGAATAACAATTTAGCGGTTTAATGAATTGAAGTGATAAAGTGAAATTGAGGAGAGGTGCTTGATATGAAAAATTTAGTTTTAGTAAAATCGAATTTAAACTTAAGACATCATCATAGATTTAAGGATTTGTAATAATGAGCTAAAAATAGTTCATAGATACAAGTCCTAGTTATTTTGCAAAAAATATAGGATTTGTATCTATGATGGTTTAATATAAGTGTTTATAATATTAAAAAGCCATGTAGGTATATACCTATATGGCTTTTTTGTATATTAAGGAAAGGTAGGAGATTTAATGGAATTTTTAAAAATTAAAGATGAAATAGATTATTTAAATAAGAGATATAAGATAACAAGAGAAATAGAAGATATGTTTATAGATGATGGATGCATTAATATAGAACCTTCGATTTTTGAAGACTATGATAACTTTATGTTTGTTAACAAGAGAATAAAAAAAGAATCTATGGTAAAGGTTTTGAATGGAAATTCAAATATATTAATTTTAAGACCAGATATTACAATGAACATAATAAAAAATTTGATTCCAAGATGGGAAGACGATTTGAAGCTTAAGTTGTTTTATAATTCTACAATTTTTAGAAATAAAGCTGGTTTAAATATTAAGGAATTTAGACAAATGGGAATTGAATATATAGGAGAATCGTCTATGAAAGCAGATAGAGATTTGATTGGGATAGCTCTAAAGGTTTTAAAAAAATATAACAACAGCTTTATTTTAGAAATTGGAAACAGCAAGTATGTTGATGAAATATTAAGAGTGATTGATTTAGAAGAAAGTGTTGAAAAAGAATTAAAAAGTCTAATTTATAAAAAAAATAAGATCGAACTAATAGATTATGTCGGAAATTTAAATATAAAAAAAGAAATATGCGAGTTGTTATCTAATATTTTAGATTTCCAGGGAAATATAGAAGAAATTATAAAAAAAGCTGAAAAATTTTATATGAGTGATGAAATGAAAAAATCTATAGAGGATCTTAAAGATTTGAATGAATTTATTAGAGAGTATGGATATTTAAAAAATATACATTTTGATTTATCTATGGTTGCAGAGTTAGATTATTACGAAGGGATAGTATTTAAAGGTTATTATGAAAATTCATATAGAGAAATTATAAGTGGAGGAAGATATGATTCTTTAACAGAGTTATTTGGTGAAAAAGTTTCAGCAATAGGGTTCTCAATAGATATAGATGAATTAATTAAAGTTCTCAATAAGAAAGGTGATGGAAATTGGATTATATAACTATAGCTCTTTCAAAAGGAAGAATAGGAAAACAAGCTGATAATGTATTTAAAAAAATAGGGTTAGGGGATTGTATAGATTTAGATTCTAGAAAGCTTATTTTTAAAGATGATATAAATAAAATTAATTATATATATGTTAAAGCATCTGATGTGGTTACATATGTAGAAAAAGGAGTTACGGATTTAGGAATAGTGGGGAAAGATACAATTTTAGAAAGTGATACAAATGTATATGAAATTTTTGATTTGGGATTTGGTAAATGTAAATTTTCAATAGCTGGTATAAAAGGAGAAAAGATATATATAAAAGATGATATTTTAAAGGTTGCAACTAAATACCTTGAAATAGCTAAAAAATACTTTAACGAAAGACAGCAAAAAATCGAGATAATAAAGCTTAATGGTTCTGTAGAATTAGCACCTTTAGTAGGACTTTCTGATGTGATTGTTGATTTAGTTGAAACAGGAAATACTTTAAAAGCTAATGGACTTGAGGTAATAGAAGATATGTTTAATATAAGTGCAAGGTTAATATCTAATAGAGTAAGTTATAGATTTAAGTTTGATAGAATTCAAAATATTATTAAATCATTAAACGAAAATATGGAGGGATAATATGATACGAATAATAGATTCAATAAAAGATAGCGGGTTTTTAAAAAAGCTTTTAGATAGAAGTCAATTTGAATTTGAAGAAGTAAATAAAGTAGTTGATGAAATTTTATTTAATATTAGAGAAAGAAAAGATGAAGCTTTGAAAGAATATACATTGAAGTTTGACAAAGTAGAAATAGATAATTTTTTAGTATCTCAAGAAGAAATAGATAATGCATTTAAAAATATAGATGATAATTTGAAAAATGATCTTTTAAGGGCTAAAGAAAATATTGAAAAATATCACACCAAGCAGTTGAAAGCATCTTATACATTACATGATGGAGAAGATATAATTTTAGGTCAAATTATAAGACCTATAGAAAAAGTTGGTATATATGTTCCTGGTGGAAGTGCAGCATATCCATCTACTGTTTTAATGAATGCAGTACCTGCAAAAATAGCTGGAGTTAAGGAAATAGTTATGATAACTCCTCCTAATAAAGAAGGAAAGATAAAAGATTCTGTTCTTGTAGCAGCTTCTATAGCTGGAGTAGATAAGATATACAAGGTAGGAGGAGCACAGGGAATAGGGGCACTTACTTTTGGAACAGAAAGTATACCCAAGGTATCTAAGATAGTTGGGCCTGGGAATATATATGTTGCTATGGCTAAAAAGAAAGTTTCAGGATATGTAGGAATAGACATGATTGCAGGACCTAGTGAAATTTTAATAATTGCAGATGAATATGCAAATCCAAAATATATAGCTGCTGATTTAATATCTCAAGCAGAGCATGATGAAATGGCAGCATCAATACTTGTTACAGATTCACAAAAGCTTGCAAAAAAAGTGGAAGAAGAATTAAAAATACAATTTGAAATGCTTCAAAGAAAAGAAATAATAAAAAAATCTCTTGAAAATTATGGATCAATAATAATAACAAGCTCTATGAACGAATCAATAAAAATAGCTAATGAAGTAGCACCAGAACATTTAGAAATACTTACAAAAAATCCTTTTGACTTATATAAACAAGTGAAAAATGCTGGAGCAATATTTCTTGGAGAATTCTCTCCAGAACCACTAGGAGATTATTTTGCAGGGCCAAATCATACGTTGCCTACTAGTTCAACTTCTAAATTTGCATCACCTTTAGGAGTTGAGGATTTTTTAAAGAAAACTTCATTAATATATTACAGCAAAGAAGCTTTAATGAAGTCAAAAGATTCTATTATAAGAATTGCAGAGGATGAGGGGTTAACGGCACATGCCAATTCCATAAAAGTAAGATTTGAATAGGGGGTATTAATATGGAATTAGTAAAAGAAAGTATAAAAAATTTAAAGGAATATAAGACGAATAATAATGAGTTTAAAATAAAACTTGATGCTAATGAAGGTAAAAATATTTTATTACAAGACATATACAAAGAGGGAATCAAGTTCAATGAAGACTTTAACCTAAATTTTTATCCAGATAATGATGCATATCTTTTAAAACAAGAAATAAAGAAATATCTAAATATTAATATTTCAAATATTATAGCTGGAAATGGTTCTAGCGAGATGATAGAACTTGTGATAAAGAGTTTTGTAGATAAGGGAGAAACTATCTTAAGTCCTATTCCTACATTTAGTATGTACTCAGTATTTAGTCAAATATATTCAGCTCAATTTATAGGAATTCAAAGTAATGAAGATTTTAGAGTAGATATAGATAAATTGATTGAAAAATCAAATGAACTAAATCCTAAGGTAATATTCATATGTAATCCAAATAATCCAACAGGAAACTTAATAATTAAAAACGATATTAAAAAGCTTTTGGAAAATACAAATGGATTAGTAGTTGTAGATGAAGCCTATATGGAATTTGCAGATGGATCAATGGTTGATGAAATTTCAAATTATGAGAATTTAATAGTTTTAAGAACATTGTCAAAGGCATTAGGGCTTGCAGGTATAAGGCTTGGATATATGATATCTAATCAAAAAATAATAAATATTATAAATAAGGTAAAATCACCTTATAATTTAAACTCTATTTCTCAATATATAGGAGTAAAGGCTCTTGAAAATAAAGATGAAATTTTCGAGTATATTGAAGCAGTAAAAAAAGAAAGGGAATTTTTATATAAAGAATTAAATGAAATGAAAATAAAAGTTTATAAATCTTATGCAAACTTTATATTTTTTAAAACAGATATAAAGAACTTATATGAAAAGTTTATAGATTATGGAATACTAATAAGAAAATTTTCTGATGAACTTGAAGGCTATTATAGAGTTAGTGTAGGAAATAAAAATGAGAATAGAATGTTTATCAAAATATTAAAGGAGATAATTGAAAATGAGAAAAGCTAAAGTACAAAGAAAAACTCTTGAAACTGAAGTTTTAGTAGAAATAGATTTAGATGGAAGTGGAAAAAGTGAAATTGATACAGGTATAGGCTTTTTAGATCATATGCTTACTTTGATGGCTTTTCATGGCAGTTTTGATTTGAAAGTAAAAAGCATAGGAGATACATATGTAGACGATCACCACACAGTAGAGGATATAGGGATAACATTAGGAGAAGCTTTTATTAAGGCTTTAGGTAATAAAAAAGGAATAAAAAGATATTCAAATCTTTATATTCCAATGGACGAAAGCTTGTGTCGAATAGCTTTAGATATAAGTAACCGACCTTATTTAGTATTTGATATTGATTTTAAAAGAGAAAAACTGGGCAGTATGGATACTCAGAACTTTAAAGAATTTTTTAAGGCTTTTGTAAATGAAGCTAAAGTAACGCTTCATATAGATGTTTTATATGGAGAAAATGACCATCATAAGATAGAAGCAGTATTTAAGGCATTTTCAAGAGCATTAAATGAAGGGGTGCAAATACTTTCAGATAAAGTATCATCATCAAAGGGGGTTTTATAGTTGAATATAATAATTGATTATGGACTTGGAAATTTAGAGTCTGTATCTAGAGCATTTGAAATGGTAGGAGTAGAAACAAAAATTTCAAATGATATAAATGAAATAAATAATGCTAACTCAATTATTTTGCATGGAGTTGGAGCATTTAGAGATGCTATAAATTCACTTAAGGATATGAAGTTAATACCAGTAATAAAAGAACATGTAAATAAAGGAAAGTTTTTAATAGGGATATGCTTAGGAATGCAGCTTCTTTATGAAAAAAGCTATGAAAATGGAGAATATGAGGGTCTAGGTCTTATAAAAGGAAATATAGAAAAACTGGATATAGATTTAAAAGTTCCTCATATGGGTTGGAATAATATTAAGTTTAATAAAAAAGATGAAATATTGAAATATATAAATGAAGATGATTATGTGTATTTTGTACATTCTTATTATGCGAATTCTTCAAATGAAGAACTTGTGGTGTATACAGACTATGAAAAAACTATTCCTTCTATCGTCAGAAAAAATAATATTTATGGTATTCAATTTCATCCAGAAAAAAGCTCTAAAGTGGGGGCTAATATACTAAAAGCATATGGGGAGATGATAAAATGATAATTTTTCCAGCAATAGATATAAAGGATAATAAATGTGTAAGACTATTTCAAGGAGATTTTAATAAAATTAATATATATTCTAATGATCCATTTGATATGGCAGTTAAGTGGAAAAGTGAGGGAGCTTCATTTTTACATTTAGTCGATTTAGATGGTGCTAGAAATGAAGAAGTTATTAACAAAAAGTCTATAGAAAAAATATCTAAAAATATAGGAATACCAGTACAAATAGGTGGAGGAGTAAGAAGTGAAGAAAAGGTTAAAAACTTAATTGACATTGGAGTAGAAAGGGTAATAGTTGGAACTATTGCAGTTGAAAATAAAGAACTTCTGAAAAAATTAGTTTCTAAGTATAAAGAAAAAATAGTAGTTTCTATAGATGCTAAAAATGGTAAAGTAGCTCTTAGAGGATGGGAAGTAGTAAGTGATGTAGATTCTATAGATTTATGTAAAGAACTCGAAGAAATAGGTGTGAAAACAATAGTATATACTGATATATCTAAAGATGGAATGCTTGAAGGTCCTAATTTTGAAATATATAAATTATTATCTGAAAGAACATCTTTGAATATAATAGCTTCTGGAGGTATAAGTTCAATTGATGACATAAAAAAACTTAAGAATATGAATATATATGGAGTTATAACAGGAAAAGCTCTTTATGATAATAAAATGGAATTTAAGGAGGCATTAAAATGCTCACAAGAAGAATAATACCTTGCTTAGATGTAAGAAATGGAAGAGTGGTTAAAGGAAAAAAATTTAAAAATATAATAGATGTAGATAGTCCGGAAATTCTAGGTAAATACTATAGTGCTTGTGGAGCTGATGAGCTTGTATTTTATGATATAACAGCATCCAATGAAGAAAGAAAAACATCTCTAGAATTTGTATCAAAGGTTGCTAAGAATATAAATATTCCATTTTGTGTAGGTGGAGGAGTATCTTCAATTAATGATTTTACAGATATTTTAAGAAGAGGAGCAGATAAAGTATCTATTAATTCTTCTGCTGTTAAAAATCCAGCTTTAATCAAAGAGGCCTCTTTAAAGTTTGGTGCACAATGCGTTGTTTTATCTATGGATGTTAAGAAAAATGAAAAAGGTTCTTGGAGTGTATATATAAAGGGTGGAAGAGAAAAGACAGATTTAGATGCAATAAAATGGGCTGTAAAAGGAGTCGAACTTGGAGTAGGAGAAATAGTTGTAAATAGTATAGATGAAGACGGGATGAAAAATGGATATGATATTGAGCTTTTAAAAAAAATTACTAGTGTAGTAAACGTACCTGTAATTGCATCAGGAGGAGCAGGTAGTATGAAGGACTTTTATGATGCTGTAGAATATGCAAATATTGATGGAATATTAGCAGCTTCTGTATTTCACTTTGGAGAAATTAAAATAAAAGACCTTAAGAAATACTTAAAGGATGAAGGGGTAGAAATTAGAATTTAGGAGGGATACTTATGAATATTGATAATTTAGTAAAAGAAATAAAATTTGATGAAAAAGGATTAGTTCCCGTAGTAGTGCAAGATGTAAATACTAATAAGGTCTTAATGCTTGCCTATATGAATGAGGAATCTATTAGAAAAACTTTAAATGAAAAAGTTGGTTGCTATTATAGTAGAAGCAGACAAAAACTTTGGAAAAAAGGAGAGACATCAGGAAACATACAAAAACTAAAAGGATTTTATTATGATTGTGATAAGGATACTATTCTTATTTGTGTAGAACAAATAGGAGTAGCATGTCATACTGGGAGTTATACATGCTTTTTTAATGAAGTTATGAAAGATGAAAGTGAAGATGATATTTTAGAAAATTTATATTTGCTTATAAAAGAAAGAAAAAGTAATCCTAAGGAAGGCTCTTATACTAATTATTTATTTGAAAAAGGATTAGATAAAATATTGAAAAAGGTCGGAGAAGAAGCTAGTGAAGTTATAATAGGGGCTAAGAATAAAAATAAGGAAGAATTAGTTTCTGAATTAAGTGATTTGATATACCATATGTTAGTGCTTATGGTAAATGAACAAGTTACTATTCAGGATATAAAAAATGAACTTGAAAAGAGAAAAAAGTGATGAAATTTATAATAGATAGCCATATTCATACAGATTATTCACCTGATTGTAAAGCTAAAATGGAGGATATTGTTATAAAAGCTATTGAGTTAGGTTTAAAGAAAATTATCTTCACAGACCATGTGGATTACGATAGCCCCGATGAACTTTTTAGGGAAGAAATTAATTATATTGAATATATGAAAGAAATTAAATATTTAAGAGATAAATATAAAGAAATTGAAATTTTAATGGGTGTAGAAATAGGATATCAACCTCATTTAAATAATAAGTTAGATAAATTTATAAAATCGTATCCTTTTGATTTTGTGATATGCTCTATGCATTCATGTGAAGGACTAGATTTATATAATGGTGACTTTTTTAAAGGAAAAACTCAGATACAGAGTTATATGAGATATTTTGAAAATATAAAGAACTGTGTAGAAACTTACGATAATTATGATATTTATGGACATTTAGATTATATAGTTAGATATGGAAATTTCGATAATAAAGAGTTAAAATATAAAGATTTTGGAGAAATTATAGATGAAATTTTGGCTTTGATTATTAAAAAAGGAAAAGGTATTGAAGTCAATACCGCAGGCTTTAGATATAATCTAAACGCAACACATCCTAAGATAGATATAGTAAGAAGGTATATTGAAATGGGAGGTAAGGTTATAACTATAGGGTCGGATGCACATAAAGCTGATGATATATGCAAAGATTTTGATAAAACAGAAAGAATACTTAAGAGTATAGGAGTAAAGAAAATTACACAATTTAAAAATAGAATACCAAGTTTTATTGAAATATAAAATAGAAGAAGTGTATTAATATTTTTTTAACTTATGATACGGAATAATTAAATTAAAGTCTGTTAACTAAATGTTAGCAGATTTTTTTGATTAAAAAAAATTATAATTAAAAACGGTATTATAGAAAAAATTTATAATAGATTGGAAAAGTATAAAAATAAATGCATATATGGTAAAATATGCAGTGAATTAAATGTGAAAAGGAGGAGAAAAATGTCCGTTTTTGTAGAATTCATAAATGCGTGTGCATGATGTAATAAGTATGAAGGCTTTGTTAAAGCTTTGAGTGATAAGTTTGAAAATGTAAAAGTAAAAGTATATAACGTAGGAAAAGACTTTGACTATATTAAAAAATACGGAATGATTACAAAGAGTACAGTTATTATTAATGAAAAAGTTAGGATAAATGACTTATCAGAAAAAAATATTTTAAATGCAGTAAAAGAGGAAGTGGAAAAGCTTAAATGATTATAATTGATTACATAAAAAATAGTATTATGTCTGGGATTAATATATTAAATGGAGCCTCTGTATGGTTGGTTGCAAGTTTTATATTAGCTGGAATAATGCATGATGTATTATCTCCAGATAGATTGCAGAAAATGCTTGGAAATAAGAAAATATCATCTTTATTTAAAAGTACATTATCAGGCATGTTTCTTCCTATATGTAGTTGTGGGGTAATTCCATTAGGGTTAAGTCTTTATTATTCTGGAGCATATTTAGGACCAACACTTGCTTTTATGTGTGCAACTCCTATTATAAATCCTATTGCTATGGTAATGTGTTTTGGTCTTTTAGGATGGAAGATAAGTATTATTTACTTGATTACAGGTTTTTTGCTTCCATTAGTTGTTGGAATAGTAGCAAACATATTTGGAGGAGACGAAATAAAAGCATACGGTGTTGAAGAAAATATAAATAATAAAACCTTGAATTTAGAAGATGATAGAACTTTAAAACAAAAGTTTATATCTGGACTTAGATGGTCTATGAATGATTTAGCTTTATCTGTTAGTAAATATGTTATACCTGGTATGTTTATTGCAGGCATATTATTGACTTTACTACCACAACAATATATTCAGATGTATTTAGGAAATCCAAGTGTTATATCTTTAGGTAGTATTACAGTTTTAGCAAGCTGTATGTATGTCTGTGCTGTAGGTCATATACCATTTATAGCAGCACTTGTTGCAAGTGGAGCGGCTCCAGGAGTTGCAATTACGTTCTTGATAGCTGGAACGGCTACTAATCTTCCAGAACTTATAAGTATCTATAATATTATAGGTAAGAGAACAGTGGTTATATATACTTCTACTACGGTTTTATTTTCATTAATAATTGGATATATAACTAATTTGGTTTTAATGCCAAATTTTAGTCCTATTTTAAATTTTGATAGAGTAAGTAATTCTATAAGTGTAGCTAATAAGCTTATATTTTCAGCACCACAACCATTGAAGTATTTATGCTCATTTATTATATTTTTATTTTTTATAAAGTCTATACTTCCAAATTTAAATAAAATATTTTCAAAACAAAAAGTTGAACTATAGAGTTGGAGGAACTTACTTATTATGACTAAAAAAATTATTTTAAATATAGTATTTATAATTATGACTTTAATGATTTTAGGTGGATGCTCTGAGATAAAAGAAAGTGATATAGGAGTTAAAGAAGATAATCCTCTGCTTAATTATTTTGAACAATTAAATCCAGATAATAAGGTTATAAAATGTGCTTATGAAGATATTGATAATAATAATACTAAGGATTTAGTTGTTATATACAATGTTTCTAGAAATAAAAACAAGATGAAAATTGTAATAGATAAAGATGGAAAATATGAATTTACAGATGAAGTGGACGCACCACGTGAAAATCAAACTATAAAATTTAAAAATATAGATGATAAAGACCAAATTGAGATAATAGTGTCTGGATCTAAAAATGGAGCTGTCGGATATGCAATTTTTAGGGTTGTAGATATGAAGATTATAAATTTATTTGGTCAAGATATGGAAGATTGTTGTTAATTAAAAATTTTAATACATAATAAAAAGGAGACAGAAAATGAGAAAATTTAACAAAAAGCTAATATCATTATTATTAACAAGCATGCTTGCTTTTTCTTTGGCGGGATGTGGAAGTACTAAAGAAAGTTCAAAGAAAGAAGATGATTATAAGATAAGTCTTGGATATTATAATTGTGATCATATGACAGCAGGACCTATAGCAAAGGATGCTGGAATATTTGATGAACTTGGTCTTAATGTAGATGTTACAGGTAATGGTAAGGTTCCACAAGCTATGGCAGCAGGCCAAATGGATGCTGGATACATAGGAATTAATGGACTTATGTCATCTTCTAAAAAGGGAGCACCTATATTAGTTGGAGCTAATAATCATAAAGGTGGAGCATATTATCTAGTAGTATCAGATGATATAAAAGAACCTAGTGATTTAATAGGCAAAAAGCTTGGTATAGGAACTAAACCAGAAGAAAATCATGAAGCTTGGATACAATTTGCTAAAGAATTAAATATACCTGTTGAAGGTAGTAATTATGAATGTGTTGGCTTTGGATCTGATAAAGATGCATACCTTGCTTTAAAAACAGGACAAATAGATGGATATACTTGCTGTGACCCTTGGGGATCTATGGCTGAATATGAAAAAACAGGACATATATTAGCTGTTAATTCAAAGTTAGAAGATGAATGGGGAGTTTGCTGTACATTTTCATTAAATAAAAACTTTGTAAAAGAGCATAAAGAGCTTGCTGAAAAACTAGTTTTAGCTCACACGAAAGCTATGCAGTATATATACACTAATCCTGTAAAATCAGCTAAAATATTTGCAAATAATTATGATGTTCCAGAAGAAGTTGCTTTAATGACTATATACAAAAAAACTGTTAAAGAAGGAAGAACGCTTACTTGGAAAATAGATCCTGAAGAAATAAAGCGTGAAATGAAATGGAAAAAAGAATATGGATTTGTAGATGAGTCTTTAAAATACGAGGACATAGTAGATGAAAGTTATTTAGAAAATTCAGGAGCAGATGATTTTGATCAATTTATAAAAGAAAAAGTAGATCCAGTATTCCCTGTTGGAATGAGTTATGAAGATTGGAAAGAAAAAGCATTTGAAGTTGATAAATAAAAAAATATTAACTTTATTTTCAAGTATAGCTATTTTAGTTTTATTATATATATATCTACCTACAGAACAAAAAAGTGAAAATATAAAAATAGGAGTATCTGATGATATTTCAGGTTTTGTGATAGATTATATGATAAAAGAAAAAGAATTAAATGTATCCTTAGAAAATAACTTTGAATCAATTTCCATAAGAGATTGCTGAGGCAGCTCTACTCAATGGGCATTGAGTTCAAATCAAATGGATATAGCTATTATATGTGAAGATGCTGCTAAGGAGTTTGTAAAAAATAATTACGAATTCAAGATAGTTGGAAGTTGTGTAAAAAACTCGTATGTATTCATATTAAAAGATAATAAACTCCCTAAAAAAATAGGTATAGCACAAAATAGAAAATATCAAAAAGAATTAGTAAAAGCTAAATTTGGCAGTAGCTATCAGATATATCCCATGACAGCTACTGCCTTAGGATATGCACTTGAAAATAATACAGTAGATGCTATTATTTTAGATTCTTTAAAAGCTTGGAAGTTAAAAGGAAAAAAAGAAATATCTAATTATAATAAAGACTATATTACATATGTAATGATAGTGAATAAAGGCTTTGAAAAAGAAGATTCGTATAAGAAATTTATAAAGCATTATAATGAATCAATAATAGAATTGAAGGATGAAGAATTATTAAAGAAACAGCTTAGTAATTATATAGGTACAACTATTTCAGATGAGGAGGTTCAAGATTGGAAAAAGTTGAATGTGAAGCTAGAGCCTATAATTCAAGAATAAAATATCAAAACTCAAAGAATCAAAAGATTAAGGATTTTGTACATAAATTTATAATGACATCCATTGTATTAGGGATATGGCAGATGAGCGCTATGCATTTTGATAATGCACTTTTGATGCCTTATCCAATGGAGACTTTAAAAGCTTTTATATATTGTATTACAGATAAAGAAACAGTTATAAATATTTTAATTACATTACAACGTGTATTAAAAGGATTCTTATATGCTATGATATTTGGACTTCCATTAGGATTTTTGATGGGATTTTCAAAATCTGCTCAAAAGCTTTTGGGAAGCTTTATAGATTCTATAAGACAAGTTCCTATCATGGCATGGGTACCCCTAACTATTGTATGGTTTGGAATAGGTGATGGACCTACTATATTTTTGATTGCATTTTCAGGAGTATTTCCTATAATACTAAATACAATACAAGGGGTAAGAAATATATCAAAAGATTATTATAATGCTGCCGCAAGTATGGGAGCAAGTAGACTTAGCATTTTTATACATGTTATAGTTCCAGCATCTATACCTTATATATTAACAGGAGCTAGAATTGCAATAAGTAGTGGATGGATGTCTGTAATCTGAGCCGAGTTTATAGCTACGAGTGCCGGTCTTGGTTACTCTATGGTACAAGCCCAAACTAGAATGCAAACAGAAATGTTGGTTGCTTTAATGTTTTTTGCAGCTTTAGTAGGGTTTGGAATTGATAAAATAATTCAATTTATCAATAAATCTTTAACTCGATGGAGGGTTGCTGAGTAATGAAACTTAAGATTAATAATGTAAATAAGATTTTTAATAATGATAATAAATACCATCACGTACTTAAGGATATAAGTATGGATATTGAAAAAGGACAGTTCGTATCAATTCTTGGACCCTCAGGATGTGGAAAAACTACATTGCTTACCATAGTAGCAGGTTTTCAGACCTGTGATAGTGGAGAAATTACAGTAAATTCTGAAATAGTAAGTAAACCAGGACCTGATAGAGCTTTTGTATTTCAAAATTATGCACTATTTCCTTGGATGAATGTAGGAGATAATATTAGATATCCTATGAAGCAACAAAAAATTCCTAAGGAACAAAGGGAAAAAAGACTTAATGAATTATTAGAAATGGCTCAATTAACTGGCAAAGATAAATTGTACCCTCATCAAATTTCAGGAGGAATGAAGCAAAGATGTGCAGTAATTAGAGCACTTGCGTGCAGTCCTGAAGTTTTACTTATGGATGAACCGTTAGGGGCAATAGATTTTCAGATGAGACAAAACCTTCAGGAAGAATTAGAAAGCTTATGGTTAAAAGATAAGACTACTGTTATGATGGTTACTCATGATGTAGATGAAGCCGTTTATTTGAGTGATAGAGTGATTGTAATGGGAACAGATAAGGGAAAAATATTAGAGGATATGCATATTGACATTGAGAGACCTAGAAATAGAGATTCTCAGTCTTATCTAGAATATAAAACAAAGCTTACTGATATACTCAAAAGATGCAATAATAAATAGTTGACAGAATGGAAGTGAAAATAAGATGGAGAATATACGTGAGATGTCATTTAAATACTATCCTGTAGAAAGACTTATTATAGAAAGTATATACTCAAGACTTACTAAAGAGGAAAATGACATTAGAATTAATATGATGAAATATATTATAGGTAACAACAAGGCTTACAATTTGGATGATTCTTATGAAGAAATACAAGATAGAGTGAATATTAGTAAATATGATTTAAATAAAGTTGTAAAAAATTTAATTCAAAAAAGAGCTTTAGTAGTTGATGAAAACAATAATGCAAATTTTATATATCCTGTATCTGCATTTGAAACTAACCATAAGGTAAAACTTGAAGATGAAAGTGTATTCAATGCTATGTGTGCTGTTGATGCTATGGGAAGTTCTTTCACATTTAAGCAGGATGTAAAAATAGAATCTAAGTGTAGCTTATGTGGAGAAGAAATATTTGTAGAGATTAATAATGGAGAGATTACAAATTTAATTCCTGATAGTACACATGTACTTCATGTAGATTTAAATAAAAATCAAAACTGGTCAGGTAACTGTTGAAATATAATGAATTTCTTCTGTACGAAGAATCATTATGATGAGTGGGTAAATAACATGAACCTATCAGAGGACGATATCTTTTGTTTAAGTGCACGTGAAGCTTTAGATGTAGCTTATATGATATTTAATGTTGAATAATTTAAATTGGGGAGGATAATATTATGAAAATAGCATACGTTATAAGTTCTGAAAATTCAAGAACTATATTAAGGGATATGATTATTCCACAACTTGAGGAAGGTATACATGGTGCTGAGGTAGTTGGAATGTTTTTCGTATTTGATAACACATATTTATTAATGGAGGAAACTGATATAGCTAGAAGGTTACATGATTTACATGAAAAAACAGGAATGATTCTTTTAGCTTGTGATAAATGTGCTATAGAAAGAGAGATACAAGATAAACTGGTTGATGGTGCATCAATAGGATGCTTCCCTGTGTTATATGCATCATTAAATTCAGCTGGAGTTGATCAAGTTATAACTTTATAAACCAAACTTAATTTGTATGGGGAGGAGAATATTATGAAGGATTTACCTCAAATATTTGATGAATTTAGTGAAGCTAGAAGAGATGGTTTTTTAAAAATAAAAAAATTAAAAGAAGATGGAAATAAAATAGTAGGAGTATACTGTGCATATACTCCTAAAGAAATAATTATGGCATCTGGTGCTATACCAGTATCTTTGTGTGGAACTAGTGAGGAGCCTATTAAAGATGCTGAAAAGCATCTTCCTAGAAATCTATGTCCTTTAATTAAATCAAGCTATGGATTTAGTATAACAGATAAATGTCCGTATTTTTATTTCTCTGATTTACTAGTTGGAGAGACTACGTGTGATGGAAAGAAAAAAATGTACGAACTTTTAGGCAAAATAAAGCCTATGCATATTATGTATCTTCCACAAAACTATAAAACAGAGGATTCTATAAATTCATGGCATAAAGAATTAACTAATTTAAAGGAAAGATTAGAGTCGGAGTTTGAAGTTGAAATTACAGAAGATAAATTAAGAGAAAATATAAGAGTTTGTAATGAAGAAAGAAAACTATTAAAAGAATTATATCAATTAAGCTCATTATGTCCTCCAGCTATAAAAGGATTTGACCTTATGAAAGTACTAGAGGGTGCTAACTTTAAACTAAATAAAAAAGAGGATGTAAAAGAGCTAAGAAAGTTAATAGATAAAATTAAAAGTGATTATAAAGATGAAAATAATAGAGTATCAAAAGACTTAAAGAGAATACTAATAACAGGATGTCCAATTGGCGGAGTTGCTGAAAAAATAATTAAAACAGTAGAAGAAAACAATGGAGTAGTTGTATGTTTTGAAAACTGTGGAGGAGCTAAATCTATTGAAAATTTAGTAGATGAAACTATTGATCCTATAGAGGCTCTAACGAAGCATTATTTAAATATTCCGTGCTCTTGTATGACTCCTAATGATGACAGATTAGATTTATTATCAAGACTTGTGGATGAATATAAAGTTGATGGTGTAATTGAAGTAGTTCTTCAAGCTTGCCATACATACAATGTGGAGACCTATAATATTAAGAAATTTATAAATGACGATAAAAAAATACCTTATATGGCTTTAGAAACAGATTATTCTCAAACTGATATAGGTCAGATAAGTACTCGTATAGGTGCATTTATAGAGATGCTTTAAAAATAATGTTTAAATTTAATGAAAAAATCAAAAGATAACAATATCTAGTTTAAGTTAAATCAAAGACTAAAAAATCCCTGTAATAAGGGATTTTTTAATAGGAAATATCAATTTGAGGAGATGAATTAAGTGATAAAAGAGAATTTAGAAAAACTAGCTATTGCTGCAAAGGTAAAAACAAAGCTTTTAAATGATAATATTGTTAAATATTTCATACTTGCAATGATGTTTGGAATTTATTAATTCATTCGATTTTCACACAGAGTATACAAAGAATACAGATTTAAAGTTATAATATATATAAACATCAAGTAATAACTAATTAAATTAAGAGAGGGTATGATTTTATGAAAAAATTAATAATATTAGTATTATGTATTTTATTAATAGGTGGATTAAGTGGATGTGGACCAACAAATATTGACGAGAGTATTGATGAATTTGGAAAAAATCCTTTAAGTAAAAAAGTGATAAGTAATTTCTCAGCTAAGGATTTAGAAGGAAATGAAATAACGAATGAAATTTTTAAAGAGAATGATTTAACAGTTATAAATATTTGGGGAACAGAATGCCCTCCATGTATAGAAGAAATACCAGAATTACAAAAGCTTCAAGATGAAGTTAAGGATAAAAAAGTTAAAGTAATTGGAGTAGTAGGTGATAAAGATATAGAAGCTGCAAAAAAAATATTAAGTACTAAGAAAGCAAATTATACTAATATAATTCCAGATGAAAATTTAGAAAAAGAGGTAGTGTATAATTTTGATTATATACCAGCTACTATATTTGTTAATTCAAAAGGTGAGGTATTAGATACTTTTATACCTGGAGCTACTAATTTTGAAAGTATTAAGACTATTGTAGAAAATATTTTATCTGATGAAAATTAGGAAACATACAATGAAAAAATATATAAGATTAGGTCTTTTATCTACGGGAATAATTTTCACAGTAATAGGAGCTTCTAGAGGCGAAGTATTAAAAGTTTTTATGAAGGCTGTTAAGATATGTTTAGAATGTATTGGAGTAGGTTAGTATGAAAAGAAAAATTATTCAACTTATTAGTACTTTAATTATAAATGCTAATTTAAAGGGATTTTTAGAAGGTAAGATATATAAAGGTACATCTAAAAAAATATGTGTTCCTGGGCTTAACTGCTATTCTTGCCCAGGAGCAGTAGGGTCTTGTCCTATCGGAGCTATACAAGCTGTAATTGGAAGTGTAAAATACAATTTTTCATTTTATATATTTGGAATTTTAATATTAATAGGTACTTTAATAGGAAGGTTAGTTTGTGGATTCTTATGTCCTTTTGGATTTATACAGGAATTATTATATAAAATAAAAACAATTAAATTTAAATTACCGAGATGGACTAAATTTATAAAATATTTTATATTGATTGTATTTGTTATAATTCTTCCGATACTGTTTACGAATGAATTAGGTATGGGTGATCCTACATTTTGTAAATATATATGTCCTGCTGGGACGTTAGAAGGTGGAATTCCACTAACACTACTAAATCCAGCACTAAAAAAAAGCTTAGGAATATTGTTTAAATGGAAGATGATTATACTGATATTTACTATAATCTTATCTATTGCTATATTTAGACCATTTTGTAAAGTTTTATGCCCCTTAGGTGCTATATATGCGATGTTTAATCCTATAAGTCTTTATAGATATTCAATAGATGATAAAAAATGTACAAGCTGTGGGAAATGTTCAAAAAAATGCAATATGGATATTGAAATATATAAAAAACCAAATAGTCTTGAATGTATTAGGTGTGGAGAATGTAAGAATATATGTCCAACAAAAGCAATAAAAACTGAATTCAAAATTTAGTAGGTGGATTTTTAATTTTGCATTATTTCTTAATAAAGATACAAAAAACGATAAAATATGATAAAATAATATGGTTGACTATTATAAGGAGAGATGAAAATGAATAAAGAAAATCAACCATATATTTTAGTATTTGGAGCTTCTGTTGTTGATATATTTGGTTTTTGTAGTTCGTGCTATAAGCCATATGATTCTACACCTGGGAATATAAAAATATCGTTTGGAGGAGTATGTAGAAATATTGCTGAGAATATGGCTAGAGTAGGTGTAAATACAAAATTCATATCTATATTAGGAGATGATGCAAAAGGGCGCAGTATGATGGAACATTCAAAAGTTATAGGATATGATATGAGTGAATCTTTAGTACTTGAAAATGAAGGAACACCTACATATATGGCCATCTTAAATGAAAATGGAGAAATGGTATCTGCAGTTGCAGATATGACAGTTATAGATAAAATGGATTATACATTTATTGATTCTAAAGAAGAAATTATAAATGGCTCTGAGTATACTTGTTTAGATGCAGATGATCCTAAAAAGTTGGAGTATATACTTGATAAATTTAAGGGAAAGACAAAGTTTATATTAGATCCTATATCTGCTGCGAAGGCAGAAAATATAAAACACCTAATAGGAAATTTTCATACAGTAAAACCTAATAGGCATGAAGCGGAGATTTTGGCTGGATTTAAGATAGAAAGTGATGAAGATTTAAAAAAAGCAGGAGATTATTTCTTATCTCTTGGAATTGAAAATGTATTTATAAGTCTTGATGCTGAAGGAATTTATTATTGCAACAAATCAGAATGTGGAAGAATTAAAGCTCATGATGTTGAAGTTAATAATGTCACTGGAGCTGGAGATGCTTTTGTAGCAGGCCTTGGATATGGATATATGAATAATATGTCTATGGAAAAAATGGTCAAATTTGCAATAGCTATGTCTATAATAGCTATATCTCATGAAGAGACTATTCATCCAGAAATGAGTAAGGAACTAGTGGAAAAAGTAATAATAAATACTAATTGGGAAAAAATAAAAAAATAGTAAAAGAATAAAGGCCACTACCTAGGCAGTGGCCTTTATTCTTTTACAGAAAACCAATGAGTTATATTTTTTTCGGTAGATGGGTTTTTGTAAGTATGAGGTGTAAATTTACTAATATATATACTATCGCCCTCGTTTAATAAGTAAGTCTCGTTCTCTATTTGTATTTCTAGACAACCTTTTATAACTACACCTAATTCATCATAGTTGTGTCCCCATGAAACGTCACTAGATTCGCTATTTCCATCTATTGTTATAGCTATTGAATTTAAATGTTTATTTCCATTAGTTAGCATTTCAAATTTTATATTATTGTCTTCAGTTGAAAATATTTCCTTTCTTTCGTTTTGTCTAACTATAAAATCTTTTTCACTAGAAGATTGTAAGATGTCCATTAAGTTTATTCCTAATACTTCGCATATATGTTGAAGGTTACTAACAGAAGGGCTGTTTAGATTTCTTTCTAGATTACTTATGAAGCCTATTGACAAATTGGTAAGATTAGATAATTCTTTTATTGTTAAGCCTTTCCTTTTTCTAAAATGTTTTATCTTTGCTCCTAATTCCATAACTCTCTCCTCGTATAATAATCATTTAATAAATTATAACACAAAAATATTTATTGAAACATCAAAAAAGTGAAAAATAAATATTAATAAAGGTAAAGTTTTAAAGTATAATTATGTATGAGTAAATCTAATATATGAAATTAGGAGGGGTTTATGAATAAAACTAAAAAAATGGTGTTTATGTCTATACTGGTGTCTCAAAGCTTAGTGATGTATATAATAGAGTCGTATATATCGAATCCTCTTGTATTTATAGCGCCTGGAGCAAAACTTGGGCTTTCTAATATAATTACTTTAATATCTTTGTTTTTTCTAGGCTTTAAAGATACTTTTGTTATATTGACTTCTAGAATAATAATATCTTCTATATTTGGAGGCGGTTTTTCTGCTTTCTTATACAGTATAGTAGGAGGAATATTGAGTTTGGTATCAATGGCTATTTTCATTAAACTTAGAAAAAGAGAATCTAGCTTAATAGGAGTAAGTGTAATAGGAGCAATGTTTCATAATGTAGGGCAATTAATAATGGCATCTATAATCATACATAATATAGGTATATTTATATATTTGCCTATATTGTTATTAACATCTATTCCTACTGGTTTATTTATAGGCTTTGTATGTAGATATCTTGTAAAAAATAAAAATATATATAAAGCTATGAATATCAATAATAGAGATTATATTATAACAAAACCTCAAACAACAGATTATATAATATTATTATCAACTTTGATTTTAAGTGTATCGACATTTTATTTTACTAATATTCATCATGATGATACAGGATATAAAAAAGTTCAGGTAGTTGTAGATAATAAGATATATGAAGATATTATTATAACTGATAAAAATTATAAGAAAACAATGAAAATTGAAACGGAAGAAGGATATAATTATGTTAATATTCATGATGGAGGAGTTGAAATTATAGAAGCTGATTGTCATGATGACGTATGTGTTAAAACTGGATTTATAAATAGAAGAGGACAAATAATAGCATGTCTTCCTCATAAGATGTATATTAAAATTTTGGGTGAAGACTCACAAATAGACAATATATCTTATTGATTATATAGAATTATTAAATAGTATATTATATTTTAAATTATTCTAAAAATGAATAATTATTATGTTCTATATTGACATATATTCTATTTCTTTGATAAAATCATGAAGTAAGGGGTTTAAAAATTCTGGAATAAGTGGTGATATTAGAATGGAAAAAAAATTAGAGGAATTAAAAAGAGATATAGAGGAATTAAGGGAAGAGATAAATAGATATATTGAATATCCAGATATTTTTAAAGAAGAAATATTAAGTACGAGCCATAAAATAGATATATGTATTAATGAGTATTTAAAATTACAGAAATTTTAAAAAGGAAGAAGCGATAAATGTCGCTTCTTTTTATATTAAAGAAAAGTATATAGATTATTATATATGGAGATAATTTAAATGTTAATCAACAGATATGAATTGAGGAGAATATTATGATTAAAGTTATAAATTCCATAATAATAATAGTATTTAGTTATTTGTTTGTTAGAGCTGTAAAATACATAACTAAAAAAGTATTTGAGATAACTAAATTTGATATTCAAAGAGAAAATACATTTAAAAGCATAATTATATCTATATCTTATTATCTATCATTTTCTGTAGCTTGTGTATTAGTGTTAAAAGAATTTGGTATAATTGATTTTAATAAATCTACTATATTAACTGGAGCGGGTATATTTGGTGTTATAGCAGGTTTTGCATCTCAAAATATTATAAAGGATGTACTTAATGGTTTCTTTATATTATTTGAAAAACAGATAAAGGTTGGGGATTTTGTTTATATAAATGAAAGTTTTAGAGGAACTGTAGAGGAAATAGGTCTTAGAACTACTAGTATAAGGGATTGGAATTTGAGAAGAATAAGTATTCCTAATGGTGAAATAAAATCTATTATGAACTATAGCAGAAAAAAAATGAGAGTAATAGTTCATGTAAGAGTTGCTTATGAATGTGATCCAGATTTAGTTATACAAACTTTGAATGAGGTATGTGATGCATTAAATGAAAAATACAAGGAGTTTTTGATTAAAAATATAATGAATGAACCTTCAAGACCTTTTTCGGTGTATGGGATAACAGATATAGAATCTAGTAGTGTAGGAGCTAAGTACACTATCACAGGTGTTGTAGCTTCTTTTAAGTACTTTTATATAGCTAAGAATGCAAGGTTAATGATTTTGGTTAAATTTAGAGAAAAGGGAATTAGAGTAGCGTATCCTAAGAGAGTTAATATTGATGCAGACGAATATGAAAATTATATATAGAAAAAAATCAGCTAGGAAATCTCATCAGCTGATTTTTTTTATATAGTCACTGAGTTAGTGAGTAGACGAATTTTTATTCTGAGTGAAGGTTATTATCTTGTGCATAAAAAGTTCCAGAAGTTTCTTTTTTAATTATTTTTTGAAGATTTTTTATTTCTAAGAAAGTTTGAGGATAAGCATTGTTTGCTATAGATATTTCTCCTTCTCCTTTTGAATCTAAATAATCAGAAAGAGACTTTCGTTTTTGTTCTAATTCTGCTAATTCTGATGTAAGCTTTTCAAGAATATTATTATAATATTGGTATTCATGAGTTTTCATTAATTCAGCTTGGTTTTTGAAAGAGTTTGAAAAAACTTCCATTTCTCTTTTGTTTTTTTCTAACTCTAATAAACAAGCTTTATATTTTATTAATATTTCATCTAATTCTTTTTTTACTTTTTTTCTATCGAATCCTTTGACATTTACTATTGTTTTTCTTTCTGAAGAATTTCCTATAGCACCTGTTACTATTTTTGCATAGGCACTAATTGTTCCTCCTATTATTCTACCTTTTTCAGGATTTAAAAGAATACTTTTAGATTCTAGGGTGCTGTCTAGGGAATAAAATCCTATATGTATAGTATCTTCAGCTATTATAGTACATGCATTAGCATATTTAACAAAAACACTTTTTTTAGAATGAATCAAAGTTTTTTCTCTTCCGCAAACGCCACCTTTTATATATATATATCCATTTGTTGATACTATCTTTTCAGCAGCACCTATACCCATTGGACTATCTATTGAAATGTCTTCTGTTGCTATAACTTTGAAATCATCACAAACAGTACCTTTGACTGTAACTGAGCCGTCAAAGATTATATTACCTGTTTCATAGCCTACATCACCAGGAATTACTAAGTGCTTTAGAACAGATACCTTTCCTTGATTGTGAGAAAGTGCTCCATTTGTTAATGCTCTTAATATTATTTTGTTATTTTCTTCAAATTCTGCAACTGTTTTTCTATCAAAACTGAGTCTTTTATCTTTTCCTGGTTTAGATGGTATTACATTTCCTTTTACATCTAAACCATCAATACCTTTGGTTGCAGGACTTTTTTCACCTAAATAATCATTTTTATGTATTTCATGTATCAGATTCATTTCGTAATAATTAGTTGAACCATCTTCTCTCACGGTTGGCTTTTTATCTGGTAAATCTAGATACTTTATTATAGCATCATGCCCATTTTCAGCTGGTGTTGCTTTGGCTATTAATATATTTTTTTGTGTTTTTATATCTTCATCAAGTACAGTATGAATTATTCCGTGTACTATCTTATTTGATTCTAGCTCTGATAATATAGATTGAATTATTTGTTGTCTATTACTTTTAAGCTCATTATTTGAGACGTTTAACTTAAAATGAACTTCAGTATTATCAGGTGAAATACTCAATTCTATCTGTGGTTTTAATACACCTATTTCTACTTTATCTTCTGAAACATTATCTAAAGCATTTTTAAGATTTAAAAAATACGTTATATTCATTCGTGGATATGAGGCTGATAATTCAGAAAAATTTGAAATATCAAAACCTTGCTTTTTTGTTTTTATATAAAGTTTTTCATTGTCTTCGAAAACATCAAAAAAATCGTTTTGTATTATGTACATAAATCACCTCGTATTAATTTGTGAATATATAATATATCGGCTTATGAAGGTTGTATATTTAGTTAAAAGTGCAATATATATATTATTATTATATACCAAATTATACAATAATAATATATATATTGGGAAAATAGAAAAATATCATTTTACATATATTGTAAAATAATAAATTGTATGTTATTATAATTAAGAAAACTTAGTAAAGTATACAGGTCCTTATTTTAAAGGATAACAGGGAAGAACGGTTAGAATCCGTCACAGCCCCCGCTACTGTAGTTGATGATAAAACCTATAAAACCACTGCGGATTATTCTGTGGGAAGGATAGGGATTAAGATGAATCATAAGTCAGGAGACCTACCTGTATATAGTTTTCAGCCTTCGGAGGGAAGGGTCAGGAAAAAATAATTATTTCTGTCCTAGTACGTCGCTTAGGCAGGTTTTTTATATATTTTTCTTTCCCTAAATATTTTTTTCGCCCCAGGCCTATACGAGGCCTGTTTTTTTTTGAGATATATGAATATAATAGAGAATAGAATAAAAAAGAGGTGATTTAATGACTCATAAAGAAATGATATTTAGATTGTTATTTGCGCTATTTATAGGAGGCGTAGTTGGTCTTGAAAGAGAGAAATCTCATCAATGGGCTGGGTTTAGAACTCATATTTTAGTTTCTATAGGTTCTTGTGTTGTTGCTGTTACATCTCTGATGTTGTTCAAAGAATATGTACAATATGTAAATCTAGATCCTGCTAGGATGCCAGCGCAAGTTCTATCAGGAATTGGTTTTTTAGGAGCTGGAGCAATACTTAAAACATCAGATAGTATAAGGGGTCTTACTACTGCAGCTGGTATTTGGGTGACTGCTTGTATAGGGATAGCTATCGGATTTGGATATTATTATTTAGCGTTTGTATCTTGTTTTTTGCTTATTATGACATTGTATACGTTAAAATTTATAGATAAGAGAATATTGCTTAGTAAAACTAGTACATTATATATTAATATAAAAAATATTTCAAATATAATATCAAATGTTATAGATATAATAGAGAGCAGAAAGATTTTTATAAAGAATATAGATATATCTCACGATGAGTATAAGTATTGGGATGTGAAGATAATAGTAGTGTATAATAGTAAGATACACTTTAAAGAAGTTGTAAAAAATATTTTAGATTTAGAAGATGTCATAAAGATTGAATATGAATAAATAATAGTAATTCTGCTATACTATTAAATATATAAGGAGGAATATATGTCTGAAAAAAGAAATGAAATTAAAGAAGAATTTAAGTGGAACTTGGAAAGTATATACAAAAATGAAGATGAATTAAATAAAGATTTTGAAAAAATTAAGAATCTTTTAGAAAATATGAAAAAGTATAAAGGCATTTTAGGTGATTCTGAAGATAATTTATACCAGACTTTAAGTTTGTATGAACAAATATCTCGATTATCTGAAAACACTTATGTATATGCACATATGAAGCAGCATGAAGATACAGCAAATACTAAACAACAGTCACTATCTGGAAAATCCGATATGTTATCTACTCAAATAGGAACTATTACATCATTTATGATTCCTGAAATAATAAATATAGATAAAAATAAGATGAATGAATATTTAAAGTGTAATAAATTAAAGCCATATAAAAAGCTTATAGACCAAATATTAAGAAAAAAAATATATACACTATCGCCAAAAGAAGAAGAAATTTTGGCTATGAGTTCTGATGTTGCAAATGTTGCAGAAAATGCATTTGATATGTTATCCTTTGCAGACATTAAATTTCCTGAAATAGAAGACGAAAAAGGGGAAAAAGTTAGACTTACTCATGGGAATTTTTCGAAATTTTTGCAAAGTAAAAATAGAAAAGTTAGAAAAGATGCATTTGAAAACATGTATGATACTTATAGTAAATATAAAAACACATTTGCAGCTACATTAGAAGGAAGTATTAAAAGAGAGATTTTTTATGCAAAGGCAAGAAATTATGATTCTGCTATACATGCATCTTTATTTGAAGATGATATAAATTCAAGTGTATATGATAATTTAATAGAGGTTATATCTAAAAATATGGATACTTTGCACAAATATTTAAAGTTGAAGAAAGAATTTTTAGGGTTAGATGAAATACATATGTATGATATGTATACTCCTTTAGTTGAGAAGTTAGATATAAAAATACCTTATGAACAAGCTAAAGAAATAATATTAAAAGCTTTAAAACCATTAGGTGATGAATATATAGAATTGATACAAAAGGCTTTTGATGAAAGTTGGATAGATATTTATGAGAATGAAGGTAAAAAAGGAGGCGCTTATTCTTGGGGAAGTTATGATTCTCATCCATTTATACTTCTTAATTATAAAGATGATTTAAATTCTTTGTTTACCTTAGTTCATGAGCTTGGACATTCTATGCATAGTTATTACTCAAGAAAAAATCAACCGTATCTATATTCTCATTATAAGATATTTGTAGCTGAAGTTGCATCTACTTTAAATGAACAGCTACTTATGGATTATATGCTTAAAAATAGTAAGAGTGAGGATGAAAGATTATATATATTAAACTATTATTTAGAGCAATTTAGAACTACTGTATATAGACAAACTATGTTTGCTGAATTTGAAAAAATTATACATGAAAAATCTGAAAATCAAGAAGCACTAACTAATGAAGAGTTTTGTAATATATACTATGATTTGAATGTTAAGTACTATGGAAAAGATGTATGTGTTGATGATCAAATTGCAATGGAATGGGCTAGAGTTCCTCATTTCTATTCTAATTTTTATGTATATAAGTATGCCACAGGATTCTCTGCTGCTGCAACTCTTAGCTATAATATATTAAGTGGGGATTCTGAGTCACTAGATAGATATTTAGAATTCTTAAAAAGTGGAGGATCTGATTATCCTTTGAATCAGCTTAAAAAAGCTGGTGTTGATATGGAAGATGAAAAATCTATACAAATAGCTCTTGATACTTTTAAAGAACTAGTATATAAACTTGAAAAATCTAAATAAAGTTTCATAAAAAAAAGAGAAATCGATAGATTTCTCTTTTTTTAGCCAAATAAATACAATATCTCATTGAAGTTAAAAATAGACTCTGATATCATATAAAATAAGACTTATTAATATATGTAGAATAATTGTAGTGTGAGGTGGTCCAATGAGGCTTATAAATATTAATTATATAGATGTTGAAAAATATGAATATTATGTAGCTAAAAGTATAAATTCAAATGGAGTTGTATTACTTCAACAAAATGTTAAGTTAAACCATAATTATATTAGTCAGCTTAAGTTAAAAGATATAAAATATGTTTATGTAAATGATGAAATATCAGAAGGTATAGAACCTAATGATACAATATCAACTGAAAAATATAGAGAAGTAAAAGGTGTTATAAAGGATCAGTTTAATATGGTCAAAAAAGGTAAAAATATAGGACTTAATATGAATATAATAAACAATACTGTTTCTGAAATGTTAGACATAATAACATCTAAAAGAGATATAACCTACAGTATAAATGAGATTAAAGTGACAGATGATTATTTATATGAGCATAGTTTAAATGTTATGGTATCGTGTCTTTATGCTGGAATTATTATGAAGTATGACAAGATAAAACTCCATAAATTGGCTTTAGGAGCATTGCTTCATGATATTGGAAAAGTTTCCATAAATCCAGATATTTTAAATAAGCCAGGAAAGTTAACGGATAAGGAAAGAAGTGAAATTGAGACACATCCTGAAATGGGATACAGATATATAAGTGATAATTATGGAGATGAAGTATCTGCTTTGAGTAAGCAAATTATTTTACAACATCATGAAAAGTGGAATGGAAAGGGGTATCCGAATCAATTGGCAGGAGATAGTATATATGAATTGGCTAGAATATGCTCTGTAGCAGATGTTTTTGATGCCTTGACAACAGATAGAGTATATAGAGAAAAAATGCCTATATATAAAGCTTCTGAATACATATATAGTTTAGGTTATAATGATTTTGACTTTGAAATAGTTAAATTGTTTTTATCTAGAATAGTAAAGTTTAAGGAAGGATCTATAGTCAAACTCTCTGATGGGTCTAAGGGTATTGTATATAACCAAAATAAGCATATGCTTGATAGACCTATAATCAAACTTCTTGCAGATAAAGATGGAAAAAATATAATGTATAAAAATATATTTGTAGACTTAATAGAGGAAAAGACTTTATTTATAGAGAAACAATTAGAAAGCATACTTTCTAATTAAGGAGATTTAAAGTGAAAGAATTTAAAAAAAATATACTGATAAGTTTGATTATAGCTTTTGTATCTCAAATATATATAAATATATTCAATGATGATTTTAGGGTATCTGCTGGAATAATATTTTTATCTATTATATTTATATTCTTTAAGAATATAAATATAATAGTAACTAGTGTTGTAACGGCGAATGTAGTATTTATTTTGAGGGTTATTATATTGTATTTTGAAGGAAATAGCTTTTATTATTCATTTAAAGTTAACTATCCAGTTATATTTTTTTATTTAAGTTTTGGAATGGTATTTAATTTGTTAAAAATTAGAAATCAGAAGAATATATACTTTCTGTTTACATCCCTTTGCATGAGTGAATTTGTTGGGAATTTAGTTGAAAGTTTATTTAGATATAATATGAATTTCGGTATACAAAATACAAAAGTTCTGATTATGGTGTGTTTAGTTAGAAGTTCTGTTGCGCTTGTATTTATAAATATAATAAAAGAATATAATATTTTGATAGAAAAAGAAGAACATGATGAAAGATATAGAAAATTATTATTTTTAATATCTAGTTTAAAAACAGAGATATATTTTATGAATAAAAACATGGATAATATAGAAGGGGTTATGAGCAATTCGTTTGAATTATATGAAAAACTAGATTCTTTAGATATAGATGATAGTATAAAAGCTATATCTCTTTCTATAACAAAAGATATACACGAAATTAAAAAAGATTATATAAGGGTTATAAAAGGGATAGAAGAAGTTACTCATATAAAAGCAAAGCATAAGGAAATGAGTCTTGTTTATATATTTAATATACTTGAAGACAGTACTATTAAGTATATGGATTCAATTGGTTCTAGTATAGAAGTGAATTTTAATATTGGACGGGATATAAAGGTTAAGGATCATTATATTTTGATATCTATACTTAGGAACTTAATAAACAACTCTATAGAATCTATAAATGATAAAAATGGGGTTATTGATGTTAGCTATTTTTGTGAGGATGACAAGTTTATTTTTATTGTATCAGATAATGGTAAAGGTATAAAAGATTCTGATAAAAATTATATATTTAATCCTGGTTTTTCTACTAAGTTCAATATGGACACAGGTGATATGAATAGAGGTATAGGACTTACTATTGTGAAAGAAATGGTTGAATCACATTTTAATGGATGTATAAGTATTAAATCGGAGTATCGGATAGGTACTACATTTGAAATAATAATACCTAAAGAACAACTAGAAAGGTGATTGAATGAAATTTTATATAGTTGATGATGATATAAGTGTTGTTAAGGTTTTAGAAAATATAATAGAGTATAAGAATTTAGGGGAAGTTATAGGGTATTCACTGAGTGGAGAAGAGTGTATAAAAGAAATATTAGTTAAAAACCCAGATATAGTTATCGTTGATCTATTAATGCCGTGCAAAAATGGTATAGAGGTTGTAAAAAATGTTAAAAATATTAAGCGTGATATTAGGTTTATTATGATATCTCAGGTATCATCAAAAGATATGATAGCAAAAGCATATAATAAAGGGATTGAGTTTTTTATAAATAAACCTATAAATATAATAGAGGTTGAAAAAGTTATAAATAATGTAAAAGAAAAAATTGAAATGAATGCTACCTTAAATAGTATAAAGGGAATGTTTAAAAATCTAGAATCAGATAATAAGAGTGCAAGTAAAAAGTCAGAAATTGCAAAAATTAAGTATTCTCTTTCAAAATTAGGGATAATAGGAGAAATAGGAAGTAAAGATATAATAAATATATGTGAATATATTATCACTAAAGGTGATAAATATTTAAATTACAAGGTTAGTGAGATGTGCAAAAAACTAAGCAATAATCCTAAAGCTATGGAGCAAAGAATAAGAAGAGCTATAAATAAAGCTTTAAATAATATAGCTAGTTTGGGAATTGAAGATTATATGAACAATGATTTTTCGACATATTCAAATTTGGTATTTAATTTTGAAGATGTAAAAACTCAAATGGACTATATAAGAGGGAAAAGTAGCGTATGTGGAAAGATAAGTGTTAAAAAGTTTATAGAAGGTCTAATAATACAAAATGAAATTATGTAATTGAATTATTGCATTTTACTGAAAAATGAAAAGTATTATTTTGAATATTTCAGTATTTTTTTGTATTCCCCCTATATCATAATATTATAAGATAAAAAATTAGGAGGGGAATATATGAAAAAAAAGCTTAGTTTAACAATGAAAATATTTATAGCTTTAGGGCTAGGACTAATAATGGGACTGATACTAAATTCTATGCCGTCAGGATATGTAAAAGATGCATTGTTAATAGACGGAATATTCAGATTGTGTGGTAAGGTATTTATAAATGCGATAAAAATGCTTGTGGTACCACTTGTATTTGTATCTTTAATTTGCGGAGCATCTGCAATTGGAGATGTTAAAAAATTAGGAAGAGTAGGGGTTAAAACTCTTGTTTTCTATATGATAACTACTGCGGTTGCTATAAGTATAGCCTTATTTATAGGTAAGTTTATGAATCCTGGTATTGGACTGGATATGTCTAATATAATAAAGCAAGAACCAACTATAGGGCAGTCAAAATCACTTGTTGATGTTATTATATCTATGGTGCCTACAAATCCTATAGCTTCAATGGCAAATGGACAGATGCTTCCTATAATAGTTTTCTCTTTATTAATGGGAGTAAGTATGGCCTTAGTTAGAGAAAAAGCACAACCTGTAATTGATATATTTGAAGCTTTAAATGAAATAGTAATGAAAATGGTTATGGTTGTTATGGAATTTGCACCTATTGGGGTATTTGCTCTTATAGCTAATACTTTTTCGAGAGTTGGATTAGGTGCTATGGCAAATTTAGCTAAATACATGTTAGCAGTTATATTTGCATTAATTATACATGCAATATGTACTTATATGGGAGTTCTTACATTTGTGGGTAGATTAAATCCTGTGGTATTTTTTAAGAAGTTCTTACCTGTAGCTGGAGTTGCTTTTTCTACAGCGTCAAGTAATGCAACACTTCCTGTAACTATAGAAGCTGTTGAGAACATGGGAGTATCTAAGAATGTTGCATCATTTACACTTCCTCTTGGAGCAACTATAAATATGGATGGAACAGCTATAATGCAAGGAGTTGCCTGTATATTCATATCGCAAGTATACGGAATAGATTTAAGTATGCAAGCTTTATTAACAATAATAGCTACAGCTACACTTGCATCAGTTGGAACTGCTGGTGTACCTGGAGTTGGACTAATTACACTGTCTATGGTTTTACAATCAGTAGGTCTTCCTGTTGAAGGTATAGCTCTTATAATAGGTATAGATAGAGTATTGGATATGTGTAGAACTGCTATAAATATAACTGGAGATTCAGTTTGTACAATAGTTGTGGCTAAAACTGAAGGCGAGTTTGATGAAGATATGTATTATAATCAAAAAGTAGTAGAAGAAGTTTTAAACTAAAATTCGCTAGAACAAAAAAATTATAATCATTTAGTATAGAAAAAATAAAGAGCTTAAGCCCTTTATTTTTTTGTGCATAAGCACAAAATAATACACATTAAAATAACGCTACTTTGTCAACGTTTTAATAAAACGTTAACTAAAAGTAGCTAAAATTTGTAATGTGTATTATTTTGGAGTTTGTTTTTTTAATCACTAGTAAATTGATAGTATAATGTTTAATTGACCTATATATTTAAAATATATGGTAAAATCATAGGTAGTATTTGGAATATTATCGAAGGATGAGGTGTGTCTTATGATGGTTTCAGAGGTGTTTGATATTCTACCAAGACAATGGGGGATTCGTGGAGATCCGTATTTATGGGATGAACTTAAAAAAGAATTGGATTATGATATTAAAAATATTACAGCCAAGCAATTTAGGGAAAGACTAATTACGTTGTTTGAAGAAAAAATAGGTAGAACACTTAATAGCGATGACATGGTATATATTGAAGAATATGCTAATGGTGGAATGTCTAGTGGACATATTGACATAGTAACATGGAGAGAAAGGCTAATTCCATTTTTAATTGATAACTTTGTTAAAGCGAAAGCAGGAACTGAAGATGAATAAAGTTGTGCATAGATATAATTAAATTTTATAATTTAGAAGAACAAGAAGAGTTGATTTGTGATGCTATTGAAATAAAGTTAAAGAATGAACAAGTTATATTTCTATACCCATCCTTTTATTTTGGAATTAATATAGGGAGGAAAAAAGGAAGTATGGAAATTAAATTTAGATAATAATGTAAAAATAAATGAATCCTATATAAAAATATCTAATTTATAGGAATATTGTTCAATAATTACCTATCTATAGATATAGTAATATCCAAAAATCACTAGATAAATGTTAAGAAAATTCGTTGTTTGACCGACAGGGAGTTTAGAATTTTTAGAATATTGAATAAGGTGTAATGCTTAGTTTTATTAAAAATATTTAATCTATGAGTGGTATTTTAATACCCTTAATTTGAGTTTAAGCAGAAATAAAAAAATAAGAGGAAAATTCCTCTTATTCTCTATTTTCTATTTTTATTATATTTTACTCTATCATTTTCATTTAATACTTTCTTTCTAAGTCTTATAGCATCTGGAGTGATTTCTACAAGCTCATCATCAGCTATGAATTCTAACGCTTCTTCTAGAGTGAATGTTCTAGGTGGAGATAATTTAACAGCATCATCAGAACCAGAAGATCTTGTATTAGTTAATTTCTTGTTTTTACAAGGGTTAACTGTCATATCTTCTTTTCTAGAGTTCATACCTATAATCATACCTTCATAAACCTCTGTGGTAGGATTTATAAACATTGTGGCTCTATCACTTAAGTTGAATAAAGAATATGCCATAGCAACACCTTTAGCTTGAGATATTAAAACTCCATTTAATCTTTGAGGTATTTCACCCTTGTACTCTTCAAATCTTGCAAATGAACGAACTATAGTACCTTCTCCTCTAGTATCGTTTATAAATTCACTTCTATAACCTATAAGACCTCTTGTAGGAACTATATACTCAAGTTTTGTGTAGTTGTTTTCAGATTCCATACCTTCCATAAGACCTTTTCTTAAGTTAAGCTTAGAAATTACAGTTCCAGAGTATTCATCAGGAACATTTAAGATAACTCTTTCAACTGGCTCAAGTAAAACTCCGTCTTCTTTATGCATTAAAACCTCAGGCTTTGAAACTGCAAGTTCGTATCCTTCTCTCCTCATACTTTCTATAAGTATAGATAAGTGAAGTTCTCCTCTACCAGATACTTTGTATCCATCAGTAGTATCTAACGCATCTACTCTTAATCCTACGTTTACTTCAAGCTCTTTTTCTAATCTATCTTTTAAGTGTCTAGTAGTTAAGAATTTACCACTTTGTCCAACGAATGGAGAATCATTAACGTAGAAGTTCATAGAAAGTGTAGGTTCCTCTATTTTTATCATTTCCATAGGTAATATATTATCTTCATTACAAAGAGTTTCTCCTATAGAGATATCAGATATACCAGATATAACTACTATGTCACCACTTTTTGCTTCTTTTTTAGCAATTTGGTTTAAACCTTCATATACAAACATTTTAGCTACTTTACCCTTACCAACAGAACCATCTCTTCTTGTGATAGCAACTGTTTGACCTTCTTTTAAAGTACCTTTATAAATTCTTCCTATACCAAGTCTTCCGATATAATCATCATAACCTAGAGCTGATACTTGCATTTGAAGAGATTCGTTATCGTAATCAGGATACACGTCTACATGGTTAAGTATAGTTTCAAATAAAGGAGATAAATCAGTACTATCATCATCTAATTCTCTCTTTGCAATACCATCTTTTGCAATACCGTATATAATTGGGAAATCTAATTGTTCATCATTAGCATTTAAATCAACGAATAAATCAAAAACCATGTCTACAACGTCTTCAGCCCTTTGATCTTTTTTATCTATTTTATTTATGAATAAGATAGGTCTAATTCCAAGCTCTAAAGATTTTTGAAGAACGAATCTAGTTTGAGGCATAGGGCCCTCGCTTGAATCTACAAGTAGTATAACTGTATCAACAGTTTTTATAACTCTTTCAACCTCAGATGAGAAATCTGAGTGACCAGGTGTATCTACTATATTTATTTTTACTCCATTGTATTGAATAGAACAGTTTTTAGAGTATATAGTTATACCTCTTTCACGCTCTAAATCATTACTATCCATTACACAATCAACAACTTCTTGATTCTCTCTAAAGACACCACTTTGACTTAAAAATGCATCTACTAGTGTAGATTTTCCTGCATCAACGTGGGCAATAACTGCTATATTTACAATATCTTGTTTTTTCGACATTTTAAACTCCCTTTCTTTAAAAATCGCATTCTTATATTGTACACTTAAATCTATGAATAAGCAAATAAAGTTTTTGAAATCCTAGTATTTACATATTATTAACATACTTAACCAAGCTATAACACTCATTTAACATTGATATAACAAATGAATAGTATTCTGAATATGTGGAAAAAATAATTTCTGAAATTTGAAAGGAGAATATTTTATGGGAATCATTAAAACTAAAATGAAAAAGCTATTATCACTAGGGATAATAGGAGTTTTATCGGTAGGAATGTTAACCGGATGTGGAGGAAAAACTCAAGAAACTGACAAAGGACTGGGTGGATCTGTAGCAATAGATGGATCAAGTACAGTATATCCTATAAGTGAGGCAGTAGCAGAAGAATTTCAGAAGATGAATCAAGGAGTTAAGGTTACTGTTAATTTTTCTGGAACAGGTGGAGGATTCGAAAAGTTCTTAGTTAAAGAAACAGACATAAACGATGCATCAAGACCTATAAAAGATAAAGAAATAAATAAGGCTAAAGAGGGTGGAATTGAGTACTTAGAACTTAAAGTTGCGTATGATGGATTATCTGTTGTTATAAATCCGGAAAACGACTTTGTAGATTACTTAACTTTAGAAGAGTTAACTAAAATATGGGAACCTAATAGTTCTGTTAAGACGTGGAAAGATGTAAGACCTGAGTGGCCAGCTGAGCGTGTAAAGCTTTATGGACCTGGAAGTGATTCAGGAACATTTGAATACTTTACAGAAGAAGTAAATGGTGAAGGTGGAGCTATAAGAGTAGATTATACTGCGAGTGAAGATGATAACGTACTTGTAAATGGTATAGCAGGAGATAAGTATTCAGTAGGATTCTTTGGGTATGCATATTATATAGAAAATAAAGATAAGTTAAAAGTAGTTCCAATAGATTCTGGAAATGGACCAGTAGCACCTACTGCTGAAACTGTAGAAAATGGAACATATGAACCTTTATCAAGACCATTATTCTTATATGTTAATAAAGAAGCTTTAAAAAGAGAAGAAGTTAAAGAATTTATAAAGTACTACCTAGGAGAAGGAAAAGAATTAGTTACTGAAGTTGGATACGTAAAATTACCTCAATCTGAGTATGATAATCAACTTTTTCAAATAGAGGAATAATAAACAAAAAGCAAACACTCAAGAATAATATATGGGTGTTTGCTTTTTTTACTAATGAGACTATTTTGAGTAACACGAATTTTACATAAAATTAACTAAGTTAACAAATAGATAATATGCACTTAACATTCATATAACAAATAAATAGTATTCTAAGTATGTCATTAAAAATATTGGAGGATGAAGTATGAAAAAATTAAATGAAAAAATAATAAAGTATATTTTATCTGGGTTTGGAATGGTATCAATATTTATAACTATTAGTATATTATTTATTTTGTTTAAAGAAAGTGCATTGTTCTTTACTGAGGTATCACCTATAGAGTTCTTTACAGGAAAACAGTGGACTCCTCTTTTAAAGCCTCAGCACTTTGGAGTACTACCATTAGTTAGTGGTACATTTTTAATCGTATTATTTTCGTCTATAATATCAATACCGATAGGACTTTTAAGCGCTATATATTTAAGTGAGTATTCAAATAAACAAGTTAGAAAAGTAATTAAGCCTATAATAGAAATATTAGCAGGAATACCTTCTATAGTTTATGGTTTTTTTGCACTTAATATTATTACACCTATACTTAAGAATATTATACCTCAAACAAATATTTATAATGCACTAAGTGCTGCTATAGCTGTAGGTATAATGACTATACCAATGGTATTATCACTAAGTGAAGATTCTATGCAGGCAGTACCTAAAAGCTTAAGAGAAGGTGCGTATGCTCTAGGGCTTACAAAATTAGAAGTTGTATTTGGAGTAGTAATTCCTGCATCTATATCTGGAATAATATCATCTTTTATATTGGCTATATCAAGAGCTGTAGGAGAAACTATGATAGTGGCACTTGCGGCAGGGTCAACTCCAAAGCTTACTTTAAATCCGCTTGAGAGTATTCAGACTATGACAGGATTTATAGTTCAGGTAAGTCAAGGAGATATAGCAAAAGGGACTATAGAAGCTCAAACTTTATATGCAGTTGCTATGCTTTTATTTGTTATGACATTAGTTATGAATATGTTATCTAGATATGCTGCTAATAAACTTAGGGAGGAATATTAATGGATGCAATTAATTTAGAAAATAAAGAAATTATAAATAAAAATTCTGACTATAATATGAACTTAAAAAAGAGAAAATTAATGAATAAATTATTTCACCTTATATTATTAGGATCTATATCATTTAGCATAATAATATTAGTTGCACTTTTTTCAGATGTTTTCAAAACAGGAATTTCTCATATAAATCTTGATTTTTTCTTAAATTATACATCTAGGATTGCAAGTAAATCAGGAATAAGAGCCGCAATACTTGGATCTTTATGGGTAAATATAGTAACATTACTAATTGCGTTTCCTCTAGGACTTGGATCAGCAATATACTTAGAAGAATACGCACCTAAAAATAAACTTACAAATATAATACGAGTTAACATAAGTAACTTAGCAGGAGTTCCATCTGTTGTATATGGAATATTAGGACTTTCTTTATTTGTTAGAACTTTTGGATTTGGAAGAAGTATTTTATCTGCATCTTTAACTATGGCTTTGTTAATACTTCCTATAATAATAGTTTCATCCCAAGAAGCATTAAAAACAGTCCCTAAGGAGTTAAAGGAAGCATCGTATGCATTAGGTGCTACTAAATGGGATACAATAACAGGAGCTATTATTCCCTATGCTATGCCTGGTATATTAACAGGAACGATACTTGCTGTATCAAGAGCTATAGGAGAGGCAGCTCCCCTTGTAGTTGTTGGAGGAGCAGCTGGTATTTGGTTCTCTCCAAAGGGGATATTTGATGAATTTACAACTCTACCTCTTCAAATATATAACTGGGCATCAAAGCCTCAAGCAGAATTTCAAAATGTTGCATCAGCAGGAATATTAGTTTTACTGATGGTTTTAGTATTGATAAATCTAGTAGCAATACTTTTAAGAAATAAGTACCAGGATAGGATAAAGAATTAGGAGGGAATTGAAATGGCAGTTAAAATGAAAGTAAGTGATTTAGATTTTTATTATGGAAGTTTCAAAGCTTTAAAAAACATTAATCTAGATATAGAAGAGAAGAAAGTAACTGCTTTTATAGGACCATCAGGATGTGGTAAATCTACATTCTTAAGAACATTAAATAGAATGAATGATTTAATAGAGGGAACAAAATTAGATGGAGAGATTGTACTAGATGGAGAAGATATATATTCAAATAATATTGAAGTAGAAGATTTAAGAAAAAGAGTGGGAATGGTATTTCAAAAACCTAATCCATTTCCAAAATCTATATATGAAAATATAGTATATGGACTAAAAAAGCAAGGTATTAGGGATAAAAAGAAATTAGATGAAGTTGTAGAAAAAAGTCTTCGAGGTGCTGCTTTGTGGGATGAAGTAAAAGATAGATTAGATAAATCTGCGTATGGATTATCGGGTGGTCAACAGCAAAGATTATGTATAGCAAGAGCTATAGCTATGGAGCCTGAAGTCATTTTGATGGACGAGCCAACATCTGCACTAGATCCTATAGCAACATCTAAGGTAGAAGACCTTATACAAGAATTAAAAAAAGACTATACTATAGTTATTGTTACTCATTCTATGCAGCAAGCAGCCAGAATATCTGATAATACAGCATTTTTCTTGATGGGTGAACTTGTTGAATTTGGAGAGACGAATAAGATATTTACAAATCCTCAATACAAAAAAACAGAAGATTATATAACTGGAAGATTTGGATAGGAGGCAAATTATGGTTAGAGAAAACTTTAGAACAGATATAAATGAATTAAAAGAAGATGTTTTGTTTATGATGGATAAAGTAGAAATTTTGATAGAAAAAGCTGTTGATGCACTTGTTAACAAAGATTTAGAACTTGCAAGAAGCATAGTAAAATTAGATGATGAGATAGATAATTGTATGTATGAAATAGAGGAAAAAGCTATAGAACTTATAGCCCTTCAACAACCAATGGCAAAAGATCTTAGAATTATATTTTCTGTGTCTAAGATAATAACAGATCTTGAGCGTATTGGAGATTTTTGTGTAAATATATCTAAAGAAGCTATAAAAATAGGAAAAGAAGAGCATATAAAAAAACTTGTAGATATACCTAAAATTAAAGAAATAATTATTAATATGATGAAAAACCTAAAAATAAGTTTTAAATTAGAAGATGCTGAGATTGCTCTTGAAGTGGGTAGAGAGGATGAACTTGTAGATGATTTATATAAAGATGTATATAGAGACATATTGAGCCTGATACATGAGAGTACAGCTTATACAAATCAAGGCACAAAACTACTCTTTGTAGGAAGATACTTAGAGAGAATAGCAGACCATATAACGAATATATGTGAGAGGATAATATATATTTCAAAAGGAGAAATAATAGAAATAAATTAATAGAATTTCCTTAAAAGTAAAAAAGTGTTAGTGTAGAAACTTTGCATTAACACTTTTATTTTAAAGATAAAAAATCTGAAAATTCTGAATATAATCAAGATTATTAAAACATGTATTTTTTAGGTTGAAAATTATTTTACAAGTTGTATAATTAAAGACAAAGGGGTATTGAAAAGGTATAGAAAAATAAAAACTAAAAATTTGATTTGGGGGTATATTTATATGTCAGTTATGGAAAGTATTTTAGAACAAGTTAAAAAAAGAAATCCTGGTGAAGTAGAATTCCACCAAGCGGTAGAAGAGGTTTTACATTCTTTAGAGCCTGTTATAGAAAAACACCCTGAGTTTGTAGAAGCTGGTCTTTTAGAAAGATTTGTAGAGCCAGAAAGACAAATTATGTTTAGAGTACCTTGGTTAGATGATAATGGAAAAACTCAAGTTAACAGAGGTTTTAGAGTACAGTTTAATAGTGCTATAGGACCTTACAAGGGAGGACTTAGATTCCATCCATCTGTTTATCTTGGAATTATAAAGTTTTTAGGATTTGAACAAATACTTAAAAATTCATTAACTGGACTTCCAATAGGAGGAGGAAAAGGTGGATCAGATTTTAACCCTAAGGGTAAATCTGATAATGAAATAATGAAATTCTGTCAAAGCTTTATGACTGAATTATATAGACATATTGGTCATGATTTAGATGTTCCTGCTGGAGATATAGGTGTTGGAGCAAGAGAAATAGGATATTTATTTGGACAATATAAAAGAGTTAAGAATGCTTATGAAGGAGGCGTTCTTACTGGTAAAGGACTTACATATGGAGGATCACTTGTAAGAAAACAAGCTACAGGATTTGGTCTTGTATACTTTACTGAGGAAATGCTAAAAGAGCATGGACATAGTTTTGAAGATAAAACAGTAGTAATCTCTGGTTCTGGAAATGTTGCTATATATGCTTGTGAGAAAGTTCAATCTTTAGGAGCTAAGGTAGTTGCTATGTGTGACTCTACAGGATATGTATACGATAAAGATGGAATAAAGCTTGATACAGTTAAGAGAATAAAAGAAGTTGAAAGAAAGAGAATTAGTGAGTATGTAAAGGATCATCCAGAAGCAAAGTATCATGATGGACAAAAAGGTATTTGGACTATTAAATGTGATGTAGCTCTTCCTTGTGCAACTCAAAATGATATAGATGTTAAAGAAGCTAAGCAGTTAATTGATAATGGAGTAATAGCTATAGGAGAAGGAGCTAACATGCCTTGTACAAATGAATCTGTTAATCTATTCTTAGACAATAAGGTATTAGTTGCTCCAGCTAAGGCTGCTAATGCTGGTGGAGTTGCAACTTCAGCTCTTGAAATGTCTCAAAATAGTATGAGATTATCTTGGACATTTGAAGAGGTTGATTCTAAGCTTCATAGTATAATGGTAAATATATTCAAATCATCTAAACAAGCTGCTAAAGAGTATGGAATGGAAGGAAATTATGTAGCTGGTGCTAATATAGCTGGTTTCTTAAAAGTTGCTGATGCTATGATGGCTCAAGGTATAGTTTAATACATATATTATATATAAGTAGTTTATATAAGCGAAAAATAAGGGTATTAAAATACCGGGAATGTGTTAAGTATTTTTATAAAACTAAATATTACATCTTATTCAATATCCTGAAAGTTCTAAACTCCCTAACGGTCAAACAACGAACTTTCTTAACGGATATTAAAACGATGCAATATAAGTTTTATACAAAAATACTTAAATCATTCTCTAACATTTTAATACCCTTATTAATGTTATTATATGAAACAGTATTAGAAGTCTATTAAATTTTAGAATTGCCACTAAATAAATAGAGTTTGAAAATATCAAACTCTATTTATTTAAGCTGTATGTATTTTAGGTATTTGAGGTATATCTTTTTGTTTATCATAATAACTATTTACTATATTTAAAGCCTCGTTAAATACACTGTCAAAGTCCTTAAACAATATGTCTTGGTTTTTATTATTTATAAAGCCACACTTTTTTAATACTTTAAGTGGTTGATACTGAATGTCTAGTATTAAAAGTTTTATTCCGTTTTTATCACATAAATCTTGAGTTGCTTCTAGTGCGTTATAGGCAGTTGCATCCATTGCATATACATTGCTCATTTTTAATATTAAGACCTTAGGAAGATCATTCATACTTTTCATGGTTTTTATAAATTTATCTGTAGCTCCGAAGAAGAATGCTCCATTTATTTCATATATGTAAATATCTTTAGGAATTTGAATTTTATATTCAAAAGCAGTTTCATCTACATCCTCATAAGTATAAGATACTGGTCTTATATCTGTAACATCTGCCATTCTCTTCATAAATAAGAAAGAAGAAAGCACAATTCCAACACATATAGATATTACAAGATCAAAAAATACAGTCAGTAAAAATACAGTTAAAAATACTAAAGAATCACTCTTTGGAAACTTGTGTATTTTTTTAAATACATCCCATTCTCCCATATTATATGAAACTACTATTAAAATAGCTGAAAGTGATGCCATTGGAATTAACTTTATGTAAGGCATTAAAATTATCATGAATAATATCAAAGTAATTGAGTGTACTATACCTGATATTGGTGTTCTGCCACCATTTTTTATATTAGCTGCTGTTCTTGCTATAGCTCCTGTTGCTGGAATACCTCCAAATAATGCAGAAGCTATATTAGCTAAACCTTGTGCTACTAACTCCATATTAGAACGATGGTTTCCTCCCACCATTCCATCTGCTACTACAGCTGATAGTAAAGATTCTATGCCTGCAAGAATAGCTATTGTTATAGCTGAAGGAATAAGAGTTATTATCATATTTATATTTAAGTTTGGAACAGTAATACTAGGAAGAGTAGAAGGTATATTGCTGAATTTGCTTCCTATTGTATCTATATTTAAATTAAAATAAATTGTAGCAAATGTACAAAAAATTATAGCTACAAGAGTAGATGGAACCTTTTTATTTATTTTAGGTAATAATATTATTATTAGTATAGATGTTACGCCTATTAATAAGCTTTGAATATTAAAAGAGTTTAGATTCTGGAAATAAACTATCCATTTATGCATAAACTCTGATGGAATATCAATATTAAGCCCTAAAAAATCTTTTATCTGAGTTGAAAAGATAGTTACAGCTATACCGCTTGTAAATCCTGTTGTTATAGGATAGGGTATATACTTTATCATGTTACCGCATTTAAAAATACCCATGAGAATAAGAAAGAATCCTGCCATAAATGTGGCTATAGTTAAACCTTCAATTCCAAACTTTTGTATAATTCCGTATACGATTACTATAAAAGCTCCTGTTGGCCCTCCGATTTGAACTTTACTTCCTCCAAGTAAAGATATTAAAAATCCTGCTATGATTGCAGTGTAAAGACCTTTTTCTGGTGATACACCAGATGCAATAGCTAAAGCTATTGAAAGTGGCAGAGCTATGATTGCTACGATTATCCCTGATATAAGGTCTTTTGCAAACTGTTCCTTGCTGTATGATTTAAAACACGTAAATAATTTTGGAACTAACATAAACACCATCCCTTTGACGTTAAAATATTATTGTATATTAAATACAACATATTATCATACACCTAAGATGAGAATATGTCTATGATAATTATAGATAAAGAGTAAATTGAGAATTGGGTGAAAATTGAAATGATAAAATTAGGGATTGTATCTTATTAAATATACTAAAACTTCTTAAACTCGCTAAAGCTCAGACATAAGAAGTTTTTTAACGTATATTTAAACGATACAAAACCTTAGTTGTATGAGTGGTATTCTCATAGACAGTTTTGATAACCCTCAGAAAACTAATTTAAAACTCAAATTATTTACTCAAATTTTCTACAGCCTTTTGAGAAAATTCAGTAGTCACTATCTTTTCATAAGGAGCCCTCTTATCTAATTCTCCAGCTAAATCTATTATATCCATTAAGTGATTCAAACCATCTTCCTTTAAAATAGTAGTTTCTGACCATGTATCTTGTGATTTATATCTTTTGACAACTACACTTAAATCTTCTATATCAGTATCTGGAAACTCACGCGATATAGAACGAGCTATTTCTTCTGAAGAGTGAGTTTTTACCCATTGCTGACTTTTATATATAGCATTTGTGAACTTTTGTATTATATCTGGGTTCTTTTTAATATAAGATTTTTTAGAGCTATAACATGTATACGGAAGATAACCGGACTCTTTGCCTATAGACGCTACTATATAGCCCTTACCTTCTTTTTCTAAAGAAGTAGCTACTGGTTCAAATAATGTAACATAATCTCCTGTTCCGCTTGTAAAGGCTCCAGCCATTACACTAAATTGTATATCTATTCTTATATTAACATCTTTTTCTAAGTCTAGGTTATTCTTCTTTAAAACGTATTCAAGTGTCATTTCTGGAACGCCACCTTTTCTTCCTCCGAGTATGCTTTTACCTTTTAATTTATCAAATGTAAAGTTATCGTCTTTTTCTCTACCAATTAAGAAGCTACCGTCTCTTTGGGTTAATTGAGCAAAGTTAACAGCGTAATCTTCTTTTCCTTGGTTATAGACATAGACAGAAGCCTCTGGCCCCATAAGACCTATATCAGCTTCGTTTGAAAGAAGCGCTGCCATAGTTTTATCTGCTCCTTTTGTATTTATTATAGAAACATCTAGACCTTCTTCTTCAAAAAAGCCTTCTGTAAGAGCTACATACTGAGGAGCATAGAAAGTTGAATGAGTAACTTCAGCGAGTGTTATTTTGGTTAAATTATTATTTGAACAACCTACAGTAACGAGCATTAATATCATTATTGATGATAATAGTAGTGCCCATTTTTTACGTATATTCATAAAATATCACCTCTTAATATAAGATTAGTTGTATTTTCAATATATTCATTAAAAGAATAATGGTTACTTCACCTACTTAATATAAAAAAATCTTTCTTTTGAAGATTTTCTTTGTCTACAATTTGAAGATGATTATAATTTTCTATTCGTTATAACAAAATTATATGAATACACATAGTATAGTACGAAGGGGTGAGAGTATGTATAACTATTATTATATGAATTATTGTTACGATAAGGCTAAAAAATCGTATCCGTCAATATATAAGGATGTATATCCTTATATATATAAATATTGTGAAGAGTATGATTTAGAAGAAAATCCTCATATGAATCCGTTTCCTAGTGATAAGAAAATAGAAAAAATTGTAGATAAGATATATGAAGAATATTCTAAAGACTGCTCGTTTAGAGAGGAAGATGATGATTTAACTAGGAGTAGAAGAAGATATGGAAGAGATATAATCACTATATTATTACTTAGAGAACTTTTAGATAGAAGAAGATATAGACCTCAAAGAAGAAGACGAAGAAAAAAAAGAAGACGTGATTATTATGGTTATTACTAAAAACTTGGCAGTTATATGCCAAGTTTTTTTTGGTGGAATATTGATGTATAATATAATTAACCCGTTGTGCTAGTTAAATTTTTCAAATAATAAAACTCCAACAAATATGAAAACCTAAAGTTAATCAAAAAACTTTTATAAAGGAGGCTTTCAATATGTTGGAGCTTAATAACTATTCTATCCAAAATATCGAA
>NZ_JAOASI010000039.1 GCF_025210165.1 Tepidibacter sp.
ACTTTTAGTTAACGTTTTACCATAAAACTTAGATTATGCTGTTAAAATATCCGTTAAGAAAGTTCGTTGTCTGACCGTAGGGAGTTTAGAACTTTTAGGATATTTTATAAGGCAGAATCTATAGTTTTATTAAAACGTTGACAAAGTAGCGTTATTTTAATGTGTATTATTTTGTGCCTAAGCACAAACCCTGAGTATATATTCCCACTATATACACAATATATCAAATAATCCTAGATTATTCCATATAATTTTCTATAAAAAAGGACCTTGATGCATAACACACCAAAGCCCCAAACTAAAATTACCTTTTAACTACAACAGCAGTATCCATTCCACCACTAATGCACAAAGTAGCAAGCCCATAAGTAGAATCTCCTTATACATTTAATCAACTAAATTTTTAAATATTGTTCTAAGTGTATCACACTCTCTTAAGTCCTCTAAAATTATATCATCATGTTTTTTTGTGTATCCATTACCTATTATCATCGTAACATCTTTACCTGCACCTTTTGCTCCAAGTGCTGCTTTTGCAAAGCTTGTTTCCATTGAGAAAAAGTAAACTATACCCTCATCTCTAACTGGTAATATACTAGATACTTCTGTACTCTCTGCATTTACACAATTAATACATATATCAACTTCTTTTCCATCGTTAACTCTTAATACTTCATTTAAAACCTGATTTGAGTTCTTCGCATCTGCAACTATTATTTCATTACAAAAACCAGTATACTTAAGAATATCTTTACTTTTTTTATTTCTTACAAGTCCTATAACCTTTCCATCTTGACCAACAGCTTTTTTAGCTTCGTAGCAACAAAGTAATCCGGATTTTCCAGCAGCACCTAATATAAGTACTGTCTCTTTCTTTTTAGCTAATTTTCTAGTTTGTGTAGCTGCTCCGCCAACATCAAGTGCAGCAAGAGCTAAAGTTTCCTCAATATCATTATATATTCTTTTAGACTCAACTGCTCTATTTGTTTCATTTTTATATAACTTCACAGTTCATCCCCCTCAAAAAGTCTTTATTCATTAATAAATATGATTAAATGGCTATTTATATGCAAAAAAGATATGCCATCTATAAATATAGATAGCATATCTTTTTTGATTATTTAAACATATTTGTTTTTCTTACACTTCTCCAGTCCAAGTCTCCTCTTTCAATAGCCTTTATAAATATCTCAGCACTTGCCAAATTAGTAGCGACAGGGACATAATGTACATCACACAGTCTTATTAAAGCTTGTATATCTGGCTCATGAGGTTGAGATTCCAGTGCATCTCTTAAGAATATAACTAAATCCATATCTTCTTCTGCAATTTTTGCACCTATTTGTTGATCTCCCCCTAGAGGACCAGACAAAAACCTATTTACATTAAGTCCAGATCCTTCTTTGATTCTAAGTCCTGTAGTTCCTGTAGCATATAAATTGTGTTTTTCTAATATATGTTTATATGCTATTGTAAAATTAACCATAGTTTCTTTTTTTCTATCATGAGCTATTAAAGCTATATTCATATATATACACTTCCCTTAAAAGTTTATCTTTTTTCTTCTCATAGATACATTTAATACTATGCCAAGAGCCATCATACTAGTAACCAAAGAACTTCCACCATAACTAACAAAGGGAAGTGTAACCCCAGTAACAGGCATAAGCCCTATAGCCATTCCTATATTTTGAACAATTTGATACAAGAACATAAATAATACACCTATTGTTATTAAAGTTCCATAAAAATCCTTTGCATTTTGTGCTATCTTAAGTATTCTATTTAAAAATAAGCAAAATAGCAATGCTAATATTACTCCACCAATCAAGCCTAGTTCTTCTCCCAATACAGCAAATATAAAATCTGTTTCCTGTACAGGAAGGAAATTATATTGATTTTGAGTTCCTTTAAAAAGTCCTTTTCCAAATATCTTTCCAGACCCTATAGCTACCATAGATTGAATAACCTGATAATTACCAGGAAATTTAGGATCACCAGGATGCAGAAAAGCATCTATTCTAAGTCTTTGATGTGGTTTCAAAAAATTATATATTATAGGTACAGATATTATAGCAGTAATAAAGGTATACCCTATTATTTTATAATTAATCCCACAAATAAATGCCATACCAAATATTATAGATATGAAAACTATTGAAGTTCCTAGATCTGGCTGTATTAAAATCAATAAAAGTAGTGGTGCAGCGTATGCCACTATAGGCAACAAATCCTTAAATGTATTTAGCTTATCTTTTTTATTTTCCATAAACTTAGCAAAGCTTATTATAAATCCTAGCTTAACTATTTCTGATGTTTGAATATTTATTGGTCCTAATTTAATCCACGAATTAGCCCCTGCAATTTTTACTCCTAAACCAGGAATATAAACCGCCAATAACAAAAATACATTTAATCCATATATATATTTATGATATTTTCCTATCTTATTATAGTCAAATAATAGCATAATAGCTATTATTATCAAGCCTATAGCAAACGATATAATTTGAACAGTAAACTGTTTAAAACTTCCAGAATCATTAACATGTGTTGCACTACTTATAATAACCATTCCTATTGAAAATATCGCTATTACAGTTGTAACCAATATCCAATCAATATCCTTAAACATCTTTAATTCTATCTTCAACATCATCACCTACTTCAAAATTAAAATATTATTGGGAAATCCTATAAGGATTTCCCAATAATATTTTTATCTTATTCCTTCTTTTACTTTTCTTATAGGTATGTTTGCAACAAGCGCAGACATAGGAGCATCATCATCTGAGCTTCTAGTTTTTGCAACTCGAACATCTAATCCGCTTTCGTCGATTTCTATATATTCAGATATAACATTTATGATGTCTCCTTTTATCATATCTAGAAATTTGGAAGAACAATCTACTCTATCATGAACAAGAACTAATTTAAGCCTTTCTTTGGCTACATTCTTGCTAGTCTTAGATTCATTTCCAAACATCTTAAATAAATCTAACAAAGCTTCCCCCCCTATCTAGCAATACCAAATATTTTTTTTACTTTATCCATAAAAGAACCTTGTGTTTCCATACTTAAAAATGGAACTTGCTCTCCCATTATTCTTTGACAAACATTTCTATAAGCTTGTCCGGCTAATGATTTAGGATCAGTAACAGCAGGTTCTCCCTTGTTAGTAGATATTATAACACTTTCATCATCAGGAATAACTCCTAATAAATCTATAGCTAATATATCTATTATATCTTCCATATCCATCATATCTCCACGCTTAACCATCTCAAGTCTTATTCTATTGATTATTAACTCTGGATCATGTATTTCATTAGCCTCTAAAAGCCCTATTATTCTGTCTGCATCTCTAACAGCAGAAACTTCAGGAGTTGTAACTACCAATGCTCTATCTGCTCCAGCTATAGCATTTTTAAATCCTTGCTCAATTCCCGCTGGACAATCAATTAATGCATAGTCAAATGACTCTTTTAATGAATCACACAGCTTCTTCATCTGCTCTGGAGTTATAGCATTTTTATCCCTAGTTTGAGCAGCAGGTAACAGATATAAGTTTTCGAATCTCTTATCCTTTATAAGTGCTTGCTTTAATCTACAAGTACCTTCAACTACATCAACAATATCATAAACTATTCTATTTTCAAGACCCATTACAACATCTAAATTTCTAAGACCAATATCAGCATCAACTACTACGGTTTTTTTACCAGAAAGACTAAGAGCCGTTCCTAAGTTGGCACTAGTGGTAGTTTTACCAACTCCACCTTTACCCGATGTAATTACAATAACTTCACCCACAATACTACCCCCATTCGTGCATATTAACTATCTTCTATTCAAATATGGCTCTATTACTATACAATTATCCTTTATAAAGGCTATTTCAGGATAATTAGGTTTTTGAAATTCTTCATCAGGTGCTATAGATATTAAATTTTGAATCCTAAGCTGCATAGGGTTCAAATCATATGCAACAACAAAGGCATCCTTATTCCCATTAGCTCCTGCATGAACAACTCCTCTTAGGCATCCCATTATAATGACATTACCATAAGCTACTATTTGAGCTCCTGGATTCACATCTCCTATAACAACTACATTTCCTTTAAATTCAATCTTCATCCCAGACCTTAAAGTTGTTTTTACAAATTTAGTTTGTCCTTCATATATTCCATCAAATACTAATTCTTCTTTTACAAACTCTATTTGAAATTTACTACTTATAATTTCTTTAAGCTCTATTTGTTGAAAATCTGTAATTGTGTCACTGTTAATTGCAGCTATTTTTGCTCCTATGAAAAATTTGCCAGCACATTCAATTTTTTGTATTATTTCTTGTTTGACTTGTTCAAAATCATCACAATTTTTTATATTTATGACCAATCCTTTTTTGCTTCCTTTAAATTCTACATTATCTTTTTTAGAATTTTTTTTGTTTCCTTTAAATTCTATTACATCTCCTAAAGCCATATAATTTCCTCCAAAAGATTATATATTTATTATTCTTCAAAAACTATATAAATCCTTTTTTATCTTTTTAATTCTTCCTTTATGTTTAATTTTTCTTTAACCTCATAATCTTCTTCATTCTTTGTAAGTCCAAAATATTCAACCATTATATCCCTAGCTATAGGAGCTGCATAACCTCCGTGTCCTCCCTGGAATATAAGTGATACAACTGCTATTTCAGGGTCATCATAAGGTGCAAACGATACAAACCAAGCAAAATTATCATAAGTATCCTTAAACCTATTTATCTCATCATAAGTAAGACGCGGATTAAGCTTATACAAAGCTTTCCTTATATAATAGTCATAGCTATATTTTTTGTTATCTTCCTTTTGATATTTATCGGCAAGATTTAGAGCTTGTTGAGTATCAACTCTATAGTCTTTCATATGAGAAAGTAAATATTCAACTTCATCAGCAGTTGGAATCCTACCACTTTTTTGTGCAGTACCAGTTTTTGCTCCAACTTTAACAGGAAATTGCCCAAAAACGCTTCTTGCAGTTCCCTGCTGAGTAACTCTTAGCATACCCTTTTTTATCTCTTCTAAATTTAAATCATCATTTAAAGGTATTCTTTCTCTTTTTATATCATCTTTATATATATCCATTTTATCATAAGACTCTATTTTATCAACTACCGTAACTTTATTTTTATAGCCCCCATTAACAAGTCCAGATATATAATTTGCTATTTGAAGTGGTGTATATGCATTAGCTCCTTGACCTATAGATATATTAAACGTATCTCCTGTAGTCCATTTAGCTTGATTAAAATAACTATACTTAATCAAATCAGCAACTTCTCCTACTTTATCTTCTTTTATCTTTAAATCCTCTAATCTCTTTAATAAAGTTCCTCTACTTGGATTTTCATTCATCCAACTAAGTATTTCATCTATTCGTTTTTCATACTCACCTTTATTTTCACCATTTATATCATCAAAATAAGTTTTCAGTTTTCTATCAAGATCATATTTAAGAGATCTTTTAGTTGATTTAAACTTAGATTCTGGATTTGGAACCTTACCAGGAATTTCTTCTATTTCAATTCCAGTTCTTTCATCAAGTCCGAACAGCCTTGAATATCTAAGTACCTCATCTATGTTCATTTTTACAGGTAATGGTTTTTCTTTTGCATAATCATATCCAACACTTACACAGTAAAAATAATAGTTACAAGACTGCTCTATTGCTTTATATAAATTTGTAGGTCCATGACTTCCTCTATGGTCATTCCATATCCAACATCCAAACGACTTATTTCCAAGCATTATACGTCCCTTATCATATATTTGATATGTTGGATCTAATCCATTGTCTATAACAGCAAGCCCAGTTATCATCTTAAATACAGATCCTGGCTGAACCGATGTCATTGTAGCTATATTATAAAGAGGTTTGGCTTCTAGTGGATTATTTTTATTTCGAGGAAGAAGTTTATTCATATCCTCACTTGTTATACCAGTTGCAAATAAATTAGGATCATAATCTGGATAACTAGCCATAGCTAAAACTTCTCCAGTTTTAACATCAAGTGCAACAACAGCACCTGAAGTAGCATTATTATATATTTTTTTACTATCTCTTAATCTATAATTTCCCCAAGGACTTTCATAGGTTCCTCCAACTTGTATTGTTTTTAATACTTTTTCCAAAGAAGCTTCTGCAACTTTTTGTAAATCCTTATCTATTGTTAAATAAACAGTATCTCCAGCTTTAGGAGACTGTATATCTATATTCTTTATTAATCTTCCAGCCGAGTCGACTATAACCTTTTTAAATCCTTTTTCTCCGTGAAGCTTATCTTCAAACTTCTTTTCAATGCCTGTTTTTCCTATCATATCACTTATACTATATCCTTTGTCTATAGTATAAGTATCAATTTCTGCTTGTTGAGATATTTTACCTATTTGTCCAAGTATATGAGATGCTAGATTTTTATTTGGATAATATCTAATAGGCTCAGTCTCTATACTAATTCCTGTAAGTTCTATTGCAAGTTCTTCTATCTCTGCAACTGTTTCTTTTTTTACATCAATAGCAAGCTTTATAGGCTGATACTGTAAATATCCTTGAGATTTGAGTAAGTTTCTAAATAAAATTATTTTTCTAGCTTCATCATCATTTAAATCATCAGAAATATCAAAATACTCTTTTAACTTATCAAAAGTATCTTTTGCACTTATAGTCTCTTCTTTTATTCTATATTTATATAACCATTGGCTTTTTTTTACATTTTCTGCAAACTTCCATTCAGATACGTATATAGGAGGATAATATCCATTTTGATTTAGCATCTTCTGCAAATCAAATTTACTTGTAGTATCATCAATACTAATAACACCTTCATCTGCTAATCTATTCACTAAAACATAAAAACTTTTTTGTGCATTATAACTTAAAGGAATTTCATTTTTAATTTTCCAATCTTCAATATTTTTATCATAAGTATAAATAAACTTTCCATTTTCCTTTATTATAGGGAATTCATCTATATACTTTTCTCCGTTTTTCTCTAATACATTTATAACTTTTTTACCAACTTCGTTTGCACTAGCTTTTTCTATTTCATTTTTTAGAAGTTGAACAGTAAAAGATGCCCTATTTCCGGCAAGCAATCTTCCATATCTATCCCTTATTTCTCCTCTAGGGCTCTCTACTAGTATTTTCTTATACACTTTATTTTGAGCCTGCTCAAAATAATAATCACCTTTTATAATAGTCATATATCCTAACTTTAATATAATAATAGAAAATATAACAGCAAAAGCAACCCTTAAAACATCATATCTATCCTTAATTTTTTTATTTATCATATAATCACCACTAAATATTATCTAATTTTTTTACAAAATCTATTAATGCTTTATATACAATTAAAGCAAATAGCATATTTAATGCAGGTATAAAGACAAATCCTTTAATCAAAGAAAATAGTATCTTTTCACTTGCAAATGAGCTTTTTAATAAAAGGCAATTTATAAGAGAATCAAATAAGGAAGAAAAAAATGTTAATATTAATATACTTGTAACACTCTCTTTGAATATTTTGTCCTTTAATATCCCATATAAATATCCTATAATAAAGAATACAAGAGCATTTACACCTATAAATCTTCCAATTAATATGTCCTTTAAGATACCAAGTATTAACCCTATTAAAGCTCCATCATTTCTTTTAATAAATAAAGAGATAATACTTATATATATAATACATAAATTTAAGCTTATATTAAATATATCTATATAATTCACAATACTATTTTCTATAATTATTATGAATATTCCTATTAAAATCAATATTATATTTCTCATAATTATTACCTCTTTATTCTACTATTCTAGGTCTTGTTATTAATACTTTGTCTATATGTTTGAAGTCTACATAAGGTTTTACCTTTACATATTTTAATAAATTATTTTTATCCTCTACAACCTTTTCTACCTCACCTAGAGGTATACCTTTTGGATATATTCCAATTCCAGAAGTTATTAGTATATCACCTGGAACAACCTCATATTTAATATCAAATAAATATCCTTTAAGGTATCCAGTAAAGTTTTCATTAGAATCCATAGATATATTTTGACTTATAACCCCTGTGTATTCTCCTTTTCTTAAAACTTCAAAGCTAACAGCTGATTTATTGTTTAAAAGAGAAATTGCTTTACAATAGTTATTAGATACTTCATATACTTTTCCAACAAGACCGGTTCCAGATACCACTATACTATCTCTCATCACACCATCTTTTTTGCCAGCAGATATGGTAAATGAATCATACCAATTTCCATCATTTTTGCTTATAACAGATGCACTTATGTAATTTTGATCATATCCTTCTGGTATGTAGTTTAAGGACTTTCTAAGACTTTGAAGTTCATTTAATTCATCTTTGCTTAAATCTATTTCTATTACTTTCTTTTTCAAATCATCATTCTCTTTTGAAAGTTGTTCTATCTTGTTCAAATTCTTTTTATAATTGATTATCCCTAAAACATTTTCGCTAGTTACACTAGAAACCTTATTCAAGCCTCTTTGTGCAGGGGTAATAATGTCAAGTACAGCACTTGGCAAATACTTATTATATCTTCCTTCTATTGATATCCCTATAATTACAAGTAGAGTGATAGTGATTAAACTAATCACTATCACTTCTTTATTTAGCTTGTTTTTGTTTTTATTTTTCTTTTTACTTCTCACGCAATCACCATCTTTTATTCTTTTCTTCCATACATAAGAATTTTATCAAAGATTTCCTTATCCTCAACAGATTTACCTGTTCCTTTTGCTACACAATCAAGTGGATCTTCTGCTATATGTACAGGCATTCCAGTTTCTTCTCTAACTAATTTATCAAGTCCTTTTAAAAGAGCTCCTCCACCTGTAAGCATTATACCATTTTCCATAATATCAGATGCAAGCTCTGGTGGTGTTCTTTCAAGTGTTGCCTTTATTCCCTCTAATATACTAGTTATAGGTTCTTTTAATGCTTCTCTTACCTCACTAGATGTTATATTCATAGTCTTTGGAAGACCAGTTACTAAATCTCTTCCTCTTATATCCATACTTTCTTCTTCTTCATTTTCCTTAAATGCAGATCCTATCTGCATTTTAACTTCTTCTGCAGTTCTTTCCCCAATCATAAGGTTGTACTCTTTTTTAACATAGTTTACTATTGATTCATCAAATTCATCTCCACCAATTCTAATCGACTTGGCTGTAACTATACCTCCTAATGATATAACTGCTATCTCACTAGTACCTCCACCTATATCTACTACCATATTTCCATCTGGTTCTTCTACTTTAAGACCAGCTCCAATAGCGGCAGCCATAGGCTCTTCTATTAAGTAAGCATCTTTAGCCCCAGCTTGTCTAGCAGCTTCTTCTATTGCTCTTTTTTCTACTTCTGTAACTCCATATGGAACACATACTGCAATCCTCGGACTGCTAAATAATGATTTTTTAGGATAAGCTTTTTTTATAAAATATCTAAGCATACTTTGAGTAACATCAAAATCAGCAATTACTCCATCTTTCATAGGTCTTATAGCTATAATATTACCAGGAGTTCTTCCTATCATTTTCTTTGCATCTTCTCCAACAGCTAAAACCTCTTTGTTATCATCTCTTATAGCAACAACAGATGGCTCTCTTACTAAAATTCCATTTCCTCTTACATAAACTAATGTATTTGCTGTTCCTAAATCTATCCCCATATCATTTGATCTTGTATTAAAAAAACTCATTTTTTGTTTAGTCTTTTTTTCACTCTTATTTTTATTCTTACTCTTTTTCATTTTGACTTCTCCTCTCTAGATTAAACCTCTCTCTTTAAAGCTAAAATACATTCCATCTCCAACTATTATATGATCTATTATATCTATACCTAATATTTTTCCTCCCTCAATAAGCCTTTTAGTTATATTCTTATCTTCTCTACTAGGATCAGGATTACCTGAAGGATGGTTATGCATAAGAATAATTTTATTTGTACTCCTTTTTATAGCTTCAATAAAAACTTCTCTTGGATGTACTAATGATGAATTCAAAGTTCCCACCGAAATTTCAACATCACTTATAACCTCATTCTTCGTGTTTAATAAAATAGCTTTAAACACTTCCTTTTTTAGGTATCTAATATCTTCCATATACATACTTACTATGTCATCTGGGCCTGTAATTTTTGGTTTTTTTTCTGGAATAAATTTAGAAATTCTCCTGCCCAGCTCTATCGCAGCCATTATCTGACAAGCTTTTGCTGTTCCTACTCCCTTTACTTCTTTGAGTTCTTCTATATTAGTATAAGCTAATTTTCTTATTCCTAACGACTTATCCATATTTATTATATAGTTTGCAAGCTCTATTGACGACATATTTTTATTGCCTGTTCTAAGTAAAATAGCTAAAAGTTCTGTATCAGACAAGCTATTAACTCCACTTAATATTATTTTTTCTCTGGGTCTTTGGTTTTTAGCCATATCCTTTATAGATACTTTATTTATATGACCCATACACCTTCCTCCTAATTTATATAATATTTACATTGAAATGTCTATATAAAATTTGTCCTAACTTTGAAACAGGAAGTCCTACTACATTAAAATAATCCCCATCTATTTTTTCTATAAATAAAGAACCATACCCCTGTATACCATACGAACCTGCTTTGTCCATAGGCTCTGTTGTTTTTATATATCTTTTTATTTCATCTTCACTAAATTCTCTCATTTTTACTTTTGTCACTTCGTAATCGACAATTTTTTTATTGTCTTCAATGTTTAGTATAGAAATACCTGTAATAACTTTATGGTATTTACCAGAGAGCCTATTTAACGTATCAAAAGCCTCTTGTTCATTTTTGGGCTTTCCTAATATTTCTTCGTCAAGAACTACTATTGTATCAGCCCCAATTACTACACTGTTTCTGGATGTTTTATTTGCAATATCCATTGCCTTTTGAAATGATAGACTCATAGCAATAGCTTCTGGTGTATCTCTATCATTTATAAACTCGTCTATATCACTCTTCATAATTTCGAAATCTAAATTCAAATTAAAAAGAATCTCTTTTCTTCTAGGGGAAGCTGACGCTAATACAATATTCATACAATCACCTCTACAATAATACATTATCCCTAAATAGTTTATCATTTCGGTCAAAAAAAAACAATAAGGTGTGGTAAATACCACACCTTATATTTTTACCTTTTTATTTCATTTTTATAGCATCTTTAGGACATTTTTTCGAACACTCGCCACATCCTATACACTTTTCTTCTATAATAGTATGTTTTTGCTTAAGCTCTCCTTCGATTGCTTCAACAGGACACTTTCGCTTACATATAGTACATCCAACACATTTTTCTTCTTCTATAACAGCTTTTTTTCTCTTGCTTAGCTCTCCTGATATAGCTTTTGTTGGACACTTTTGTGTACAAACCATACATTGTGTACACTTTGAATAATCTATCTTAGCTAATTTGCCTTCCATAGTTATAGCTTCGAATGGACAAGCTCTTGCACACATTCCGCATCCTATACATCCAACTGCACACTTAGATTTAACATCTTTTCCGAATTCTTCACTATTACACTCAACAACTACTTCTTGAGAATAAGGAACCCAGTCTATTACAGATTTTGGACAAACTTCTAAACATTTACCACAAGATACACATTTATCTCTATCTATGCTAGCTATTCCGTCTTTTATTACAATAGCACCAAATTGACATACATTAACACAAGTTCCAAGACCTAAACATCCATACTGACAAGATTTAGATCCACCAGATACTAAGGCTGCTGCTCTACAGTCATTTATTCCATAGTATTCACTTTTTTCTTTAGCATTGTTACATGTACCATTACATATAACCTTTGCTACTGTTTTTTCTCCCTCTTGTGCAGTTTGCCCCATTATTTCAGCTATTTTAGCTGTAGTATCTGATCCTCCTACTGGACATGCATTTACTGGAGCATCTCCAGCAACAATTGCATTTGCTAATCCTCCACAACCAGGATAACCACAACCTCCACAGTTAGCTCCTGGTAAAGCTTCATTTATAGCTTCTACTCTTGGGTCAACCTCTACTGCAAACTTTTTAGAAGCATATGCAAGACCAGAACCAAATAAAAGTCCCATAGCACCTAGACTTACTACTGAATTTAATATTAAAGACATATTTTTCACCCCCTACCTAAACTAATCCTGTAAATCCTAAGAATGCTATTGCCATAAGACTTGCTGTAATTAAGGCAATAGGAAATCCTTTAAAACTTTCTGGTACATCTGCAAGTTCAAGTCTTTCTCTTATTCCTGCAAATAAAACTATTGCAAGTGTAAATCCGATAGCAGCACCTATACCGTTTACTATTGTTTGAATTAAGTTGTAATTACTGTCTATGTTTATTATAGCAACCCCTAAAACCGCACAGTTTGTAGTTATAAGTGGTAAGAAAACTCCTAGTGCTTGATAAAGCGTAGGACTCATTTTTTGAATTACCATCTCAACGAACTGAACAAGAGATGCTATTACAAGTATAAACGCGATTGTTTGTAAAAACTGTATTCCAAGTGGCTCAAGCACATAATATTGAACAAAATAAGTTATTATAGATGCTAAAGTCATAACGAAAGTAACAGCCATACCCATACCTACTGCAGTTTCAACTTTTTTAGAAACTCCAAGGAACGGACATATACCTAAGAATCTAGATAATACAAAGTTATTTACTAATATAGAACTTACTAATATTAAAAATATTTCCATCCAATTCCCCTCCTAACTAGCTTTTTTGTCAGCAATTTTATTAATAGCTGCAAGAAGTAATCCTAACGCTAAAAATGCACCTGGAGGTAATATCATTATAAGCGCTGGCTTATATGCACTACCTAATATTAATTGATTGAATATAGTTCCATTTCCAAATAATTCTCTAACAATACCAAGTAATGTTAAAGAAGCTGTGAATCCAAGTCCCATTCCAATTCCATCTACTATTGATGCTACTGGTCCATTTTTAGACGCAAAACTCTCTGCTCTTGCTAATATTAAGCAGTTAACAACTATAAGAGGGATAAATAATCCAAGTTTTTTATCAAGTGCTGGTAAATAAGCCTTTAAAAGCATTCCTACTAATGTAACGAATGTCGCTATTACTACTATGAATGCAGGTATTCTTATCTTAGAAGGTATAAGCTTTCTAACAAGTGATATAACTAAGTTTGCACATATTAAAACTGCAGTCGTTGCAAGTCCCATACCTAATCCATTTTCAGCAGAAGTTGTAACTCCAAGAGTTGGACACATACCTAAAACCTGTACAAATACAGGATTGTCCTTTATAATACCATTTTTTAATAATTTACCTAATTTCATAATTTCACCTCCAACCTATTTTAAAGCTTCATTATATATTCTTATCGCTTCATTAACACCATCAGTTACTGCTTTTGAAGTTATAGTTGCTCCAGCTATTGAAACAATTTCATTTTCCTTAGGTCCTGGATTTTTAATAACTTCAAGGTTCTTATCTATACCTTTTCCTTTATATTGACTCTTAAATGGCTCATCAGCAGCTTTTGCTCCAAGTCCTGGAGTTTCTGCATGATTTCCTATAGAAATACCGTGAACAGTACCATCTGTACCTATTCCTACCATTACTTCAACCTCTCCTGCATATCCTTTAGGAGCAGTTTTTATAGTATATCCTACTACCTCAGATCCATTTAATCCTTGATATATTTCTTTAAGCATAGTTGATTCTACTTCTTTTTCAACAAGCTTAAATTCTTTAGCTTTTAAAACATCATTACGAGCTTTAGTATTAGCTATTTCATTTTGTTCTTGTATTGCAGGTAATGTAACTTCGTTAGTAAATCCTAAAACAACAGCCGATATAGATGTTATTATTAAAAGTATTACTCCAAGCTTTAATATTTCTTTCATTACTTAGCCACCTCCCCAAATACTTTAGGGTTTACATATTTATCTATAAGTGGTGCTGCTACGTTCATTAATAATATTGAGTAAGAAACTCCTTCTGGGTATCCTCCCCATAATCTTATTATCGTAGTTAAAGCTCCACATCCAATTGCATATATTATTTGACCTTTTTGAGTCATAGGTGATGATGAATAATCTGTTGCCATATAAAAAGCACCAATCATTAATCCCCCAGCAAATAAGTGGTACATTGAATTTGCTATATCAAATCCACCAAATAAGAATGTTAATACAAATACTGTTCCTATATAGTAAGTAGGTATTACATAAGTGATTACTCCTCTATATAGAAGATATACTCCACCTAATATTAAAAGTATTGCAGATGTTTCTCCAATACATCCTCCTATATTACCAACTAAAAGATCGAAGAAACTTGGTTTTGCCATATCTATTGCCTCTGCACCTTTAATTATCGCAAGAGGAGTAGCTGTAGATACAGCATCTGGTCCTGGAGTTACCCAACTTGTCATTTCTACTGGCCAAGAAGCAAGTAACATTGCACGAGCTGCAAGAGCAGGGTTCATAAAGTTGTGTCCTATTCCTCCAAATAATTGCTTTACTATTACAATTGCAAATACTGATCCTACAAATGGTATCCATAAAGGAGCACTTGCTGGTATATTAAATGCTACTAATAATCCTGTAACCACTGCCGACCAATCGTTTATAGTTACTGGCTTTCTCATAAGTTTTTGACATAGTGCTTCTGATGCAACCGCACCTATTAATGCAGATATAATTACTCCTAAAGCTGGCATTCCAAAATAATAAACAGCAGCTATAGTTGCTGGAACTAACGCTATTACAACATCCCTCATTATAGTAGAAGTATCTTCTTTTGATCTTAAATGAGGAGAAGAAGATATTATAAATTTACTATCCATTCCTTTACCTCCTTTTACTTACTTTGTTTTCTTTTTTGTGCTATTATTTCTTTTTTTGCAACTCTTATTGACTGAAGAAGAGGTCTCTTTGATGGACATATAAATGAACATGATCCACACTCTATACAGTCAAGAGCTCTATAATCTTCCGCTCTATCAAAGTTATATTTTAGTGAATGAGCACTTATATAAATCGGTTGTAAAAATGCAGGACATATATCTACACATTTACCACATCTTATACAATTGGCTGGATTTGGTAAAGTAGCTTCTTCTCTATTAAGACATAGTATACCAGATCCACCTTTAGTAACAGGTACCTCAAGCGTATATTGAGCAAGTCCCATCATAGGTCCTCCCATTATAACCTTTCCTGCTTCTTCTTTAAATCCACCACATTGATTTATTATTTCTTCAAATGTAGTTCCTATCTTAATAAGTAGGTTAGTAGGATTTGTTATTGCACTGCCTGTAACAGTAGTTATTCTTTCTATAAGAGGCATACCTGTCGTTATAGTTTCATATATTTGAGCTGCTGTTGCAACGTTATTTACTACAACTCCAACGTCCATAGGTAATCCGCCAGATGGTACTTCTTTCTTTATACAAGCATATATAAGTTGCTTTTCTGCTCCTTGAGGATACTTAGTTTTAAGTCCTACAACTTCTATATTACTTTCTTTTTGAGCTGCCTTAGTCATAGCTTCTATAGCATCAGGCTTATTGTCTTCTATCCCTATATATCCTTTTTCGACATTTAAAACCTTCATTATAGCTTTAAGTCCATAAACTACAGATTCTGGATTTTCAAGCATAAGTCTATGATCCGCTGTAAGATATGGCTCACACTCAGCTCCATTTAATATAACTGTATCTATTTTTTTCTCTTTTGGTGGTGATAATTTAACATGAGTTGGGAATGCTGCTCCACCCATACCAACTATACCAGCTTCTTTTATTATTTCTAGTATTTCTTCTCCCTTTAGAGATTCTATGCTTCCTTTAGGAACAACACTTTCATGAGCTTCGTTTTCGAAATCATTTTCAATAACTACACATAATCCCTTTCCTCCTGGTATTGGACATTCCTTAATCGCCTTTACCTTTCCAGAAACAGAAGAATGTACAGGTGAAGAAACAAAACCTTGTGCCTCTCCTATCTTTTGCCCTACTTTAACCGTATCTCCAACATTAACAATAGCCTTAGATGGTGCTCCTATATGTTGTTGAAGAGGTATATATAAAGTAGCTGGATCTTTAGCTCTTTCTACTTTTATACTCTCAGTACTTTTCTTTCTGTGTGGCGGATGAACACCACCTCTAAAACTTAAGAGCTTCATTCATATTACCTCCTTACAATAAATTATAAATCAACTTGAATTTCCAAGCATAAATATTTATATTCTATGAAAAACATTCCAACATATAGTATACTATATTTTTTTTATAAAGTCCTACAAGTTTTTTTTTTAACATACTTTTGATGCTGTATTTTGAATTAATTTGCAAATTAAAACCAGATGATTATCATCTGGTTTTAATTAAATCTATATATTTTTAATTTCATTTATGAATTCATAATACTGCAATAAGCTTGATATAAAGAGCTTTTGGCACGATTTAACATTCCCATCCCCTAAATTTTTATTTATACCTTCTACATTCTTTTTCTGTATTTCGCAAAATTTCGACATTTTTTCTTCAAAATTTTCTGCATATTTTCCTCTGAATTTCTCCGAACTCTTTGTTAATGAATCTACTATTTTACTTTTATTATTAATTATTTTTATATAATCATCATAATTTGATTTACCAATTTTATATTCATTCCAAAACTTAGACTCCTGTTTCATACTTTCAATTATAAGTTCTAAGTTACTACATACCTCATTCATATATTCATATTTTTTTGTATATTCTAAATCTATATATCCTACTTGTATTTTAGATATGAACGCATCAGAATAAATAGATTTAATATTTTCTAAATTTTTTCTTACACTAGATTCGTCTAAAGATACATATGTATATATTTTATAAGCATCTTCTTTTTTATATACATAATTAGGTATACCTAAGCTTTTAAGATTATTTACTACACTCTCTACTTCTTTATAATCATTTAATGATCCTACTTGTAAAGAATATATTTCAAACCCATCTATATGTTTTTTAGTTTTACCTTTAACTTCTATATTCTCTTTTTCTTGATCCTTTACTTCTATTTTTACAGCATTTATCGTTTTTTTATTAGATATTTTATTAAATATATATTTAGAAGTCGCCCAAGATGCTATGAGTGGTATTATCAGAAAAAATATAAGTAAAGATTTTCTTTGTTTTCCATATCTTTTATTCATTAGTTATTCCTCCCTATTTACTATTCTATATATTATTTATATAATAGTTTTATATAAAATATTACTAAATAAGGAGTTAGTATCTATGAATAATTTTATAAGTCAAATTTATTTAAATAAATTAAACGAAATCCAAAGTAGAATACCAGTAAAAATAATACCTGACAAGAATTCAGGTAATTTTAAAGAAATATTAAATGAAAAAACTACAGATATTAGTAAATTAACTAATAATAACTCAACTAATAAAATTTCACTAGACAATAAACCTATAAATAATAATAAAGCTTATATTGATAGTGCAATAAAAGAAGCTTCTTCAAAATATAATGTCGATGAGAATTTAATAAAAGCTGTTATACAGGCTGAATCAAACTTCAATCCAAATGCAACTTCACATAAGGGTGCTATGGGTCTTATGCAATTAATGCCAGGTACTGCAAAATCATTGAATGTAAAAAATCCTTACAATGCAAAAGAAAACGTGCTAGGTGGTACAAAATATCTAGACTCACTTTTAGACAAGCATAATGATATACCTTTAGCTTTGGCTTCTTATAATGCAGGTCCTGGTAATGTAGCTAAATACAAGGGAATCCCTCCATTTAAAGAAACTCAAGGATATGTTAAAAAGGTTATGAACACATATAATAAGCTAAAAAATCAAACCTAAAATTCATCTACTCGCTAATAAAAAATTCGTCTACTCGCTAACGCGGTGACTCATGTCGCCAACGACCCTTACAGGCTCCGTTGCTCAAAAATAGTTGAATATGTAGCTCTTTCAACAAGCTATCTACAAAACAAAAAATGATATAGTTTCCTATATAATAAAATAAGGTGGTCTATAGACCACCTTATTTTATTACTCTTCTTCCACAAACATATGTCTTTTGATAATATCCTTCACTCAAGTTAGATACCATAACATTCGCTTTAGCAGAAGATGCGTGTATGAAATTACCTTTTCCTATGTACATACCAACATGATTTATTCTAGAACTTCCACCAGTATGGAAAAATACTAAATCACCTAATATTAATTCATCTTTTGAAACAGCAGTTCCTAAACCACTTTGAGATCTTGAACTATGAGGTAGTTCAATTCCAGCCCCAGCTTTATAAACATACCTAGTAAATCCAGAACAATCAAACGTATCAGGACCGCTAGCCGCCCATACATATCTACTTCCCAATTTACTATTAGCTACCTCGTATAGCTTAGTTAATTTGTCACTAGACCCTCTTGTCACACTCATATTATCTCTTTTAATATCTATTAAAGAATGATATATGTATCCTATTTGCTCATCACTCATTTTAACCTTATACCAATCTTCATTTTTTTCTAATATTGTAACTTCATTTCCTGTATTTAAGATAGCTATAGATTCACTTATAGTTGTATTAGAGTTTCTTACGTTTACATTATTTCCTTTTACAACTCCTATAGCTTGTTTTTTAGTAGAATATTGTGAACTAACCCATCCTTCTTGAGAAGAGTTTAATTTGATTTTATACCAACCTTCTTGCTCTTCAAGAATTAAATACCTTTGACCTGAATTTACCTTAGTTATAATATTAGAATTCAGATTATTTTCACTTCTTACATTCAAGCTATTAGTATTTATTTGAGCTTCTTCATATGTACTTGCCAATGGTTTAGATATATTAAAAGTTAACGATATAATCATAGCTAGTGCTGGTGCTACTATTTTTTTCATACTTATCATACATTTCCTCCTTAGTTATATAGTCCATTATTATAGTTATTCGACATTTTTTTAAGTTTTCCTTTATTTTTTTTATTCTACTAGTAAAATTCCAATTAAATTAATTACACTATAGTCTGAATAATCTATTATTATATTCACATTTTTTAGAGTCTTATCTAAATTTATACCCACAGCTTCAGGAGAAAACCTTCTAAGATTTGGTTTTGAACATTTTTCTTCACATTTTAAACATTCATTACAAGATCCAGGCCTAAGAAGATGAGCAAAAGTATAACCACTATTAAAAGCAAACTGTTCTATTTCCATCATTTTTCTAAAAACTTCTCGCCTTGCATCTTCCCATATATCTGCCATATTTTCTTTTGAAGAAACCTTATACTCTTGTAAAAGTATAAGTGCCTTATCATATTCACTCAATATTTTCTTAAACTTATCTATACTAATGCAATTAGGTGGACAGTTAAGTCTTTTACCAAAATCCTTGCATCCGTAAGCGCATTTTAAATAAACCCTTTCCTCAACTATAATGTCTTTTGCTCCTATACTATATGCTTTTATATTATGATTTCTTGAAAAGTCTACAATACCATTCATATATACCCCCTGGTAAAGTGAATTTTTTATTCCCTATTTTTAGGAGGAATTATCTCTATCCAATAATTATCTGGATCTGATATGAAATATATTCCCATTCCTTTATTCTCATAACATATACATCCCATATTTTTATGATGTTCATACGCTTTTTCAAAATCATCAGTTTCAAATGCTAAATGAAATTCATTCTCTCCTAAATTATAAGTTTCTTTTCTATCTCTAAGCCAAGTAAGTTCAAGCCTATGTTTATTTTCTCCATCACCTAAAAATACTAATATAAAACTCTCATCACTAGCTACTTTTCTTCTAGTTTCCACAATTCCCAGAGCTTTTTTATAAAATTCCAAACTTTTTTCAAGATCTAATACATTAAAATTATTATGATTAAATGTAAACTTCATTTTAATCCTCCTCAGTTTATTAATTTACTATTATAATTATATCATAAAGTGAAACTTAATTCAGATGGAGTTTTTACCTCTAAAAGAAAAAAGCTATCTATATAGATAGCTTTTTTCTATTTATTGCCTTCTATTTCATTAATCTCTACAACATCTGATACTTCTATTTTGTTTATCTCTTCAGCTTGAAATTTACTCTTTACAATATCCATTATATTAACACCCGTTAATGCCTCTACCGATTCTGGAAGTTGGCTCATTATATCAGTTACATATCCTGTAACCTTTGATGCTCCACCTTTACCCTCTGTATTTCCGTTATCTATTATAACTATTTTTTCAGTTTTAGTTAAAGGTTCTGCTATTGATTTTGCTATCTCAGGTAATTTTTCAACTAGCATTTGAGTAATAGCCGCTTCATTATATTGCTTAAATGCTTCAGCTTTAGCTTGCATAGCCTCTGCTTCTGCCTTACCTCTTTCTTTTATGATATCAACTTCTGCAAGTCCTTCAAGTCTTCTAGCTTCAGCTTTTGCTTGACCTTCAAGCTTTATAGATTCAGCTCTTGCTTGAGCATCTTGTATTTGTTTGTACTTTTCTGCATCTGCACGTTTTTCAGCTTCATATTTATTAGCATCTGCTTGCTTTTTAACTTTTGCATCAAGTTCTCTTTCAACTCTTACAGCTTCTTTTTCAGCTATTTCAATTTGCTTATCTTGTTCTAGTAATTTAACCTGCATTTCAGTTTCTACAACTTCTTTTTTAACCTTATTCTGCTCGATTTCATAAGCAAGGTCAGCTTGTGCTGTTTGAACTTGTTGTTCTTGTCTGTATACTTGAACTTTTAACTCTTTATTTTTATTAAATTCAGATATCTCAGTTTCAGATTCAAGTCTTGCTTTTTCTCCTTCTTTGTAAGCTATTGCAGTTTGAATCTTAGAGTCTCTTTGAGCCTCTGATTTCTTGATCTCAGTTTCTGATTTTGCCTTAGCTTCAGCTATTTCAGCATCTCTTTTAACTTCAGATATTCTCTTTTTACCTAAAGCTTTTAAGTATCCATTTTCATCAGATATATCTCTTATTGTAAATGCCTTTATTTCAAGACCCATTTGGGCAAGATCAACTGCAGCTACTTCTTGAACTTGAGATGCAAATTTTTCTCTATTTTTATATATTTCTTCTACTGTCATCGTAGATATAATCTCACGCAATTTTCCTTCAAGAACATCTTTAGATGTTTCTTTTATTCTATATATTGTATCTGCTTCTTTACCAGTATTGAACTGCTCCATAGCTGAATATATAGATTCTTCATCTGATTTTACTTTAACAACAGTAACTCCATCTACAGTTAATTCAACACCTTCTTCTGTAAGAGCTCCATCTGTTCTAAGCTCAATCTTCATGTTTTCCAAGGAAATAATATCAGTTCTTTCAAGTAGAGGTATAACAAGTCCCCCTCCACCAGATATAACTCTCTTTTTAAGTCCTGTTACTACTCTAGCTTTATCTTGAGGAACTTTTTTCCACATAGATAAAAATCCACCTACAAGAATAAGTATGACTAGTACTATTATAACTGGATAAATTAATGTTTCTAAGCCCATTCAATACTCCCCCTTAAATTTTAATTTTATTTGAATAATGTAGACGAATTTTATATAGTGTCTACATAGAATACATCGTTTTCTATGAGTACTATTACAACCTTAGTATTAAATTCAACCCTTTTACCTTCTATATGCTTAGCTGGTGAATTATACGTATTTCCATTCATGCTATACTTTATCTGCCCAAATCCACCTTGAACAATAGTAGATATAACTTTAGCATATTGCCCTATTACTTTCTTTTGAGATTCAGCTGATGTATTTTCAGCTTTTTTCAAAAAAGAAAATATATATTTATTTATCAAATATGAAGTTATAAATGCTACAATGAAAGAAGTACAAACTATGTACAAAGATTTTTGATTAGCTCTAGTTTGTATAATTCCCATTCCACCAAATACAGTTATGAATATAGCTATAAGAGCAGGTTTAATTGGTATTATATTCAGATATCCAAAATCTATATCTGTATCAAAATCCATATCCATAATACTACCTAATAAAAAACTCGCTAAGCTATATAAAACTCCAATCCAAAACAAAAAATAATATATTTTCAACATAAATATCACCCCTTAAAAGCAATATTAACATTATAAATTTTACCACATTTTAGCTATAATGTATATGTTCGATATGGAAATATTTATTAAAATTATTATATCTTTACATAACATAAAAAAAAAGAGGACTAAAGTCCTCTTTTTTTACTTAACTGGAATAGATAATTTTTGTCCAGGATATATCACATTTGGATTTTTTAGCGAATTAAACTCAGCTATTACTTTCCAGTCAACATTATATTTCTTTCCTATTTTATAAAGAGCATCTCCCTTTATAACTACATAAGTTACACCTGCTGGTTTAACCTCTGGTTTAACCTCTGGTTTAACTTCTGGTTTAACTTCTGGCTTAACCTCTGGTTTAACTTCTGGCTTAACTTCTTTTGCCACTAGTCTATCTTGTTTTTTATAATCTATAACTTTAACATTTTTGATTTCATCAATTAAAGCATCTCTTATAGCTATAGTTTCACCTAATGCTTTAGCATCTTTAAATGATGTATAACCATCTCCACCAGCTGCCATAAAGTCATTAGTTACAACTTTGTATGTTTTGTTTAAATCAACTTCTTCTCCATTGCCTAAAGTCATTTTTACTACTTTACTTCCTTTTTCGGCACCTTTTATGTACTCAACTGTAACTCCTGAGAACTGGATTGATCCTATTTCTTTATTCTCAATTCCATTTTCAAAAGCTTCTTTTATTTGAGCTCCTGTCATTTCAAAAGATGATAATACATTGTCAAAAGGCATTACTTCATACATTTTTCCAACAGTTATATCCCCAGCAGGAACATTAACTCTAAGTCCACCACCATTAGTCATTGCAATATCTGCATCTGCTAATTTCTTCATAACATCTGCAGTCCATTGTCCTAAAGAACTAGTTGTAAAATCATTACGGTCATGATCTAATTCATTAACTGTTTTACCTATAACTTCATCTAATATAGGTGCTACTTGTTCTCTATCTTTAGCTATCATTTCTTTTACAGCAGCATCTTCTGCTAAAGTATCTGGTCTTTTGTATAATAAATCTATCGAAGCTTCTTTTTTAGCTATTTTCTTTGTTTCTTTATCTACTACAAATGATATCTTTCCTAAAGCTCTACCTTGCTTGTATCCTTGAACTACAGGTATATCATTTACAAGTCCTGATACTCTTTGATGAGAATGACCTAATATAATTCCATCAACATTTTCTACATCAGCAAGTCCTGGAACTTCCATCTTTATTTCTTTTGTTTCTGAATTTTGGAATGCTCCTATATGAGCAAGTATTATAACTATATCTGCTCCATCTTCTTTAACCTTTGAAACCATTTCTTTTGCAACTTCTGCTGGATTTTTGAATTCTATATCAGCAACATTTTCAGGATTTGTCTTATAAGCTGTTTCTTGAGTTGTAAGACCTAAAATTCCTACTTTTATTCCATCTAACTCAACTATTTTATAAGGATCAGCCCACTCAACTGGCTTATTAGTTTTTTTATCATAAACATTAGCTGATAAGAATGGTATTCCTGAAGTTTCTTCCCACTTAGTTATCTTATCTATTCCCCAGTCAAACTCATGATTACCAACTGCTGAATACATTATTCCAGCTTCTTTCATAAATCTAGCAACAGGCTCTCCATATAAAAGATTTGATTCTGGTGAACCGTTGTAGTTATCTCCTGCTGATAATATTATCGTATTCGGATTATTTTTTTTTGCTTTCTTTAACTCGTTTGCTAGTTTTGCTGCACCTACATTTTTTCCATTTTCATTAAGTGCACCGTGAAAATCATTAATTTGTAAAATGTCTATCTTTACTTCTTCTGTAGCTTTAGCCACTGGAACTTGTCCAAACATAGTTAAAACCATTAAAAATGATACTATAAAAGCTGTAAAACGTTTTCTCATTTCAAGTAAATCTCCCTTCATCTTTTTTATTTGTACGTTAACACTTTATTATTATACTAAATATGAGTTATTTTTTCAATATTTGTATAATTTATCGGAATTTCATTTTTTTATAAACATAGTTTTTTATAATATGTAAATACTAACATTATATTTGTTAAGGAGGTTTTAATATGCTAAATAGAAGCCATATAGATTTAGATAAGTTAAATAAAGTTCCATCAAATCATCCATTTGAATACAGAGACGTTGTAAGTGATGATTTTCCAAAAGATTCTCATGGCGTATATGGAAGAAGATTCAAGTCAGAAGTTGAGCATGGTAAATATGAAAATGTAGCAATTTTTAGAGAATCAGATGATAGAGTTCAGTACAAAAAATTATAATCAAAATGCCGTAGATTATTAATCTACGGCATTAATTTTAAGCTTCTTCTTCAAATTGATCTTTACCTACTGCACATAATGGACATAACCAATCCTCTGCTACATCTTCCCACTTAGTTCCTGCTACTACTCCGTTGTCTGGATCTCCCTCCGCTGGATCATATACATAACCACACACTACACATACATATTTTTTCATTTTCAATTCCTCCATATCATTTATATTTATTTTAAATTATTGTTATCTTATTTATACTTAATATTTACCCTACAACATTAGTATTAAACATATAATTTTAAATTTGTAGATAAATTTTATATGCTTTTTTCAAAGGCTAAATCTTGATATACAAAAAATCCATTTTTCTTATAAAACTTAATTAAATCCTTTCTTTTTATATATTTTTTATTTTCATTTACATATCCTTTTATATAATGTACCTTTTCAGGAAATTCTATATTTTGTATTAATGCATTGAAATTAGAAAAAACAAATGTAGCATGACCACATCTCAATTTATCAGTAGATGCATTTATTCTATCTATAAATATATAATCACCTTTATACTTAAATTCCATTTTTAAAAAGCTTTTATACTCACTCTTAGTTTTATGCACGTCTCCATACACAATATATACTTTTCCTTTTTCATCATTATAATAATATTTTATTTTGTCGCAAACTAAACATATTAGATCGTAGTTTTTATCAAATCCAAATTTAATAAACATATCCTCTACATTTTTTTCATTCTTCAAATAAAGTATATCTTTAAATGTATTTATATATTGATTGTGTTTATTTATACATTCTTGTACCTTTTCATTTAAATAATTACTTTGCTTGATAGACTCATCTATACATGATTTGCATTTTCCCTTTTTAAAATCCTTGCATTTAACTGAATCCATACTTTTTTGATTATCTAACAATATTCTTTCGGTATTTATTTCACTCAAATTAATTTTTAAAATTTCATTCACATCTTCAAAGTCTATAATTTTTTTTAATTGATCTATTTTTTCCTGTAGTATATTCTGTATAGAAATTAAGTCCTTAATAGAAGCTTCAATTTTGTTTCTTTTCTTTTTTCTACAGTTCTTATATACCACATTACCCCCCCATATCCTAAAATTCAGTTAGAGTAACAGTTCATCTGAATTAAGTTTCTCTTTATATGGTATATATTTATTTCACAAATTTTATTTATATGCAAAACTTAATATGATTCTCTCATTGAAAATTGTAATTACCGTTCTATAGGTATAAAATCTATTGTTTCCATTACATACATCTTCCCTTGGAAAATATATGAAATCTTAATGTTACCAACAAAAGAACTAGAACCAACCTGAGCAGGAATTACAGCATATAATTTATTTTCTTCTACTTCAAAATTAATAAAGTTATCGAAAGCTATATCTTTTAATAAGTTTTGAGATTCGGTATCTATATATTTTTTATCAAGTACTTGCGTATTGTTATTTATAGTAATTTCAGCATATTCAGACGAGAGTTTAGTTTTTACATTTTTATATATAATGTGAATTGGATTTTCAATTTCTCTTTCAACCATTTTATTAGTTTCAATCACATGAACTTCTTGTAGGTTAACTTCCTTTCCAATATCTTTTGTTAAAATAACAATAACTTCCTCATGTCCATCTTGATTTAAATCTGAAAGTATAAGTTTAGGATTATATACTGGATTATTTGTATTCTTCCAACAAAATAAATATTTCATTTTATCAATCTCTAAAGCAAGATTCTTATACATTCCATTCTCTTCTTTTTTATAATAAAGTCTTATATTTGCTTCAGGTATCTCTGCAATAATGTTTTTATCATCTGTACTAATTTTGTTGGTATTTTTATTCGTATTATAAATATACAAACTGAAAAAATTTAAAACTAAAATCCCAATTAATAAAATTATAATTTTTTTAGACATATATATTTCCTCCTATAATTAGAACTTTGAGATAAAACATTATGTTATATTATATTAAAGTAACTATTATATGTATAACTTAATATATATGAATACAAAGAACTTATACCTATTTTAATATTGAATAAATCTAGCACTACTCTGAAATACTAACTAAGAGGTGAATATATGAAACATTTTATACCAAATAAAGCATTTATAGATCCTAGAGTACTGAACTACGATGTAGGTAAGATTGCTATTAATCATCTAAAAGAGTTAGATGTTCCTATAGAAAAATCTAGAAAAGTTGTAATAGAAGGTAAAAATCCATTAGAGAACTATTCAAAATCTAAAAAAACTATATATCTTACAGTTAACAAACAAAAAAAGTTGAAACCTTGTAAACCTTCTGCTGACTATCAGTTTTCTCTATCAAGTTCTTGTCCAGGCCACTGTGAATACTGTTATCTTCAAACTACTCAAGGAGAAAAACCATTTATGAAATTATTTGTAAATATAGATGAGATATTAGATGTAATTAATAATCATATAGATACAAATTCAAACATTACAACCTTTGAATGCGGAAGTATAACAGATCCTGTTGCACTTGAATACTTAACTGGAAACCTAAAAAAGTGCATAGAATTTTTTTCAAAATCTGAAAATGGAAGACTAAGAATCATAACTAAATACGACAATATAGACTCTTTTTTAAATATAGATCATAACAATCATACTAAATTTAGATTCAGTATAAATACAAGATACGTTATAAATAACTTTGAACACAGCACTTCAAGCTTTGAAGAAAGAATGCAAGCATCCAAAAAAATAGCCTCAAGCAATTATCCCCTAGGTTTCATAATAGCTCCGATAATGATTTATGATGATTGGAAAAATGAATACAAAGAACTCATATTAAAACTCAAAGAAGAGCTTAAAAACTACAACGCTCCTATAACCTTTGAGCTTATACAGCATAGATTTACAAGTACTGCAAAAGAATTAATACTAACTCGCTTTCCAAATACAAAACTTGATCTGAACGAGGAAAACAGACAGTTAAAATGGGGACCTTATGGAAAATTCAAATACGTATATCCAAAAGAAAAAAGCACTGAAATAAAAGAATATATCTCAAATCTTATATATGATAATTTTGAAAATAGCACTATAGAATACTTTACTTAATTTTAGTATATAAATTAATCTATCTGCACACTATAATATTTATTATGAAAATATAACTCGTTATGCTAATTAATTTTAAAAATGAGGATAATTTAAATGTTAGATACTTTTGATTAATCTTTTACTATACAATCTTTAGTTGTATTAAAAGATTGATTAAGTATCGTTATTTCAATTATTCTCATTTTTTGCTAATATATATATTAACTAGTACAATAAATCAATATACAAAGGAGTAACTTATGAGAATTCTTGTTGATGCAGATGCTTGTCCTGTTAAGGATATAATAGTTAACGTTGCTAAGAGCTTTAATATATCTGTTATGATGTTTATAGACACTAGTCATGTTCTAAGTGATGATTATTCAAAGGTTATTATAGTTAGTCAAGGAAAAGATTCGGTAGATATGGCTTTAATAAATTCAGTTGAAAAGGGAGATATAATTATTACACAAGATTATGGGTTAGCTGCTATGGTTCTTGCAAAAAAAGCTCATGTTATAAATCAAAACGGACTTATTTATACTAATGATAATATAGATATGCTACTTCTCCAAAGACATTTATCTCAAAAGGCTAGAAAAGCTAGAAAAAAAGTTAAAAATGCTAAAAAAAGAACCCAATCAGACAATTATTTATTTGAAGAAAGCTTTACTAAGCTTTGTGAGTCATTAGTAAATACTTCTTGCTATTAATCTCTTAAAAATGCTAATACTATTATTAGACTTTTAGGAGGTGTTATAATGGATAAAGGAAACCTTAATATAGGATGTACTGTTACTGAATGTAGACATCATGCAAAAACTCTTAATAACTGTACTTTAACTCATATAGAAGTTGTTAAGCATAAGGCTAAAGCTACATGTCTAGAATGTACCGACTGTGGAAGTTTTGAAAAAGACGAATAATAAAAAGGCTCTACTTTAAAAAGTAGAGTCTTTTTATTATTGGTGCGGATGACGGGACTTGAACCCATACGAGCGTAGCTCACTACCCCCTCAAGATAGCGTGTCTGCCGATTCCACCACATCCGCATATTTAATCTTTAGTAATATTCTAATTGTTCTAAATATATAAGTCAATACATTTTTTTCATAAATAAGTCATTAAAAGCACCCTACCCTTAATGACTTATTCATTCTTATTCTTCTATATATATTTTTTCAAATCCATTGTATATATTAAATTCACTAGAATCTAACCTTCCCCTGATTTTGTTATTCAAAACCAAGCTCTTATCCTTAATTAAAAGGCTTATAAAAGGAATATTATTTCTAACATATTTCTCTAATTCATTATAATTTTTAATTTTATCAAGCTCACTACTAGAACTTATAAGCTTTTGAATCCATATATTAACATTGTCATCATTATAGTTTGTAAAACTATTATAGAAATTAAACCTAGGGTCTGGAACAACAGGAAGTGTCCATCCTAAAAGTGCTAGATCATAGTCCTTGTTGGCAATAGTATTTGTAATTTCTTCTCCAGAAACTTCTACTATATCTACATCAATCCCTACATCATATAATGACGTTTTTATTAAATAAGCTTCTTTTACTCTTTCAAGATTTTCTTGATTTACAACAACTTTAAACATAACTCCATCTAGATTTATTTTACTCAAATATCTTTTCGCCTTATCTATATCGTACCTTAAAGTTTCTAATTCTTTATTATAGTACTTTGCTTTTTTATTCAATGGAAAATCAACTATATCTCCATTATCCAAATAAACATCCTTTAATATTTTTCTTCTATCTATACCATACAATAAGGCTTTTCTAAAGTTTATATCTTGTATATACTGATTATCAAAGTTTAGAGCTATAAATTCATACTCATTTCCTGTATATTCTCTAATATCAAATCTTTTAGCGGGGAACTTTCCACTTATTATTTTATCTATTTTACAAATATCTGTTTCAAGAGATATAATCATACTCTCTTGTGCTTCTTTATCAGGTACTATAACCAATCTAACCTTATCTATATATGGTTTTTTATCATAATAATCTTCATTTCTTACTAAATCTACATATTTTCTTTTTTCATATCTATCTATTTTATACATCCCAGATCCTATCAAATTGTTTGAATAAACATTTATATCATTCATACTAAGTCCTGAAAGTTTATGCTTTGGAAGTATTGGAAATATGAAATTTTCTAAAGAAAACGAATATATACCATTAAATACAATATTAAAGCTAGTATCAGACAAAATTTCTACTCTAGATACATTATCTACTAGAAATTTATAATTACTCTTATCTAATGTTTTTAATAGATTTATTGTAAATTGGACATCTTCACTCGTTAAATTAATTCCATCATGCCAACGTATATTATCTTTTAACTTTATATTCAAACTCATTCCATCTTGAGATAGAGTATAATCATTAACAAGCTTTGGCTTTATATTATAATTTTCATCTACAGCAAATAGACTATCATATACCAATTTAAGTGCTTGATCTAAAGATCTTTCATTATTTAAAAGTGGATTTAATGTTTTAAATTCAACAACAGAAATATTTACATTCCCACCTTTTTTAGGAGTTAAGTCTTCCTCTTGTAATATGGCTTTTTTCAGTTCTTCATTTATATTAGTATCTTCTTTACTACATCCAAATAAAAATACAGCTATAATTAAAAGAAAAATAATCTTAATTTTTTTCATTTGTTTTCTCCTCATTTCTCGTAAATAGCTCTATATCTTTTATAATATTTATTAACCTTATTCGCATAATCACTAGTTTCTTTAAAAGGTATTTTTTGTAGATTTATTCCATTTGAACTATACCTTTGATCTTTCAACCACTTATCTACATTGCCAGATCCACCATTGTATGCAGCTATCACTAAGTCTTTATCATCAAATTGCTTAAAAAGCTTACTTATATACCAACACCCTATTTGAATATTAGTATCTGGATTAAATATATTTATATCACCCATCTTAAGTTCATCTTGTGCCCACTCCTTGGTAATATTAGATATTTGCATAAGACCTTTAGCTTCTCTATTTGATTCAGCATAAGGAAAAAATTTACTTTCCGCCTTTATTATAGAAAATACTAAGTATGGATCTATGTCATATTCTTTAGAATATTTCATTACATACTCTTCATAATGTATTGGATATACTATTTTCAAACACCTATTAACTCCAAATACCAAACCCACAATAAGTATAATAGCGTAAATAATAAAATATTTCTTTTTAGTCAAAATACATTTCCTCCACATAATTACAAAATTTTTCTACTTCTAATTTAAGTTTATTCTGATTATAAGAATTATCTATTATATAATCAGCATATTTTTTCTTATCATCTAAACTCATCTGTGATCTAATCCTTAAAATAGCATCTTCTTTTTTTATGTTATCTCTTTTTACTATTCTTTCAACTTGTATTTTCTCATTACAAATAATAAGAAGCAGTATATCAACTAGATCTATTAGATTGGCCTCTATTAAAAGAGGCACATCTAATACAACAATCTTTTTTCCTTGTTTTTTTAATTTATCTATACTTACTTTTATCTTATTGATTATTATTGGATGAGTTATAGAATTTAGTTTTTTAAGCTTATCTTTATCGGAGAAAACAATACTTCCTAGTTTTTTTCTATCTAAAACTTTGTCAGAATTAAGTATTTCACTTCCAAAACATTCAACAACTGCATCAAGAGCTTTTTTATCATCAAATATTTTTCTTGAAATTTTATCTGCATCTATTATGTTTATATTCTGTTTCTTTAAAATATTAGAGACTGTACTTTTTCCACTTCCTATTGACCCTGTAAGACCTATTATTATCATATTCTCACCTACTTTGTTTCATACCACGATTTACCTGTATTAAGATCTATATTAAGTTTCACCTTCATTTTTACAGAATTTTCCATTTCGTTTCTTAAAATTTCCTCAACTTTATCTATTTCATCTTCACACGCTTCTATTATAAGCTCATCGTGTACTTGTAAAATAAGCTTTGATTTTAAATTTTCTTCTTTAAGTTTTTTATATACATTCACCATAGCAATCTTTATAACATCAGCCGCACTTCCCTGTATAGGTGTGTTCATAGCCAGCCTTTTCCCTAAATTCCTGACTATGAAGTTCTTAGAGTTTATCTCAGGAATATATCTTCTTCTGTTAAGTATAGTGCCTACATATCCGTCATTTTTGGCCTTTTCTACTATATCATCCATATATTTTTTTATGTTAGGATATTTATCAAAATAATTATCTATATACTCTTTAGCTTTTTTAGCAGGTATATTTAAGTTTTTGGATAGTCCAAAATCACTAATTCCATATACTATACCAAAGTTAACAGCCTTTGCAGCACTTCTCATTTGGCTATCAACATCTTTTATATCCACATCAAATACCTTTGATGCAGTACTTGTATGAATGTCTTCTCCACTTTCAAAAGCATGTATTAAATTCTCATCCTCACTTATATGAGCAAGTACTCTAAGTTCTATTTGAGAATAATCTGCATCAACTAAACTATATCCTTCTTTTGGTATAAATACCTTTCTTAAGTTCCTCCCCATCTCAAGCCTTACAGGAATATTTTGAAGATTAGGCTCAGTAGATGATATTCTTCCTGTAGTAGTTATAGTTTGATTAAAAGATGAATGAATCCTCTTGCTATTTTGATTTATTATATTTAAAAGACCATCTACATAAGTAGATTGTAGCTTTACTATTTGTCTATATTCAGATATTTTATCTATTATATCATGTTCTGGTCTTAATTTTTCAAGAACCTCAGCATTAGTTGAATACCCAGTCTTAGTCTTTTTAATTATAGGAAGCTCTAACTTTTCAAACAGTATTACTCCTAGCTGTTTAGGTGAATTTATATTAAACTCTTCTCCAGCCATATTATATATAGTTTTTTCTAAGTTTTTAATAATACCCAAGTATTCTTCTTTAAGCTGTTCTAACTTTTCAATATCAACCTTAAATCCTTCATATTCCATATAACCTAAAACTTCAACAAGAGGCATTTCTATATTATAAAAAAGTTCATGCATCTCATATTCATCTATTGTTTTTTCCATTTCATTCTTTATTCCTATAGCAACTTCAATTAGACTATTAAAATAGCTAATTAAAACTTCTTTTTCTAAGTCCTCAAACTTTTTAGCCTTCTTACCCTTACCTAAAAGTTCTTCTTCACTTTGTACTTTTTTACCCATATACTTTGCTGCTAAGTTATCGTGTAAATAATTAGAGCTTGTAGCATCTATTAAATACTCTCCTATTACAATATCGAATTTCATATTTTTAATTTCTATATTATAACTTCTTAGGGCTATATACTCTTCTTTTAGTTTATAACCGTATTTTTGTATATCTTCTGATTCTAATACATCTTTTAATCTTAATATGAATTTTTCATCATTTATATAATATATTTTACTTGCATCAAAACTTATGAACATATATATAATATTTTTATCTAATATATTCCCTTGTTTTGTAACAGCTTTTAAAAACATATGTTTTTTATCATTTATTTCATCTATGATTGAATCTATATTGTGTTCATTTACTAATACAGACTCTATATTAGTATCTTCTGTCACCTCTTTATCCATACTTATTCTTTTAATTAAGCTATTAAATCCGTACAAATTAAACAGCTTTATTATATTTTGTTCATCATAACTTTCAAGCTTTAATTCATCTACATTAATATCAATAGGCATATCTCTTACTATTGTCGCAAGACGTTTGCTCATAAGGGCTGTATCTATATTCTCCTCCATTTTTTTCTTTACACTTCCCTTTAGCTTGTCTGTATTTTGGACTAGATTTTCAATTGTCTCAAATTCTTTTAAAAGCTTAATACCTGTTTTTTCTCCTATTCCAGGTACTCCTGGTATATTATCAGACTTATCTCCCATAAGTCCTTTAAGATCTATAAATTGAGTTGGTGTTAACTCATATCTTTTTAAAACTTCATCATAGTCATAGATTTCAAGCTCTGTTATTCCTTTTTTAGTTATAAGTATCTTAGTATTATTGGATGCAAGTTGTATAGCGTCCTTATCTCCAGTAACTATAACTACCTCAAAATCATCCTCCTCGGCAACTTTAGATACTGTTCCAATTATATCATCAGCTTCAAATCCTTCTATTTCAAGCCTATGTATCTTAAACGCATCTAATAGTTCTTTTAAAGGCTCCACCTGTACTCTTAATTCATCTGGCATCTTCTTTCTTCCTGCTTTATAATTTTCATACTGCTTATGTCTAAATGTAGGGGCTTTAAGATCAAATGCTACACTCATATGAGTTGGTTTATATTCATCTATTATCTTAAATAGCATAGTAGTAAATCCATATATTGCATTAGTATGTAATCCTTCTTTATTCATAAGATCTGGTAGAGCATAAAAGGCTCTATTCATTAAAGAGTTTCCATCTATTATAACAAGTCTTTTATTCAAATTTATCACACTCCGTATTCATTTATAACCACCTGAACTAAGTTTCTCCTTATTATATCATTATTATATGTTTTAATCACAAAGAAATTATATAAAGTAAAACTTAATAAATACTCTTAATCAAAAATATATATTGAATTTTATTCTATTATATGTTAATATCTGTTTGTAGGATTTTTTGCCCGAGTGATGGAATTGGCATACGTACGCGACTCAAAATCGTGGTTTTGCGAGTTCGAGTCTCGCCTCGGGCACCAGTCAAAAAAAAGATAGGCATATGCCTATCTTTTTTTTTAATCTCCGTATCCATCCACTATTGAAATAAGTCTTTTCTTTGATTTATCTGATAACAAATCTGTTTTCAAGTCATGTCTTAACATATTAATGTCTCCGTATCCTTTTATATATCCATTTAATCTTGCTGCAATTTTAGAATCTACAAAATCATTAAAATTTTTGCAGGACTTTTTGATATCATCACTTACAGTTTTTAGACTTTGAAGATAGTATTTCTGATGATAATTTTCAGCAATATAAAACTTATCTATAGGTTCTATATCAGTATATACATACACATCTTCATTTTTTTCTTTTTCATCTTTACTCTTTAAACCCTTTATCCTTTGTTCTTCATCATGATATAATATCAACGATTTATACTGTACTTTTAAAGATTTCATCTTACATATGTTATTTTTCCAAAATATATCTAAAAGTTCATCATAAGTTATAATGTCTTCGTCATAATCTATTTGAACAACCTCAGTATGATCCATCATATTAGTATAAGTTGGATTTTGACTATTTCCTCCACTATATCCAACTCTAGTTCTTATAACTCCGTCTATTAACCCATACTGGGCATCAGGTCCCCAGAATCACCCCATACCAAAAGTAGCTTTTTTAATCATATTATCAACTCCTTTGATATGATTATACCCATTTTAATTTACTCTACTCCAGGAAGTATAACTCTAAATAGATTTCTTTTAATCACATTTATAAATTTAACACTGCCCTTTTTCTCAAAACATTTCTTTATTCTATTAAAACCCATTCCACTTCCTAAAAATCTCATCTTATCATCTAGTACTAATAACCTCTGATATATCCAATCATTTCTTCTTGATGGGTTTTTTTCTTTTATTATAGTATTTATATTATCTCCTCTAATAAGCACTCCAGGATTATTTACCTCTACTTTATCTTTTCCTAAATATATAACTATCTCCCTTGTTAAATCATAATAATCTCTATGAACTAAGCTATTTCTAATACATTCATACAGACCATCTATAGAGTAATTATAATTTTTTAAAATATTCTTAAGATAATACTCAACCTCATCCAGCATATAGATTATATTTCCATGAAATATCTTTGTATAGCTTTCTTTATCTAGATTATCTATAACTCTTATAGACGAACTAGTTATATATTTTTGAGGATGATTTCCAAATACTAATAATCCACCTAATGTAGGTACATACTTTCCATCTTCCTTCTTTATACATATTCCCAAATTTTCCAATAAAGCTATTGATATATCTTCATTTATATTTATTTTTTTGCAATATATACGGACTATTTTTTCATCTATTTCACTTATATCACTTTCAATAACAGGCATAATTTCAGTATTTATAATCCCACTTTCCTCAAACATACTTGCAACTTCATATCTTCTAGCTATGTCAGTAGTAGATCCTCTCCTTATATAGAAGCTTCCATTTTGTCTTAACTGATGAGGTTTTTGATTACTTTTAAATATTGTAAGTATTCCTAATATTTTTCCCTCATATTCTTCATACTCCATTTTTATACTAACAGGCGGTTCTATTCTGTTTGATAATATTTGCTGTATTTTTTCCTCTACATATGAATCCTTTTGAATGCCTACTATATTCTTTGTTTTATCCTCAATTCCAAATATTATATACCCTCTTCCTCCATATGTATTAGCTATTGCTAGTATATCTTTAGCTAATTCTTTCTTTTCTGCTTGAGTCTTTAAGTTTATCTTTAATTTATAATCAAGTTTAGCACCCTCAGGTTTTTTTAAAAGCTTAGATATCTTATTTTTGTCCATCTAATCACCTCTCCAAAATTCACTTCATTCTAATCTAGATATTATATTAATATTTTAAAGTTTGAAAATGTATATGTTATATATCATCATATTATAACTATTATATGTTATAATTTACTTATAATTTACCAAAAGGGAGCAGATAATATGGATTTTAAACAACTTGAAACATTTATAGAAATAGCAAAGCATAAAAGTTTCTCAAAAGCTGCAAAAGAACTGTTTTTAACACAACCCACTATAACTACTCATATTCAAAATCTCGAAAAAGAACTTGGGACTATTCTAATAAATAGAAATAACAAAAATATTTCTTTAACTAAACCTGGAGAAATTCTTTATTCTCATGCTCTTGAAATATTAAATTCTAGAAAAAAAGCATTATTCAATTTAAAAGAATATGAGGGAAAAATAGAAGGTATTATAGATATAACCTCAAGTTCTATCCCTGAAACATATATATTACCAGATATTTTAAAGTCTTTTATAAATGACTTTCCAGACGTTAAGTTTACTATAACTCATCACGATTCACAGGATGCAATAGATGAAATATTAAATGAAAAAGTAAACTTTGGATTTGTAGGTTCAAAAATTCCAAACTCACAAATACAATATGTAGATTTAATAAAAGATGAATTGGTTTTAATAACTCCTTATGATTATAATATTATATCTGATGATTCATATGTAAGTATTTCTTATCTTAAAAAAGAAAATTTTATAATGAGAAAAGAAGGATCAGGAACTAGAAGAGTTATCGTAAACGAACTTAAAAAGAACGGTTTACCACCAGATCATTTTAATATACTAGCTCACGTTGAAAGCAATGAAGCAACTAAGGAAATGGTAAAGAAAGGAATTGGACTTTCTATTGTATCTAATAAATCTATAATAGACGATATTAGTTCTAAATCATTAAAAGCCTATAAAATAAAAGAATTAAACCTTCAAAGAAAATTTTACTTCATATATTCCAAAAAAAGAATAAACACGCCTTTAGAAGAAAAATTCATAAATCATATAAAGAATTTTTTTAATTAAGTATATTTAAAAAATGCACTCAATTTATGAGTGCATTTTTATTCTATTTTAAAAATCCTCTATAAGCCTTGAAGGTTTCATAGCAGTCTACTTTACTTGCAAGTTCCATAGGTGCATGCATACTTAAAAGAGCAACTCCACAATCTACAACTTCTGCTCCATAATTTGCTAGTATATAGGCTATAGTTCCACCACCACCTTGGTCTACCTTTCCAAGCTCTCCTACTTGCCATGTAACATCATTTCCATCAAAAGTCGTTCTTATTTCAGATAAAAATTCTGCATTTGCATCATTGCAACCAGATTTTCCTCTAGCTCCTGTATATTTAGCTACAACTACACCATGACCTATAAATGCCGCATTTCTCTTATCAACAACATCTGGGAAATTTGGATCAAATCCACAAGTAACATCTGCAGATAATACCTTTGAATTAGCTAATGATCTTCTTAATTTTAAATCATTATAGTCTCCTTGAGAATTTATAATCTCGCCAACTATATTTTCAAAAAATCTAGATTGCATTCCTGTATTCCCCATAGAACCAACTTCTTCTTTATCTACAAATAATCCAACCGCTGTATACTCAGGATTTTCAACTTCAAAAATACCTTTAAGTCCTGCAAATGTGCAAACTCTATCATCATGTCCATAAGCTGCAATCATAGATCTATCAAGACCCACTTCTCTTGCCTTTCCAGCAGGAACTATTTCAATCTCAGCAGTTAAGAAATCTTCTTCTGTCATATTGTATTTCTCATTTAATAATTTTAATACACTCTTCTTAACAGAATCCTTTTCTTCATCCTTTAAAGGTATATGTCCGATTAAAACATTAAGTCCCTCACCAGTAATACCTTCAGAAAGTTTTTTACCCATTTGATCCTTAGCTAAATGTATTAAAAGATCACTTATGTATAATACAGGATCATTTTCATCATCACCTATGTTAATATCAACCTTATTTCCATCCTTAGTATAAACAACACCATGCATACTCAAAGGAATAGATGTCCATTGATACTTTTTAATTCCTCCATAATAATGAGTCTTTAAAAGAGCTAAGTTACCATCTTCATAAAGTGGAAATGGTTTTAAGTCTAGCCTTGGTGAATCTATATGAGATCCAACTATCTTCATACCTTTTTCTATTTCTTTTTGCCCTATTACAAATAATGCTACCCCTTTACCCTTGTTATTCGCATATATCTTAGAACCAGCCTTTATATCGTTGCTTTTTAAAGCTTCTTCTAACGAAATATATCCTTGTTCTTTTGCTTTCTTAATTATCTCATCAACACATCTTCTCTCAGTTTTTCCATTGTCTAAAAAATCCATATATTCTTTAGAGTAAGACATTACAGCATTTATATCTTCATCTTTTAAATTTTTCCATGCATTTTTAAATTCATGAGTTAGATTCATATTTTCCACCTTCCATATTGTATTATTTTAACATATTAATTTTATTATATCATATTTTATAAGTTAATTTTCAGAAATATCAATCATTTCTTTATTACTTTTATTTATTATTTTATATATTCTTAGTGTTTCCTACTGACCACTAAAAATTCGCTTCATTTTATTAATAGAATAACTATTCAAAAAAATCGTATCTATGATACGATTTTATAATTTTTTTATGTTGTTTTTATATGCATATATAGCTGCTTGAGTTCTATCTGATACATCAAGCTTTCTTAATATGCTAGAAACATGATTTTTTACAGTCTTTTCACTTATGTACAGCTTTTCTGAAATTTCCTTATTACTAAGCCCATCCGCAATAAGAGATAAAACTTCATATTCTCTCTTAGTTAAGCTATCTAAGCCCTCTTTAGCTGAATTTCTATCTTTTCTTTTATTTATCTCTCTTAACAATGCTCCTGCAAGGTTAGGATGAACATAACTGCCACCATTATATACATTTATTATCGCAGAAACTAAGCTTGATGATTCTGAGTCTTTAAGCATATATCCATCAGCTCCCAAATTCAAAGTTTCTATAAGATATTCTCTTTCATCATATATAGTTAGCATTATAACCTTACTAGATGAATCCATGTTTTTTAAATTTCTTAAAGTTTCTATGCCATTCATATTAGGCATATTAATATCCAATAAAACTACATCTATGTCTTTTTTTCTATAGTACTCTATAGCTTCATATCCATCGCATGCCTTAGCTTCAATAGTTATTTCATCTTCAAGCTCCAATATTTTTGCAAGACCTTCCCTCATAAGAGAATGATCATCCACTATCATAACCTTTATATTATCCTTCATCACTTACCTCCTTATTAGGAAAAGCAAATTTAACTCTAGTTCCTTCCCCTATTTTACTGTCTATTTTTAATTGACCACCTAGCAAAGATGCTCTTTCCCTCATAAATCCTACTCCTAATGATCCTTCTATTATATTATCACACTCTATATTAAACCCGATACCATCATCTTCAACAACACCAATTACTTTTTCCATATTTATATCCAATTTAATTTTGACATTAGACGCACTAGAGTGCTTACATACATTGTTCAAAGATTCCTGTATAACTCTAAATGTAGTTATTCTAACTAAAGGATGTATTATTTTAGTATCATTAAGTACAATCAAATCTATGTTTATATCCTGCTCATACTCAATATCTGATATAGCCCTTTCTATTGTAGGTATCAATCCTAAATCATCTAGTGATGTCGGGCTTAAATCATACATAATTCTTCTTAAATCCCTAAGTGTAGTTCTAAGAATTTTCTTTGTATTTTCAAGTTCTTCTCTAGACAATTCTATATCTTTATCTAAGAGTCTATTTATTATTTCAGACTTTATAACTAAAGAAGCCATACTCTGTGCAGGTCCATCATGAATATCTCTAACTATTCTTCTTCTCTCTTCCTCTTGTGATTTTATTATCTTCATTCCAATCTGTGCTTTACCTTCTAATGACGTCATCTTCTGAGATACATTTTCTAAGTCTCCCATTAAAAAATCAACAACAGATTTCATTTTTGACATATATGATTCGCCTTTTTCTAGTATACCATTCATTTTTTTAAGTCTTATCTCAAGGTCATTTCTACTTCTTATTATATTCTTTTCTTCTTCTCTCTTTAATGTAAGCTTTACCTGTATACGCTTAGCTTCTTCATATGCCTGTTTTATTTTATCTTCTGTTTGATTGTGGAAATTTTTACTTATAGATGCTAGTCTTTGTCTACTCTTTTTTTCCTCTTTTTCCAAATATTCAACTTCATCTATCAAAAACTTAGCTCTTACTCTCAAGTTTTCTAACTCTATTCTCATTTTTTGACATTCGTTATGTACACTTTCATACATAAACAAAACTTCATCCTGACTATTCTTTATAGTGTCTATGACGTTATAGAATATTTCATTAAAATTCACAAATATTTCTTCTCCACTCACAACAATCTACCTCTTTTTTTCATTTTTCGACATTACAATATATTATACTATATTTTAAATAAATATAACACCTATCCCTATTATATTTATCATTTTTTATCCGAAAGCTAAAAGTTCTAAGACTTCATTTAAATTAAGTTTCACTTTACATATACAAAAAATAAAAGATTACCAGATGGCAACCTTTTATTTGTCGTCTAAAATTCTATACTGTTTATACTATTCTTTTCATCCTCATCTAGAACATCTTCAAAATTTAATATTATTATCATTCTTGAATCAACTTTTCCAATACCTTCAATATATTCTTTATCAGATCCTGCTATTATTTCTGGAGCTGGTTCTATATTCGTATCCTCAATAGATATCACCTGAGAAGCATCATCTACTAAAAATCCAATCATTCTACCCTCTATATTAGCTACAATTATTCTAGATATTTCACCAAATTCTATACCTTCTGCTAAATGGAATCTCTTCTTTAAGTTTATTATAGGAGTTACATCTCCCCTTATATTTATAATCCCATCTACAAAATCAGGAGTGTTTGGAACTTTAGTAATTTCCTTAACTTCACTGACCTCTTTAACTTTCATTATGTCTACTCCATACTCTTCATCATTAAGTTTGAAAATAACATATTTTTTCTCAGCCATAAATATCCCCCTCTAATATACTAATCTACAACTTCTATACACTCTAGTTTTTCTCTGAAATCTTTTCTAAAGTTTTCTATATATTCTTTTCTTAAATTTTGTTGTTCTCTTTTTTCTTCGTCATTTAAACCTTCTGCTTTAGCTTTTTTTGCTAAATAATTTATTCTGTCTATTTTTTCCTTAGATAACATTTTAGCACCTCTTTCTTATGAAAATATCCTACTATTTTTGAAATCAATATTGTTTTTATACTTCAACAAAAAATCATCTAATTTTTCATCTATTATACCTATTCCTTTTTCTATTTGTTCACAATTTGTAGACGCTATATTGATTCTAAAAAATCTATCCTCTATAGGATTATCAAAAAAATAGTTACCAGGCATAATAGAAACACCATATGGTATCAAATAATTCCTAAAATCAATTGAAGAGTATCCTTTTGGAAGAGACATAAAAAAGTTAATCCCTCCAGTTGGCTTATTACATTCTATTCTAAAAGATAACTTAGTTTCTATTAAATCAATAGTTCTATCAAATCTTATTTTATACGTTTGCTCTACATTTTTCAAATGATTTTTGAAATCATAATACTTTATATAATAGTACAATGATTTTTGAACCAAACTTGATGTAACTATATCACTTGAATATTTAGCCAAAATCACCTTATTTAAGATTCCTATAGGTATATCCATAAAACCCACTCTAAGACCTGGCATCAATATTTTAGAAAAACTCTTTATATATATAACTCTATTAGAATGATCATATGATCTTAATGTATTATTGTCTTCTGAATAAAACTTAAAATCACTTAAAAAATCATCTTCTAATATATAAAAATCATATTCATTAGCAAGTTCTATAAGCTTCTTCTTTTTCTGCTTAGAATATGATATTCCTGTTGGATTTTGATAATTTGGCATAACATATAATAATTTAGGCCTTATTTTTTCTAACTTTAACTTTAGAATACCAATATCCATTCCATCGCTTAATAATGGGACCTGCATTATTTTAGCTCCCTTATTTTTAAATATTTCTAAAGCTCCACTATACGTAGGTTCTTCACAAAATATAACATCTCCATAGTTAATAAGTGTTTTACAAATAACATCTATCCCTTGCTGCGCACCAGATATTATCTGTATTGTAGATGAATCTGTACATATATTTAGATTTTTTAAATAATCACATATAGAATTTCTAAGACCTAGATACCCAAGACCTTCATCATATTCAAATAAAGATGGTCCTTCATTTTGAAGAGCCATATTTATAGCTTTCTTAAAATTCTCAATAGGGAATATATCTGTAGATGGATTACCTACATCAAATCCTATTATTTTATCATCTGTAATAGAAGATGATTGGCTATATTTTTTAATCTCTGCTACATAGCTTCCACTTCCTACTATCTTATATATATATCCTTCATTCTCTAACAGTTCATATGCTTTTACTATAGTAGATGTATTGACACCCAATAAGCTTGAAATTTTCCTTATTGGTGGTAATTTCTCATTCTTTGTAATCTCTTCATTTTCTATCATATTTTTAATATTTTTATATATCTGAACATACTTAGAAATATTATTTGTAACTATATCAAACTTGTATTTTGTCATATATATCACCAATTTTATTATATCAAAATTTATTATATCTGAATACTACATTAAAGTAACCTAATCCCTATTTAAATAACAAAAATAATTCAATGAGCATATTATATAACTATATTTATCATATATAAAATAAAAATCATACTCTATTATTGTGTATAATTTTTAAAATTTATATTAAAGAAAGGAGGAGGGTACTATTAATCCTTATGAATTATTAAAAACTGAATATATGCTTTGTGGGGAAGTTTTTAAATTTGAGCATGAGAGCAAAGATGTTAAAGTTAACAGTCCATTTAGCTCCTCTGCTAATATTGATGGTAACATTTATATTCATACTTTAAAATGTTGTATTGTAAATCCTCCACAAAATAATAAATTGCAAGTTGATGCTGAGTTTTTAGTAAGAGAGGATCTTACTATAAGTGAAGGATCCGATTTAAAAATACCTTTAGAATATCTTTTTAGAATAAATGAGAGATTTACATTTAATAAGTGTGAACTTCATAACATTCACTGCTTTAATAGTCTAAAATGTGAAGTTGTATGCATTTGTGGTGAAAATGACATGCATTTAAATTCGGATAATCACACAATTACTCAAAAACTTAAGATTTGTTTAAAGATTAAGATTTTTAAGGATAACAAAATAATTCTGGATCTACAATGTCCAAAGTTTCCTAGCTGTACATAAGATACCTTTTTTACTTTTCATCTCATATATATCAAATTTTATTGAACAAACATATACTATATAACAAAAGATAATAGTTAAAAATAAGATTTTTCTTAAAAAGATTGTGATATATATTTTATTACGAAAGGAGATATCTAATTATGAGTTGTGGATGTTGTGAATTAATAAAAACAAAAAGAGTTATGTGTGAAGAGGAAGTTACTTTTCCTGGTTCATTTCCATTATGCCCTATTACAGTTGCTAATGACCCTGATGATACTACTGATCAATTTACAGTAGATCCTGATGTTGAAGGAACTAGTAATATTTTATGTACAGGATGCGATTTAGAAGTAAACGGTTGTGTGATTACAGTCACAGTTAAAGGATTTTTATTAGATGAAAAACTTACTTTAGTAGGGACAGGAGATGATATGGGTCTAACTCAAGAGGTTGATATACCTATAGCACGTATATGCGAGCAACACACATTTACGTTAGGCAAGTGTAAAATAAGTGATGCATGTAAAGAAAATCTACAGTGTCAATTATTCTCTATAACTGCAGAAAATGCAGCAACAGCAACACTCTCAGGAACTGGAAACAATGAAATTACGATTACTCAGACAATATCAAATATCCAATTAACAATAAAAATTAATCAAGAAGTGCAGTTGCTAGTTCAACTATGCTCAAACACAGGCGGAAGAGTTACTATTAATCCAACATAAGGAGTACTAAAATGCTGTTGATATAAATCATACTTTATTATGATATCTAAATATATTAATCAGAAAGGAGATTTACTATGGCAAATAGCGTTACACTTCCTCCTGTACCACCTGCTACAGGAGGGTATACTATAGCCTTTATAAGTGCTGTTTGTAACCCTGATGGCACTCAAACTTGGACATATGAGACATCAATTACAGGTGTTCCTCCTACATCTGGGTCAGAAATAAGTAACTTTGTTTTTAGATTATGCTCAGATCCTAGGCATGAGGTTATTTCTTATTCTCAACCTGATGGTGTAGGCCCAGTAGAAACAGGTAGTTTTATATCTTGTTTCGACTTTCCACCGGGACCTCCTGACCCGACTATTAATGCAATTAAATGGGATGGAGTTAATAATAATAATTTTTCAGGAACTTATACATTTACCCTTAGTGACTGTTTTGAACAAACAGATATAAGTGTTGCTGTAAAAACAGGCGGTGGCTCTGCCAGTCCAACCACCTGTTTATATGGTTTAATAACAGGACCTAGTTGTTTACCATTGCAAACACAAAAGCCATCTAGAGGAACTCCATTTTCTAAGGAAGAAAAAATAACTGCTATTTATTAAAAATAATAAAAAGGTGATTTATGTAAATTACATAAATCACCTTTTTACATTGAAAAACTATTTTAAAATTATAAAGAATGAATAATTTCGATAGAAAAATCTATATGTTATATTACACAATTATTCCATATTTCTTATTCTAACTTCCAGTTTTTATTCTTAATTAAATTAATTAATATTAGTTCTTTATCATCTTCATTTAGTGATGGATTCATCATTGAAATGATTTCATATATAGCTTTATAAGATATCTTTATAGACTTTAACTCTAAATTTATGTTATCAATACTTTTTTTATTACTTACTAAATACGACCATTTGTTATTTTGATTAAAGCTTAATTTATAATAAGAGTATAATTCATTAAAATCTTTTGAAACTTGAGTCATAAGATTTATTAATCCTAAATTATTGTTAATTGTTTTAGAGTGAATAACAATAGATTTCATACTATCTCGTATATCTTTTATAATACTGTACCACGGATACTCAGTATCTAAATAAAAGAATATTTCATAAGGCTTTAACTCCTTATTTTTATTATCTAAATAACAATTAGCTAATTCATTAAATAAATTCTTTATTTTTTCAAACTTAGTATTATTAACTTCAAAAGCTACTAAATTGTAATTTAAATTATTAATAATTTTCTTTATTATATAATCTGTATTATTATCTTCTAACAAATGTATCATGCTATCATAAGGAAGTCCTTGAATAGGACCTTCTCCTATATATGTTAATATGCTTTGTACAGAGTAATCTTTATCTTTCCCAAATTCATATATTATTTCAAGTAGATTAAAATAGCACATATCTATAACTAAAATATCTATTTTTTTATTTACTTCTTTACATGCTTTATCAATTACAATATTTATTTCAGGAATCCCCATCATATAAGGGAACTCTTGACTATAATCTGCTAATGCACCCTTTAGTACAGAGCCATGACCTCCAATCACTAGCATATATTTTTCAGATGAACAATTATTAATACCCCATTTTATAAAATCATATAAACACATAGGATCTGCCATATTTATTTTTCCTAGCTCTGCAATTAATGTATTATTTTCTTTTGAGAAAAAATAACGTCTTACTCCCACCCATTTATCCTCTGATTCATGTAAAATATCCGTTGGTCTCAGGAGTTTAACAATTTCCCATTCTTCTCTTCCAATCTGAACTAATACATTTATATTCTCACTTATATTCATACTATTAATATCTAACATAGCTTGTCGTATTTCAGGCTCAATATCATTATTTCCATTTATATAAATTAGGACAGTCCAACCTTTTTGAATACGTTTTTTCATAGTATATACTCCTTTATCTATAAAAAATCTCTTATATATACTATTCATATTGCATAAAAAGAATACAAAAAGCCTTTATTTCTGTTATAATTTCAGAAATAAAGGCTCTTCATACTAATCTTTTATTATCCCTCTTGAATAAATGACCTTTCATATATTTCACAAGTATCATTTGTACATCTATCTCCTACGCAATGTATACAAGTCATTACTCTACACTTTCTATTTTCTTTTTCAAATTTATCTATGTCAACAATGTTGGTATTTGTAGCATTAGTTAATTCATTCATTAATACCCCTCCTTTTTCTCTATCCCTTTTGCAATTTTATTATATCATCAATTCATTTGTTTGTCAATTGAATTCTCCATTTCTTTTTATTCATTTTCATCATATACACCCTGCTTATTAAGTGTAATTTTGCAAGTATCATTGTATACATTTCAAAAATAAGTTTTTTTATATTATATGTAACCTTATTTGCGAATTGGAATATATTGTTATAGGAAAAGTAAAAGATATTATTACTATAGTATCTTTTACTAAAAGAAGAAGATAATAGTTTATCACACCATACCTTCTTCTATCATAAAATATATTAGGTTTCTAATACGACTTAGAAATCAGTAAAAATAAAAGGGGGATTTTTATTTATGTCAACTTACTGTAATAACTATAAAAAAGATAATTGTGATTGTTACGATAAGAAATATGATGGTTACGATAAAAAGAAGCATGATTATTATGATAAAAAATTAGATTGTGATCCTTGTGATTATCACGATAAAAAGAAAGGTAAAAACTGTAACGCAATTTTAGAGTGTGGAAGAACATTCGATCCGAGCTTACCAACAACGGCCTTTAATGCACTAGATACTACTACAGGTGATCAACCAATAAGACTAGCTGAAGTTACTGTAGATGCAAGATGTTTGTGTGTTCCTTGTGTGAAAATAGAATATTCATCTATCATAGAATCTGACCCTGGCGATCTTACAAATGCAGATCTATTTCTTACATTTAGGTTAGTTAGAAAGTGTAAAGGAGAAGATAGTGAAGAAATATTACGTACATGGAACTTTAGAAGATTAAGCGCTGTTACTAGTGGTAATGTTGAACTTTCTACTATAGATACTTTTACAGTTACACACTGTGAATGCTTAGACTGTTGTGATAAAGGAAAATGTTGTACCTATACTTTACAATTAGTTAGAGCTAGTAATAATAATCTTGCTAGCCCTTCTGCACCTACTTCATACAATATTACTGAAAAAGATATCTCAGCAATAGCAGGTTACTCTGCTTGTAGACAATAAAAAAAGTTGATGGCTAAGCCATCAACTTTTTTTATTTGTGATTAAAATATATAATCACGATATATAATCACTAGAATATATTGTAATTAAAAGAAAGTATAAATATAAATTAATACCTTCTTTTTATTAAAAATTATCAAATCATAAGAAGGAGGCTATTTCTGATGGCAGAATATTATAATCAATATAAATTTAAATGTGACACTTATGATAAAAACACAAATTGCATTCCAATTTTAGAATGCGGAAAAATATTCGATCCAAATCTACCTTCTACACTTAGTACTAACAATACTCCAGTAAAACTAGCTGAGGTTACTATTGATACAAGATGCTTATCTAAGCCCTGTGTAAAGATCGAATATTCTTCCATTATAACCACACTAGCTCTTTCAGGATCTAGCAATACATTAAGTTTAAAATTTAGATTGTCAAAAAAATGTAAAGATGAAGAAGAAATCACATTAAAAGAATGGGATTTTAAAAAGTCTAGTATGGATTCAGGTGAAGAAGATATAAAATCATTTACCGTTATCTTTTGCGAATGTCTTGATTGCCTTGATAAAGAGTGCTTCACTTATATAATGCAACTAGTTGAAGTTATTCCTAGTAATGCTAATGAAGTAACATATAAGATTAACGATAAGGATATCTTAGCATTAGGAGTTTGTAAAGGACATTAGTTATGGTTTAAGCTGATAGTTTTGCTATCAGCTTTTTATTTTTTATTAAATAATATATAGCACAAATATGTACAATATGTTTTTGATATTTAATTAGAACATCACAACTAGTCTACATATCTCATAAATTATATTAAGCTTCTAATCTACTTAGAGGTTAATATAATTTAAGGAGAATGATATATATATGTCAACATATTATAAAAAAGATACTTGTGATAAAAAGAAAAAAAAAGATTGCAACCTAACTTTAAAGTGTGGAGAAATATTTGATCCAGATTTACCACCTATATTTGATGCTGATCCAAATAATCCAATAATGCAACCTATTAAACTTGCTTCCGTTACTATTGATACTCAATCTTTACGCAAACAATGTGTAGTAAGTATTGAATATTCTTCTATTATTAATCTTGTAGGTGTTGGTGAGAGTGATAACGAGGGTGAATCTATAACTCTAAACTTTAGGTTAATTAAAGAGTTCAAAAACAAAAAAACAGAAATATTACAGGAATGGGAATATACAGAATCTAATATTGAAGAACAAATTGCTAATGAAAAAAGATCCAAAGAGTCCTTTACAGTAACTTTTTGCGAATGTTTAGATTACTTAGATAGTGATTTTTGTACCTATACTATGCAACTAGTTAGAGCCACTCCTTTCCTCGATGTTAATAATGATACTCCTACAATTTTATATAGTATTACTAACAAAAACATTTTAGCAATTTCATCTTGTAATAATTCCTTACAATGTGGAAAGTCATTTAATAGAAGTTTACCTCCTATACTTGACGACTCCAATAATCCTAATATGTCACCAGTAAAATTAGCTTGTGTTGCTGTAGATACTAGAGCTTTACGTAATGCTTGTGTAAATATTAAGTATTCTTCTATTATTAATCTTTTAGCTAATAATGCTCCAGGCGATGACTCTTCTCCAAATGTTAGTATACTTCTAAGATTTAGATTAATTAGAGAGTGTAAGAATAAAAAAACAAAAGTATTGCAAGAATGGGAGTATATGGAGTCTGATATTGAGGACAATATCGGTGAAAGAGAATATAAAGATTCCTTTACAATTAATTTTTGCGAGTGTTTAGATTGTTTAGATAGTGATTGTTGTATATATACTATTCAACTAGTTAAAGCTAATCCTTCCCTTCTTGATGATGGTAGTGTTGGAGTTTTATATAATATTAATAATAAAAATATTTCAGCAGTTATTTCTTCTGAAAATCATATACAATGTGGAAAAGAATTTAATCGTTCTTTACCGCCTAGACTTAATGATGACCCCGATAATTCAACAATGCCACCAGTAAAGCTAGCTTGTGTTAAAGTTGATACTCGATCTTTATGTAATCCGTGTGTGAATATTGAATATTCTTCTATTATTAATGCTATAGCTGCTGTTGTTTCCAGTTCTCCAAATGTTGATATAGAACTAAGATTCAGGTTGATTAGGGAGTGCAAAAATAAAGAAACAGAAATATTACAAGAATGGGAATATATTGAATCTAACCATGAAGATACTGATAATGAAAGAGAATCTAAAGAATCATTCACAATAACCTTTTGCGAATGTTTAGGTTGCTTGGACAGTGATTGTTGCACATATACTATGGAATTAATTAAAGCTGCTCCTTCTATTCTTGATGATGGTAGCCTTGGAATGTTATATAACATTACCAATAAAAATATTTCAGCAATAGTAACTTGTAAACCTCACTAGTTGTAAATTTTCTCCTAAAATATGTAACTCATTTTCATGAATTTAATATAATAATATTGCATGTAATTAATTTTACATGAAAACAATTTTGGAAGGGGTATAAATAATATGATAAATAATTATGAGTATTTAGATGAAAATATGGTTGATATTGATGTAACTAATAATGATGATTCTATAAGAGCAGATGTAGACGTATCTATGAGTAGATCTATGCAATCTACAGATTATGATGGTTGCCACGGTTTTAAAAAAGACTGTGAACATATAGAGGGAAATGTAATTGAAGTAGATGTTAAAAAAGATGATTGTGAAATAAGAGCAGATGTAAAGGTAGATAGAAGAAGAACTGTAAGATTATGGGGTCAAGTAAAAGATTGTGATAGAAAACCTGTAAAATGTGCATTAGTTAAATTAGTTAAAGTAACCTATAAACACGGTAAAGTAGAAATCGAGGGAGTAGCTCATACCGTAACTGACTGTATGGGATTTTACCAATTTGATATCTGCACACCAAAAAAAGAAGAGAAATTTAAAGTTATAATTAGTAAGCCAGCTATAGGAAAAGAAAGAGAAATAAAAAGAGAAAAATGCGATCCTTGTAAAAAAGACTGTGATTGTATTTAATTAAATATAAAAAAGATGGGTTAATAATCAGCCCATCTTTTTTATGTTTTTAAACCCAATGAAAGACATTTTATTCGTTCCAAAAGTAGTGTTTAATTTAAATTGATTCAAATCTTCAATATTATTTGTTCTAAATTTATATATAATAAATTTATTTTTTATACTCTCAGAATCCATTCTAGGGTCACTCCAAGTCTTTCCATTATCAAAAGAATATGAGCTGTATATATTATTCATTTGAGTCCATACATTCCATAATACATCCCCTGTTTTTATAAATGTAGGAAAAGAGCAGTTAGATAATTCTGATATATTTATTATATTAGATATACTAAATATATCTTCATCAAAATAACCCTTAGTATATTTTATTAATAAATTATTATTGACAAACTCAGACCATGTAATATGATAGTCATTTTTTTCATTTAAAACATTTAAGTATAATTTTTTATTATTTGTATTAGTTATTTGAATAGGCTTATCCCATGATTTATTAACATTATTAAACTCACTTAAAAATATTTGCTCAACTCCATTGATAGTATTTATATAAAAAATATTCAAATCATTTTCATTCGATACAACTTCAAAAGTATTTAGCATAGGATATGACAAAACAAAGTCAACATTATTTTGTATCCATTCTTTTCCATCGAAATAATGACTGTATATTGCCCAAGTTTTATTGTTTCTAATATCTTGTAAATAATAAATTATATGTAGATTTGAACCTGATTTATTTATATAAGGATATATTAGTAAGTATTTTTGATAATCATAGTCAAATAATTCACTTAATTTAATATTATTATCTTTATCTGTATGAATATATAATACGTTTCCACTTTCCGTAATAGCAACTCCGTATATTTTATCTTCTTTATCAATTTCAATACTCAATTTATCATAAATCACATTATCTATTATTTCATTTGAAGTGTCCCATCCACTTTCAGATTTAAATTTCCTTAGAAATAATTTTTTGTTTTTAACATAAAAATTTAGTATATCACCATCTGCGTTCCTTATTAATGTTTCACTATAATTTACAAATCCCATATTCACCCCACCTTAGTTAATTCTATATATTATATTAAAATATATGATTTTAATATAATATATAGCACATATAGAACGGTTCCTTTTTAATTTTCATATACTAATACAGAGATAAGAACTGCTCTAGTAAATAATGTAACCATCTAAATTTAAAAGCATATACTGAAATTAGAATAGTACTTATTCAGGTTTTTTAGTTAATATAAAGGAGGTAAAAACATTATGACATGTGGAACTCACGAGGACAAGAAAATATATAATAATGATGTTAATACAAGACCTACAGGCCCTTGTTGTAAAGCTAATTCATCATGCTGTACTCCAGAAAGATATGATCCAAAAAAAATAACTGCAGAATGTATATTTGTAGAAAAAGTATATGATTCAAAGATAATCAAAAAAGAATTGGACTTAGTAATATCAGAAAGATTTGACCCAGGTTTTCCAACTGAAGGAATAGTAGGCTTTGATGATGTATCTGTATCTTGCTCTAGTAAAGGACTTAAAGTTATACCTAAGACGATATCTGTAAATGGAATAACAGAGTTTCCACCACCTATACCTGGACCCGGTGGAATAGAACAGCTTGATTTATCTTTTATAGATACTTCTGAATGCGATGAACGTAGACGTCACGTAGGTACTCCAATAATTATAGAACAAGACATAGAAGTTTGTGGATTTGCTAGAATAACAATTTCCGGTAAAGCATTATTCACAAATGGAAAATGTAGAGAATTCACTTCTACATTTGATGTTCCAGTAGATAATTCTCTAACTGGATTTGCACAATTATGCATACCTTCAACAGAAGCAGCTTTCCCACCATCTTTAGCAGAATTTTGTGCTGCATTATGTAAAGTTATTCTTCCAGCTGGAACAAGAAGCTTATCAGTAGTTGATGGCGATATACAAGTATATGCTGCTTTAGTTATATGTATAAAATGTGAAAAGAAAGTTAAACTTCCTGTTCAACTATGCGTATTATCTACAGGATTCTGTGAGCCAGAAGAACAATCTGGATTATGTGGCGTAGATTTTCCAGATTTATTCCCTAGACAAATAGATAGAAAGGAAATGTGCGATTCACATGGTTGTGATTGTTAATAAAAAAGGAGGCATTTAGCCTTCTTTTTTATCATTGAAATATTTACCTATTTTTTGTAAAAGTGTTTCATTATTTTTTGGACTAATTGGTTCTTCTATATCACATCTAAAAAAATTAACATCATCTATAATTTTTTCTAAATCTTCATCAATATCTTCTTCATTATTATTACTTTCATCTATAATTTCTTTATCATATGAATTATTTTCATCAAATTCAAGGCTTTCTTTTTCTTCACTCTCATTGTTTTCATCTACTAATTCTTCATCATATGAATTATTCTCTTCTATTTTTGTACAAAATAATAGATTATCATCTATACCTGCTAAAGATATTTCATTATATTTAACATTGCCAAAAGTATTAATATATTTTAAAAGTTTTGTATTTTTATATTCTTTTCCTATATAATGAATATTACACATACTATCGTACTTAAATTTTTTATCTTCTATCCAACTCATCCCAAAATCATCAGAATATTTACAATATAAATATTCTTCATTTTTCCATATGATATATAATTTTGTATCTACTTCAAATATAAGCGAATTAATATCTTCTATTTCTTTAACTATTATATTTTTACTCCATTTATCGTAATTTGATATATCTCCTGAATTATTGACTGTATGTGTTGTTGTTGTATTATTTTTATAAATTAAGTTTATATTATAATTATTATCTATATAAAAGTTTATTATATCTATATCATTCACACTGCATTCAATTATTTTTAGTTCTTTCCACGTTTTAGATGATAACTCAAAAATTCTTAAATACACTTCTTTCTCTTCTTTAAATAATAAAAATATATCTCCATGCGGATGATAATCAACAAAGTATGCCTTAATTTCGGTATCTAAGAGCTCAACTGTTTCTAAATAATTAACTTTCCATTTATCGTCATATATATAATGAACTACGTTTGCTAAATTTTTATTTATAACATTTCTAAAAGAATAGAATACATGAATTACTTTCTCTATAATTATTATATCTAAATAATCAATACTATTTAGTTCAGGGTCGTATTCTTCTATAATAGTTTTTTTCCATTTATCATTTGAATAAACAAAATAATAGAATTCACCATTGTATGTTACGCATATTAAGTGTATATGATTTTCACTGTCTATATTAATATCATAATTTTTTACATCATCTATAAGCTTTGTTTCTTCTTCACATATATCGCAATTAATTATTTTATAATAAATGGAATTATCTTTTATATAAAAATTCCATATACCTTCATTTTTTCTATCTATAAGTTTATACTCATTTTTATTTATCTTCATAAATACCCCCCAATGATACATTTTTTAAATTATTTTTTCTTAAAATAGTCTATTATTTTTTCAAATATCTTTGGTTTATTTTTTTTATTAAAATTAACTTCAATATCACTACTATCTAATAAATCATTAATTTTTTTATTTAAATCACTATAACTATCTCTAATTTCTGAAAATCCTTTTAACATCCTCATTTCTTTTTCCCTTAAATTTTTGATTTCATAATGTAAGTCTAAAATTTCATCTTTAATTTCTTTTTTATTTTCTTCTAATAGCTCTGATATTTCAGTTTTTCTTTCAAAGTACACTTTTATATCCTCACTGTAGCTTTTTAAACTAGTTTTTATGCTTATCTCTTCTAAACTTGCAGCACTTTCTAAATTAATGTTTTCATACGGCTTTACATAATTATTTTTATTTATTTTTGTTTTTTCATATATTATTTCATCTACTCCTATTAGATAATTCTTATATTTATCCACTGAGTACCCAAAGGGCATTTTCAAAATACTATAATTATTGTATTCATCTCCAATATATACAATAGAATTTAAATTATGTTCTTTTTTTATTTGAATTAAGTCTACATCACTCCATGAACTTTCTCCAATTTTAGTAGAAGTAAAATAGAATTTATTATTTTCTTTCCAAAACAACTTAATGTAATCGTCTAACTGAATTAAAAATTGATCACTAAAATATCCTTTTGCTTCTTGAGAGATTTTTAATTCTTCCCAATTTGAAATTAAATGTTCATTTATTTTTTTTCTATAATAACTAAATCTAATATCTTGTTTTTGTTTACTAGAAAATATTATATTAATAAAATCATTTGTATCATATAAAATACTCATATGAGTAACATCTATGTTTCTAGGGCTTAATCTTTCACGAATACTCCATCTATTGTATTCAAAATTAAGCATTCTATAAAAAATATTATTTTTATCATTATTATTCAAGCTATAAATCAAATGAATATTTCCTTTTTTATCACATTCAGTTTTAAAAGATATATATTTATCATTTGATTCACATATTTTATAGCTTTTAAGTATATTTTTTCTTATTGAATAATGAATTAAATTATACATTTTATTTTCAACTCTATTAGATATTAATATATTTAAAATATCTTTATTAACATATAATTTCATATCTTCAAATTCATTTAATTTTGTATTTAAATTAGCTACTACTTCTTTTTTGAAACTATTCTTTTTATTTATAAAATGAATTAGTTTTCCCCAAAAATCAATACATACTATATGAATTACACCTAAGCTATCAAATGCTACAGAAAAGTCTTTTATATTATCTACTAAAACTTTTCTATTATTTTTATTATCACTTTTTATAATTTCTACATATAATACATTACTATCTAAATAAAAAATATATTTATTTTGGTTTATATTTATTAAATATTTATTTTTTTGTGTAGTCACATTTTATCCCCCCCATAACTACTCAATATTATTATATTTATATTCACAAAGTTTTATAAATACTAATAGTTTTTGTAAATGTTATAGTTCCAAAATAATATGAGTCAATTGCATTATGCAATTGACTCATATACATTAACAAGCTTTTTATTAGAAGTATCCCATTTATATTTTTGAGATTGTATTTTTCCTTTATTCTCTATATCGTTTCTATATTCTTCATTATTAACAGTTTCTAATATAACATCCTTTATAATTGATATGTCATTTTTGTTTATAAGTATTGAGTCTTTTCCTAATACTTCTTCAAAAGAAGACGTTTTGCTACATATCACTGCTTTCTTGCATGACATGGCTTCAATAGAAGATAAAGGAAATCCTTCATAATCAGATAAATTTAAAACAGCAGCAGATGAATTATAAAAATAAGGCATATCTTTATAGTCTACAAGTCCAGTAAAAATAACAGAATCCTCGATAAATAAATCTTTAACTAACTTTTTAAGGTTTAAATAATATTCTTCTCTCTTTTCATTATTCTTTCCAACAATTAAAAGCTTTAAATCTTTATTGTATTTTTTAACTTTTTTAAATGCTTTAATTAATTTATCCAAGTTTTTTCTTTTGTGAATACTTCCTGAGTAAAGCAAAAAATCATCTTTTATATTGTATTTATCTTTTAAAAATGATTTACTTTTTTCTTTTTCAATAGGCCTAAATATATTTGAACAACCAGGATATATTACTTCAATTTTAGATTCACAATTTTTAAAATGATTTGTAAGTTCCTTCTTTACAAAATCTGAAACAGCAATAATCTTATCTGATTTTTCTACTGAATTAGGAAATATATCGTTAAATTTCATTAAATATTTTTTATCCACATATTCTGAGTCCGTTAATGCTATAAGATCATGAACTGTAATAACCTGCTTACAGTTTTTATTAAAAGGTATGCTAAAACCATTATTAGGAGAATGGTATATATTTATATTATTATTTTTTATATATTCTTCAATATTGCTATAATTATTTTTTATCCTATTCAAATTCAAATTAGCATAATTAATATTTTTATACTTTTCCCACCTTGATATGATTTCATTGTTCTCCCAAATAAGCTCATATTTAGGTTGAGGGTATATTTCAAACAGATTATTTAACAATTCAAAGTTATAAGAATATAGTCCTGTTCCATGTAAATGATTAACAGCTAATGAGTCTATACATATTTTCATTTTTTCACCTCTCTATAAATATTCTTCATCAATGTCAATTGATTTATAATCTTCATCTTCTTTATCAGTTTCAATTTCAATTAATTCTTCATCAGTGTCAATTGATTCATCTTCTTCATATTCTTCTTTTGATATTGACATTTCCTTTAAAATTTCTTGATCCGGTTTATAATTAAAATTTTCTTTAAATTCAATATTAAACCTTTCGTCAACATCAACTTTAATATTTTCTTTAAATCCACAAACACTAATTTCTTTATTACTGTTAGTATTTCTACCTTCTAGTATATACTCTGTATTATTATTTATATTTCTACCTTCTACTGTATAATCTACATCTAGTAAATATACTGTATAACTATGTATCTTCCTAATCGATATTAAATCAAAATACGCATCCATAATATGAATATTTATATTATTAAGATTAGCATTATTAGGTAATTCAACAAATGTATTATATGGTGTATTTATATATATAATATTTGCTTTTTCAACATCTCCATTTTCAGTATACATAATCTTATATTTTTTTACTCCATCAATCACAATGGTTTTTCCTAAAGGAGTATTAATAGTTCTAGTTGAACTAATATCTATATCAATCATAATTTCATATATATTCTTTACTCCTGACTTATCTCTTGGTATAAATATAGTTTCCGTATCAGAATACTGTATTATTTGTCCATTTACTTTACTTGGTAATTTATCTTCTTGTGTTATTCCCTTAATATTAATAAAGTTTCTAACAATACCCATATCATCATCTCCCCTTTAATTAATATATTATTTTTTATTTGACTTTTATTCATATTTTTAAAAAAGTAATAATATTATTATTTTGAGTTTACTTTAAGGAGGTTTTATATTATATGGGAGCTAGATTAGTTAAATTTGGATTTAAACCAAGAGAAAATGAGCAAATAGAAGCTGTAGTAAAAGTAGGAGAAGAAAAAAGAAGTGTAATTCATGGAATAGTAAAGGATTATAAAGGTAAAGTAGTAAAAGATGCTGTTGTTAAATTATTCGAAGTAGTTTATCCACCTTGCGGATTAAAACCTATAACTCATGCTTTTACAGATGAGTGCGGACAATTTATATTCGGTCCTCTTTGCCCTAATAAAAATTATGTAGTCAAAGTATGGTTTAATGATGTGAAAATCAGAGAATTAATTATTGAACCTGATTGTGATGACTCTTGTAATCATAAAAAAGATGATAAATTTTTAGATGATTTTGAAGAAGAAGAAAAATTATAAGTTTCTTATAGAATAGAATGAGGGGGTACTAAAAAAGTGCCTCCTCATTTTATTTTGATTTAGATAGGTTATAAAACTCTAGTCTAAAGAATATATTTGAAGAGGAGGTGATAAATTGAAAGTTCCAAATCTCATATATTCAACAACTATACTTTTTTTATCAAACTTTATAGTTAGAATAATAGGCTTTTTATATAAAATATTTTTATCAAAACATATAGGTGCAAATGGACTTGGTATTTTCCATATGATTTTTCATTTTTTAATGCTTTGTGTATGCTTAACAACAACAGGTATACCCGTTGCACTAAACAGTATGGTTTCAAAAGAAAAGAAAATGAATAATAAGCATAATATGAATTCGCTTTTTATTTCTACACTGTATTTATCTTTCTTCATATCTATATTAATATCATTAATAGTATTTTTAAATTCAAAATTTATTGGATTTAAATTACTGCACTCTGCTGATTCTCAAATGCTAATAATCTGCATACTACCAGCAATATCGTTAATTACAGTATCAAACATACTAAGAAATTACTATTACGGCATAAAAAAAGTTCAAATTCCAGCAATAGGCCAAATATTAGAACAGCTAAGTAGAATACTATTTGTAGTTTTATTATTTTCATTTACAAAGAATAAATCTATATATCCTCTAATAGCACTAATCGGTATATCAATCGGAGAAATAGTAAATATCATATTTATAATTATAAACTTATTCTTTGAGCCTACTCTATCTAATAATTATTCTATTACACTTGATGATTTTAAAAATAGTATTAATAAAATAACTAAAATGGCTGTTCCTATAACATTTAATAGAGTTTTCACAGTAGCAATTCAATCTATTAGTTCTATATTAATACCTAGCAGACTTGAACTTAGTGGGCTCTCTCATTCACAATCTTTATCACTTTATGGAACTGTTACAGGTATGGTATTTCCATTTTTATTTTTACCATTTACTTTAACATCTGCACTAGTTGTAAATTTAATTCCAAGCATTTCTCAGGAAATACCTCATAAAAACTACAGCTTAATAAATAAAAAAATATTTTTCGCTATCTTCTTAACTTCATGTATAGGATTTTCTTCTAGTTTAATATATTTTTTCTTTGGCGAAAAAATATGTATGTTAGTATTCAATAATAAGCTTGCTGGAATATACCTAAAAGCAATTTCTATAAGTACTTTCTTTATGGTGTTAAATCACACTCTATCAGGTATACTTCATTCTATTGAAAAAGAATATAATGCAACAATCAATAATATAATCGGATTATCAGTTCAACTATTTTGCATATATTTCTTATTGCCTATTAGCTCTATAAACATATATGGATTTATATATGGATTTACTTTGTCTGGAGTTATAATATTCACACTTCATATAATTACACTTTATAACACTCAAAGAAGGTGGCGTTAAAACCACCTTCTTTAAATGTATATTATTATGTTATAATTTATTGAGGTGATTTATATGCAAATATTGAAAAACGATTGGCAGAATCTATTAAAAGATGAGTTTGAACAAGATTATTATTTAAAACTTAGAAGTTTTTTAGTAGATGAATATAAAACAAAAACTATATATCCAGATATGTACGATATATTTAACGCATTACACTATACTCAGTATAAAGATGTAAAAGTTATTATACTAGGTCAAGACCCATATCATGGCCCTGATCAAGCACACGGTTTAAGCTTTTCCGTAAAGCCAAATGTAGCTATTCCCCCTTCACTTAAAAACATATACAAGGAACTTAATAGTGATTTAGGATGTTATATTCCTAATAATGGATATTTAAAGAAATGGGCAGATCAAGGAGTTATGCTTCTTAACACTGTACTTACAGTTAGAGCTTCACAAGCTAACTCTCACAAAAACATTGGATGGGAACATTTTACCGATAAGATAATCAATCTATTAAACGATAGAGACGATCCTATTGTTTTCATACTATGGGGAAAAAATGCTCAATCGAAAATTAAAATAATAAAAAATCCACAACACTTTATAATAAAGTCAGTTCATCCAAGTCCACTCTCTGCACATAGAGGCTTCTTTGGAAGCAAACCTTTTTCTAAAGCTAACGAATTTCTAATTTCGATAGGAAAAGAACCTGTAGACTGGCAAATTGAAAATCTATAAAACTTCTATCAAATACCCCCAAGTAGAATTCTACTTGGGGTATTCTAATTTTAATTAATATTGAATATATATTTATATAATAATTAAATTTGAAAGGAGATATATATGAATTCAGAACTAGATAATATTGTACAAACTTTCGGTATTTCACAAACTTTCCCCTCATACTCAAATACATTTAAGCAGCTTCATACACAAAAAATATCTTATATAGATGATTCTTTACCCGATATATACAAATTTTTAAGAACCTCTGCATCCTTAGAAATATTAAATTCAAAAATAATTAGTAGTTCTAAAGGAATTTCAAGTGAAGGACAGATTTTAACAGGTAATCAGTTAATAGTTAATGGTAATATTAATCAAACTCTTGAGTATATAGCAAATGACATAGATAAATCTATTCAAGCAACAGAGTTTATTATACCATTCTCAACTTACATAATTTTAAACAAGCAATTCTTATATGATTCAAAATTAAAAATAGTACCTTATATTGAAGATATCTACATAAACCAGATTTCTAAAAGAAAGTTTTTTATAAGTATTATGTCAATTATAAATGTTAATTACTTATTATAATAATTTGGAGGTTCACAATGGATAAACGCGATTTTTTCTCACTAGTTTCTTCTCAAGAAACGATTAATTTAGCAGAAAATATGCCCGATATAAAAGAATTTATATCTATTATTATAGAGCCTAATATTATACATTCAAAAATCATAAATACTATTAGTGGCATTTCTGATGAGGGACAACACTTGTATGGTAAAAAAATGGTACTTCATATTAAATTAAAGCAAAAACTACTATATCTATCAGATACTCAGGACTATTCTATACATACAATTGAAAATGAATATTTACAAAGTACATATATTGTAATTCCTCCTTCTATAGAGGGTTCGTCTATAGAGGATTTACTTAAATTTAACTACTTAAAGAATAATATTAAAATACAAGATTTCACAATAAAATTGATTAATAATCGATGTATATATAAAAATGTATTTTTATATATACATACACATTTTATTCCATCATATGAATTGATCTACTCTTTACATAATAAATCCACTGAAAGTAATATATTTATATCTTATTCTGATTGTTCTAAAGATAAAAAAATAGTATCTTATAATAATAGTAAAAATATAAGACCTACATGGTCTCCTAACGGAGATAAAATCGCATTTCTTTCTAATAAAGAGAATAATAACCTAAAATACATGCTATATATTCACTATATTAAAGACTCTATTATAAGAAAATTAATTACTCCAGATGAAATTCCATCTATTACCAGTTTCTGTTGGACTACAGATGGACAAAACCTTATTTTTTCTGGTTCTTATAGAAATCAAAAAAACTTATTCTATATTGATATTAATACATCTAAGTGTAAACAATTAACATTTGGTAGTAATACTATAAAAAATTATAAACCCAAAGTTTGCCCAACAGAAAAAAAAGTAGCTTTTTTACAGTCCATATCAGGTATTTCAAATTTATGTATTATGAATATAGGCAAAATGAATATAAATAAAATTACTTCATCAGGTTATATAAAAGATTTTAATTGGTCTAAAGATGGTAATTTTATTTCATATATTTATGGGAAAAGTGATATTTGTGATAAAATCTATACATTAAACTTAATAAATTTTGAAACTAAACTATTAAAAATCCCAAAACAAATTATAAAAATAAAAAATATCCAATATTCTAATTGTAATAATTTTATAGCATTTATTGGTTCTGATTTAATTACAGATAATATATATATATACAATATTCCAAAAGATTGTTTTGTGAATTTAACAAATAATATTTTTAATATTAAAATAAATGATTTTATTTGGAAGATAGATTCGTCAAGCATTTATTATTCTGCAAAAGAATTTAAATATTTCAACATTTGCTCTATATCTTTAAGTGATTATTCAAAATATACACTTACAAATACTACTGCTTGTGATATAGAACTAAACTATAGGCCCAAAATAGTATGAGTCAATTGAATTAATTCAATTGACTCATATACATTATTATGCATATTTTCATTTTTTCAACTCCCTATAAATACTCAGCATCAATATCAATTAATTTATTAATTTTATCTTTACTATATTTATCCTTACATATTGATATCTCACTTAAAATTTCTTTATTATAATCAAATTCTTCATTAAGTTCAATATTAATATTTTCACAACTATATTTTGCATCTAATAAATATACACTATGGCAATATATCGTTCTAGAAGATATTAAATCAAAATATGCATCTAAAATATAAACTTTAATATTATTAATTCCAATATCAACCTTATCCTTAGATACTTCAAAAAAAGTATTATATGGAATATTTATATATAAAATATTTGCTTTTTCACAATCTCCATTTTCAGTATAAATAATTTTATATTGTTTCTCTCCATCAACTAAAATGGTTTTTCCTAAAGGAGCATTAATAGTTCTAATGGATTTAACTTTTACATCAACCATAATTTCATATATGCTCTTTGCCTCTGGCTTATTATCAGGTATAATTATAGTTTCTATTTCTGAATGCTGTACTATTTGTCCATTTATTTTATTTGGCAATTCATCCTCAGGACTTACTCCTATTATATTTATAAAATTTCTAACAATTTCCATGCTACCTCCCTTAATTATTATATTATTATTCACGCGTTACATCTATCAATACAGTTATATTTTCAAATATTGTCTTTTTATCTAGCAAAGACAAATAATTATCTTCTATATACCCTGTAACGATAAGTGAATTATCTATTTTATAATCATTAGAAAGAATAATAAAAGTACTGAATGGAGTATTAAAATATGTACCATGTACAATTTTTGTTGGAGTATCAGATGCATATTCAATTTTCTGTTTTATTTTTCCTTCAACTATTAATCCTTTTCCAGTTAGATTTTGACCTTCTATAGATGTTTTTATTGGAGTATCTATTAATTTTTTATTGGTTATAGAAATGTCCAATATGACACTTATAATTTGGTGTATTTCGGGTTTATTTTCAGATAATACTAGATTTTGTTCTATACAGAATTGCTTGAATATTGAAGTATTCTTTGGTAAATTATCAGATATTCCTGATACACTTATTAAATTTTCAACAATACTATTCATTTTATCCTCCTCAAAATTAGATTTGTACTACCTTATAACTAAAAATAGTTTTAGATGTACTTCTTTTAGTAATAAGTATTCAAGAAAAAAATATATATGCAAAATATATATTTTCCTAATAGTTAAAAAGGCTTAGAATAAAAAGTTTTTATTCTAAGCCTTTTTATAAATAATTATTATCTAATTTATCCTATACACAACTATTTTCTAACGGAAGAGCTCTAAGGAATAATGTTACATTTTTAAATATTTCTCTTTTATTAAACGCTTTAACAAATACATCTTCCACACACTTTTGAATACAGAAAGTTATATCTAATGAGTCAACACCGTCTATACACTGTGGCACTATTATAAATGCTGAAAATGGAATATTAAAATGTGCTGAGTGAACATTTTGCTGTGGTACATCTGCTGTATAAACTATTTTTTGATTTAAGATTCCTTCAACAATTAACTTTCTTCCTGTTAATTTTGTTCCTTCTTCATTTTCATCATCAGGAAGCGGTGTAGGTATTGGTGTACATGCAACAAAATCTGATCCTGGTGTTTTAACTACTCTCTTTGATATGATTTTTACATCAATTAATACCTTATCTATACTCTCTATATCTGGTTTTTGATGCGGAATAGTTAAAACCTCTGGTATTGATATTTCAGTCCAACTTAATAGCTTAGGCTCTGCATCCACTATTGTCTCAAATGTTTCACTAATATTATCAGTATTGCATAGTCCTACAACATCAACTACTTCATTATTATTTGAACAGTTACAACTCATATATTAATCTCCTCCCTCATTTAATACTTACGAACACTTAGTTGCTTTAATAAATAACGTTACATTCTTAAATATCTGTCTCTTTGAAACTCTACACACAAATATATCTTCTATACATGGTTGTATGCTATATCTATCTACAAGAGATGCATCCTCTTCTAATATAATAAAGGCTGAAAACGGAACATCAAAATGAGCTGAATGCATAGATTGCTCCTTTACATCTGCTGTATATATTATTTTTTGTCTTAATATTCCTTCAATAACAAGCTTTCTTCCAGTCACCTTTGTTCCTTCATTATTCTCTAATATAGTACCGTCCTCTAATTTAAATATAGGTGTTTTAACTACTCTTTGTGATATTATTTCTACTCTTGCAACAATGCTTGCAACTTGTTCTACATCAGGTTTTTGCTCTGGAATACATAGCACTTCTGGTATAAACACTTGAGTCCAAGTTGTACCAGTATCCATGTTTTCTAATTTTTCTGCTGAGCATAAACCCTTAATTTCTATAAGCATATCCTCTTCACAACCACAAGAACTATAAACACTATTTTCGTCTAATTGACCTGTAGAACTACAAGATATAGTTCCAATTTTTTTTTCTACTTTATTGTTACATTTACAATTCATAAATTATTATCCTCCTTTTCAATATATAATTAGCATTCGCTTGGGCATTGGGTTCTTAAAGTTGGTATTGCTTGTAATAATAAAGTAACATTTTTAAATATTCGTCTACTACATAAACTTTTAATAAATACATCCTCTATACATGCATTTATTTCATAGTTTGTATCTAGAGGAGTATCTCTAGGAATTACTATGAATGCTGAAAAAGGAACTATAAAATGTGCTGTGTGCAAAGTTTGTTCTGGAACATCAGCCGTATATGTTACAGCTTGAACAAGCTCTCCTTCAATAATAAGTTTTCTTCCAGTTACTTTTTTACCTTCTTCATTCTCTCCATTAGAGTCTGGTGTAACTATTATTTTTTTCTTAATTATATTTACTTTTATTTTTACTGAATTTATTTGCTCTATATCAGGCTTTTGTTCAGGTATAGTTAAGCTCTCTGGTACTGATATTTGTGTCCATAAATTATTAGGAGATGATAAATCTATTGCATCTGTATCACACAGACCTACAATATCAATAAGATCTTTATTAATATAACTTTGACTCATATTATAATATCCTCCTCTATTCCATTTTTATATAAATCTATCCAAATATAACATCATCAATATACCAAATTCCTCCCTTTTCATTGGCTATTGTTGGGGGATTTGCATTCACTTCTTCTGCTACAAATACTATTGTTGCTTGTGTAGTTCCTGGTGGTATTAAAGAATTGCAAGTACAATCACCAGAAATACAAGGGTCTGTGCAATCACAATTCAATAAATCTTCATAAGATTCAAAATCATATCCAACAATAAAATCTTCTGTAGGTAATGGTATTGGTGTAGGAATTGGTGTAGGACAAGGGCAACCAATTGTTTCTATTTGATCAGGTGAACCTTCAAATATCCTCACCACTAATGCAGCATCATTTATTACTGAATCTACTCCTTGATCAATTATTCTATCTATAATAGCATCTATTTCTATTACACTGTTCCAAAATACAAGCGCAGTAGTTCTTAGGCTCCAAGGTGTATTTGGTAAAAATCCATTTTTTCTATCAAGTCTTGCTCCCCAAAATCTAAGCTCAGAGGCACACTGATTTATTGGGACTACTTGAGATAAAATTGCTGGTTCCCAACCAGTCAAATCATCATTTGCTTGAGTCTGAAGACATGCTGATACCCTTCCTGAATGAGCAATTAACCCTATTGTACCTGGAACTATTTTAGCTTGATTTTCAGGAGAATCTGATTTTGTTACACTATTTGTAACTCTCCAACAATTTGTAATTTCTCCACATTCAAACCCACCATTTCTAACCAGATTGCATTTTGGGCATAAATCTCCTTGAGGTCCCTCTGGTCCTTGCGGTCCTTCTGGTCCTGGGGGACCTTCTGGCCCTTGTGGTCCTTCTGGTCCTGGGGGACCTGGGCATCCTTGTGGTCCTTCTGGTCCTGGGGGACCTGGAGGCCCTGGTGGGCAGCAACAATCACATTTTGGTCCTGGTGGTCCACACGGTCCTATCGGACCACATTGTCCTGGAGGCCCTGGGCATCCTTGTGGTCCTGTATCCCCTCTTGGTCCTGGTGGTCCTACTATTCCTGGTGGTCCCATGCATCCTCCATCACCTTTTGGTCCTTGAGGTCCCATCGGTCCACAAGGCCCTTGATCTCCTTTTGGTCCCTGCGCTCCTACTGACCCTGGTGGTCCTGGTGGTCCTGGACAGCCTTGTGGTCCTGGTGGTCCTGGATATCCCGGTACTCCTGAATCTCCTTTTGGTCCTTGTGCTCCTACTGGCCCTGGATATCCTTGTGAACCTATTTGACCTGGACACCCTGGTGATCCTGAATCTCCTTTTGGACCTTGAGGACCTGATGGTCCAGGATATCCATGACATCCTAAATCACCTTTTGCTCCCTGCGGACCTTGAGGTCCAGGATACCCAGGAGGGCCAGGATGTCCCGGAGGGCCTGGTGATATACATGATGTAGTCCCTCCATAATACAATTCTGATTTATTCTTTTTATTCTCTTCTATTTGTTTATCTGTATATATATAACCTGCCATTTATTCGCTCCCCCCTCCTTCCCTACAAATATCCTATGTTAATCATTATTTCTTTGTTCCTATATAAAAGAAAATAATTTTATTTTTAAAGTTACAAAAATAATAATAAAACATACTATATATAGAAAAATTATATATTAAGGAGGATTATTAAATGAAAAATGACTGCATTCAAATTACAGGTGTAACCCCATATGATCATTTTCCTAATTGTCTAAAAAACCATCCTTGCTCACAAATATGCGAAACAGATAGATTTTTTATTCCTAAACAAAAACCTAATATCCATAATATCTTACAGGTTATAGCGGATGTATCTGTATGTTCTTTTAAAGTTATTTGTACTCCTTTAGGAAAAAAATTAGTAATAGACGGTACAAAACATATCAAAATCCTTTATGTGGCAGATGACCCATGTCAAAATGTACATTCAGCTCATTTTGATATTCCATTTTGTATGTTTATATTATTAAAAGATATAGACTGCGAAGTAATAGATGTATTTACTGGAATAGAACATATATCTATATGTCAATTAGATTGTAGATCTTTTACTCTATCAATGATTATATTTGCTTGCCCTATATTTGAAGATAAAGATAAACATAAGCATTGTCATTCAGATGAAAATTGTAAACAAAATATAAACTATAATATTCAAATACATTGTAATCCTGATCAAAATTGTAATGTGGATTATCGTCTAGATAAAAATAAGGCTATATGTAAAGATAATTGCTATTCTAATTCATGCAATAGTTATCCAAGTTATTACTGTACAAAATAATAGATAAAAATTAAAGAACATTTTTAGGTTGGAGATGAGAACTCTACAGCTTCTGGATAAGTTCAACTAACCTTCAGATGGAGTTACAAACTCCACCTGAGGATAAGTTTCACTTGATATGAATATAAGACTTTATTTTTTGTATTCTATATATACATTCATGAGTTTTTATAAATATTCACACCATTATTATCCTTAGTGCATATTTATGATATATATATTAATTACAAATACAAGGAGAGAGTGCAATGTCTAAGGTAAGTGTAATTATACCTACATACAATTACGGAGAATTTATATGTGATGCAATAGATAGTATATTGAAGCAAACTTTTAAAGACTATGAGATTATAATTATTGATGATGGTTCTATAGATAATACAAAAAATATAATAAAAAAATATAATGATAAAATATCTTATTATTATCAATCTAATCAAGGTCCTGCTAGTGCACGAAATTTAGGAATAAAAAAATCAACTGGTGATTATATATGTTTTTTAGATGCAGATGATATTTTTATTCAAAACAAGCTAGAGACTCAAGTAAAATTATTAGATAATAACTCAAATAAAAATATAGGACTTTTATACTCAGATTTTCTTGTTGTTAATCAAAGCTTAAGTTTAGTTATAAAGCATTACAAATGCCAGAAATTTATTTCTCACAATGAAGCATTTAAATATTTAATGAAACTTAACTATATTAATACTTCTACAGTAATGATAGTAAAAGATTATTTACTTGAAGTCGGTTTATTCAATGAAAAATATAAATATCTAGAAGATTATGATTTATGGGTAAAATTAGGTAAAAATCATGAATATCTTCACCTAGACCAACCTCTAGTAAAAACACGATCACATTATAAAAATTATAGTACACGAGTTAATAATTCAGTAAAAATAAAATGCTTCAAAGAAATCAAAAATTCGTCTACTCGCACATAATTATAGAACCTTCTTATTTTTATCCGAAAGCTAAGAGTTCTAACACTCCATCCTCTTCAGGTTGGAGATGAGAACTCTACAACTTCTGGATAAGTTTCACTTGATAAGGTTCTACTTGTTTTGATATTTATTCCGAGTCCATTTGATATTCCATTTTTTCTCAAATTTCTTTTTATTTTCATTAAAAATTTCTATAAATTTTTGTCTTCCTAATTTTTTAAAAGAAGCACTACCATAATGATGAATAAAAATATCTTTTGTATAAGCTATCTCATAACCTGCTTTTTTTACTCTATATGAAAAATCATCGTCTTCAAACATTCCTATACCAAAACTTTCATCTAAATAACCTACTTGATTTATTATTTCTTTTCTCATAGCTACACAAAACATAATCAACATATTTATATTAGTATATAGCTTGTTAGAATTAGCTAGTGTATATATCTCGGAAAATTTATCCATATCTTTAATGTTTCTATACGGAACGCTAATCATAGCTTCATTCCCTGCATAATTTGTCACAGGACCTACTAATCCTAATTTCTTATCTCTTTCTAAATGTTTAATAAAGCCACTAATCCACCCTCTAGTAACTACAGTATCATTATTGAGTAGTATAATATAATCCCCTTTAGCTTTTTTAATTCCTATATTATTCCCTTTTGCAAATCCATAATTATGTTCATTTAAAACTATAGTTATATTAGAATATTGTTTTTCTAATTCTTTTAGATAAATAGGAGTATTATCTTGAGATTTATTATCTACAATAATTATTTCATAATTTGTATATGATGTTTTTTCAATAATACTTTGTATACATTCTTTTGTGTAGTTTAAATTATTGAATGTAACAATAATGATGCTTGCTAAACTCTGAATATTTTTTATTTTATTTTGAATTTTACACCCCTCCTCTTTATATTCTCTATTACATAATATTTATATTTTTTTAATATGTGTTACTTTATGTGAAAATTAATTAACCAATACCTTCCTAAAATCATATTATATATGGAAATTGCTCTGTATATTGAGATTAGAAAAGAAGGTGATCTTAAATATGAAAGGTATGATATTAGCAGGAGGAGCTGGTACAAGACTTTATCCTTTAACCAAATCAATATCAAAACAATTGCTTCCAGTATATGATAAGCCTATGATATATTATCCAATATCTGTTTTAATGCTTGCAGGAATAAGAGAAATATTAATAATTTCAACTCTTAAAGACTTGCCTTTATATAAAGATTTATTGGGAGATGGAAGTAATTTAGGACTTTCTTTTATTTATACAGTTCAAGAAGAACCTAGAGGACTAGCAGAAGCTTTTATTCTAGGAGAAAAATTTATAGATAATAGTAGTGTTGCTTTAATTTTAGGCGATAATATTTTCTACGGACAAAACTTTAGTAATATGCTAAAAAGAGCATCTTTATTAAAAGAAGGAGCTCTTATATTTGGATATTACGTAAAGAATCCAAATGAATTTGGTGTAGTTGAATTTGATAAAAACAAAAATGTACTTTCTATTGAAGAAAAACCAGAACATCCTAAGTCTAACTATGCAGTTCCAGGCCTTTATTTTTATGATAATGAAGTGGTTGAAATAGCTAAAAATATTAAGCCATCAGCTAGAGGAGAACTCGAGATAACAAGCGTTAATAATGAATATTTAAAAAAAGAAAAGCTCAAGGTAGATTTATTTGGTAGAGGAATGGCTTGGTTTGATACAGGAACTCATAGCGGACTTTTAGAGGCAAGTAATTTTATACACTCTATTCAGAAAGGACAAGGACTTTATATTTCTTGTTTAGAAGAAATAGCTTATAGGCTTGGTTATATAAATAAAGAAACCTTATTGAAATTAGCACATCCACTTTTAAAAACAGACTACGGAAAGTATTTAGAATATATTTTAAACGGAATAATTGAGGTGAAATAATGAGTAAATTTGAATTTATAAAAACAGATATGGACGATTTATATATAATAGAACCTACTATTTTTAAAGATAATAGAGGTTTTTTTATGGAAACATACAATTATAAAGAATTTAAAGAAAATGGACTTAATATGGTATTTGTTCAAGATAATCATTCTAAATCTAAAAAAAGTGTACTTAGGGGTATTCACTTTCAAAATAAATTCCCTCAAGGAAAGTTAGTAAGAGTTACAAAAGGTATAATATTTGATGTTGCAGTTGATCTTAGAAAAAACTCTAAAACATACGGAGATTGGTTGGGGCTAATATTATCAGAAGAAAACAAAAGACAGTTTTATATACCTGAAGGATTTGGTCATGGCTTCTTGGTTTTATCTGATGAAGCTGAATTCGTATATAAATGTACAAATTATTATAATTCTGAAGATGAATCAGGTATAATATGGAATGATCCTGATATAAATATAAACTGGCCTATAGATTATGTAAATGAAGTAATACTCTCTGATAAAGATAAAAGCTGGAATATTTTAAAAGAAACAAATATTATTTTTTAGTACTTTTGGAGGTTTATTATGAAAAAAATATTAGTTACTGGCGGAGCTGGATTTATAGGAAGCAATTTTATAAGATATATACTTAATAAATATGAACATTATAAAATAGTAAATTTAGATTTATTAACATATGCAGGAAATCTAGAAAATTTAAAAGATATTGAAGATGATCCTAACTATGAATTTATAAAAGGAAATATAGCGGATATAGAATTAGTAAATAACATAGTATCTAATGATATAGACTATATTATTAATTTTGCAGCAGAATCTCATGTAGATAATAGTATAGAAAATCCCAGCATATTTATAAAAACAAATATAATAGGAACACAAGTACTTTTAGATGCATCTAAAAAATATAGTATAAAAAAATATATTCAAATATCCACTGATGAAGTATATGGCTCGCTTAAAGAAACTGGATATTTCACAGAAGAAACTCCCCTTGCTCCAAATAGTCCATATTCAGCTAGTAAAGCAGGTGCAGATTTGTTAGTTAGATCGTATAATGAAACATTCAATTTGCCAGTTAATATTACACGATGTTCAAATAATTACGGCCCTTATCAATTCCCTGAAAAATTAATACCTTTAATGATAACCAATTCTTATAAAAACAAACAACTTCCTGTATATGGAGATGGACTAAATATACGAGATTGGCTTCATGTAAAAGACCACTGCTCTGCTATAGATTTGGTTCTTCACAAAGGAAAAATAGGAAAAATATATAATATAGGTGGAAATAACGAGAAAAGAAATATAGAAATAGTTAAATTAATACTTAAAAATCTAGGTAGACAAGAGTCATTAATAGAATATGTAAAAGATAGACCAGGACACGACAAAAGATATGCAATAGATTCAAGTAAAATACAAAATGAACTTGGCTGGAAACCTAAATATACCTTTGAAACTGGAATAAAAGAAACAATTAGGTGGTATTTAAATAATAAAGATTGGTGGAAAAATATATGAAAAAAATTCTAGTTACAGGTTCAAAAGGACAATTAGGAGTTGATTTAGTAAATATATTATCTAATGAATATTATGTTATAGGTTTAGATAAAGAAAAGTTGGATATAACAAATTTAGATTATGTTGTAAATATAGTAAAAGCTATAAAACCCCATATAATAATAAATTCAGCTGCATATACAAATGTAGATGAATGTGAAAAAAATATAGATTTATCTTATAAAATAAATGGATTAGGGGCTAGAAATTTAGCTATAGCCTCTTTAGAAAACAACTCTAGATTAGTCCACATATCTACCGATTTTGTATTTGATGGACAAAAAAATGAACCCTATATAGAATTCGACATCCCTAATCCTTTAAGTATTTATGGTAAATCCAAACTATTAGGAGAAGAGTTTATAAAACAAATAAATCCTAAGCATTATATACTAAGAACCTCTTGGTTGTATGGTGAAAATGGAAATAATTTTGTGAAAACATTGTTGAAGCTAGGTAAAGAAAATAAAACTTTAAAAATAGTTAACGATCAAATAGGAACTCCTACATATACTAAAGATTTAGTGAATACTATAAATATGATTATAAAAACAGATGCTTATGGGACTTACCATACTTCAAATGAAGGGGAATGTACGTGGTTTGAATTTGCTAGAAAGATATTTGAATTAGCAAATATAACAGATATTGAAATTCTAACAATAACTACAGAAGAATTAAATAGACCAGCAAAAAGACCTAAGTATTCTGTTATGAAAAACTATATGTTAAAATTGAATTTTAATTATACATTAAAATCATGGGATAAATCTTTAAAAAAATATTTTAGTTAATTCAGATGAAAGTTATAGTCCATCTGAATTAACTTTCACTTTATTTAGATTTATTTTTTTCATATGTCTTAAGATGTTTATTATTTTTAATATATTCATTATTATTTATATATTTATTGATTAATTTATATTTACTCTTCTTCTTCCATGCAACATAATTAAAACTCAATTGATCTCTTATGCTAAACTGTGATACTTCTTTCCACCAAGCCTCCATCAAATCAATTACTTCTTTTTCATTATGCTTTCTTACAATAATACCACTTGCAATCAAACCTTGTTTTCTTTTAAAACCATCTATTTGGTATCTTCTAATTTGATTTTTAATTACTTCGGGATTATCTTTATTTAATTTTATACAAGCTTTAACTTCATCATATATACAATTTCTCCAAGGATGTTTGAAGTAAATCATATTTGAATGCCCCATCTTATTTTTAACTAAATCGCTAATATCTCCAATAATATTCATGCTTCCATCCACCCATATACTATACTCATATTCTGATAAATATTTGTGTGGCAAGATTTTATATTTTCTAGCAGTTCTTATATTATTACAAGAGGTACTGTTTATTTTTATCACTTTCCATATATCCGATTTTAAATTTTCATTATCTGTAAAGCAAATATAATCACAACCTTCAGAAATAAATTTTGGTTCATTTAGTTTATCATATCCTCCAATAATAGCTGTATAAACTACAATTTTATTTTTAATCACAATACACACCTCTTAAACTTTTTTGTTTATTTAAGACTTTTATATTTTGATTTTCAAAAGCTAATATACAATATCCTGAGTCCTTTAAATAATAATTTACCCTTTGTACAATATTTGGACTGTATTTAATATTTTTATTGTGATTAGTGATAATTATATAATCAAAAAAATCTTTCGTATATTTTTTTATTATACCTTCATTTCCAATATCTATTTTTGCAAAGTGCTGTGTGTTTACTACAGCTTTTTTATTTTCTTCTATTCCATATAAATTAGATTCTGGTATTTCATTCTTTATATCACATAATGTTGCCCCAGCTCCACATCCTATATGCAAAATATTCAAATCTCTTTTTTTTGATTTTTTTATAATGGCTGTTATATCTTTTCTAAGAACCCTAAAGTAAGAAGCATCTATTCCCCATTTATTTCTGAATTTTATAGTATTATCACGCAATATATTTTTAGTTTTTTTCATATCTTTTTTAAAAGACATGCTTCCAAAGTGATGTATAAATGTATCATTACATAGCATAAGTCTATAACCTTCTTTTCTAATTCTTAAACTATAATCATTATCTTCATTTGTACCTGGTGTAAAAATTTCGTCTAGTAATCCCACTTGCTCAACAACTTTTTTCTTAACAAGAAAACAAAATCCAATTAATCTTATTCTTTCTTCCCATTTTTTATCATTACTAATATTAAACTCTTTTGCAAACTCACTCATTTGATCTAAATTTTCATATTTTACAGGTATACTTTGATGATTTGTACAAAAATTCGTAATAGCACCAACAGCTCCAATATCGTCAGCACTGTATAGACATTTAATCAAGTTACCTAACCAGTTATAAGTAACAACTACATCATTATTTAAAAGTAGAATATTATCCCCTTTTGCTATATCAATCCCTTGATTACATCCTTTTGGAAAACCTTTATTTTCATTATTAAATATAACTTCTAAATCATCTTGATTTTTAAGCCATTCAACAGTTCCATCTGTTGAGTTATTATCTACTACAATAATTTCATAAGTTCCTTTTTTAGTATATTCTCTTATACTTTTTATACAAAGTTTTGAATAATATAAATTGTTATAAGTTAGTATTATAATGCTAGTTTTCATATATAATAAACCTCCTACATATTAACTTCTATCTATTTTATTCAAACCATTAAAATAATGTTATATAAATACTATCAATTTCACATATTCTTTTTATAATCATATTTATATATTACGGTTAATTAAGTTCACTAATAATTGTTAAAGATTTATATTTTTTGGGGGGATTAAGTAATGAACAGATTTTGGAATAAAGTTATATTACCTATTATTAAAGACATTAATGCTAAACACATAGTTGAAATAGGTTGTTTTACAGGCGAAAATACAAAAAACATATTAAAATATTGTACAAAGAATAATGCAAAGCTTTCAGCTATAGATCCCAAACCTGCATTTAATATTGCACAATGGAATAGAATCTATAAAAATAATTTTAGTTTCCATAAAGATACCAGCTTAAATGCTCTACCCTTAATAAAAGACTATGATATTGTACTTATTGATGGAGACCACAACTGGTATACAGTATATAACGAACTTAAAATAATAGAAAAATTTAATATTAATAACGTTTTTCCGATAGTTTTATTACATGATGTTGCTTGGCCTTATGCTAGAAGAGATGTTTATTATAATCCAAACAATATCCCAAATTCCTATTTACATCCTTATAAGAAATTAGGCATGGTACCTAATCAAAGTGATTTAGTTGAAAAAGGTGGTATTAATTGGAGTTTAAATAATGCTATTTATGAAGATGGTTCTAAAAATGGTGTTTTGACTGCTGTTGAGGATTTTTTTAAAGAAACTAATATGAGCCTTACTTTTAAAATGACTGATAAATCAAATGGATTAGGAATTATATATCATAGTAATAAAAATTTAGACCAAATTATTGACAAATTACTTTTAGATTTTGCTAATAACCTGGGTTAAAAAATCAGACCCAAAAATCATATATTTTAATATTATTTTATCCGAAAGCTAAGAGTTCTAACACTCCACCCTCCTCAGGTTGAAGATGAGAACTCTAAAACTTTTGGATAAGTTCAACTAACCTTCAGATGGAGTTACAAACTCCACCTGAAGATAAGTTTCACTTGATATTCTCACCTAATAAAATAATATTATTTCCTTCATATTTTTTTGTAATATTTCTAGTATCATAAACTATTCTAGAGTTATCAATAATGTACTGATAATCTATATGAGTATGATCTGTAATTATAACTACCAAATCAGATTCTTGTAAAATTTTCTTTTCTATTTTTTGGGAATATACAACTTTATCTTTATATTCAAAGCAATCAATATATGGATCATAATATTTTACTTTCGATTCTTGTTCCTCTAGTAATTCATATATTTTTATGGCAGGAGATTCTCTTAAATCATCAATATCTTTTTTATAAGCTATCCCAATAATTAAAATTTTTGAATTTTTTAAAGCTTTTTCTTTCTTATTTAATATATTTGAAATTTGTTTTACAATATATCGTGTCATATTTACATTTAAATCACTAGATAATTCAATAAATCTACTATAATAGTTCTCCTTTTTAGCTCTCCATGATAGATACATTGGATCTAAGGGTATACAGTGACCTCCTATTCCTGGTCCTGGATAAAAAGACATAAATCCAAATGGCTTTGTTGAAGCAGCCTCAATAACTTCCCATACATCAATATTCATTCTTTCTAATATTTGAGTTAATTCATTAACTAAAGCTATATTTACACTTCTAAAAGAATTTTCAAACAACTTTATAACTTCAGCTACTTTGAGTGAACTAACTGAAACTATTCTCTCTACAAATGAATCATATAATGCTACACCTAATTCTAAACATATAGGTGTACTTCCTGCTATTATCTTTGGTGTATTTTGAATATTAAACTTTGTATTTCCAGGGTCTATCCTTTCAGGTGAATAACATGCGAAAAAATCTTTACCCACTTTATAATTTCTTTTCTTCTCAATAGTATCTATAATTAATTCTTCAGTTGTTCCAGGATATGTGGTACTTTCTAAAACAACTAAAGTTTTTTCTTTTAAATATCTAGATATTTCTTCCGTAGCATCTATTATATATGACATATCTGGCTCTTTTGCTTTATTCAAAGGTGTAGGAACACAAATAATAATTGAATCAGCCTTAGATATAACTGAATAATCATTTCCAATAAATAAATTTTTATTAATAACTGCTTTTATAGATTCATCTTTTATACTTTCAATATATGATTTTCCATTTTCTATATTATTTATTTTATTCTCACAAGTATCAATTCCAAAGACTTTAAAGCCTACATTAGCTAGTTCAATAGCTAAGGGTAACCCCACATATCCTAATCCTATTATTGCAATTTGTGCATTTTTTTTTATAAATCTATCTTTTAATACTTCATTCATAACGAATACCCCCTCCATTAAATATATGTTTGTACTAACTCTTGAGTTACCTTTTTAAACATATATAAATAAAAGATATTCAATTTCTATACAATTAGAAAAGAGGCTCATAAATGAGCCTCTTTAATCCATTGCGCCGTCTGCCTATTAAATTCACACCCGAGCTTCACCCAGGTGGGTGTTCTGCATATTGCCTCTAACGTCCTCTATCTTTCAAGGCTTGTTATCCTCAGTCAAACACGAACTCCCGTATACTTCATGTAGGTTGAATTTATTAGGCTATCACGCACGCCTCAGAAATTCCCAAACAGTACTTTGTTCTTGATATTATTATATACCAATCTTCACATTTTTAAAAGCATTTTTGTATTCCAAATTTTGATTTTTTTAATAATTTTTATCTACTCCTCATCTGAACTTATCAAATTTTGTAGTAAATTCATATTTTTCATATCACCCATAGCTTCAGACTGAACTAGGTCTTTGAACAACTCAATTTTCTTTTTCATATCCATAATTTTTTCTATACTTTCTTTTTTATTTTCTGGAAAAACTTCTATAACTTCCTTTATCATCATATTTCTTCTATCTTTAGTGTCCATACTTCTGAAAAAATCACTTTCATCCATTTCTACAGCTTCACTTGCATTGCTTAATTTTTTTATGCCTCTTATTAAATCAAGCGTACTTTCTGCCTTGTTTACCATGAACTTTTCATCTGATTTCATATATTTTTTACTTCTCGTTAACATCTCTATTCCTCGTTCTAAACTTTTTTCATTTAATTCTCCCATTCTAAAGTTACCCAAAATATCATTTTCATTATTTAATAGTTTATCTTTGTTAAACGCAAGTACAGCCATAGCAGCTATTATCATCTTATTATCCAATATAATTCCCTCCTATATAAACAAATAGTACTCTTCACTTTATATACTATGTATATTAGTTAAAATATGTTACTTATTTATACCAAATTTGCATATATTATTTATAAAGGGGGGATTTAACATGAAGATAGATGAAAAAAAACTAAAGGATGCTAATTTAGATAAGGAAAAACTAAAAAAAATTAAGAATAAGGTTAAGAAAGATTACGAAGGTAAAACTGAAGATGAACTTATGGAAGAATTAAAAAAGGTATCCAAAAAACTAGATAATAAGGATAAGGTATTAAAAAAATTAAAACCTTTCTTAAATAAAAAACAACAACAAAAATTAGATAAAGTGATGAAAGAATTAAATAAATAAAGAGCCTTTAGGCTCTTTATTTATTTAATTCTATAATTTATTAAACTAATTTTTCATGTATTCTTTTTAATACACAATCCTTTATTTTACAACCCTTTGTCATCATTTCTTCACACTCAGATTTTTTCTGTTTTATAAATTGTTCATCATCAAGTCCGCATAAATTAACCTTAACATTTAGCATTGCACCTTCAAGTCCAGTATATAAAAGGAGATTTCCAACTCCCAAGTCAGTTATAGCATTTTGATTTCCATAATCAACAAAATACTCCATAAGTTCAAGTGCATCCAGTGAATTTTTAGCTGTTTCAAAAGGAACATCTATACTACCTATAGTAGCATCTTGTATAGCTTTTTTTCTTATACTCTTTTGTTCATCAGTTTCCTTTGGAAGCTTAAATGCCTTCATAACTTCATTAAAAGACTCTGTGTCCTTATCTACAAGTTCTAAAAGATTATCTCTTATTACTCCTAGCTTTTCAAATTTTTCTTTAAATTCTTTTTTTATATCTTCATCTAAGGCTTCAAATTTTTTCTTTCCAAAGCTTAGATTCCCCATCATTCTTCCAAGACTTATTCCTATATTAGAAGCAAGAGCTGCAACAGATCCACCGCCAGGAGCAGGAGAATTAGAATCTACTTCATTAGAAAAATCAACAACCTTCATATCTATAAGCTTCAATGTAGTCCCCCCTTTGTTAATACACAATTTTTTTATTATCTACAACTAATTTTCCTTCTTTATATACACTATGAGTATGATTAATTCCAAAATGATACATTATATAATCTACATTAGGGGCATCAAATATAACTAAATCTGCTTTTTTACCTACCTCTATTGATCCTATTTCATCTGCTTTATCAACTAGACAAGCTGCATTTATAGTTACAGCAGTTAAAACTTCATTTGGAGTCATTTTAAGTGCTAAAGATCCTAATTGCATTATAAGCTGTATATTTTCAGTTGGACAACTTCCTGGGTTGTAATCAGTAGATAAGGCAACAGGTACTCCATACTCTATCATCTTTCTAGCATCTGCATAATTCTTCATTAAACTAAACGATGTTCCAGGAAGAATATTTGCTATAACTTTATTTTTAGCCATTAATTTCATTCCATCTTCACTAGCTGCCATTAAATGGTCTGCTGATATTGCTCCTATTTCAGCTGCAAGTTCAGCTCCTCCTATAGATACTATCTCATCTGCGTGAAGCTTAACCTTGTAACCAAATTCTTTGGCTTTATTTAGTATTTTTCTAGTTTGTTCTACTGAGAAAACTCCCTCTTCACAAAATACATCACAAAACTCAGCTAGATCTTTAACCTTTGGAAGCATATCTATTACTATATCTACAAATTCATCTGGATTCTCTTTGTACTCTTTAGGTACTGCATGAGCTCCTAAAAATGTAGATACTATATCAACAGGATGAGTTTCATTTAATTTTTTGTTTACTTCAAGCTGTTTTTTTTCTGTATCAAACTCAAGACCGTATCCACTCTTTGATTCAACAGTAGTTACACCGTATCCAAGCATTATATCAAGGCTCTTTTTAGCTTTATCGTAAAGCTGATTGAAGGACGCTTTCTTAGTAGATTTAACAGTGCTAAGTATTCCTCCACCTTGTTTTAATATATCTATATATGGAACTCCACTTATTTTTAAGCTAAATTCATTCTCACGCGACCCTCCATGAACTAAATGAGTATGAGGGTCTATAATTCCTGGAGTTACTGTAAGTCCATTTGCATCATGTGTCTTTGTACTTTCATCTATTAATCCATCTATTATATGACCTTGACCTATATAACTTATTTTCCCATCATTTATAGCTACATATGCATTTTCAAGTATCTCAATGTCCTTCATTTCTTCTTTTATTCTAGGTCTATTTGCTCCTCTCATAGTAGCTAAATGACCTATATTTTTTATAATTAAATCAGCTATCATTTTATCACCTACTCCATAAGTCCAGTTTCTAATATCTTATCCATACCAAAGTTTTCAAGTCCTAGATAGTAAGCTGCAGTATCTGCTATAGCTTCCATAGGAACTAATCCTACAACTTCACTTCCCATAACATTTACACCATATCTTTTAGCTTCCATTCTAACTGTTTCGAATACTCTGTACATACTAGTTTTAGTATAATCTGTTAAATTCATAGTAACCTGAACTATATTTCTTTCTGGAATTTCAACAGGTCCTGCCTTACAGAATCTAAATCCTCCATTTGAGTGTCTTATGCATCTTGCTATTTTATTAGCTATTTCTATATTTGTAGTATCAAGATTTATATTATACGCTATAAGTGGCATTCTAGCTCCAACAGCAGTAATTCCAGCAGTTGGATGTATCTTGTTTTCACCAAAATCCGGATGCCAATTAGGATCTTTTAATTTCTCACTCATTCCCTCAAATTGACCTTTTCTAACCGTTGCAAGGTTTTCTCTATCTGGCTTAGTAGCTGCTTTTTCATATAAAAACACTGGTACATTGTGTTTTTCCCAAACTTCTTTTGCACAAGAGTTGGCAAGCTCAACTGCCTCATCCATGCCCATTTCCTTTATAGGAATGAATGGTACTACATCAGTTGCTCCCATTCTAGAATGTTGCCCTTCATGCTTTGTCATATCTATTTCTTTAGCTGCTACACCTATAGCCTCTACAACTGCATTTTTTACAGCCTCAGGTTCTCCAATTACAGTAACAACTACTCTATTATAATCTTTATCAGCTTCATAATTTAATAGCTTAACACCTTCTTTTCCTCTAAGAGGATCTACAATCTTTTCTATCTTTTCTAAATCTCTACCTTCACTAAAGTTTGGAACACATTGAACTATTTTAGCCATATCTATTTCCTCCTATTATTAAAATTACTCAAATTCTTTATCAACTAAACTTCTTACAAGCTCATCACTAGCTATATAAGGAAGTGTTATATGATCTGTACCCTTATTATTTTGGTTGTATTCAATACTTGTAGTTATAGAATTTTGATTTCTTGCCCATGATCTTCTTGCAACTCCACCCATAACATCCCAAGGCATAGCAGCATTTAATATATCATCTACTCTTTTACTTCCATCAAGTACCATTCCAAATCCACCATTTATAGACTTACCAATACCAACTCCTCCACCATTATGTAGAGCTATAAGGCTCATACCTCTTGCAGCATTTCCTGCAAAACAATGAGTTGCCATATCAGCCATTATATTACTTCCATCTTTTATATTAGACGTTTCTCTAAATGGAGAATCAGTTCCTGATACATCATGGTGATCTCTACCTAGCATTACAGGTCCTATTTCACCATTTCTAACCATTTCATTAAATTTAAGAGCTATTCTAGTTCTTCCCATAGCATCTTGGTATAATATTCTTGCCTGTGTTCCAACTACTAATTTATTATCATGTGCATCCTTAATCCATATATAGTTGTCTCTATCTTGATATCTTCTCTCTGGATCTATGCACTCCATAGCTGCTTTATCAGTTTTTAATAAATCTTCTTCTTTACCACTTAAGCATACCCATCTAAATGGTCCATATCCAAAGTCAAATAATTGAGGTCCTAATATATCCTCTACATATGAAGGGAATATGAATCCATCTTTTTCATCTAATCCATTCTTAGATATTTCAGTAGCTCCAGCATCATACACTGCCTTCATAAAACTATTTCCATAATCGAAGAAGTATGTTCCATTTTTATGTAGCTTTTTAATAAGTTCAAAATGATGCTTTAAAGTATTATCTACAAGCTCTATAAATTTACCCTTGTCCTTACCTAAAAGCTCAGTTCTTTCTTCAAATGTAAGTCCTTGAGGGCAATATCCTCCATCATATACCGCATGGCACGATGTTTGGTCTGAAAGTAAATCTATTTTCACATTATTATCAACTGCATATTCTAAAAGATCTACTATATTTCCATGATACGCAATTGCACATTTTTCATTTTTATCCATGTATTCCTTAGCTACATCAAAGGCTTCTTTAGCTGTATTTGTAACCTTGCTTACCCAACCTTGTTCATGTCTAGTTTGAATTCTTGAATAATCAACCTCTGCTATAATACCTACTCCATTTGCAATTTCAACAGCCTTACCTTGTGCTCCACTCATTCCACCAAGACCTGATGTTACGAATAATTTTCCTCTTAAATCACTCTTCTCATCAAGTCCTAATATTAATCTTCCAGCATTTAATAAAGTTGAGTAAGTTCCATGAACTATACCTTGAGGTCCAATATACATCCATCCTCCTGCTGTCATTTGTCCATAATTAGCAACACCAAGTGCCATTGCTCTATGCCAGTTTTGCTGATCATCAAACATACCAATCATAAGAGCATTAGTAATTATAACTCTTGGTGCTTTAGGATTTGATCTAAAAAGACCTACAGGATGTCCAGATTGAATAACAAGAGTTTGATCAACCGTAAGTTCTTCAAGATACTTCATTATAAGTCTGTATTGCATCCAGTTTTGGCAAACCTGTCCTGTTTCTCCATAAGTAACAAGCTCATAAGGATATAACGCTATGTCAAAATCTAAATTATTATCTATCATTACTTGAAATGCCCTACCTTCAATGCACTTTCCCTTATATTCTTCTATTGATTTAGCCTTTATATTTCCACTAGGTCTAAATCTGTATCCATATATTCTTCCCATAGTTAAAAGCTCGTCCAAAAATTCAGGAGCTAATTTTTCATGTAAATTTTCTGGTATATAACGAAGAGCATTTTTTAGTGCAAGCTTAGTTTCTGCTTTATTTAAAGTAAATTCTCTCTTAGGTGCCCTTCTTATATTAGCCTCAAATTCAGGCATATCATAAAGTACATCATCAAGTTTTATAGTCATTCCATTAGAAATATCAATATTAGATATCATAAAAAACTCCCCCTTATAATTTTTTTACATATATACTCCCTATTCTTTATCAACATCTTCAAATTAAATTATATTTATTTATCGTCTATAAAACGTCTAATTTAGCACATCAACTCTAAAATTCCATATACTGTTAGTGTAATAGTCAAAAAATAAATTCCGACCAAGAAGGTGATCTTAATGAATATTTGCGTAATAGGTGCAGGTTATGTAGGCCTTATAACATCTTTAGCATTTGCTAAAATTGGAAATAACGTAATCTGTGTTGAAAAAAATGTAAAAAAAGTTGATAGTTTAAATAATTCAATTCCAACTATATATGAAGAAAATTTAGATGAGTTGTTACTTGAGTGTCTAGAAAAGAAAACCATAAGTTTTACAAATAAATTAGAATATAGTGTAAGAAATTCAGATGTTGTATTCATAGCTGTCGGTACTCCATCTCTTGAAAATGGAGAGGTAGATATGAGTCAAGTCCATGAATCTATAAATGAAATATCTAAATATATAAATAAATACACCATAATAGTTAACAAAAGTACAGTTCCCGTTGGTAGCCAAAAATTTGTTAAAAATTTATTAATTAAAAACGGTGTATCTTCTGATAATTTTGATGTTGTATCTAATCCAGAATTTTTAAGAGAAGGAAAGGCTTTATACGATTTCTTTTATGGAGATAAAATAGTAATAGGACATGAATCTCAAAGAGCTAGAAATGTAATGAATTTATTATACAAACCCTTTAATATTCCAATTATATTCACAAATCCAGAAACCGCCGAGCTAATAAAATATACCTCAAATGCCTTTTTATCTACTAAAATATCATTTATAAATGAAATTGCCAATTTGTGTAATAAAATAGGTGCTGATATAGATACAGTAGCCCTAGCACTAGGTCTTGATAAAAGAATATCCCCTGAGTTCTTAAGACCTGGAATAGGATATGGTGGATCTTGTTTTCCAAAGGATACTTTAGGACTTATTTCAATAGGCCAAAAATATGACTGCCCATTTGAAATAGTAAAAAGTGCAGTTAGTGTAAACAATAAACAAAGAGTTATTCCAGTTGATTTATTATTAAGTGAATACGATGATATAAAAAATAAGACTATAACCCTCTTAGGACTTACATTCAAAAGCGGAACAGACGATATAAGAGAGGCACCATCTTTGTATATAATAGAAGAGCTTTTAAAAAAGGGGGCAAAAATAAATGCATACGACCCTATGGTTTCAGATGAAATAAGAGAAATGTTTCCAAATATAAAATATTTTGATAATATGAATGAATCTATATTAGAATCAGAGTGTGTTGTTATATGTACAGATTGGGAAGAATTTAAAGATTTAGATTTAGATTTTGTTAAGGATAATATGAAAGAGGCTTTTATAATAGATGGACGAAATATGTTGAGTCTGGATGAAGCTAAGAAGAGAAATATAAAGTATTATTCAATAGGGAAAGGATATACTAATTAAGTTCCTTAATAAAGTATTTTAGTGGTTTAGCCAAAATGAAGATTATTAAAATAACGCTATTTAGTCAATATTTTTATAAAACTAATAGATTATGCTTTATAAAATATCCTAAAACTTCTTAAACTCCCTTTGGTCAAACAAAGAAGTTTCTTAACGTATATTTTAACAGCATAATCTAAGTTTTATAGTAAAATATTAACCAAAAATAGCTAACATTTCAATGCCCGCCATTTTTATTATCGAGTAAACCATAGAATTTTCAATACATTGATTATAAAGTAGAACTTAATTTAGGTCAAATTTTTATAGACTGATTCACTATTGCTTCTATATCTTTTCCATACTCTGATTTTTTTCTACTATATCCTTTGGTAAATGCATCAACATTTTTTATTATATTTTCTTTATCATATATAAAGAAAAATAAGTAGTCAGCTTTATAATGAAAAGCATCCGAACCTAGTTCTTCTGTTAAATTACGTTTATTCATATTTTTCCTTGTACACTTAACCTCTATAACTACACTATATTCATCAATAATTATATCGTACCTTGTCGAATTATAACCAGCATCATCTGCTATTTCTACTCTTGCAGTTGGAAATATTGCTCGTATTAAAGAAAATAATATTCTTTGTACATCATATTCATTTCCTATTGTTATTCTATCTAAATCTTCTTTTCTTATCGTTCCATTTCTATGCGTTTTTTCTTGATACATCTCTTTAATATGTTTATAAAAATTTTGTAGCACTCGTCTTAAAACAATTATAGCAGAGGTCTTACTTAAATGTTCAACATTCATATTTAAGTCTTCTTCGTCATTAACCTTTATTTTTATAACCTCAAGGTGTTCTATTCCTTTTTCTATACTGTCTGGATCTATGTCAATATATTAGACACAAAAAATCGAAATTTTAACTTACTCTAGATATTTTTTCGAACTTATCAGGAGTCATAAAACATATACTCCCATGAATTCTTTTTCTATTGTACCAACTTTCAATATATTCAAACAATCTTATTCTTGCTGAATTGTAGTCAAAATATTTAAATCTATAAACTTCTTCTTTCTTTAATATAGCATGAAAAGATTCTATACAGGCATTATCATAAGGGCAACCTTTTTTACTGAATGATTGAATTATTCCTTTATTTTTTGCATACTTACTAAACTCTAGGCTTGTATACTGAGATCCTAAGTCAGAGTGAAATACTAATCCTTTATTAGGCCTTTGCAACTTATAGGCATTATTGATGTTAGTATAATATTATAAACACATTTAATCGAACTAATTATAAAAATTCAATGTATCAGAAATTTAAAGCAAGTTCCATAAAATAATATATGGAATAATTTTAAAATAACTTTTGCTCATTAATATTATTTAGTAATAATCCTATAGCCAATCATGCTGTTAATGATATATTAAACTACTTCCCTGCTAAAGCAATCTAAAAGGATATGACTTAAATTCATTCTTCTATCTTAAGTATGTCATCATTATTATTTAATCCTTGACTTTCTATATATCTTTTTATTGTTTATTCCGTAACACTTCCTACTGTAGCACAAAAATATCCTCTTACCCATAAATGCTGACCCCAATATCATTTCTTTAGTTCTGAAAATTGCGCTTGCACTAACCTAGACGATCTTCCTTTCAGATACTGTACTATTTTACTCGGTGCAATACTTAGCGAACATTTAAATTTAAAAAATGATGCTCGTTGAAATGTTAGATACTTTTTGTTAATATTCTACTATAAAACTTAGATTGTGGTGTTTGAATATTCGTTAAGAAAGTTCGTTGTCTGACCAAAGGGAGTTTAGAACTTTTAGAATATTCAATAAGCCACAATCTTTAGTTTTATTAGAATATTGACCAAGTATCGGTATTTCAATGAGTATCATTTTTCGCTTAGACACTATTATTTATTATACTTATTAGCAACACATTTGGAAGAATTTAAAGGTTTAGATTTTGTTAAGGATAATATGAGAGAGGCTTTTATAATAGATGGAAGAAATATAAAGTATTATTCAATAATGAGTTGGTATTCTCTACTCATTTTGAATAGTATACTAATCCCACGTCTAAATAATTTTTTTTTGCATATACTCTTTATATAATATATTTTAAATATACTAGAATCAGGTGGTGCTTGTAATGATATACCAAGTAATGGTTTTTGATATAAAAAATTCTAAGCAATTACATGATAGAGAATATATACAATATAAGTTAATTGATGCCATAAAGGAAGTAAATGAAGAGCACAGTAACATAATTGTTAGTAATTTTATTATTACTCTTGGTGATGAATGGCAAGGACTATTAAAATATCCATGCCATTACCAAAAAGTTATTGATTTTTTTGAAAAAAAACTGAATAATCTGGATATTTATTGTGGCATAGGGATAGGTAACATTAGCATTCATAATTTTGAATTAACAGTTAATCAGTTAGATGGTCCTGCATTTTATCTAGCTAGAGAAGCTATAACATATGCTAAACAAAAAAATTTATCACTTGTAATATTGAAAGATTGGGTTTAAAAATCTTAAATAATAAAAATCATATTATTATAAACACTACTATATATGTATTATAACTCTAAATTATTTTGTTAAATGTATAATATATAAAGAATGTATACACTATACTAAATAAAGTCCCTAGAAGATAGTATTCTGAAAATATCTTACTATCCAACATTTTAAATCTTGCCAAGGATTTTATAGCAATAATATAACTTATTGCCGTGAATTGATGCTTATATATAAAAACTGTCATTAATATTCTTTCTAATATTCCAATCCATTTACCTGTTTTCACTTCATCAACAAACTTCTTTTCGATTTCATTAAGATTTTCTTTTAACTTTTTATCCAAAATATTATTATAATTGCCCACTTTAGCATATATTAGATTAAATATTAATGGAATTAAATATGCACCCGAAAGAGCTATATATAGTATAATAAATATTATTTTAAAATCAGATTTGGTGAAGGGGTTGTCACTATTAATTGCATTCAGAAACATTTCATTTAGCATATTATATTCTAATGTTACTTTATTCCCTATTAACAGAATAGTGATTATATGAATTAATTGATCAGATAAAAATAGTACTATCTCTTTTTTAGCATTTATCTCTGAATTACTTTGATTCAATATATGATTTTGACCCAATTCCTTTAAAAAGTCTATAACTATATGAATCACTACAATTCCAAGAATTATTGATATTAATTCTGAAACATTTTTTAATTTTGTAAATATTATCATTATTGTAGATGTAATAAAAATTCCAACACCATGATATAAGTATCCTTTTAACTTCATTTGAGATTTAAGTTTTACAACCTCATTTGTTTGAATAACAAAATCTGATATGGTATGTGAAATTAGCATTAATATTGTAAACATTATATAATCAATCTCCTTTTCTTCATAATCTGAACTATTGTTTCAAGAGATTTTATTATTTCTTCCAGATTCGACACATATAATCTATCATAATAGCTAGTTTTGCTAATTTTAAGTTCTTCTAAAGCAGTCTCCATATGCTTTTTTGATAATTCAAATCTAATTGCATCCCATTGTTTATCTGTAATCCTTCTTATAGTTTTATTAATTAAAGATAATATATTGTTACAAAGTTTATCTGGATAATTATGTTCACTTACAACTAATCCATCATAATCTTTACTATTTTTTAGTTTGGTTAAACAGTCTCTTGCATTCCAAAAAATCGGTCCATTCATTTCCCATGAATTTCTTTTCAATTCCCCTTCACTCATACCAAAACTAACTCCATATCTGACTTTAAATGGACGTAAATAAGACAATGTAATTATAAATAAATATACTATTTCGTTTCCAAATGGATATATAATTTGAATTTCATCACCTTGTGAAATAAAAAATTCTCTTTCATAGTTATAGCTATGCTTAATTGCCAAATTTAACTCTTTTACTTTTTTACTTAGTTCTAAATTAAACTTCTTATAATTCATTTCAGAAGATTTTATAATATCCATTGTAATAACAACATATTCTGTTGCAAGATCTTCCCCATCTTCTTCCAAAACATATTGTCCTCTTGATACATTTCTAATGACTCTACTTTTTTTTAATTTATATATAAGCCAACTTACAGTATTTCTTTTTATTTCTCCATAAACATCTTTATAAAAATCATTAAAATCATCAACACTAATTGTATCATATGAATCAAACCTTTTTTTTAGTTCATCAATATGTAACTTCTTAATATCACTCAATATTTCTCACATCCTTTCTACGAGTATAGTATCATAATTTTATTTTTCTCACAAGGTTTTCCGGGTTTTAACCCGATACAAGGTTTTTCCGTGTTTTAACCCGAGTCTAGATATTAAAATTTAATTCAAATAAAAAAATGATGCTCGTTGAAATATTAGATACTTTTTGTTAATATCAACCAAGTATCGGTATTTCAATGAGTATCATTTTTCGCTTAGAAACTATTTTTTATTATACTTCTTAGCAACCCCACCAAATAACCTCAGCAACCTATTAGCAATCACATTCCAATTATGATGCTCCTCAACAAATTTTCTTCCTTTCTTCCCCATCTCAATAGCCTTTTCTTCATTTTCTATAAAATATTTTATATACTTACTAAACTCATCTGGATTAGTATAATCATCAATTGCAAATCCATTAACTCCTTGATTTATTACCTCTGCATTTCCTCCTCTGTTAGTAGTTATCATAGGAAGAGCACTTGCCATAGCTTCATAATGAACTCTCGCAAGAGGTTCTTGCCATTGAGATGTACACACGAACATATCCCCCATATTATAATACTTAGGTATTTCATCAGGAGTTAAAAATCCTGTGAATGCTATATTATCCTTAAGCTCTTTAGCCTCAGCTTGAAGATTTTTCACATAATCATCAGTCGCATTATTTCCATACCATTTACTTCCAACAAATATAAGTTTAGTATCTGGATAATCCTCAAGTACACTCTTCATAGCCTTTATCAAAACATCTGGACCCTTTTTCTTAGATAACCTTCCAACATATATTATAACCTTTGCATTATCTGCTACACCGTATTTTTTCCTCATATCAATTCTATCTTTTAAAACACCCTCACTCCAAAATGGCTTTATAAGATTTAAATCAACCGCAGAATAAACTGCATTCATCTTTCCTCTAGCATTTGGATATGGATTTTGAACACCATTTGCTATAAATTCACTTACAGTACATATAAATTCCACTCTATCTATACATTCCTTAGCTCTTTTAGCATCTATTTTTTTGGGTAAGAACATTTCATTATGAAGACTTAAGCTAAAAGGTGTATTAGGTAAATTGCTACTGAGTATTTTTATCCACTTAGGTCTATTAAATACATGAACAAGATCAAATTCATCTGTAAGCCTTTCTTTTATATTATTTACATATTCAGCTTTTGTTCTTCCAGCAACCCTTATGTGAGTTATATTCCCATTTTGCTCTTCATCTTTTAATTTATCATTTCTAAGGCTAAACACAGTTATATCATGATACTTTGATAAAATAGGAAGTAAATTAGTTATATATATTTGAATAGCTCCACTAAGTATAGGTGGTACTGGTAGCTTTTCCGTACACACAAATGCAATTTTCATACATATCTCCTTCCTAGAATAAATCTTTTAATAAATTTACCTTACTAAGCTCTAATTTCGTAATTAATTCTATCTTGTTAGCACTAACACTCTTATTCTTTTTATACAAGTTCTTAACATCTCCAAAGAACCAATGAGGATATAGTAAATCTATCTTTAATAATTCAAGCATTTGGGGAGATAGCTTATTGTACTTTTCATAATAAGATAAAGTCGTCTTTATTACATTCTCCTTCCATCCGCCTCCCTTTTGCATCTTCTTTCCTATTATTTTTCTAAGATCTCTTATAACTAAATCATATGTTACTCCATCAAGGTCTATAACATAAGGACCATCTTTTGAATAAATAACATTTCCAACTCCATAATCCTGATGACATAAACTGAATTTATGAAGTTCATTATTACAAATATCAAAATAAGCTGATTTTTCAAGCATTCCTATACTCATATCAGTAATCTCTATTATAGAATCTATATTTTCAAAATAAGCTTTATGAGAATTATTATTTAAATTATTAGAAGCCTGATCTTTCCACTTTAGCATTCTTTTTTTCATAGATTCATATTGGCTCTGCCATTTTCCTATCTTTGATGATATTTTAGCATCTTCAGGAGATATATAACCTATAGAATCTACATGAAACTGAGCAAGAGCCTCCATTGCAATTTTGAAATCCTCTGCTTTTCCAAAATGTAAGTCCTTTGATTCTATCCATTCATATACTACGAACAACTGCTCATTATATTCTGTTAAAGGTTCACTATCATTGTTTAAATATATACTTGGAACATGTCCGCCTTTATTTCGGATATATACTTGTGCATTTACAGAAAATAGAGCTCTCTCCTTACTGTGTCTAAGTCTTTTAAGACAAGCTGTTTTTCCATTATAGTCAAACTTCCATATAGTTTTAAGCCCACTATTTTGAATTAATTTAAACTCTTCTACTTCCATATCATACTTTAGTAAAACATCCTTAGCTAGTTGGTTTAAAGTTGACATTTCTCTCCCCCCTACATTGGAATAATATCTTCAAAATTATTTATAATAGGTTCTACTGATTTTTCAATAGATATCATTTCCTTTAATCTCTTGATGTATTTTTGCTCTGTCCAAGTTTTTTCTCTTCTTTCATAATATTTACTCATTATTCCTACGAATAAATGAGGGAATGTCAATGTAGGTTTTAATAGCTCCCACTGATACTTTTTCAAAGGATTTTGCTCATTGTAGCATTTTAGTATCTTACTTGTGAGCTCTAAGTCCCATCCATCATTTTTTCTCTTCATTATCTTATTTAATATCTTCCTAATATCTCTAAGAGGTATATCAATAGTCAATGAATCCGTATCTAATATATATAATCTTCCTGAATTTTCTAATATGCAGTTTCCAGCTGTAAAATCTTGATGGCAAAGACCTCCATTTTCCTCTACTTCCTTAACCCAATCACTATAAGCTTCTTTATAGAATGCTTCTATTGAATTTTTTATTCTCTCATAAAAATGAGGATATTCTTTAAGTATAATCTTTCCAAACTCAGAATGTTCATCTTTATTAAGTTCCATATTATAGTATTTTTTTAATTTATTCATATCTTTTTCATACTTTTCTATCCAAAGTCCAAGATGTGTTCTAACTTTATAATCTTCTCTTGGGCTAAATCCTCTAGATGCCTTATGGAATCTAGCAAGTTCATGTATTATTCTTCTAACATTTTCATCACTTGAATAATTTAGAGTAGATCCGTCAATTGCTTCACTAAGCACAAAGCATACTCCATCCTTTATAACATAATCATTTCCTGATTTAGTCTTTATTATATTAGGTATATAAACTCCATTGCTATTTAAATGATTAACTGCATCTATAATAAAATCTAATGTTTTGTATGGAAAAGACTGCTTTTTAAGTATCTTATAACCATTATCTGTATTTATCCACCAAACACCTTTTTTTCCTTTATAAGATTCTAATTTAATACCCTTAACAGTAATATCATATTCCTTTAAAACAGGAGTTATATCCTCACCTTTAACTGGCATATGTTCTCCTCCTTAAATATAATGAATTTATAATAGATAAAATTAATGGGGGCTTTCGCCCCCCTATATAGAGTTAAACTTAGTTTTTAAAATTCAACTTCTTCTTCCTCTTCTTCTTCAAATTCCTCTTGATTTGCCCAAGTTATTTTAACAGCATAAGATCCTTCTAATTCATCATTTTCATATTTTACCTTATATACTAATTCTTTATCATCAGGAATTTCTACTTTTTCTCCCTCTATTTCAAGAATTTCTTTCATTAGTTTTGTATAATTTTCCTTTAAAAATGTATATAAGTCATGTTTACTTCCTATATATTTTTCTTGATATTTCATTTTATAATTCCCCCTTTAGATTGATTTGTAACTTATTTACTCTATATTATATGTTCTATATCAAATTGTGTTACTTTAAATGAAGATTTTTCATATATTTTATTTGCTCATATATACCTTTTTCTAGATCAAATTTGCATTTATATCCTAAGCATTCCTTTATCTTACTTATATCAGAATACGTATCCTTTACATCTCCCTTTTCAGAATCTAAATAGTTTATATTAGCTTTTTTATCTATAATATCTTCTATTATTTTTACTACATCTATAAGCTTTATTGGGCTTTGACTTCCAACATTGAATATATCTGATTTAACATTTGAATACGCAGCTTTTATATTTGCATCTACTATATCATCTACATATGTGAAGTCTCTTCCCTGCTTACCATCTCCGTATATATATATTTCCTTATCATATAATATATTTTTTATAAATCTACTTATAGCCATTTCTGGTCTTTGTCTTGGACCATAAACTGTAAAATATCTAAGAGATATAACTGGTAATCCATAGTTTTTACTATAAAGATCGCACAAATTTTCTGCTGCAAGCTTAGTAACTCCATATGGAGAATATGGTCTTGTTATTTGTGTTTCTTTCATAGGTATAGTATCTGTATTTCCATATACTGAAGATGATGAAGCATATATTATCTTCTTTATATTAAAATTTTTAGATACTTCTAAAAGTTTTTGGGTTGCAGATATATTATTGTATATATATTCTTCAAAATCATACCCCCAGCTGCCTCTTACTCCAGGCTGACCTGCTTGATGGAATACATAATCTACATCTATATACTTTTTCAAATTACAGGTTACTAGATTTTCATTTACCAAATTGAATTTATCATTTAACATTAATTTTTTTAAATTAAATTCTTTTATATCTTTAGAATAATAATCAGTAAAAGAATCTATCCCTATAATATCAAATCCTTCATCTAATAATCTCTCACTTAAAGTAGATCCTATAAATCCTGCACATCCAGTTACAAGAGCTTTCAAGATATCAATCCCCCTTAAATTAAATATTTAATATACTTATATGCTTTTATTTAAATCTTAGTTCAAAAAAAATATTGATTTTAATATCACATTTTTATTTGAACCTGAATAATATATATAAGTATAGAGAAGGAGGGGGTATTATGGATAATAAGTATAAACAAGAAAAGCGTATAACAACTATTATCACTAATACAGTTTGCGGTAAAAAAACGCAATTATGTCAAAATACTATAAGCTTAGACGTTGATGATATTGTACTACCTACTCAAATTCTAGGTTCTGCTATTAGAAATGCTAGTATTGAAGAGAGTAAAATCGTTGATATATCAAATGATTTTATGTTAGTAAAAGTTATGGGAGAATTTGAAGTGCACGTTTGGTATGAAGAAAATGACAGTACAAATGTAGTAAAAACTTACGAAAAGTTCTCACAAAACATATCTATACCAGTATTTGAAGGTGTAGATTATTACGGAAAAAAAATACTGTGTAATCTTTCTAAAAAACCAGTATCATTAGGAGCAATGATTATAAATAAGAGTGGATGCCCTACTATTTCTGTAGAAGCAGAATATGAAATTAAAGTTGAAATAACAGGCGAGGCTCGTATTAACGTTTTATGCTATGTAGACGAAAAAGAACATACATGCGACAAGAAAAAATTAGATTTTTACTTTGATGATGATGATGACGATCATGATGATTAAAAATTAAGAGAGCATGTAATTACATGCTCTCTTTTATTCTTTCACTACAAAAATAATTATTCTTATAATAATAGTATAAAGTTTCTATTTTATAATCTAATCCACTTCTATTTTTTAGCAGTACAAAATCTATTTTTCTAGGATATTGATTCTTAAATTCATGATATTTTCTTATTTTTTCAATATCAGTTCCATTTTTAAACTGCTCTGACATATTTTTTAATTGCAAATATCCAACTACATCTGCTATATCCTCTATATCATATGTATCCTTAAAGCTATCATAGCTTAAGTGTTTAAAATATGAAGCTCTACTTTGAGATGATATACATATAATAGGTATATCTAGATTCTTTACCATATCCCTTAATTGAGTTAAATTATAGTCATTTCTTTGTTTATCATCAATTTTAATATCCAAAGATTTAATTGCTTGTATATAGTCTATTATTACAATAGGCTTTGTTTTTTTTGTTTTTCTATGATTCTCTATTGCATCTTTTATATGTTTTATTGAAAATTTGTAGTCGCACTCAATAATGTGCATTCTTTGAGATACTTCTTCTTTATATCTATCTACTACTAATTTTAACGATTCTCTATCTATATCACCATAGTCTAAATTAAAGGAATCAATTTTTTTATATCTTTTAGGATTTAATAAAAATAGATTTCTGCATAAGCTTTTATCTATAAGTTCTCTTTGCTTCATTTGGTATGAGAAAAATATAACATCATGCCCTTGCTTACATATATTATCTCCTATTTGATTTAAAAAGTCTGTCTTTCCAAAATTACTCATGGCACCTAATACATAAAGCTGACTGGTTATTCCTCCTCCTATCAATCTATCTATATTATTAAATCCTGTTGATACTTTAAATTTACCTCTATATTCATTAGTGTTATTTAAAATTTTATCTAGATAAGAATTTATACTTTCATAATTAATCTTAGAACATCTACCCATATAACCCTCCTTAAATCAAGTGAAACTTATCTTCAGGTGGAGTTTGTAACTCCATCTGAAGGTTAGTTGAACTTATCCAGAAGCTGTAGAGTTCTCATCTCCAACCTGAAGAAGATGGAGTCTTAGAACTCTTAGCTTTCGGATAAACTCTAATTCTTTAAAGCTATATTATTTTCTTTTATATGTTTTATATTAAAATTAAATCCTTTTAGCTTAGAGAATAATATATCGTGCTTAATATTATCCGAATTCTTATTAAATATATATTCTATTTTTTCATAAATAATTCTTTTTTTAGTGTTACTCTGATTATTAAATATATATTTTCTAAGTTTATTATGAGTAAATACATATTTATTTTTACCGTTATATACATCTTCTTTAATAATGTTTTTTCTTTCTAATTCTTCTAACAGGTCTACTAATTCTAGTCCTGGTCTTCCAGTTATCATCTTTAATATATCTATATTAAATCCTTCTAAAAATACAGAGGCTATATCTAGTATTTTAATTGACTCAAGAGATAAATCAATTAAAATACTTTTTATCTTTTGATTAGACTTATCTGAGATTTTATCTTTGTTTTGATTGTTTATATTATCTATAGCTTCATTTACAAAGAATATATTTCCTTCACTTTCTCTGTATATCTTATCTGATATTTTTTTATTAAATTTATATTTATTAATTTTTGATTTAGATATCTCATATACTTGTCTTTGATCAAATCTTGTTAGTTTTATTTTTATTAATTTATCATGTTGTAGCATAAAGTTTTTAAAGCTATCTATATTGTATTCATCAGAAGTTCTAGCAGTCGCTATCAAATTTATATTATCTTGTCTTATAAGTAAACTTTTTAACAAGCTTATACTCGTTTTATCCATCCAATGTATATCATCTATTAATATAATAATTTTTTTATGTAATGATACCTTGTCAACTATGTTTATAATAGTGTTTTTTATTAATTCAAGTTTCAATGTATCTAGTTTTTCACAATTATCATAGTTCATGTCAAACACTGGGAATATAGTATCTATATTTTGTTTCCAAGACTTTTGTATATTTATATTATTTTTTTTTATTATTTTATTCAAGCTTATAAGTATATCATGCCAAGGCTTTAATAAGCTTTCTCTATCTACCGCATAACAATCTATATCTATTAAATAAGATTCTTTTTTATTAATATTATTTACAAACTCATTTTTAAGCTTTGTTTTTCCTATCCCAAATTCACCTGTTATAAGTACTGATTTTGAATTTTTTCCTCTTATAAATTTATTATAATTATCAAGTATATATTTTATTTCTTCATCTCTATAGTAAAATAAGCTTTGATTTTTTAATTCTATCTGGCTTATATTTTTTTCATTTAATATTTTTTTATACAACTGATAAGTAGTATTATCTGGCTTTATTCCAAGTTCTACATCTAACATTTTTTCTAGCTTATAATATAAGTGTATAGCCTTATAAAAAGCTCCTTGCTCATAATATATATTCATCAAAGCTCTATATGCTCTTTCATCAAACTCATCCTCATTCATAAATGCTTTTGCACATACTAAAGCTTCTTCATATTTTCTTTTTTTCATTAATAATTTGCTTTTATTATATAACTTATCTATATTTATATCCTTGTACTTTTGTCTTTCATTATTTATCCACCAATTGAAATTTTCATTATTTTTCAATATAAGTCCTTTTAAAAACTCACACTTTCCATTTTCAAAATATACATCTTCTTTACTTAAAAAATCATTTAAATCTGTTTTTATATGTATGCTTGGATTTATACTAACAGTACTTTTTTTAGGAGATATTATTATATCCATATCAAATACTTTTCTTATTTGATACATTGCATTTCTAAGATTCTTCTTTGCAGTACTCTCCTTTGAATCCTCCCATAAAAGATTGACAAGTTCATCTCGGCTAGCTTCTTTGTTTATTACTAAATAATAAAAGAGTGCCTCAGTTTTTTTATAAGGAAAACAGATGATATCATTTTTTTTATATACACTATGATTATTAAAAAATTTTATATTTATAATATCCATAACTACAACCTCTTTTTATTAAGGCATACGCCTAATTGTATTTTAGAAATTTTAATTATCATTACAATAAATGGTATAGTTTTTAAACTATACCATTTGTTGTTTCTTATATAAATTCACTTAATTAAGTTTTCCTACCTTTTCTTCTATTTTATTAACTATTATATTTGAGATTATTAAGTCTTCACATTTGTTTATTTCTTTATACATTATAATATCTTCTTCTATTGTCTTAGTTTTCTCTCTTATAAGATTGTATGCTATACTAGTTCCATCTCCAAGACCTTTGTTTTCATTAAGGTCTATTCCTTGTGTTGCTCCTAGCATTTCCATAGCAAGTACCTTTCTTACATTTTCCATTACTTCTCTAGCTTTTCTAGCAGCTATAGTACCCATAGATACATGATCCTCTTGATTAGCTGATGATGGTATCGAATCAACACTTGCTGGATGTGCTAAAACCTTGTTTTCAGAAACAAGTGCAGCGGCAGAATATTGAACTATCATAAATCCAGAATTTAGCCCTCCCTTTTTAGTTAAAAATGCTGGAAGTCCTCCTAATGCAGGATTTACAAGTCTTTCAAGTCTTCTCTCTGATACATTAGCAATTTCAGCTAGTGCTATTGCTAAAAAGTCAAAACTTAAAGCCATAGGTTGTCCGTGGAAGTTTCCTCCTGATATAACTTCCTCTACATCTGGAAATATAAGTGGGTTATCAGTTGCAGCATTTATCTCAATCTCTACTTTTTTCTTTATATAGTCAATAGCATCCTTACTAGCTCCATGAATCTGAGGAGTGCATCTTAGAGTATATGCATCTTGAACTTTAACTTCTCCTTGAGTAGTAGTCATATTACTATTATTTAATATATTTAAAATATTTTTAGCAGCATCTATTTGACCTTGATGTCCTCTAACTTCATGAACCTTTTTATCAAAAGCTGTAACTATTCCATTAAGAGCCTCCATAGTAAGTGCCGCTGCAATATCTGCAGTCTTTAATAAATTAACTGCATCATATACAGTTAGTGCCCCAACTGCAGTCATTACCTGAGTTCCATTTATAAGTGCAAGACCTTCCTTTGATGTAAGAGTAACAGGTTCTATACTGGCTTTCTTTAAAGCATCTATACCACTCATTTTTTCTCCTTTATAGATTGCTTCTCCTTCACCAATCATAACTAAAACCATATGAGAAAGTGGTGCTAAATCCCCAGACGCACCAAGTGATCCTTTTTGTGGTATTAATGGATGGATTCCCTCATTTAACATTTTTATAAGAATATTTAAAGTATTTAATCTTATTCCTGAATTTCCTTTTGCTAGATTATTTATTCTAAGAAGCATTATACTTCTTGAAACCTCTTCATTAAAACATTCTCCTACTCCACAAGAATGGCTTATTATTAGATTTCTTTGTAGTATCTTCGTTTCTTCTTTACTTATAACAACATCAGAAAATTTACCAAATCCCGTAGTTATTCCATAAACTATCTTTTCCTCATCAACGAACTTATCGACTATGTTTCTAGCTTTTATAACCTTTTTCTCTGACTCTTCAGTAAGCTCTACTTTATATCCATTTCTAGCTACATTAACAACATCTTCAATAGTTAAACTCTTTCCATCTATGTATACCTTATTCAAAACTATACCCCCTTTGGAATTGTCTAAAAATTCGATTTATTTATAATTTATTCTATATTCATAATCATTTTCCCTTTATCTTTTGTTATATATTTTTATAGAATCTTATAACTTTTCACTTTCTTATAAAATATTTTAATATATATAATAGAAAAAAGTTCGCAAGTATACTAACTCAGGCTTGCAAACTTTAATATTTAAAGATCTATTAAAATCTAATCTTCGCTATCTTCATTTTTTATTATTTTTGATTTGTTTCTTAATACCATTTGAAAAATTCCTACTAAAATAACTTCTAGTGCAGATAACATCTCCCCCATTCTAATTATTTTACTATTATTTTTATTAACACTATCTGCACCTTCTTCTATTATTAAAGTCCAGTTATTATAGGGAAGATCAAAATATATCCCATATACTAAAACCCCTCTATAATCTATATAAGGAACTTTATTTGAATAATCAATATTCAACTTGATATTTTTTATATCAATTTCTTTTTTCCCAACTGCATCAGGTATAAATCTTGAATTTGTTATAAATCTACCTTCCTCATCTACTATATAACTTTCTGTAGACTCATCCATTAATCTAGAAAATTCCATTATTTCATTTAATGATGATGCATTTATTTTTGAATAAATAACTCCTACTACTAGATTATTATTGTATATAGGAAAGACAGCTTCTATAAAAGTATCATTTGAAATAAACATCACATCCGAAACGTGTATATTACCAGCTAAAGCTTCTTTAACACCTTTCTTATCTTTAAAATTTTGATTATTATAATTGTATCCATATACTATATTAGCTTCTTTGTCTAATATAATTATTTCTTTATATATGTCTCTATTTAATTTTGTATATTCTATAATTGAATCTAGCTTTTCTTGTTCAAAATTTTTAACACAATCTATTTCTTTTAAAAAATTCATATCATAAATTATTTTATCAAACCATAGCTCTATTTCTTTTTCCTGCTCTTTTCCTACTGTATATAAAGACGTAACAGTTAAATCCACTGTAGTTTCTTTATCTACATGAAAAAACCATATACATATTATTATTGTTGGTAATATAGAAATTAAAAGTAAAAGAATAATGTTTGTATATTTAGTAACTTTTTTAGACATATATAACACCTCTTGATTTATTCTATTACCTTAAAAATAAAAAAGTTCTTCTTTAATATAGTTTCCTATTCGTTATAAAAAAGTGTACAAAAAAAGTAGGTTAATATTAACCTACTTTTTTTGTACACTCTGTCTTTCTACAAGACTATAAGGAAGAAGTATTTTCTTATCTTCTAGCCCCTCATTATTTATCATCTTAACTATCATCCTAATAGATACAGCTCCCATATCATATATAGGCTGTTTAATAGTAGTAAGAGCTGGTCTGTATAAAGATGCTAATTTAATGTCATTATATCCAGATACTGATATATCTTCTGGTACCTTATATCCAGCATCTAATATGCAGTTTATAACACCTACTGCTATTTCATCCCGAGATGCAAACACTGCATCTGGTATATTCTTTGACTCCAGAATTTGGCTCATAAGATAATATCCAGATTCACTAGTATCGTCTCCTTCTTTTACAAGAGTCTCATCCATTTGAATATTTGATTCTTCTAGTGCCTTTTTAAATCCTCTATATCTATCTGAATCCATTATATTATCTTGTGCAGATGATTTCATAAATGCTATTTTTGTATTTCCATTTTTTATCAAGTATTTTGTCATATCATAAGATGCTTCAAAATTGTTAATACTTACAGAGTAAACGTCAAATTCAGTTGCATTCTTACTTATGTATACAGCTGGTATGTTTGCTTTTTCTATTACATCTACATGTTTTTGATCCATCTTCCATGATACAAATATTATACCTGCCACTTGCTTTGATTTTAAAAGATTAATATATTTTAATTCTTCATCAGGTTCCCCATAACTATTACATAAAACAATGTCATAATCATATATCTTACCTACTTCTTCTATTCCATTAAGTAACTCTCCCATAAAAAAATCAGATATATCAGGTACTATTACTCCTATCAATTGACTTTTCTTAGTTACTAAGCTTCTAGCTAATGGATTTGGAGTATATCCTGTTTCTTCTATTATTTTCAATACTCTTTGTCTTATTTCGTTGCTTACAGGCTTTGAATTATTAATTACCCTAGAAACGGTCGATATAGAAACGCCTGCTTTTTTAGCCACATCCTTTATAGTAATCATTGTATCACTTCCTCTCATACTCTATATTAATTGTTAATTATATCACTTATTTATATAAAAAACAAAGAGCTAGATTTTAATCTAGCTCTTTGTTTTCACTGTTTAATATTAATGACAATCAAACTCGTCACATGCACAGAATATTAATATCAATATTAAGAATGGGATCCAATCACATATATCTATATCTTCTAAACAATCTTGGAATATTAAAAATAAGAAGAATAAAGCTATAATCCACCAACAATCGCAATCCTTAAAACAACCCATAATCTTACCTCCTTATAATTTTGAAAGATTTACTTTCTTGATATATACTATGATTTTAGTTATCAATTTGTTAATATCTGATTTTGCTATTAATCACAATCAAACTCATCACATGCAGCGAATATTAATACTAATATCAAGAATGGAATCCAATCACATATATCTATATCATGTATACAATCTTGGAATATTAAGAATATAAAGAATAAAGCTAAAATCCACCAACAGTCAAAGTCTTTAAAACAACCCATAATCTTACCTCCTTATAAGTTAGAATGAGATTAAATATTTTTATCTAACTTCATTAACAACATTCAAACTCGTCACATGCAGCAAATATTAATACTAATATCAAGAATGGAATCCAATCACATATATCTATATCTTGTATACAGTCTTGGAAGAATATGAATAAAACAAATAACGCTATAATCCACCAACAATCAAAATCTTTAAAACAACCCATAATAGTACCTCCTTGTTTTTTTTGAAGGTTATTCCTTCTTGTATATACTATGTACTTTGAGTAAATTTGGTTAATACATATGGATAGAAATTTTATTTTTATTTATCAAAAAAGAAAAAAAGCTAGTTAAAAACTAGCTTTTTAGCATCCAAATCCACCATCACAACAGCAGCATACTACAACAAGTATTAGTATTATAAATAAGAAATTGTTGTCATCTCCACAACCACCGAACCAGTCAAAATCACAACAGCAGAATAATACTAATAATAATAGTATCCATATAAATCCATTATCGTCGTCACATCCACCAAAGAATCCGCCTCTAAATAATCCACTATTTTCACTCATTCTATTACCTCCCATAAATTAATATTAAAGGTTAATGCCTTCTTCTTTATGTTATGAGGTTTCATCTATTTTTGTTACTCTTATAAGAGTTTTTTTTAATTTTTTTTGTATTTCATCTTGGGATAATTTATTGTATCTATTATACTCACTTATACTATTCTTTAGTTTTTCTTTATCATTTAATTTATTATTTATAGCTATTTTCAATTTTTCTAAAGAAATAACCTTATAATCAATGTACGCTTGAATATATTTATTATTTTCAATACTTGATATACCACTCTTTAGATTATCTATTCTCTTTATATATTGATTTATATTCCCTTCTTTAATGCGATTATTATTAAAGTCTTCAACTATAAAACTAGTTTCTCTTATATATGGGTTTATATTTTTAACGTCATTTATCAATTTGTTCTGATAGATATTCAAGTTCATGCAAAAAAACAGTACATACAATATAAATACAACAGTAAATCTTCTCATATATCTCCTCCTTAGTATTACTTTCATTATATTTATATTCAAATTTGTACAAGTTATTACACTTATTTAAATATAGTCTAAAAAAATATATTGAAAAATTTTCAAACATGTAATAAACTACTATTAAAAATATTAGTTTATTAAGTTTTAGGAGGGTAACAAATATGTTTGAAAAAGTAAAAGAAATAATAGCAGATCAATTAGGTGTAGACGATATAGATGCTATAACACCAACAACTTCTTTAGTTAATGACTTAGAGGCTGATTCACTTGACGCTGTTGAGATAATGATGGCTCTTGAAGATGAGTTTGATATTGAAATTCCAGATGAGAAAGCTGAGAACTTCAAGAATATAGGAGATATATGTAAATATATCGAAGAAAATAAATAAATCTTCAAAATAAAATAAGAGGAATTTTCCTCTTATTTTTTTGTATAAAACTGTTCTTAGTCCAAAATCAAGGGTATTAAAATACCACTCATGCATTAAATATTTTTAAATGATTCGTTAACATTCTAATACCCTTAATTTTTTGAGTATAGTTCTTAAATTTTGATTGATATGGATTTTAATTGAAATATTATCTAAAAAAAAAGAAGAAGATATAGTCTAAATACTCCTATATAAACAACATCCATATCCTAAAGCATTTTTCTCCAATAAACCTGTTGAAATTATAATCTTACCCATAGTCTGAGATAGCTCATCACCTTTAACTGTTATATCAAACTTATTTCCAATTAGTTTTTTACCTTTATATTTAAATGCTATAGGCTTTTTATTTGTATACGTCAAAGATTATTTTTATTCAAATAAAAATAATGGATTTGGAGAAGGCATTGAAATTCTTGTTAGACTTGATCCATAATGGAGATAGACTTATGGAAGTTGAAGAATTAAAATTGATTATATATGATATAAGAAAAGGAATTCCACTTGATAAGATACATTAGTATTTAACGAATTTTTTAAAGAAATTTATTAAGTTTAGCGAAAGAGCTATTGAGAGGAATAAAAAAATAATTGCAGTTGGAGATTAATATGATGGTATTGATTTCTTTACTTCAATATTATAATTAAAGTTGAAATACTGTGTTTGCACTCTATGACAATAACCCTAGTACTATCCCTATTAGTCGTTTTTTAATTATATTTGTGCTATACTTTAAAAAAAAAGGGGGTTCTGTTATGGGTCTTATTTATATGTCTCCAGTGGTGTTAACACTTATTATATTTGCATTGTGGAATCACTTAAAAGATAAAAATTGGAATATTCATTATTTTAGGAAAAGAACTCTGATATTTTTTTCGATGGCGATTATATTTTTATCTATGTGTGTATTTGATTGTATTGCTGTTGTAGTATATAAATTAGATATTTACAAATTGCCGTCTATTAAAGGAACAATATCTGAAATTCACACAGTAGAAAAACCAAGGGGTGATAGCAAAATTATATTAAACAATGAAGAGTATCTTGTTGATGTAGAATTATTGAGAGGTAAAAATGTATTAAATAATGGTTTTTTTTATAATAATAAGAATTATCGAATATATTTAACTCCTATTTTTAGAAGAGTATGTGATATAATTGATTTGTCGAATTTAGAAAACAGTAAAAATATAAATGGGATTAAACATTAGTTTAACGCATGTCAAGTGTGTTAATTATAAAATATTTTCCATAGATATATCTTTAGAAACCCTCATTTTACGTATAAAAAAATAGACTGATACACTTGCTTCTGGGTCAAGATTGTCCGAACATAATTTTCTTATAAACTGTATTAATAAAATATTTGTGTTGTGGTATACCAAACATTTTACACTAGAAGTACTCTTTTTCATACCTTTTTTGGATACTCAACACGCTTAACCTTATTTATATCTTTAAAAAGCTATATAAACTTTTAGGTTGGTAAACTAAAAAATGATGCTCGTTGGAATGTTAGATACTTTTTTGTTAATATTCTACTATAAAACTTAGATTGTGGCGTTTGAATATTCGTTAAAAAAGTTCGTTGTCTGACCAACGGGAGTTTAGAACTTTTAGAATATTTAATAGGCCACAATCTTTAGTTTTATTGGAATATTGACTAAGTATCGGTATTCCAATGAGCATCATTTTGATCTACACCCTATTTTTCTTCATAAAACTTTACATTCTTTATAACTATATCAACACTTCCATCTGGATTCTTCTTCATTTGATATTTAAGAGAGTCCTCAAACTCATCCATACTGCCCTTTATCTCAAACCCAGTATCTGTTTTTATACTCTTCTTTTTAAGCTTTTTCTCAACCCACTTCTTATCTATTGTAAAATTACTCTCTTCTATTCCATCTTCAAACATCTGCTCTTTAAATCCATATTTCAAATCATCATCTTCTACTGTTTTTTCTATAAATTCTTCTATATCAACTGCCTCTTTTTCCTTTAATGTATAAAGTAGATTTTCTCTCATAACTCTAGCCGTATCTATATCATCATAAAAGCTATTTGCTATCCATTTTTCAGTTGAATCTCTAAATATTTTAGTTTTATCCTTATCATCAAATACAATCGTGCAATCAAATAATTTTTTTACAAAAAAGCTTTCCTCCTTATAAGCTGATTTTGCAGCTTTTTTATCTAAAATCTCTAAATGGTATTCATCATTAACTCCACTAAGACCTACTATTGCAGCAGTTTTTATTTTCTGAGAAGAGCTTAAAAGACCTACTTCATGGGGAACTAAATTTATTTTTAATCTATCTTCTACTACCTCTATTGAGTGAGTATACGATTTTTTATATTCAAGAGGAAGTATTTCAACATAAGTATCCTCTTTTATAGAATATAGACATATAGCTAAATCACATGATTCTACAGATGCATCCTCCTTCATCTTATCAAATATGTTCTGTGCAATTTCTTTTGAATTATCTACAAATGTATTATTGTCATATATTATTTTTTCACATAAGTCTTTTAATACATTCTCATTTTCATTAAAAGTAGCCTTTTTTAAATCATCATTCCTTAATACTTTTTTAGTATGTTTTTGTAAAAGCTCTTCTATCTCCTTTGTCATTATACCTTCAAAGTCATTTAAAACTGGCATATCAGAATTCTTATCTAGTACATGTATTATAAACTTGTGTATTATCATTATTTCTCCCCCTTTAGCTTTTCTATTAATTCTTTCATATCATCTGGAAGTTCTGCTTTTAAATTAAGAATTTCTTTAGTTCTAGGTTGATTAAAATCTAATTTATAAGCATGAAGAGCTTGTCTTTTTATTAATTCTTCATCAACATATCCATAAATTTCATCTCCTATTATTGGATATCCTAAGTGACTTAAGTGAACTCTTATTTGGTGTGTTCTTCCAGTTTCAAGTAATACCTCTACTATTGTAGAATTCTCTAATCTTTCTATAACTTTAAAATGAGATACAGATTTTTGCCCTCTTTCATCTACTACTCTTTTTATAGAATCTTCTTCTCTATATATAGGCTGATCTATAGTTCCAGAGTCTTCTTTTATTACACCTTTAACTATAGCTATATACTTTTTAGTTACCTTATTTTCCTTCATATCTTGAGATAATAAATGATGTGCATATGCATTCTTTGCGACTATTAATAGACCAGATGTATTCATATCTAATCTATTTACAAATCTTATTCTAGGTTCTTCGCTCTTATCCTTTAAATAAAACATAATTCCATTTGCAATAGTTTTATCTATGTGACTCTTTGTTGGATGAACAACCATATATGGAGGCTTACTTATCATCATAATATCAAAGTCTTCATATAATACTTGTATATTTAAATCTTGAGGTTCAAAATGATTACTTTCTTCATCTATTTTAATTTGTATTAAATCACCTATTTTAGTTTCATAAGAAAGAGTTTGATATTTTGAATTAACTAATATATTTCTATCTTTTTTCATTTTATTTATAAATCTAACAGACATATTCAATTTATCTAACAAAATCTTTTTCAGTGTAAGTCCTTTATCTTGTACTTGATATGATATCAAGTTGTATCTTTGATTTTTTTTATCCAGCAAATTATTTCCTCCTAATTATAATAGTCAATATAGGTATTATATTATTTATATTTTTAATAGGCAAGTTATTAGATTAATCTAATTATGTTATAATATCTTTAGGGTTAATGAAAGGGAGATTTTATATGAAAAAAATTATAAATATAACTGCTAATTTATCTGTCATCTCTCAGGAAACTGCCAAAACGTTAAAATCAAAATTAGAGTCCAAGGGATTTGAAGTTACAGATAAACTAACTTCAAAAGTAGATCTTATAGTATGCATAGGTGGGGATGGTTCTTTTTTAAAAACAGTTCACGAATATAACTTTACATCAATTCCTATTATAGGTATCAATACAGGACATCTAGGATTTTTTCAAGAAATACGTCCATCTGAGATAGATGATTTTATAGATTCTTATATAAAAAATGATTATTATATACAAGAAATAAACCCTATAAAATCTTACATCTATACAAAAAATAGATGTGTTGAATCACTTGCAATAAATGAGATAGTTATAAAAAACAATTTATCAAGAACTATACATTTGAATTTAAGTGTAAACAATAATTTTATAGAGAAATTCAGTGGAGATGGAATAATAGTATCAACTCCAACAGGTTCTACTGCATACAATTATTCATCTGGTGGAAGTATTGTCGATCCTAGTCTGAAATTGATTCAAATAACACCTCTATCTCCTATCAATACTAATGCTTATAGATCTTTTACATCTAGTATTATATTATCTGAGCATTCTGTAGTTGATATAACTCCAGAATGTAGATTTGAAAATTCTGTTTTGATAGTACATGATGGTGTTGAGCATAAATATAGTGCAACTACTAAAATTATAATAAAATCTTCTGATATTAAAATAAAATTACTTAGATTTAAAAACTATGAATTTTGGAACAAGGTATCAGAAAAGTTTTTATAAATTATAGGAGGAAATACATATGAAATTAGGAATAATAAGCGATACGCATGGAAGCTTAACTTATTTTAATAAAGCTTTATCTTATTTAAACGACTGCGAATATATACTTCATGCAGGAGATGTATTATATCACGGTCCTAGGAACCCACTTCCTGATGGATATAATCCAAAAGAATTAGCAGTTAAAATCAATTCTTTAAATAATTTAATATTTGCAAGTGGAAATTGTGATTCTGATGTTGATCAAATGGTTATAAACCATCCAATTCAAACACCTTTTGTATTTAGCAAACTTAATGATTTAAATATTCTTATCTGTCATGGCTATAGAAAATCTAAAGAAGATATAATAAAAATGGCAAAAGATTATAATGCAGATATATTAATTTCTGGTCACACACATGTAAAAGAACTTTACAAGGATGGCAGTTTAATAGTACTTAATCCAGGTAGTACGTCACTTCCTAAAGATGGTACTCACTCAATAGCTATAGTAGAAGATAACTCAATAACGCTTATAAATATAATTACAGGTAAAATTTTGAAAGAGATTAATATACTTTAAATCAAAGAAGCTTATTAAAATATTTAATATTTTAATAAGCTTCTTTGGATTAAGTATACAAATTTAATTATTTAGCTTCTATTTTGTCTATTCCAAAACCATGACACTCTACGACTGGAAGTACAAATAAAAATCCAACTCCTGGCTCTTGCATATAATTTAGCTCTTCTTTTATTTTATCAACAGTTTTTCTTAATAATTCTTCATCTCTTATTACACTTATAATAGTCTTGTTGTAAGGCTTGTGACCTTCTATCAACTTCTTTATCCCTGAAAATACAGGAACATCTATATCATGGTCTAGAAGAACCTTCCCCATTCCCTCGCTGTCTATAACAGTAGCACCTAAATTCAGATGATAAAATATATCTAATACATCATCCAACTTATCTACCTCATTTAAAACTAAATATAAAGCATACATAATGCACAACCCCCTTTAAATCAAATATCTATATATTAAAAATGAAACGACTAAATTTAATAAAAATATAGAAGGAATGCCTATATAAAATTTATCTTTTTGAGTTTTATGCCTAAAAACTGTCATTCCCATAACAACACCTAAAGCTCCTCCTAAAAGTGAAACCACAAAAAACCTAAGTTCTTTAGTTCTAAATTGTCTTCTTCTAGCTTTTCTCTTATCTAGACCAGTCATTATAAATCCGTATATATTTATGATTATATAATAATAAATCAAATATATTCCTAAATTATTTAAATATTGACTTACATTAGTATTGATTATGTTTTGAATATAGGTCATTTTAAAATACTCCCTTCTTTATTATTTATATATATTATATCACTTTTTATTATATTTTGTAATTTAACAAAAAATAAATCCAGCATATACCTATATACTGGATTTATTTTTAATACCTATATTAATTTTTACATTCATATTTTTGAACTATCTTAACTACAAGCTCTACTGCTTTTTCCATAGCAAATGTAGGTATATATTCGTATTTACCGTGGAAATTATGTCCTCCAGTAAATATATTAGGTGTTGGAAGACCTTCAAACGAAAGTCTAGCTCCATCAGTTCCTCCTCTTATAGGCTTTATCATAGGAGTTATACCTGTTTCTTTCATAGCTTCCTCAACTATATCAACTATATATTTTACAGGCTCTACCTTTTCCTTCATATTATAATATTGATCATTCATATCTAATACAGCAGTATTTTTTCCATATTTTCCGTTGATTTTGTTTACTACATCTTCCATAACCTTTTTTCTATTTTCAAAGCTATTCATATCAAAATCTCTTATTATGTACTCCATCTTAACCTCTTCAACACTTCCATTTAATTCATCTAAATGATAGAACCCTTCATATCCATCAGTCTTTGATGGTATTTCTTCTTTAGGAAGCATTCCACCTAGCTCCATAGCTATTAAAACAGCATTTTTCATCTTATTCTTAGCGTATCCCGGATGAACATTTTTCCCATTTACTTTAATGACAGCTCCTGCTGCATTAAAGTTTTCATATTCTAATTCTCCTATTTCTCCACCATCTAAAGTATAAGCGTATTTTGCTCCAAACTTTTCAATATCGAACTTGTCAGCACCTCTTCCAATTTCTTCATCAGGTGTAAATCCAATTCTTATTTTACCATGCTTTATTTCAGGATTATTTATTAAGTACTCCATAGCTGTAACTATTTCAGCTATACCAGCCTTATCATCAGCACCTAAAAGAGTTGTACCGTCTGTAGTTATAAGAGTTTTTCCTACATAATTCAGAATCTCTGGTGAATCACTTGGAGATAATACTACACTACCGTCTTCGCTTAATACAATATCTTTTCCATCATAATTTTCAACTATTTTAGGATTTACATTTTTTCCACTCATATCTGGAGCTGTGTCCATATGAGCTATAAACCCTATAGTTTCTACTTCTTTATCTGTATTAGATTCAAGAGTTGCCATTACATAACCGTTCTCATCAACAGCTGCATCTGATAATCCAATTTCCTTTAATTCCTCAACTAGTTTTTTTGCAAAATCAATTTGAATATTTGAACTAGGACAAGAACTAGAACTTGGATCTGCCTTTGTATCTTCCTTAACATATTTTATAAATCTATCAACAACCTTGCTCATATCAAAACCCTCCTCAAAAACCTTTTCTTTATTTTACCATTACTTATTTAATAATAAAATAATATATATAATTTTTTTCATATTATATTTACCTTTTTGAATATTTTGTAGAATACAACATAAAACATTAAATAAACCATACCTAATATCCCATATGATGCAAGGCCAATAAATATTATACCTAGAGCTGTTAATGGATGTATTCCAACTGAATTTGATATAACCTTTGGCTCTATTAATTCTATCATAATAGTTATTATAGCAAATAAAGCTATTATACCTACAGCTATAAAGTACTGTTTTTTTATAATATAAAAGATAAACATAGGTATATATATAAAACCAATTCCAATTACTGGTATAATATCTAAAATAGCAACTAAAAGGCTTATAATCAATGTATACCTTATTTTTAATATCCAAAACCCTATCAAAGTACATATAAAAGTTATTCCTACCAATATTATGTATGCCTTTAAATATCCAAACATCATATGTTTAATTTCATTTAACATATTAGAAGCTTTTTTTCTTCCATCATCACAAAAAAAAGATAAGAACTTGTTTTTTATCTTTTCCATGTCTTTATCAAAAAAATACAAACTAAATAATACAACAAACGCAACTATAAATAATAAAGGAACCCCTATTATCATTTGGATGCCTTTATTTGTAATATTTAATAAACTATTAAATATATTATGAATATTAGACGAAAGCTGTTTTTGAACTCCTTGTACAATACCAGGCTCAAGTTTTTCATAAAATATATTCAGTTTATTCATTTGATTTACTAGCGTATGGTATAATTCATTAAAATCATCTATAGAACTCAGTATGTCCTTAGACTCTATCTTCACGTTAAATACTATAAACGTACAAATTAGTAAGAGAATTATAAATATTAATACTGATAACAATATAGCAGATATACCTTTTTTTAAGTGGAATTTTTTATATAAATAATCTGTACATGGCTTTATAAGTACAGCAATTATAAATGCCAAAACGAATGGATATGTATACGGTATTGTTAATGAAAACACAATAAATACTAATGTATATATAAGTGTAAAAACAAATGATTTCTTAATATTTTGAATAAAACATTTATCAAACATATTCATCACCTTTTATAAATTACTTTAATATTATTATCTGCCTTTATAGTTATCTCTATGCAAAAATGATATAGCTTCCTAAAGAATCAAATAGACAAAAAAGGCGTCTCAATATATTTTGAGACAACCTTTCTTTCTTAGGCATTTTATTTATTTATTAATTTTGCTTCTATAAGCAAATTCCTAATTGCAGTTGTAGCTTCTGCATAGGTAAATGTAGCTTTTGGATCAATTGTATCTTCTGTTTTGCCATTAAATACTCCCGCATTTAAAGTTTTTTCAACAGATTTATATGCCCATTTAGATACTTCTGATTCATCTTTGTAGTTACTAATTCTCTTATTATCAATTCCACTAAGTTTTACAATGTCCATAGCTCTAGCATACATTGTCATGGCTTCTTCTCTGCTAATTTTTTCATTTGGCTTAAATGTTTTATCCTCATAGCCCTTTATTATACCGTACTCATTCGCAATCGTTATTGCATTTGCAAATTCATCTGTAGCTTTAATATCTGTAAATAGTCCTTTTTTTGTAGCATCAGTTCTATATAGTCCAATTGCTTTTGTTATATATTCTGCAAAATCTCCTCTTGTTATTTCTTCATCTGGTTTAAAGTTTTCTGGATTTTTTATTACAAGTCTTGATGCCATATCATTTACAGACTCTTTTGACCAATGATTTTCTACAGATGAAACTTCAATTGGATTGAAAATAATAGAATAAGTAGAGTTTGTAAATGAATTTATTTTTGCAAAATATTTATTATTTTCCTTAAATACCTCAGTTGGAACATGAGTGAATGTTTTGTCTTTATTGTACTTAATTCCTGTTGTAATCTTATTAAAGTCTACACCTTCTGGTATTTCTATTATTCTTTGAACAGATTGTTTGAATTTAGAAATTTCTACTTCTTTCTTATTTAACAAAGAGTTGGTCTTTGCTATAACCTTAAACTCAATAGGCTGTAAAATAATATCATATTTTTTTTCTTTTGCACTCTCTTTTATTTGACGAGATAGTTCATTATCTACTTTATCAACTTTTATTTCTAATACAATATTTTTTAAGTCTTTCTTATCTACTTCTAATGTTTTTGCAACTTTTTCAATATCAATTTCCTTCGCTGGAAGATTATATCTAACATCCGATGCTTTAACTGACAGTTTAAATTCATTTTCATTCATTTTTTTTATGATATCACCACTCAAAACGGTAGTCACTTTTTTATTATCTTTAGATTCTATTTCAACTTCAAAAACATTTTCTTTGTTTTTATTGTCTTTTATAATTTTTTGTTCTACCAAATTATTATCAACAATTAATTTTATCTCTTTATCTTCACCTTTACCTATTACTTCCTGTTTTCCTATTACTACCTTTTTACCATTTACAAATCCTGATGTACTATCTTCTTTCTTATTTTTATATGATGATTTTGATTTTCCTGAGCTTGAACTTCTTGCTACTGTTTTGAATGTAGCTGTAGATTTTGTAATTGCATTATCTGATTCATCTTCTACTTGATTTTTTATCTCTACATAATATACTTGATTATTATCCAAATTTCCATTTGGCTTAATTGTAATTACTTTCTTCTGTGAGTCTACTGTCGCTATAAATGCTACATCTGTTCCATTTTCATCTGTCTTCTTAAGTTTAATTATTCCTGCTAAGTCTGCATTTGTTAGTTCACTATTATCTATTTTTCTCACTGCTTCATTGAATGTTATTGTAATATTTTTATCTATTGCTACACCAGTTGCACTATCTGCTGGTAAGAATGTTACTGTTGGTGCTGTATTATCTGATGGTGCTACTGTTGTAAAATTCCATGTTGTATTATCTGTTATTCCTGCATATTCATTATTATTTGATGATGTATCTGTGAATGCTCCTGCATCTATCTTTATATAATAGTCTTTGCTATTCTCTAATATATTTTGTGAGTTTATTGTTACTTTATTACCACTTACTGTTACTTTTTCATCATCTGCTGCTACTTTTCCTACTAATTTATCTCCTGTTGTTTCATATATTTCTATATTCTTTCCACTTACTGCTTTAATATTTTCATCAAATGTTATTACTGCATTTGCATCTATTGCTACATCTGTAGCATTGTCTAATGGTGCATATTTGCTTACTGTTGGTGCTGTATTATCTGGTACTATTTTTTTCCATGCTCCATCACTGTATACATATTCACCTTTTGCTTTGTCTTCTGTATCATAAAAATTATTAAATTTATCATCTATAATTTTATCTCCTAATGTCACACCTTCTGGAATTTTAACTCTTGTTAGTTGGTTACCCTGAAATGCAGAATTTCCTATACTAGTTACACTATTTGGTATCGTTATGCTTGTTAGTTGGTTTCTGTAAAATGCACAAATTCCTATACTAGTTACACTATTTGGTATCGTTATGTTTGTTAGTTGGTTTAAACAAAATGCACCCGTTCCTATACTAGTTACACTATTTGGTATCGTTATGCTTGTTAGTTGGTTATTTTGAAATGCAGAATTTCCTATACTAGTTACACTATCTGGTATCGTTATGCTTGTTAGTTGGTTACCCTCAAATGCAGAATTTCCTATACTAGTTATACTATCTGGTAGCGTTATGCTTGTTAGTTGGTTACCCTTAAATGCAAAATTTCCTATACTAGTTACACTATTTGGTATCGTTATGCTTGTTAGTTGGTTACCCTCAAATGCATAATTTCCTATACTAGTTATAATATCTGGTAGCGTTATGCTTGTTAGTTGGTTACCCTCAAATGCATAATTTCCTATACTAGTTACACTATCTGGTATCGTTATGCTTGTTAGTTGGTTTCTATTAAATGCATAATTTCCTATACTCTTTACTATTTTTCCATCTATTGTTTTTGGAATGTTAATGTCTTTGCTTGTTCCTGTATAATGTGTAATCTCCACTCCCCCATCTATATCTTTATATTTATAGTCTGATGGAGCTACTGTTGTGAAGTTCCATCTTGCCTTATCTGTTATTCCTGCATATGCATTATTATTTGATGATGTATCTGTAAATGCTCCTGCATCTATCTTTACATAATAGTCTTTGCTATTTCCTAAGTTATTTTGTGGATTTATTGTTACTGTATTGCTACTTACTGTTACTTTTGCATCATTTGCCGCTATTGTTTCTACTTTACTATTATTTGATGCATCATATATTTCTATATTCTTTCCACTTACTGCTTTAACATTTTCACTAAATGTTAATACTAAGTTTGCATCTATTGCTACATCTTTAGCATTGTCTGCTGGGGCATATTTGCTTACTGTTGGTGCTTTATCGTCTACTTTTAATGACCATTTATTTTCACTGAATATATATTCTCCAGCTTTTTTTTCTGTATCATAAAATCCCTTAAAATTATCATGTATCACATCTTCACCTAATGTCATATTTGCTGGCATTTTTACACTTGTTAGTTGATTCTCTTTAAATGCAGTATATCCTATGAATGTTACACTATTTGATATCTCTATACTTTTTAATTGATTTTTTTCAAACGCACTTTCCCCTATTTTAGTCACATTATTTGGTATTTCCAAACTTGCTATTTGATTGTTTTTAAATACAGAATTTCCTATCATAGTTAAACCATTCGGTATAGTTACACTTGTTAATTTATTATTTTCAAATGCATTATATCCTATAACCTCTACACTATTTGGTATATCTACACTTGTTAGTTGGTTGCCTTTGAATGCATTCATCCCTATACTCTGTACGGTTTTTCCATCTATTGTTTTTGGAATATTAATATCTTTGCTTGTTCCTGTATACCCTGTAATTTTTATTCCACCTTTATAATATGAAGTATATGTATACTCTGCCTCTGTTGTAAAGTTCCATGTTGTCTTATCTGTTATTCCTGTATATTCGTTTTTAGATGCATCTTTAAATGCTCCTGCATCTATCTTTACATAATATTATTTACTGTTTGCTAAGTTATTTGTTGGGTTTATTGTTACTTTATTATTTGATACTGTTACTCCCCCGCTATCTGATGCTATTGTTTCTACTACACTATCATCTGATGCATCATATATTTCTATATTCTTTCCACTTACTGCACTAACATTTTCACTAAATGTTAATACTAAGTTTGCATTTATTGCTACATCTTTAGCATCATCTAATGGGGCATATGTGCTTACTGTTGGTGCTGTATTATCTGCTACTTTTAATGACCATTTATTTTCACTGAATATATATTCTCCAGCTTTTTTTTCTTGATCATAAAAAGCTTTAAATCCATTTCCTATAGCAACAGAACCTACATTTACATTATCTGATATCGTTACACTTGTAAGTTGATTATCAAAAAATGCTCTAATCCCTATCGTAGTTACACTATCTGGTATTGTTATGCTTGTCAGTTGATTCTTCCCAAAGGCATACAATCCTATAAACTCTACACTATCTGGTATTGTTATACTTTCAAGTTTATTATTAGAAAATGCAATATCTCCTATAACAACTACACCTGGTATCATTACACTTTCTAATTGATTATTAGAAAACGCTCCATTGTCTATGGAAGTTACACTATCTGGTAGAATTATACTTTTTAGTCGGTTGTTGCTAAAGACATTCTTTCCTATATAGACAAATCCATTTGGTATCGTTACACTTTCTAATTGATTATTAGAAAACGCACTATCCCCTATATTAATTACACTATCTGGTATTATTATGCTTGTTAGTTGGTTACCATTAAATGCATAATCACTTATACTAGTTATATTATCTGGTATCGTTATGCTTGTTAGTTGATTGTCATTAAATGCAGAATTTCCTATACTAGTTACACTATCTGGTATCGTTACACTTTTTAGTTGTTTATGAGCAAATGCCTCCCTTCCTATACGCTTTACTGTTTTCCCATCTATTGTTCTTGGAATGTTAATGTCTTTGCTTGTTCCTGTATATCTTGTAATTTGGACTCCACCTTGTATATCGTTATATGTGTAGTCACTTTCTGCATATACAGTTTTCACTGGATTTCCTATTAAAGTAAATAACATTGTGACTACTAAAAAAAACGATAATCTTTGTTTAACCATAAAACCCTCTCCTTTTCTAATAATTTTAACTTTGTAATATTAATGTAGTCTATCTTAACTTACATTAAATTCATTTTATGTATATTATTTATTACTAAATCACTATATCATTCTCAACAATTTCTCAACAATTTCGACAATTAAATCCTCAAAAAAATACCAAAGCTAATAGCTTTGGCATCTTTTACTCTATTGTGTAAATAATCGTATATTTTTTATTCTATTCTTCTCTAAGCTCTCAACAATAAGCTTTATATTATCAAAGCTTACTTCTTCACCTTCTTCCGGAAGCCTTCCTAGCTCACCTATTAAAACTCCTCCTATTGATTCAAATTCTTCTGATTCTATATTCGTTCCTATAGCTTCATTAACTATATTTATTCTTGTACTTCCATCTATAATATATTCATTTTCATTTACTATCTTTATTTCATCATCTTCTTCATCGTATTCATCTTCTATATCACCCACTATTTCTTCTATCAAATCCTCTATAGTTATAATACCAGCTGTTCCACCGTATTCATCTAAAACTATAGCCATATGAATTTTTTCTTCTCTCATTTCTTGAAATAATTCAGTTATCTTCTTAAATTCAAATGTATAATACGGATCTCTCATGTATTTTTTAATATCAAAGTTATCTCTATCCTTATCTACAAATGCTAAATCCTTTACATTTAAAATTCCTATTATATCATCTATACTCTCTTCATATATTGGCATTCTAGAAAAATGGTCTTCTTGAAATTTTTCTACTATATCATCATAAGTATCTTCTACATCAATACCTACAACATCAGTTCTTTGAATCATAGCATCCTTTGCCTGTAAGTCTCCAAATTCAAAAACATTTTGTATCATCTCTTTTTCTTCAACCTCAAGAACTCCCTCTTCATGGCTTACATCAACCATAGTTCTAAGTTCTTCCTCTGTTATAAATGGTTGATGAGCATCTGGATTGCCTCCAAACAGCATTATTATAAATTTTGATACATAGTTGAATATAAAAACTATAGGACTCAACACTATAACTACTATAGATATAATCTTTGAAACCTTCAATGATACAGTTTCTGAATTTTGAGCCGCCAAGGACTTTGGCGTTATTTCTCCAAATATAAGAACTAATATTGTCATAAAGGCAGTTGCGATAACTGCTCCATTTTCCTTAAATAAACTTATAAACAAGGATGTTGCTATTGCAGAGGCTCCAATGTTAACAACATTGTTGCCTACAAGTATTGCTCCTAATAACTTATTTGGGTCTTCAATTAATTTAGTTACAACATCTGCTCCTTTAACATTTTCATCCTTCATATGTCTTATTTTGATTTTACTCAAAGACATTAAGGCAGTTTCTGAAGCTGAAAAAAACGAAGATACTCCTAATAATATAAATAATACGAAAAATTGCCACAAACTACTCGGATCCAAAAATCATCACTCTCCTAAAAAATATATATAAATATCATTATATCATAGTCGTACAATTTTACTATATATTTATAGTATGATTTATAAATAGTTTTTTAACCATATAACTTTAACCCTATTTTCATACTTATTTTATATGGTATCTCATATTTCTAACAAGTCATAAAAAAAGACTCCTTACGGAGTCTTTTTTTATTTAACTATACTATTTAATTATTTAAACGTACTCTCACTAGTATTTTCCCAGAACTCTGCATTTTCTATTCCACATTTTTTAGAGTTGAATACAGGGTCCTTACCTGCTGCTCTTTGTTCTTCATAATCTTTAAGTGCTATAAGAGCAGGTTTTGCCATTATAAGTATAGCTATAACATTTAACCATGCCATCGCTCCAACACCTATATCACCTAAAGCCCAAGCTAAGCTTGCAGTCTTTACGGCACCATAGAAAGTTGTTATAAGCATTACAGCTCTTAATACATTTATTAACGACTTATTATTGCTCTTTCTTATTAAGTAAGCAACATTAGTCTCTGCAATATAGTAATATGCCATTAAAGTAGTGAATGCGAAGAAGAATAAAGCTATAGCAACGAATGCACTACCAAAAGATGGTAATAATGTTTCAACTGCTCTTTGAGTATATATAGGACCTACCGCAACGTCTCCTAAGTTATTAACTATAAATCCTCCAGCTGAATCATGGATATTATACATTCCAGTTATTAAAATCATGAATCCAGTAGCTGAACAAACGAATAAAGTATCTATATATACTGAAAACGCTTGAACCAATCCTTGTTTTGCAGGGTGTGAAACCTCAGCTGCTGCTGCTGCGTGCGGGCTAGTTCCTTGTCCTGCCTCATTTGAATAAATACCACGCTTAACTCCCCAAGAAATAGCCATACCTAGTATACCAGCAAATGCAGGCTGTGCACCAAATGCACTCTTGAATACTAATGCTATAACTGCAGGTAATTCAGCAATATTTACAACTATTATAATAAGTGCAACTATTATATAACCAGTAGCCATAACAGGTACTATTATTTCAGCTGCTTTACTTATACGCTTAACTCCACCAAATATTATAAGTCCTAAAAATACAATTATTATTCCTCCTGATATTTGCGGAGTTATTCCAAATGCATTTTCAAGTCCTGCTGCTATACTGTTCGATTGAACTCCTGGTAAAAAGATTCCCATTGCAACTATAGTAGCAATTGCAAATGTAGTTGCATACCACTTGTTGTTCATTCCCTTTTCTATGTAGTATGCTGGTCCTCCACGATATTCTCCATCTTGTTCAACCTTGTATATTTGAGCTAAAGTAGCCTCAACATAAGCTGAGCCTGCTCCTAAAAAGGCTATTGCCCACATCCAAAACAATGCTCCAGGTCCTCCCATAGCTATGGCAGTTGCAACCCCAGCTATATTTCCAGTTCCTACACGACCTGATACCGATAGTGCGAATGCTTGGAACGAAGAAACCCCTTGCTCTGATGATGATCCACTAAATAATAGTTTTACCATATCCTTTAGATGTCTAACTTGTAAAAAACGAGTTCTGACAGAAAAGTATATACCTGCTCCTAAACATAAAATAATAAGTGCTTTACTCCAAATCAATCCATTTAATAAGCCGACTATTTGTTCCATATAATTCCTCCTTATTTAATTTTTTAATACAAAATTAAAGCTTGAAATTCAAAATCGAAAAGCAATAAAGAAATGTAATCAAAAAGTCAAACCATATATAGTTTGACCTCTGGAATGTATTCTAATAAGAATAATCTCTGTCCTTTTACCTGAGAGTTTGACTAAACATGTTAGCTTTCCCCTTCGGTGCTCGTTACTGAGTCTCTCCAGAGGTTCGTCTGATAACGCTTTTTCATTATCTTCATCCGAACTATTTAATTAATAATATTATACTTTACAACTTAAACAAATGTCAATGCATTTTTCTTAATTTTCTAACAATTTGAATTTTTTACCATTTAATCAATTTTCTCAAAAAAATACGCCTATAAATATGGCGTATTTTTTTAATCTATTATTTTTACATCAGTCATATAACTTCTCTTCCCAAGCTTTAAAACTTCTATACCTTTAGAAGTTTTAGTAGTTTGAACCTCTATATCCTTGGTATTTATAACCGATGCTTTTTTATTATTTTTATAAATCTCTAATTTAACATCATTTTTTATATAAAGCATACGAACTAATTCTGACTTATCAGAATAAGCCTTTACAAGCTTTCTTCTATTAGTTTTAGTCTTGTAATTTTCTATATGAGTTTTAGCTATCTTAGCATCCTTAAAGCAATAAAGCATATAACCCTCATAATTATTAGAAAGGCACATATATATAATACTTTCATCTTGCTTTAGCTTTAATATATTAGTCAAATACTCTCCTAAAGAACTAGCCTTACAATCAACAATATCATAAACTTTTAATTTATATAAATTTTGCTTATTTGAAAAAAGCAAAATTTCATCCTTATTATTAGCATCTATCTCTTGTATTATAAAATCATCATCTTTCAGTTTTTGCTCTGAAAAAGATCTAAGAGAAGCAAGAGATATCTTCTTAAAGTAATTTTCATTAGTTAAAAATAGCTTAACATTATAATCATTTATTAAATGCTCATCTTTTATTTCTTTTATATCTTCATTACTTATTATTTCAGTTTTTCTAGGTTTTTTATATTTTTTAGAAACCTCTTTTAATTCTTTTATTATTATATTCTTTATTTTTTTATCGCTTTTAATAGTCTCGTGAAGATTTTTCAAATCAGACTGTAACGTCTTTATATTATTTAACTGCTTTAATATATATTCTTTATTTAAATTTCTAAGCTTTATTTCAGCTATGTATTCCGCTTGAATTTCATCTATATTAAATCCTTTAATTAAATTAGGTATAACCTCTTTATCCTCTTTAGTATTTCTAATTATATCAATAGCTTTGTCTATATCAAGAAGTATCTTTTCAAGCCCTAATAAAAGGTGCAATCTATCTGTCTTTTTCCCTATATCATATTGTAGATATCCCTTTATGCAATCAATTCTAAAATCAACCCATTCTCTTAAAACCTCTTTTATCCCTAATACCTTTGGTTGTCCATTTATTAACATATTAAAATTGCAAGAAAAACTGTCTTCAAGAGTAGTCATCTTATAAAGCTTATGCATAAGTAAGTCTACATCTGTATTTCTTTTTAAATCTAAAGTAATCTTAAGACCTTTTAAATCTGTTTCATCTCTAACATCTGATATTTCTTTAATTTTATTATCTTTAACAAGGTCTATTACCTTATCTATTATAGTCTCTATATTCGTAGTATAAGGAATCTCATATATTTCTATGCAGTTGTTCTTCTTATCATATCTATGCTTAGCTCGTAATTTAAAGCTTCCTCTTCCTGTTTCATATATCTTTTTCATTTGATCTTTTGAATATATTATATATCCACCTGTTGAAAAATCAGGAGCCTTTATATAATCAGTTATATCTATATCTTCATTCTTAATATAATTTATAGTAGCAGTACATACCTCTTCTAAATTAAAACTACATATACTGCTCGACATACCAACAGCTATACCTTGATTTGCATTTACAAGTACATTAGGATATGTTGTAGGTAAAAGCACTGGTTCTTTTAAGGTTCCATCATAATTGTCTACAAACTTAACAGTATTCTTATCTATATCCTTAAAAATTTCCTTACACAAATCATCCAATTTTACCTCTGTATATCTAGGTGCTGCAAAGCTCATATCTTTGGAATATTTTTTACCAAAGTTTCCTTTAGAATCTATAAATGGGTGAAGTAAAGAATCATTTCCTCTTGTCAATCTAACTAGTGTCTCATATATAGCCATATCACCATGAGGATTTAACTTCATAGTCTGTCCAACAACATTTGCAGACTTTGTTTTATTGGAATTTAAAAGCCCCATTTTATACATAGTATACAAAAGCTTTCTATGACTTGGCTTAAAACCATCTATCTCTGGAATAGCTCTTGAAACTATTACACTCATAGCATATGGCATATAATTTTCTTGTAGTGTTTCTGTAATCCTTTGTTTATCTATATTTTCAACCATAATTCTTCACTCCCCTTAACTAACATCTGTCATATCCATGTACTTATGTCCATACTCAGCTATGAATCTTTTTCTTCCTTTAATATCGTCCCCTAATAGCATATCAAATACCTCTTGTGTTTTCTTAACATCTTCAGGAAGAACTTGAATAAGCCTTCTACTTTCAGGATTCATAGTAGTTTGCCACATCATTTCAGGCTCATTTTCACCAAGTCCCTTGGACCTTTGTATAGTGTATTTACCCTTTATCTTAGACAATATACTATTCTTTTCCTTTTCATTATAAGCAAAATAAGTTTTTCTTGAAGTATTTATTTCAAATAATGGAGATTCAGCTATGTATACCTTTCCCTCTTCTATTAACATAGGTACTAATCTATAAAGCATTGTAAGTATAAGCGTTCTAATTTGGAATCCATCTACATCTGCATCGGTACATATTATAACCTTATCCCAATTCAAATTATTCATATCAAAAGTATTTAGATCCTTATTATGCTTAGACTCTATTTGAACACCACATCCAAGAACCTTTAATAGATCCGTTATTATATCATTCTTGAATATCTTATCATAATCAGCTTTAAGACAATTAAGTATTTTTCCTCTAACAGGTATTATTGCTTGAAATTCTGAATCTCTTCCCATTTTACAAGAACCAAGTGCAGAATCTCCCTCAACTATAAATAATTCTCTTTTACTAATATCCTTGGTTCTACAATCAACAAACTTCTTTACCCTGTTTTTTATATCTATATTTCCACCTAACTGCTTTTTAATATTTATTCTCGTTTTTTCAGCTTTTTCTCTACTTCTCTTATTAACTAGAACTTGTTCACATATTTTATTTGCTTCTAATTTATTCTCTATAAAATATATTTCTAACTTTTCTTTTAATAGGCTCGTTATAGCTTCTTGTATAAATTTATTCGTTATAGATTTTTTAGTTTGATTTTCATAACTTGTGATTGTAGAAAATGAATTTGTAACTATTATTAAACTATCTGATATATCTACAAAGCTTATCTTCTTCTCACCTTTATTATACTTGTTATTATCCTTTAGATACTTGTCTATCATATATATAAATGCGTTCTTAACCGCCTTATCAGGAGATCCTCCATATTCTAAGAAACTTGAGTTATGGTAATATTCAATCAAATTAACTTCATTATTAAAACAAAACCCTACCTGAACCTTAAGCTTATACTCAGGCTTGTCCTCTCTATCTCTACCACGTCTTTCATCTTCATATAACTGAACCTCAGTAAATCCTTTTGAGTCATTTATCTCATTTATATAATCCAAGATCCCATTTTCATAGCAATATTCGTAATTTTCATCATCCTCTTCATCATAAAGCTTGAATTTAAGATTTGAATTTACTATAGCCTGTTTTTTAATTACATCTTTATAATAGTCTATATCTATTTTTATATCTGTAAACACCTCTATATCAGGCTTCCACTTTATTATAGTTCCAGTATGCTTATAATCGCACTTTTCTTTTTTAAGACCGCCTATATTCTCACCTTTTTCAAAATGAAGATCGTACTTATATCCGTCTCTATAAACAGTAACATCCATATATTCTGAGCTATATTGAGTAGCACAGCTTCCAAGTCCATTAAGTCCTAAGCTAAATTCATAATTTTCACCTGAATTATTTTTATACTTACCACCTGCATATAATTCACAAAATACTAGCTCCCAATTGTATCTTTCTTCTTTTTCATTATAATCAAGAGGTATCCCTCTACCTCTATCCTTTATTATTATAGAATTATCAATACATCTTGTTATCTCAATTATATTTCCAAAGCCTTCTCTTGCCTCATCTATAGAATTTGATAATATTTCAAACACAGAGTGCTTACATCCTTCAATACCATCTGAGCCAAATATCACACTAGGTCTTAATCTAACTCTGTCTGCACCCTTAAGAGATGATATACTATTATTCCCATAGTCATTATTTTTGTTCATATATACTACCACCTTCTATTTTGATTTCCTATTTTACACTACACAAAACCTATGTTCGTGTCAAGATTAATATTATATTATATATAATTTAAATTATATGAATTTAACTATTTTTAGAGTTAATAATACATAGTATAATTATTTAAAATACTAAAATTTTACTTACAGGAGGTGTTTCCTTGATGAAAAAAGATATTGCAGTAGATATACATAAAGAAATACTAAATTCTATATCTAATCTAGATTTTTCAGACAATATATCGCATTTATCTTTAACAAATAATGTAGATAATTATTTATTCGTAGTAAATATAAATAATATGATAAAAAATCAAGATTATACATGCAAATCTATCTTAAATCTTTGCCAAAATATATTAGACAATATTTATCCAAATTTAAGTAAATCTAATTGGCTAAACTATACCTACAACATGCTTTTATACAAATCATTTCCAGACTCTGTAGAAATAAGCTCCAATGATATTTGTGAAAATATAAAACTTGGTTGTAAAATATATATAGAGATTATCAGAGTATTTTGTAAATACGAAAAGTTATCTAATATTTCAAGCTTTTATATACAATATCCTCTAAATTTCTTAGATAAAAATGAAATTGATTTACTTGATTCAAAATCAGAATATAAACGTTTTATAAGATATTTTAATAATGAGTACATATATGAAATGATGAAACTAAACCAAGAAATACTAGGCCATAATACACTAGACCACATATGTGGTGTTCACCATCTAGTTCTTAGTATAGCACGACAAATAAAAAATTTAGGTGTTCCTATAGACTTAGGAAGAGTTTCAGGAAGTGCTGCTGGTCATGATCTCGGGAAATTCGGTTGCAAAAAAAGCGAGTCAAAAAGAGTAGCTTATCTTCATTATTATTATACCGATAAATGGTTTAAAAAACATCATATAACCTATATTGGTCATATCGCTCTTAATCACTCTGTTTGGGACCTTGAGCTTGAAAATCTATCTATAGAATCCCTTATACTAATATACTGTGATTTTCGTGTTAAAAATAATAATAAGTTCCAAATGAATATATTTAGTTTAAAAGAGTCTTTTGATATTATACTTCAAAAACTAGACAATGTGGATGATTTGAAGAAAAAAAGATACTCAAAGGTTTATGCAAAACTTAAGGATTTTGAGGATTATTTAATACATATAGGTGTAGATTTAGGATATGAATATATAAAATCTGATAAAGCTAACAAGCCATACTACTCTTTAATAAGTGGAGATAGTATAATAAGTAACATAAAATATTTGTCAGTTCATCACAATATAAACTTGATGCATAAGCTTAGAAACGAGCATTCACTTAATTATATATTAGAGATTGCAAGAAGTGCAAGCGATGAAGATAATATAAGAAAATATCTTCAAGTTTTTGAAGAGTATTCCACTTATTTGACTCAGAACCAAAAAATAATAATGCTAAAATTTTTATATGAGAATTTAGTCCATACTGACGAAGATATAAGAAAGCAATGTGCATATTTAATAGGTAATTTAATAGCAGTATTTGATGAAAATTACAGAAAAGAAATACCTAGTGATGTTAAATTAAATAACCCTCTTACCACTAGCTATTCTCTTTTATATGATTATTTAAATTTATTTATAAATCCAGATCATAAGATAATAGATATTCATAAAAAATGGATAGGATATAATATATCTGTTATGATTTCTTCATTATTTAGTAACTGCAATAAGTCTCAAGTCAAAAACTATAAAAGCATAATATTTAGCTATTATAAAAAATACTTTAATAAAAATAACAGTATTCAGCTTTATTTAATAAATGCAATAAAATATATACCTACAACAAGTGATGATTCTATAATTGTAGATTATATATTACCTTCTTTAAACAGTAATAACGATAACATAAGAATATCTGCTTTAAATATAGTTTATATACTTTTGAATAAAGAAAATAATAATTTGAATTCAAATAAAGATATATACGAATTTTTCAAAACAAATACATTTAAATCACAGATACCAGCAGAAAATTTCTTAAAATTTAAGATTTCAACTAAACTAAACTTGAAAGATATTGCTTTAAACAAGTATAAATCAATTTATTTGAGTGATGAATCTAAAATAGGAAACATATTTTTAAGCAACTTAAAGACCTTAACTCCTTGGATTATAAAAAAGATTAATATAGATTTATTATTTGAATACAATGTGAAAAATCTGAACAATATGGCTTATACAGCTATGCACTTTTGTAATCTTTTAAAGGTTAGTAGTATAGAAGGGGTTAGAAATTCCGCTGGGAAAAACATCATAAAAATAATGCCTTACCTCTCTCTTGAAGAAAGAAATGATATTGCAATAGAACTACTTAGATCTCTTGAAATAGAAAAATATCAGTTTAGTAAGTATATACCTGATTATTTAGGTGAAATTATACTTTATCTTCAACCAATTGAGTTAGATGAAATTATAGATGATTTTGCTCAAAAGATAAAACAATCAAACAATCAAATATCATCTCTAATCCTTGAAACTATTGGAATAACTTTGAAGAATTACCCTAAATACAAGAATAGATTCTCAGAAGATGAAGATATTTCAAATAAAAGACTTATAAAGATTTTAGGTATTTTATTAAATGGACTTGCTCATTATGATTACAATATTAAGCAAACTTCGTTTAGAGTTATAGGAAGGCATATATTTGCATCTAAAAAACTTGATATGGAGAATAAGAAAAATATATTTAAAATTATAGCTAAAAAGCTCTTAGTTTTAGTAGATTCAGTTGAAGCAAAGGATATAGTATTTTTTACTAATGCCGCTGCCTTAACTCAAGTATATAGATTTATAAATGAATATACATTTGCAAAGAAAGATATATCAATACAGGTTCCTTCTAAAATAGCTTTTTTTCCAGGAACCTTCGACCCGTTCTCTATTGGTCACAAAGAAATTGCTAAAAATATACAAAATTTAGGATTTGAAGTTTATCTTTCTGTAGATGAATTCTCTTGGTCAAAAAAAGCTCAGCCTAATTTATTTAGGCGAAATATAATAAATATGTCTATAGCTAATGAGCCTAATATTTACTTATATCCAGAAGATATGCCTATTAATATTTCAAACCCTAAAGATTTAAAAATACTTAGTGAAAGTTTTCCTAATTCTGATATTTCTATAGTAATAGGAAGTGATGTCATACTAAATGCATCAGCATATAAAAAACCTGTTTCTGATTATTCTATACATAATTTTTCTCATATAATTTTCAAAAGAAATATCAAAGATTCTACTACTCTTGATAATAAACTTAAATCTGAAATTGACAACCTAGAAAAAGATGCTATCTTACTTAATTTACCTGCTCAGTATGAAGATGTAAGCTCTAGCCAAATAAGAGATTATATAGATGAAGATAGAAACATTTCAGAACTTTTAGATCCACTTGCTCAGAAATATATATATGAAAAAGGATTGTACCAAAGAGAACCTCAATATAAATCACTTATAAAAACTATGTCTATAGATATACATATAACTAAAGATATATCCAATGATTTAATAGATAGAATAGATTCTGAATTTTTTAATGGCAATAATTACAATATAAAAAAACTTTATAATAATTTAAAAGCATATAACTCAAGAATATTATATATACAAGATTCTAGTAAAAATAATAAACTATTAGGATTTTGCTTATTCCACCAATTGAACTGGACTATGCTTTATAAGGAGTTTAAAAACCACGCTACATCTGAATATGTTCGCCAAAATGCCATCGGAAAAGCCTTTGTAATTGACTATATATCGTGTTTAAAAGACCATAAAATAAAAAACCTAGAACAAATATTAATAACAGAAGTTCTATCTTTTTGTATTAAAAGAGATTATACTTATGCCATATATAAAACTACAGATAACTATAATTTTACTAAATCTATCAAAGATACATTGAAACTTCAAGGATTTTTAGAAATATTGGAGCCAGATTTAGATCCTATTTATATAGTTAATATGACAAACCCTTGTGTATTGACTTTAGATGTTGAATCTTTTATAAAGGCTCCCTTTGTAGATAGTCACAATGTAAGAAAAACTATATTAAAATCTAGAAAAAAACTTCAAGAGGCACTCAGCTCAATCTATCCTGGAAATCTTGTATTGTCTTTTGATAAAACAGTTTTATATGAGAATTTAATAAGAAAAGTATGTAAGGAAAATAAAGTACCTCCTATAAGCTTAGAACCTAGAAAATTAGGAGATTCTATGTGTGTTCCATTTGGTAACCTTTTAAAAGGAATTGTTGTTCCAAATACAGTTACCAAATCTCTTCATACAGAAAAATTATTTAATCCTAGCTTAACCGATTTTTCTATTGCTTCATACCCTTACTACCTAGATCTTCAAAGTCAGATTAAAACAATATCATCATTTAATAGAAATGTAATTCTTATAGATGATATTTTGAATAAAGGCTATAGAATAAAAGCTATAGATCCTATATTTAAGGAGCAAAATGTAAACGTTAATAAAATTATAGTAGGTATTTTATCAGGTAGAGGTAAAGAACTTATGGATATTCAAAATAGAGCTGTAGATTGTGCTTATTTTATTCCAAATTTAAGATTGTGGTTCAATGAATATGCAATGTATCCATTCATCGGAGGAGATACTTTATGGAGAGGAGCAGCTCCTGAAAGAAATTTAATTCCTTCTATTAATATGCTCTTACCTTACACCTCTTTACCTTTTGTAAAAAATGCATCTAAAGAGTCTTTATACAATCTATCAAGAACTTGTATACAAAACTCTATAGATATATTAAAAGCTATAGAAAAAGAATACGAAAAGATACACAAGCGTAAACTCACTCTAGATCATCTAGGAGAAGTCTTAAAGTCTCCTAGGTATGTGGATCATGGTAAAAATATGAATTATGATTTAAATTTAAATCCATCTCATTATTTAGAAAACGACTTAGAACTTTTGAAACGTATGAAAAATATAATAGTTTAGAACTGGAGATGATTAAATGTTTTTTTACAAATTTGATGATAAAGTACTATTTTCAAACTTTAATTACGACTTAGATGAAATATCCGAAACTGAAGCAATGAATAACGAAGATACTATATATTTTTTAACTAAATTAAATCCATTAAATTCAAGAAAAATGTTTTGTATTTCACACCCAACTCTACTTTATTTAGAAGAAGAGAATATAAATTTAATAAATATATGTGATGACTTTGAATGTAATACACCTTTATGGATAATGGATAAAATAAACGATAGAAAAGTTATGGGTATAAATACAAATTACCCCAACTGGAAAGAATCAATAAATTTTACTTTGCCTAAATCATGGAGAGTCAATATAGTAGGTCTTGGAGATGTAGGCTCTACTCTTTTAATAGGTCTTAAACTTTTAGGTGGAAGTATTATAGATTCAATAGGTCTATATGGATTAAATAAACCTAATCTTCAAAGACTAGAATATGAGATGAATCAAATAGCAGATCCATTTTCTAGTGATCCTATGCCACAAGTAAGTATAGTAGAAGAAGATAAATTATTCGACTGTGATATGTTCGTATTTTGTGCATCAAAAGGAATACCTCCTATAGGATCGAATGTATCAGATGTTAGAATGATTCAATTTGAAGAAAATGCAAAAATAGTTAGTCATTACGCAAGAAAAGCTCGTAATTCTAATTTTAAAGGAATATTTTCAGTAGTATCAGATCCTGTAGATCTACTTTGCAAGGTTTCATTTATATCTAGTAATAAAGATGAAAATGGAAATTTAGATTTTCTTGGCCTAAGCTCAGACCAAATCAGAGGATATGGTCTTGGGGTTATGAATGCTAGAGCCATATATTACTCTAAAAAAGATTCTAATACTAAGAATTATATAAATGAAGGAAGAGCATTTGGCCCTCATGGAAAAGATCTTATAATAGCTAATAGTATAAATAATTATGATGAATACTTATCTCTAAATCTAACTAATAAGGCTATCAATGCTAATATAGATGTCAGAAATACTGGTTTCAAACCATACATTGCCCCAGCCTTATCTTCAGGTGCTCTATCACTTATAAATACTATGAAGGGAAATTGGAACTATAGTTCAACTTATACGGGGAATATATTTATGGGTGCTAAAAATAGATTAACACAGTCTGGAATGGAAATAGAAATGTTGCATCTTCCAGAACAATTATTAAATAGAATAAACGATACCTATAGAGATTTAAATAATATAGACTGCTTTACATTCTAATATTTAATCAAGGGAAGTGTTACTATGGATACTCTTTATATTGTAATGCCAAGTGCATCACAAGAATTTAAATCATTTATAAATAGATTAACTGAAGATTTGAATACTATATTTATTGAAGAAGATTCGAACCTACCAGATTTTAAAAATAAGAAAATATTATTTGCATTAGAGCTTGATGATTGTGGATTTAACAACACTTTATTTTCTATAATATCTAAACTGTATAAAAGAGGAAAAGACTCTTTAAGTAATTCAAGTGCAATATTAATAGTTCAAAGTCCAAATGAATTATATACAAAGAGTTTATCTCAGAATATAATATTTTTACTAAATCAAATAGGGTGTTCGTTCATTGGACACCCGTTGGTTGAAGCTACTAAAGATTTGAATAATTTTACTACATGGAAGAAAAAATTAGACCTTGAACTTGATAATATATATTTTCACTTATCTAAAAAATTAATTAAAAATTTTATGAAAAAGCACTATGAAGCTATAGAAAAGCCTAATATACTAGCACTTCACTCAAGCTCTTATAAAACTTCTAATACATTGATGCTTTGGAATATGGTAAAAAAAAATCTAAACAACTGTACTATAAACGAGTTTCACGTTGAAAATGGAACAATAACCGATTGCAAAGGATGTTCTTATATAGCGTGTAAGCACTATAGCGAAAACGATAGTTGCTTTTATGGAGGAGCTATAACTAAGGAGCTACTGCCTAGTATAAAAAAAGCTGATTGTATAATATGGATATGTCCAAACTATAACGATGCTATATCTGCTAAAATTATGGCTGTTATAAATAGGCTTACAGTTCTTTATAGAAAAATAAAATTTTACGATAAAAGCATATTTTCTATAATAGTTTCTGGCAATTCAGGAAGTGACTCGGTGGCAAAGCAGTTAATAGGAGCTTTGAATATAAATAAAGGTTTTCATATACCACCTAATTTTTGTTTAATGGCAACTGCTAATGATCCAAAGAGTATATTAAATGTAGATGATATAGATTTAAAGGCAAAAGAATTTGCAGATCATATTATGAATAATATAAAAAAATAATTCCTGAATAGGAGGTATCAAAAAACTCCCTATAAAAATACCACGAATATAACGATATTTTGAATATAACTAAGGCTCTATCTTATTAATAATCCTAAAATTTACGAACTCCCTACGGTCAAACACGCAAATTTCTTAACGGATTATCAAACGATACAGCCTAAGTTATATTAGTCAAAATATCTAAAAATATTCGCTAACATTTTTATATGCAGTTTTAATATAATGAAGCTTACTGAAATATCAGATACTTTTGGTTAATTTTTATAAGTAAATTCCTCATTTGTAAGTTCAAAACTATCTTTTAGTCCAGATGTTGTATAAACTTCTTTATCCTTAGTTACAAATATTGCTTCTACTTTATCTAGTGATTCTATAAGCTCTATACCCTCCTCAAGTCCTATTAAATAAACACTAGTAGATAAAGCATCTGCATCTATTCCACTCTCTGTTATTATACTTGTACTTATAAGTCCTTTATTAGCAGGATATCCACTTGTAGCATCTAATATATGATGATATCTTTTCCCATCTTGCTCGAAATATCTCTCATAATTTCCAGATGTAACTATTGATTTATCTTCTACACTTACAATTCCAATATATTGACCTCTAGGTTGTAGCGGATTTTGTATTCCTATTCTCCATTTTGAAGCATCTAATTTAGCCTTGTATGCCATTACATTTCCACCTAAATTGACGAATGCAGATTTTATATCATTTTGTATAAAAACTTTCTTTATTTCATCTCCAACATAACCTTTTGCTATAGCCCCAAGATCTATACCCTGATTTTCTCTTTTTAAGTATATAGTCTTTTTAGCTTCGTCTAATACAGCATCCTTATAGTCTATATTCCTTATAACACCCTCTATCTCACTTTGAGATGGAACTCTAGCATTTTCAGTTCCTATTCCCCAAAGATTAACTAAAGGATATACGGTAAGATTAAATTTCCCCTTTGTAATGTTGCTGTATTCAAGTGATTTTTTAGCTACATACATTGTTTCATCGCTTACTTTAATGCTTTGCTTACCTGCATTTTTATTTACAGTAGTTACTTCACTATCCTCTATATTTACAGACAATTTTTGTTCTATATCTTTTATTCTTTTTATGCATTCATCTATAACTTTATTTGCTCTATCCTGATCTTTATCATAAACTTTAAAATCTATTATTGTTCCAAGGGCAAACGTCTCTCTTGATACAGGAGTTATTTCTTTATTAGAACAACCTGTAATTCCAAGTATTAAGCTTATTGATAAAACCAGTAATATTATTTTTTTCATATGTATGTTCCTTTCAAATTATATTTGTATGTTTTAAGTATGATATTAATTATCACTACCTAATTATTTATTATAATTAATTTTTTTTAATAAGTCAAAATTCGTCTACTCATGCTTAAAAATAATTGTAAGTTTAGATTTAATTTCTTATATGGTGTATAATTGTAATAATCGCACTAATAGTTTTAATAAGGAGAGATTTTCATGAAAAAAATTTTTATAGATACAGAAACAACAGGCTTAAATCCTGGACAAATACTTCAGCTTACATACTGTGTATGTGATATTAATGATAAAGGTGAAGAAAAGGTTGCATATGCTAAGAATTTCTTTTTTGATGTTGATTATGTAGAACCTTCAGCTCAACAGGTTCACGGATTCAGTGTAGAAATATTAAAATCATTATCAAACGGACAAAAGTTTAAAGATGTTTATAAAGAAGTGGCAAATGACTTACAGGGAGGCATTTTTATAGCTCATAATGTAAACTTTGATAAAAAGTTCGTAGATGCCGAATTTGGCAGACTAGGTGCAGTAGTATGGTATCCACATGAATTTTTTTGCACTATGGAATACTTTAAACCTATAATGAATTTAAAGAATAAGAGTGGAAGAATAAAAAAACCTAGACTTGAAGAATCTATGGAATTTCTTCAAGTAAAACCAGAGAAAGTTTTAGATGGAGCTAAAAGACTTTTTAAATGTGATGATGTGAACTTTCATGACGCAAGATATGATGTTGCAGCACTTGTATCTTGTTATTATAAAGCAAAAAAACTTGGTTATAATTTGTAATTCGTTAATCTGTGAATTATCTTTTTAAAAAAAGACATAATATATTTGTAACACAAATTAATATATTATGGAGGGATTCTTAAATGCAAAATAACAATGCTAAACATCACGTTCAAATGGTACAACAACAACTTCAAAGTGCTACTGACTGCTTAAATAATGCTCTTGGTACAGTAGAAAAACCACAAAACAGACAAAAAATACAAGAGACTTTAAATGCTGTTAATGGTGCTATGCAAGCTGTTAACAATACTTTAAATAATTATCAAGAATAATAGATTAATATAAAAACAGGTGAATTAATTCACCTGTTTTTCAGATTATATACAAATGAATCTTAATTTTAATTAAGACCTATCTGTACGTATAATTTTAAATTAAAAATAATAGAATTTTTAAATTTTAAACTTAGCAACTGATTTATTTAGCTCTTTAGACAAATTAAATAACATTTTACTTTTTTCTGTCATTCCCTCTACTGTAGCATATATTTCCTCTGTTGAAGCTGCAGTTTCCTCAGTACTTGCAGTGCTTTCTTCGGCAATAGCTGCCAAGCTTTGAACTGATTCTAAAACGTTAATTCTTCCATTTTCTATTTTATCACTTAAATTAGTAATATTATTGATTTTATCAATAGTAATTTCAATTTCATTTGATATATTATTATATTTATTTTTTGTTTCTAAAACACTATTTATTTGATTATTTGTAGTTATATTAACTTCCTGTCCTGTTTGTGTTGCTATCTCAACATTACTAGTTAACTCTTCTAATATTTTATCTATTTCATTTGTTGATTGTGCAGATTGCTCAGCCAATTTTCTTATTTCTTCCGCTACAACCGAAAAGCCTTTTCCAGCTTCTCCAGCTCTAGCTGCCTCAATAGCTGCATTTAAGGCAAGTAGATTAGTTTGTTCTGAAACACCAGCTATTAATCTACTTGCTTGTCCAATCATTTGAACACTATCGCTAGTATTATTAATAACATCTATAATCTTATTAATTATTTTCTTATTTTCATCTGTATTATCAGATAGCATATGAATAGTCTCAAGGCCTTCAGTAGTTAATTGCCCTATTTTACTTGATGCAATCGATAATTCTTTAATATTTTGAGCATTATTCTCAATTATATCCCCAAGGTCTATCATATTACTGTTTACATTTTGAGTATCTTCAGCTTGATTCATAGCACCTTCAGAAATCTGAGTAATAACGCTTGTCACATTTTCTGTAGCTTTTGAAACTTCATTTAAATTTTGATCTAATACATTTGCTGACACATTAACATTATTAGATATATCAAAGATATTTATTACAATTTGTTTTAAGCTTTGGTGCATTTCATTTAATGAATTTGTTAGTATTCCCACTTCATCTTTTGATTTAACTTGCATAGGTTGAATCTTTAAATTCCCATCAGCAATTTCATTAGCAAAATTTACAACAGCTTTAATTGGATTTACAATACTTTTTGAAAAAATAAACACAAGTGCCATTATAATCAATAGAACAATCAACGCTATAATTACTATTGTTGTAATCATTTTGTTAATTCCACTAAATGCAGCAGATACTTCAGCAACTGCAATAATAGACCAATCACCACCTTCATTTACTCCAAATTCTGAAATGTCAGCATATCCAGCAATTACTTCTTCACCCTTATAATCCTCATACTCAATAAACCCTGTATCATCACCTCCGAGTGCTTTATTAATATCATCATTAACTTGGGCGTCAGGTAAAATATCTAAGTTATTTACCCCTTCTTCCTGTGTATAAATAACCTTATTTGTAGCATTTACTAAATATGCTGATTTATCTCCTATTAAATAATTGTTTACTTTATCTATTTCTTTAATGATTGAACTTAAATCAAATTCTCCTACTAGGATACCCATTACTTTTGTATTACTATCATCTGTAATAGGAGTATATATATTCATAATTATACTACCTTCTGTTGTATATGCTTCACCAACAAAAACATCACCTTGATTTGCATTTATTGCATCTTCTACAAATGATTCTCTATATTCAATTCCATCAATAGTAGACGCGATTAAGAATCCATCATTTCCATAAAAATGTAAAGCTCTAAATGAATCATCTTCTTTTACAAGCTCTTCAAAATAAGCATTTATATCTCGAGAGTTAAATCTTTCTAATACATCTGCCTGAGACACCATTTTTATTTTTTTTATATTTTGCTCAATATTATAGTCAATAAACTCAGCAGAGTTTTTTACTAGTAAAACTACTTCTTTTTTTAAATTTTCGTTAAATAAATTAATATTATAAAAATATACCGTTCCCAAGATTAATGTTATAAGAATCACGATTGATGTAAACTGGAATAGAAGTAATTTTTTACCTAGTTTCATATTATAACGCCTCCTTAGATTTTTAAAAAATATATTATAATTACTTATATATTTATCGGTTATAATTTTTATTTTATTAATTCTATATATTATGTCTTTAAAAAGAGGTAGTAATATGTATATTGGCTTTACCAATAGATATTTTTATTTCATCTGAATTAAGTTTCACTTTATTAAAATAGAATTAAACCGAAGCATTTAGGCTACCTTATAACATTGTTCATAACAGGAAGTACTTTGATATTAGGTGTTGGAGCTAAAGCAGAAAGGACATTATGGATTATTGCAGAAATAAAAAAAACGTACTAGATTATATCTAGTACATTTTTCAATAAAATTTTTCCCCTTATTATTGATAATTAAGATTAGCTGTCCATACAAAATCTAGTGGAAATATATCTTTTATAAACTTTTCAATATGGGGCTTTTCATTTAAAACTTCTTCTTTAATTTTCCCTTCAAAAAACAGTTTGTTTAAGCTATCTACATTTTCTATTACAAGTTCTTCATCCTTATACTTTATTAGATATCTATTATCTAAATCTTCAAACTCCATATTATCCAAAATCTCATTATCTAAATATTGAGAAAAATAGTTATGTAAGTTTTTGCATAGTTTTTCATAATTTATAATTTTTATAGTTCCATGAAGATAATCTATACTCACTTCATCTGAATTTTCTATATGATTTTTACAATCTTTCACATGTACCCAGTAATCAACATAATCTAAATCATATTTATATGCAAGATAAGAAATAGTATCATTTACATAATTAGGTGCTAAATTCAACTCTATAATTTGACCTATCTTTTTTTCTTCCTTATCTATTAATCTTATAACTATATATCCAATTAAATTATCATCCTTCTTTATTACTAGCTTTTTATATTTATAGTTTCCAAATGGTATTGTAGCAGATTTTAATAGTGTTTCAAATTGATTCTTTGTTCTAAAGTATCTTGTAGAGTTTTGATTGTACATTTGTATCATTTGATTTATATATTTTTCATTATATTCTTGTATATCTAGATTCAATTGAATATCTTTAGGAGTTATAGTATATTTGTAGAAGTTTTTAACCTTACTACACATTCTTCTTGTATACAAGCTTCTATCTCCTGATATCAATACTATATCTACACCATCATCATACATCTTCTCTTCTACTCTATCTAAGATTTTTGATGAATACCTCTTGCCCTCGTGTTCTTTATCAGTACAAACTGCTCCTATTGAAGCTGTCTTTATCTTAATTCCTTGTATAAGTATATCTTGAATTAAGTAATTTACATCAGATACTATCTTTTTATTTTCTTTTATAACAATCATATTCTCTATATTATCTTTGTTAAGAAGTAGAGGAAATTCCTGCTGCATAGTAGGATTATACCCTCTAGATATTCTAAATACTTTATTTATAAGCTTTATAACCTCTTCAAATTCTTCTATTTTTGCACTTTCAGGCTTTATCATTTTTATCACCTTTAAATTAAATATTTTTTTATCATCTGATTTCTCAAATCATTATATTTATTATAATCTAGTGAATAATCCATCTTCACTTTTCGCTCAGGTAAAGATTTCATCTCTTCTTTACTTCCTAAAAGAGTTTCTATTTGACTTAAAAGTTCATCTTTTGATATTCCTTTTTTCTCTATCTCCTTAAATATATTAAAGTCCTGAATTCCAAACAAGAAGCTCTTATATCTTATACTATGAATAGGCTTTAAATTTTTTCCAGGATATACAAAAAACATATCTCCAGCAGGCCATCTAGGGTATTTATAGCTTGCATCTTCAAAAACATTACCAGGCCATATACCATATGCCCATCTTAAAAATCCATCCACATCAAAATAATAAGTAAACCATCCCTTAAGTCTACTTTCTATTAAATGTGATTTTAGAAATATATTAAGTTTTTCTGGGAAACAGCATGAATACCAAGTTAAAATTCCATCTCTTCTTTTAACCTCTTTTTTTAGCTTTTTTATAGAATCCATATTATTCAATATCTCACAAGTACTAAGAGATAGCGATTCTATATTATCTCCATGCTTGTCAAAGAACCCTTGATGATGAATTGCACATTTATACTTTATCTCATATTCTGGTATAGCAGATTGTATAAAATCAGAACACTCTTTAAATATTTGAGCATTATCAGGCTCATCACTCATAATTTTGACCTTATCCCATAATCCCTTATCTACAAGATGATTAAAAATTAATGATAAATAATCTCTTAATTCTTCTTTACTTTTTATATAATTAAAGCATCCATCTTTTTCATCATAATATATAACTCTTAAGGCATCTTTATGTTCTTTTACAGGGTTCCCAAATAAAAAAGCATCCCAATTTCCTATTAATCCAAATAAGTTAATCTCTTGTTTTATTCCATGCTTAAAACATATGTCTATATATCTATCTAATGAAGAAAAATCACACTGTATTTTACCTTCCTTATTCTTAAATACCTTTATAATATTCATCTCAAACAAATTAGCAAAATTTTCATACACTTCAAAACATCTTTGACCAGCCCACGAATAGTCTGTAACTATAAGGTCTATAACTCTTTGGCCCAAATTACCTAAGTCCTCAATATAATTATCTATTATTTCAAAGTGACTCTCTGAAAAATACTCTACGTCATACTCTCTTGCCCAATTGCAAGGATGTTGCCATAAATCTAAGAAAAAATCTCCTTCTTTAGCAGGCTTTAATATATAATCTATTACTTCAATTTCTATTTTTTTTTCTAATATTAATTCTTCTCTTTCATATTCCTTAGAGTAAAATGCCTTGATTTTTAATTTTATAGTTTCTTTATCATAACTTTCAGGAATTTTCCCTTCTACCCAAATCATCTGGTAATCTTTTTGTATGTATAAAGACTTTTTATCTAGTATAGGATCTGCTACTAAATTTTTCATATCATCTTTTACATATCCTAGAAAATTCATTTTAAAATGTTCTCTTAAATTTTGATCTATATCGAGTTCTAAGCGAATTTTATCTCCTAATCCTTTCCAATGAATATCATTAGTTTTTCCTAATTGACAAAAATAATGTATATCTGAATTTATAAGAATTTGAAATCCAAACTCTTCTTGCTTTAAAACATCAATCTTTGGATTCATTTCTATTAGGTTTTCTTCTTTTCCCCTTATATGCTTTACCGATGAGTCATATAAATTCATATTAAAATTCAAGCTAATCACTCCCTTATCCTTTTATCCCAGAAAGAGTAACTCCTTCTACGAATCGTTTTTGTAAAATCAAATAAATTATAAAAGATGGTAAAAAAGTTAATGTAGTTCCAGCCATAATTAGCCCATAATTAACAGTATATTGAGAATTTAAGCTTGAGAGTCCAACCGTCAATGTTCTAATAGAATCATTAGTCGTAACAATCAGCGGCCATAAAAACTCATTCCACGCACCTATGAATGTAAATATAGTTAGTGTTATTATTGCAGGTTTTATTAAAGGAACTACTATTTCAAAAAATATCCTAATATCAGAACAACCATCTATTCTAGCTGAATCTATTAGATCATTGGGTATCTTAAGTATTGCTTGTCTCATTAAAAACACTCCAAAAGCAGTTGGTATAGGAAGTATAAGTGCAAGATAACTATTAATCCATCCTAGTTCTCTCATTATTATATAAAGCGGAATCATAGTTACTTGTGAAGGTATTATTAATGTCATAATCATAAAGAAAAATATTTTTTCATTTCCTGAAAACTCTTTTTTTGCAAAGGCAAATCCAGCTAGACTACTGAATAATACATTTAACACTACACCTGACATAGATATAAATAAGCTGTTAAAGAAATAATGTGAAAAATTAGTATCTCTAATTATAGTTATATAATTTTGCAGCGTCATATCAGATAAAGAAAAATCAAAATTATACGCTGTATAAGTAACCTTAAAAGATGTTAACAACATATATACAAAGGGAACTATCATACAACTTGCTATCATAAGTAATAATATATTTCCAATTATTTGTTTTATGCTTTTCATACAGTTCCTCCTTTTCTAGTAAATAGATTTATCTCTTTGAAGTAATTTTCTTTGAAGGATTGATATAATGGCTATTAAAAGAAATAATACATTTGCAACAGCCATTGCATATCCAGCTCTAAATTGTTTAAAAACTAAATTATATATATGAAGTACCATAGTCATAGTAGATACACCAGGTCCTCCACCTGTTAGTGTATATACAAGGTCAAAGGTTTGAAGCGACCATATACAGCCTAGAAAAACCACCATTATAGTTGTAGGCTTTAAAAGCGGTACAGTTATATAAAAAAATTCATGGAATTTATTAGCTCCATCAACTCTAGCTGATTCATAATAACTCTTTGGAATATCCATAATTGCTGATATATATATAACCATAAAATATCCTGCATTTTTCCATACAGATATACCCATTAGTGTAGGTAAAGCAAGTTTTGTATTTCCTATCCAATTAGGAATATCCAATCCTAAATAAGTAAATATTATATTAAGTGGTGATGATCCTCCATTAAGAAATATTCTCCATACAATTCCAATAAGTATCATAGAAGATATTACAGGTACAAACATAGCTCCTTTGACTAGTTCATTTATTCTACTTTTTTCTCTCTTAGTTATCCATACAGCCATTAATAAAGCTATTGAAGTTTGAAGTGGTACAACACCAATTGTATATATAATTGTGTTTTTAAGTGAAGCTATAAACATCTTATCTTTAGATAGATTCATATAATTCTTAAGCCCAACGAATTTTGCTGGAGCCATTATATTGTATTTTGTAAAGCTAAAGTAAACAGACATTAATATAGGAATTACATAAAAGCTCACTAGTAATATTCCTATTGGAAGTATATATCCATAGGCCGTAGCCCTCTCTAACATTTTTCTTTTATTAAAGCTAAATGTTGTAGTTTTTTTTAATTCTTCATTTTTATTTAAAACTATTTCTTCCATAAAAATCTCCTCTTTAAATCTAAATTTTGAATTACCACTTCAAAATTCACAGTATATCCTGTAGGTTTTGAACTAATAATTCATTTATTATAAAACTTGATACGGATTAAATTTTCATTTAAATGAAGATAAAGCACCAAAAATATTTATCATTTTTGGTGCTTTGTATTATTCTTTATTTAGATTATTGATCTTCTGCTAATAAGTCATTTGCATATTTAGCTGCTTCGTCTAAAGCTTCTTTAGGTTCTACTTCTCCAGCCATCATTCTTTGTAATTGCTTCCATAGGTAATCATAAACTTCAACACCGTGAGGAGCTACAACTAATGGTCTGTATATTCCATTATCATTTTCTATCATTTCTTTAAGTTGTGGATCTCCTTGATATGGTTCATCTTTAGAGATTGGAGCTCTTGGATGATATTTATGGAATTTTGTCATAGAATCAGCACTTAACATATGTTGCATTAATTCAAATGATAATTCTTTATCTTCAGCTGCTGACATTAAAGTTAATTGGTCAACTGAAGCAAATGTTCCCATAGCTTTATTTTCTAAAGAAGTTATAAATCCATAGTTAAGGTCTGGGAATGATTTGTCTAATATTTCATGTGCTGCTGATGATAGCCAAATCGTAAATGCAGATTTTCCTGGTCCAAATGTAGTTTGTAATACTTCCTTACCAGTTTGTCCCATTGCATTATCTGGAATTACTTTATCTTTAAACTTAAGATCATATAAGAATTGAGCAGCTTCTAATCCTGCTTCATCATTAAATCTTACTGTTTTTAAATCATCGTTATAAAGTTCTCCACCTGCTTGCCATAAAAATCCATACCAGTTCCAGTTAAGATCTCCAAAGAAGTTTCTTCCCCATCCTTGAGAGAATCCCCATTGGTCTATCTTTCCATCTCCATCAGTATCTTTTGTTGCTTTTTTAGCTATTCTTCTAAAGTCTTCCCAAGTCTTTGGAGCTTTTTCTCCAAGTTCTTTTAATATATCTTTGTTATAGTAAAGAACTGCTGGATTTGCAGCTTCTATAGCAAGTCCATATGTTCCGCCTAACATTTTACAATCGTCTATGTATAGATAATTTTCCATATCTTTTTCTGTTAAATAATTTGTTAAGTCTTCAACTGCTCCCATTTCTATGAATTGAGGGAACATTTCTGCATACATATACCCAACATCAGGTCCTTCTCCTGCTGCAATTGCAGTCGCATATTTTTCAGGATATCCTTCCCAAGATACTATTTCTAAATTAACTTTTACATTGTTTTTTTCTTCAAATTCTTTAAGTATAGGCTCCCAAACAGGTTTGTCGTTTTCTCCAATTGGAGGTAGCCATACAGTTAACTCTTTTGTCTCTTCTTTTGGTTTTTCAGTAGAAGTTGAACCACATCCTGCCAAAACAGATACTGTCATAACTAAAACTAAAGCCATGGCAAATAATCTTCTCATCTAATAAATCCTCCTCTTAAATATAATTTCTTAAAATTCTTTACATTAGAAATAATACAATATTTGCATTAACTTGTCGAATAAAAATTTTCTATATTATAGTTTAGTTTCATTAAATTTTTCTATGATTTTTCAGTTACTATTCAATCAAAAAAAGACTATAATGATTTGAAACATCATTATAGTCCTTTTAATTTCAGATTAAACTAAAGCTTGTACTAATAACATTATTCCTGAGAATGCTGCTATTATACCCATTAGAGGCATTATAAACTTAAGCCATTTATCATACGTTACATCTACCATAGAAAGTGTTACTAATATAAGTCCTGTAGGAGTTATAAAAGCCATTAGTCCTTGTCCATATTGGTAAGCACTAACAATAACGTCTCTTGGAAGTCCAACAGTATCTGCAAGAGGTGCCATTATAGGCATAGATAAAACAGCAAGACCTGAAGACGATGGAATAAAGAATCCTAACATACTGAATATAAACAGCATTAATATAGCGAATACTCCTCCATTCATTCCTTCAACTACATGAGTAGCACTATTAAGTATCGAGTCAGAAATAAGTCCATTGTCTAGTATTAAGTTAACAGCTCTTGCAACACCTATTGTAAGTCCAACACCTACAAGATCAGCAGCTCCTGCAACAAAATTATGAACAGCTTCCTTCTCGCCCATTCCAGAAATAGCACATATAATAATACCTACTACTAAGAATAACGTTGTCATCTCTAGGAACCACCAGTCCTGAGTTGAAACGCCCCAAATCATAACACCAAAAGCTAATGCAAATAAAGTTAACATAAGCTTACGTCTACCAGTAAACTCCGGAACTTCTTTATCTTGATTTAAGAATTTTTTCTCTAAATCTTCTTTTTGATCAAATATAAGTGACTTTGATGGATCCTTCTTAATCTTTTCAGCATACTTGATAATATATACAATAGTTATTATAGTAGCTATTACAAGACCCGTAGCTCTAAATGTAAGACCATTTGTAAATGTTATTCCAGCTGCATTAGATGCTATAACTGAAGAAAAAGGATTTACAGTTGAGAACATTGTACCAATTGAAGAACCCATATATAGGGCAGCTATACAAACAATTGCATCATAGCCTGCTACCATAAACACTGGAACTAGTATTGGATAAAGCGCTATAGTCTCTTCTGCTAGTCCAAAACTCGTACCTCCTAGAGCAATTAAGAAAGTAACTATAACTATTAGTAAATACTCTCTTCCCTTTGTAGCACGTGAAAGACTTGCAAAACCTGCATCAAATGCTCCACTATTATTTAATACTCCTATTATACCACCAATTATAAATACAAATAGCATAATGTCTTTTGTTTCATACACACCTTCAATAGGAGCTTGAATAACTTCTTTAATCCCTTGAGGATTGCTTTCAAGTTGTTCATATGTATTAGGAATTGCTACTGCCTTATAAATACTTCCATCTGTAAATTTAGCAACATCTATTTTTATTCCTAATTCATCAAGAGTTGCCTGCGTACCCTCATATTCTTTAGTAGATCCATTTGGTGACGTAACAACAAACTTTTGTACAGAATCATCATATACAAGTTTACCATAAGAACCAGCTGGAACTATGTGAGTTAATACTGCCGCTAAAATTAATACAATAAATAATACCGTATACGCAGTTGGGAAACTCATTTTTTTCTTAGCTTTTGTCATTTTAAATATCCTCCTTTATTATTTTAATAATTTAACTAAAGCTGATGAATAAACCTCTATTGCTGTTTTTATTTCATCTAGCTCAATGTACTCATTTGGCTGATGCTCTGTCTCTTTTGAATATGGAAAAGCTGGTCCAAAAGCTACACAATTGTCCATAGCTCTTGCATAAGTTGCTCCACCAGATGAGATAGGCTGACTTTTTGTATCTCCAGTAATCTCTACATAAGACTCCATCAAAGTTTTTACTAATTCCGAATCAAGAGGGGTATATATAGATCTTAGGTAATCATTTTCCTCAATATCAAAACCATATTTTTTAGCTACTTCATTCAAGTTATTCATAACAAATTCCTTTTTTACAGTTACAGGAATTCTAATATCTATATTTAAAACTTCTTTTTCTTCATCAATGCTTATCTTTCCAATATTAAACTTTAAATTACCTGAAGCTTCATCTGTGCATTCACCAAATATATTAGTTGCAAGTGCATCCTCCATAATATTGTCTACTACAAAATCTATAGATTTTGATTTAAGACCAATTTTATTCATAGCTATTAATAATCTAGCTATAGAATTTACACCTTTTTCTGAATCTTTAGCATGCATACTCTTCCCAATAACTGTTATATTATTTTCTTCTCTTTTATATTCAAATCCTAACTCTTTAAGAACTTCTTCTAGTTTTTCTGGATCTTCACAATCATAAGACACATTTGAAGGAACAGAATTATATGCATCTCCACCATTTAATCTTATATCTGTTTCATTTTTAGCAACTAAATCAACTTGTAAAAGACCCTTTTCCGCATATATTAATGGGAAGCTAGCATCTGGAGTAAATCCATAATCAGGTATTGTCTCTTTTTTGTTGTATTCAGCTATTCCCTTCCAAAGGTTTTCCTCATCTGTACCATATATAAATCTTATTTTTTTATTAATTGTAGCATCAGAATCTAGTAATGCCTTAAAAGCATACATAGCAGCAAGAGTTGGTCCTTTATCATCCTGAGTTCCTCTACCAAACAATTTTCCATCTACGATTACAGGATCAAAAGGATTTGTATTCCATTTTTTCAAATCTCCTGCTGGAACAACATCTAAATGTCCCAATACTCCAACCATTTCTTCCCCACTACCATATTCAGCATATCCATAATAACCATTAGGATCATAATATGTTTTAAACCCTAATTTTTCAGCAATTGATAGCATTTCCTTTAAAGCATCATCTATATTTTTTCCAAAGGGATATTTGCTATTATCCTCTTCATATACACTTGGTATTCTAATTAAGTTCTGAAGATTAGCAACAAAATCATTAAAATTTAATTCAATTTTTTCTTTTATATTATTCAAATTATCAACTCCTTATTATTTTTTTATATATAGTAAAAATTTTATATCAAAGTTCTAGAAATTTCTGTTGTCTAGGTCACAATTTGTCAAAAAAATAATCATGTAGTATCCATGATTATTCTTCTAACGGTATATTTGTTAATTTCTTGAGCCCTTGTATATCTTTTATTATTAATTTTCTATCCTTTACTTCTATAAGGTCTCGATCTTTAAAACTTTTAAGAACATTAGTAACAGTGGTTCTGTTAAGCCCTATTCTATTGGCTATTTCTTCATGAGTTAATACTATACTTATATAATTCTTAAAATTTATATTTATGTCTTCTGTATAGTAAAGCCTTACTAAAAAGTCTGCTAGTTTTCCAATAGAATCATTGAATTTAAAATTACTAAGTTCTATCATAATCATTCTTTGTTTTCTTATTATACTCTTTAAGAAATACTTATATATGCTAGGGAACTCTATTAACTTAGATTCTAAAATTCTTCTATTAACAATTGATACTTTGGCATTTTTTAATACCTTATACATTACAAAGGTTCTACTATTATCAAAAAAATCTGTTTCTCCAAATATATCTCCAGCACTCATTCTAAAAAAAATTATCTCATCTCCATTTTTTGAATACATAATTTGATTGAATTCACCTTCAAGAATAATATAAATACTATCTTGATCTTTTTGATTTATAACCTGACCTTTTTTAAGGTTTCAATTTTACCATAACAAGATAGATTATTTATAAAAAAGTTGTCCATTTCCTTCTGTATTTCTTGATTAAAAATTTTCTCATACATAATAATACCTCTCCAAATAATAATACAATCTTTTATATTTTAACATGTTAATAATTTTATTTTCAATAAAATTCGTCTACTCGCTGAACCTATGACTCATTGTCGTACTAAAAAAAATATTATCCACATATTCAAAATTATATAGTTCCTATAGAATAAATCACCATATTTTTGCTAAAAATATAATTTAGAATATATAATTTGGAGGCTCTTATATTGAATAGAGAAATTATTTCTGATAAACAAGGTATATCTATGATTGCTATTTTTATAGCGGGAACATCTTCTATACTTTCCCTTGGACTTGAAGGTGAGAAAGATGTATGGTTATCTATTATATTAGCTGTATTCATGGGTATTATTGTGTCACTTATATTTATTAAGCTCCACCTTATTTTTCCTGATAAAAACTTATTTGATATTTGTGAAATCTGCTTCGGAAAATTTATAAGTAAGATATTTATATTACTATTCACTTGGTTTGCTTTCGAAGAAAGTTCTCAAATTTTAATAAACACCAGCCAATTTATTAGAGATACTGCTCTTCCTGAGACTCCTATGATTATGTCTAGAATAATTCTTCTGTTTTTATGCCTTTGGTCTGTTAAGGAAGGACTTGAAGTCATAGGTAGATGGTCAAGTTTTTTTATTATACCATTTATACTATTTGTATTTATTGCAGTATTGTTATTAATACCTAAAATGGATATAAATAATATTCTTCCTGTATTAGATAAAGGAATAAGCCCCGTTCTCAAAGGGGCTTTCTCATGCTTTACATTTCCTTTTGGAGAAGCAGTGATGCTTGCAATGATTTTTTCACGGTTTAAAACAAAAAAATCATATTACAATGTATATATATTTGGTTTATTAATAGGAGGAATATGTGCTCTACTTCTTTCTTTATCAACTGTTTTAGTTGTAATTCCAACAGAAGCTTTACAAAAATATTACTCTGCATACAGTACTATTTCGAGAATAAATATAGGCGATTTTATCCAAAGACTTGAAATAATATCATCACTTGTTTTTGTAATAGGAGGTTTTGTTAAATTAAATATGCTTTTACTTGCTACCTGTCTTGGAGTTTGCAAACTATTTAATTTTAGTGACTATCGTTTTATAGTAATACCAATTTGCTTAATCGTTCTTAATTTTTCATTTATTCAATTTGACAGTAGGATGCATTTTGCTGATTGGAGTTACTCAGTTTGGCCTTATTATGCTTTTACATTTGAAGTGATTTTACCTATTATTGTAATTATTGCTGCTAAAATAAAAAACAAAAGATACCCTTAATAAGAGTATCTTTTGTTAAACCCCTGAATCTTCCTTAACTGTTTTAATAAATAATTCCACTAAATAGGGGTCAAATTGAGTTCCTTTATTTTTTCTTAACTGCTCAAAAGCTTCATATTGAGACAAGGATTTCCTATATGGTCTATCAGATATCATAGCATGATATGCATCTGCTATACATACGATTCTAGCATGTATAGGAATAAACTTGTCTGATAGTCCATCTGGATACCCCTCTCCGTCCCATCTTTCATGATGGTTTCTAACACAAGCAATAATTACTGGATTTTTTACAATATGTTTTGCAATATTATGCCCTAACATAGTGTGGTTTTTTATTATATTAAATTCTTCATCCGTTAGTCTAGTTGGTTTGTTAATAATGTTATCAGGAATTCCTATTTTCCCGCAGTCATGTAATAGAGCACCTATCCTTAATGCATACTTGTCCTGCACTGACAACTCGAGTTCTTCAGCCAATAAAAGTGAATATCTTGTTACCAATTCGGAATGTTTACCCGTATATACATCCTTAGCATCAATAGCTGCACTTATAGCAAACGCAGAGTCTATCAATATTTCTTTCTTTGCAAATTCTGTACAATTTTGCATTATTATTTTTTCTATTTCTTCCTTATATATACAGCACTGATTGCGACCATTTTGTTTTGCAAAATACATAGCTTTGTCAGCTTTTTCTATTAAATCCTTTGCATCTACCGAATCATTAGGATAAGATGATAATCCAATACTAATGGTAACTGGTAAATCTCCAGAATACTTCTGAATTTGTTTAGATTTTATGATATTAATTCTAATATTTTCTGCTATATCAAAAGATTTTTCCGCAGTATAGTTATCCATCATGACAACAAACTCTTCTCCACCATATCTAAAAATCAACCCATTTTCTTCCACTGATTCCTTTATAATATTTCCGATTTCTTTCAAAATCATATCACCAACGATATGTCCGTGAATATCATTTATCAATTTAAATTTATCAATATCACAAAATAACACTGTTATTGATTTCAGTCCAGAGTTTATTTTTTCATTAAAACACTCATAAAAATATCTATGATTATATAATGAAGTTAATCCATCTGTATTAGAAATCAACCTTAAATTTTTGTTTTCTTTTTTATATCGATAGATAATATGATTCATTTGATTCAAGGATTCAACAATACTACTGGAAAACTTAATAAATTCGTTTGGTCCATTAATTTTAAATCGTATCGATGAGTTATTTTCTCTTATTTTACTAATTTCATTTTCAAGCCCTTTCATTGGGTTAAGAATTATATTTTTTAATTTAGCACTTAATATTAGACTTAAAATACAAGATAAAATAAAAATGAAAAAAGCATTCCTATGTATTAAGCCAAGTGTATGTAGAAATATATATCTAGATTCAGCAATATAGAGTTTTCCTATATTTTCGTCAGAAAGATCTTTAATTGATATGCTTCCAACAATCTTTGATTTTCCTAATTCAAATGTTTCTTGATTTTTAACTTCCTTGATTATATCAGAAAGTTCCTTAATCTCTTTGCTTATATCCATATTCATAACAAGCTTATTTCTATATGAAAAGAGAATATCGTATCCAAATTTATCTTTTATATTTTGAAGAAATTCCGTATTAACTTCCTTGCCAAAAATAATTATGCCTCTTGAAGGACCTTCATAATCTGATAAAAGAATAGGTGATATTCCTATAATATACAAATTTCCATTATAAATCTTGATACCACTTGGATAATTTTTCTTTTTATCATATTTCCCACTTAATACAGCATTAATCTTATCATCATCAAATAATTCTGTATCGTTCGTATATTTTAATCCATATTGATCAATAATTTCTCTATTTTTATTCGCTATAACTATCAAGTCTATAGAAAAATTATCTGGAACCCATTCAGAATAATTCTCTTTAAACCACTCAATATCTTTTTCCTCTATTTTTTTGTAAAAATCGTCCCATATTCCATTATCCTCTGCTAATTCTTGTAGGTTTAATGCCTCTGACCTGAAAATTTTATTAGCATTCTCTACTTTAGATATTACACTTTCTTGCTCTACTTTTAAAAAATATTTAGAAACAACTATATTATTCAATATTAAGTAAATGCTTAATGGTACAATTGCAACCAGTAGCATATAAATGCCCACTTTAAACCCTAAGTTGTTTAATACACTCTTGATGTCTGTTTTGAACATTTTGATTTATCTACCCCCCTCCAACCTGAAAATAATAAAAAAGTCTTCCTTCTGAAGATTTTCAATTTAGACTTTTTTGAAACTCATAACGAAAATTATACTTATCCACAATTTGAAGATGATTATAATTTCCTACTCGTTATAAAAATATTATAGCAAATATTATCTATAATTTGAATATTAGGAGAGCATTTACAATATTTTTACATATTCTCTATTTACTTCTCAATGCCTGCTAATTCAAAATATATTCGAAGTAATTCTTTACATTTATATATATATATACCCTTATATGTAATAAATTATTTTCATGTAATATATTGTCATTTTATGAATTTAATAGTAGAATATTACCAAAATGACATTATCATAACTTAGCATACAATTAAAACAAATAGGGGGATAAAACATATGAAAACTTATATAAGCAAACCAGAATTAGGATTTCCTGAATTAGAAATTCAAAATAACGAGGAGATGATGAAGTTTTTAGGCTTACAAGACTCTCGAAAATTAAAAATTTTATTTAGAAAAGGTGGTATAGACTCAAAATTTTCTACATACAATTTCAAAGAAAATAAGTCCAATGAAGATATGACGAAAATGTGCTTTAAAGCAATAGAAAAATTATTTATAAAAAATAAGATTACAGCTAAGGATATAGACTGTATAATAACTTGTTCTAATTCAGTTGACCAACAACTTCCAGGATTAAGCAGTAGAATATTCTCAGAAATAGCTTTCAATAAAGATATTCATAACTATCCTATATTCGGTTTAGGTTGTGGTGCATTCATTTCAGCAATAAACTTGTCAAATACATTATTAAAAGATGATAATATAAATAATATATTAGTTGTATGTTGTGAAGCTCAAACTATTAAATATCTTAATAACTTAGATTCTGATAATAATGGCCAGCTAATGATGTTAACACTATTTGGTGATGGAGCTTGTGCTACATTAATTACTAAAGATAGTTCATTTGACAATAGTAACCTTCAAGTTATAGACACTAAAGTCTCAACTCATTATAGTAATAGTATGTCCATGAAAAATGAGATAGTACATCTTGATGAAAAGCTTCTTGAAAACATTTCACCACATATATACGAATTAGTTTCTTCATTACTTGAAAAGCATAACTTAAAAAAAGAAGATATTAAGCATTGGGTTATGCATTCTGGAGGAAAGAAAATTTTAGCAGGAGTAAAAAAATTATTCGACTTAACTGATAATCAAATGCAACCTTCAGTTCAAATATATAAAGAATATGGAAATATATCCTGTGCAAGCGTACCTGCAGGATTAAATAGATTATATACATTATCAAAAGAGAATAAATATGTTAAGAATTCAGGAGATTTAGGTATAGTTCTAGGGTTTGGTTCAGGATTTTTCCTTGGTGCAAGTTTAGTTAAATACTTATAATCCCTTAGTATATTAAAAAACCGTATAGATTTCTTTATACGGTTTTTACCTACGATTAAAAGTATTTCTATTTTAGCAATAATATATTTTCTATATCTAATTTAACACAATCTGGCAAATTCTGATTTAGATTTCTTTCTAATAAGCTTTTATACTTTATTCCTGATTTTTTTAAGTATTCTCTTAATAAAGGGATTCTTTTCTTTGGGTCTTTCATAACACTATATGCTACATACCAATCTTCTAAAGTGGTCAAATTTACTTTTATATTATCTATTATCATATAATCTTTAATAGAATCATCATCTAAAATAAACTCATAAATTTTATCTTCTCCTAAATCTATTTTAAAATTTCCAAGAAACTCAACCATAGTATCTTCTACTCTATAACCAAAAAATTCTTTTGTTTTATAGGGTTCTTTTGAAGGCAACTCTATATACGTACCTATCGTATCCATAAATTTTTTTATTTTATCTGCATGATTTGCATCTATTAATATATCTATGTCATTTGGTTTTTCTACTAAACCATAGTGATTTAATACTACCGATCCTCCTATTGCCCAAGTACAATTTAGCTCATTCAATCCCTTTGCTATTTTTTTCAGTACCTTTTGATTCATATTGCCCTCCTATAAAAAAATCTTTCTTTTAAAAATTTCTAAATGTATACTTTTTTGAAATTCGTAATGTAAATTATACTTATCCACAATTTAAATAGGAATATAATTCCCTACTCATTATAAAAATCATTTTATTTCCCACTAAATTTAATATTCAATTCTCCATTTGTATCACTATCTAAAGATTCAAATCTTAATTCCCACTTTCCTTCAATTTTATCTAAATCTTTTATTTCATGAAAATCTCCTTTTACTACTTCACTCCATCCAACATCTTCATTTGGATTTTTTAATTCAAACTTAACGCTACCTTTTTCTACATTTAAATCAATTTCTAATTTAACTTCTTTAAAACCTTCTTCTACATCAAAATAGTAAACATCATTTAATTCTTTAGAAAATTTATTATAAACTGAAGATTCACTTATATTATTGCACCCTGTTAATATAAATACAGAACACATTAATAATACAACTCTTTTCTTAATCATAAAACCTCCCTTTCTTTGATTTACTTTTTATATGTTATTAGCTAAATCTTTGCACTAAAAAACCGTATAGATTTCTCTATACGGTCATATTCTCAATTGGTGGAGGCGAATCACAGCCTTTAAAATCCACCAATGAAAAATAATTTATTAGTCTGTATTTTAAAAATATTAATTAAATTAGTTAGATATTTATTATATTATCGTTTTACTTATGTATTTATTTTTTTAAGTATCTCTTCATACTTAGACTTAAATTCTTCATCTTCTAATAACTTATCTATCATTTTGGAGAATCTTCCTTCTCTATCATAATAATACCTATTGTCATATTCATTATAATTCCATCCCTTACACCATTCATACATTTTATTTACTTTTTCAACTACGTCTGTATCCAATCCTGATTCTAATAAATAAAATTCTATAATTTCAGAATTGTTGTCAACATGTTTTTTTCCACCGCTCTTATAAGGATCACATTTATAAGAAAATAAATGTTCCCTTAATTCTTCAAAATAACATGTATTCCTTAAAATATCTATATTATCTAAAATTGGAGGCATCTTACTATTTCTAGCTATTTTTTGTATAAATGATTCCTGTTCCTCTTCTACTAAATTATTCTCTTTTAATATTAGATTTATTAATGTCCAAATAGACTTTCTTTCTTCATAACTATCTGCATATTTAAGAAATTTCCCTATCTCTTTTTCTCTTAAATCTACCATAAATCTATAATCGCATTCTAATTCCTTAAATATAATTCTGTATATTTGTATAAATTTTAATAATAAATCTATATCCTCTTTTAATAATTTTAATAAACACCTCTTAACTATTTTATTATCAAATTTAATTATTTTATCCCAAAATTTATTTACAATATTATATTTATTATAATATTGTATTTTTAATATCGTAGAAACTTCTTTTAAAAATTCATAAATTTCTTTTTCTTCACCTATGGATACTAAATCATCTACTATAACTTCTATATCTTCTATATCATTAGCATTTTTTTCATTTTTATATTTATAGCATTCTTTTACTCTTGTTATCAAACCATCTTTTCCGCCATTAATTATAAAATTTGATAAATTATTTTCTATGAAATCCCAAAAACATTCTATAGTAGAATAAGTAATAACCCCGCCTTTTGCATGAGCACTATTATTTCTAATTAAATGCCAATAATTATATTCCTGCTCCACATCTTTGCTTAATTTAAAAGGGTTTATGTTCTTAATATTTTTATTTATATAATTATCTTCAAATATTGCTTTTTTTTCTTTTTCTTTTTTATTATTACTTTGAATTATAGTAGTAATCTTAAACTCCCAACGTTCGTTACTATTTAAAATATTTATAGTATCCTCTGTAAAAACATCTTCTTTTCTATCGTCATTTAATATTCTTTCTCTAATTATATTTTGAAATCCTAAGTACGACATTAAAAATGCCGATCTATATGCTGATACTTTATAACAAACAACTGCTTCATCGAATAAATCTTCAGTTAAATCTGAAAATTTTCTTTCTTTATACCATTCTTGGAATTTTAGTCTCATTAAAAATACCTCACCTTCCTTAACTCTATAAAATATTATACTTAATATATTTATAGAGTTTATACAAAATACGTGTCTATCTTTTCTATATTTATCTACTTTGTATAATGCGTATATTAGTCCTAATAATAAATTTTATTAAATACTATTAACGTTTAAACTAATTTTAGCATTACTCTATATAATTGTAAATATATAGAAACACCATCTTCACTAGTCAATATTTTATAAATCAGAAAGCACCTTAAAGACTACCCCACTGTATATGATATACTTAACGGCTACGGCTGTAGCTGTAGTTACAGCTACAATTTTATTTATATATATCCACGTTCGGAGTAACTAACCTATTTAATATTGAATATATAATTTTATATTTAATCTACATTTATATAAAAGCTATTACTATATCTTTCTATTAACTCTATTTTATTTATTTTAACTCTTATATTTAAATCTTCTATATCCTTTAAAAACTCAAAAACCACGTTGAATATAACTTCAACGTGGTCTCTATATACTTCTACTTTTTTCACATAATTATGGATGAATTTTTTGCATTCTGGTAAATTCTTTTCCATAATAAAAGTTTTAAACATGGTAAACAATTCTTTAACCTTTGCTTCATCTACTTTCATATCATTTGATTCTAACTCTATATCTTTTATTCGCATTTCTAAATTAGCTTTTTCAACTTCTAAATCATCCATCTTAATCTTAAATGATTCTTGAAAAAAACCATTTGATATAGCATTAATTATGTTTTCTATCTGTTTATTTACTTTTCTTAATTCTTCTTTAAAGCTATTAAGATTAGTTTCATTAGTACTTGATTGCTTTTTTAAATACTCATTAATCTTTTTTACAATGTAAGGAATAGCTTCATCATTTAATATATTTTTTTCCAATTCAGATAGTACAAATTCTTCAATATACTCTTTCCTTATTTCTTTATTTTTGCATTTTTCACTTTTCATTCTACAGCTACATCTGTAGGAGCTGTACTTTTGTTTATTTTTTTGAGTCCTTCTGTTTCCATGCATTCTTCTGCCGCATTCCCCACAAAATATCAAACCACTTAGTAAGTATAATTCTTTTGCTTTATTAGCTCCTGGAGCTTTTTTTCTACTTAACATCATTGCTTTTGATTTCTGAAAAATTTCTTTAGATACTATAGCAGGCATTCCTCCTTCTATTCTTATAATATTTTTATTTTCTTTATGTGAATGACTATTTCTTCTACCGAAAATATCTTTTTTTGAAGCTTTATTAAATACATATACTCCACTATACTTTTCATTTTCTAGTATGTTATATATACTATTTTTACCAAATGTTCTTCCTAACTTTGTTTTATATCCTTTTTCATTTAAATTTTCAATAATTTCTTTATAGCTATACCCATTTACATACATATCAAATATCTCTCTTACAACTATAGCTTCTTTTTCATTTATCATATATGTTTTATCAAAAGCTACATCATATCCTAAAGGAGGTGTCCCTCCTGTATGTTTACATTTTAATGCTGTTTCATTCATACCTTTCATAACTTCTCTTGCTAAGTTTTTAGAATAATATTCTGCCATTCCTTCAAGAAGAGATTCAAGCATTATAGATTCAGGACTCCCATCTAAATTTTCAATAACACTGATTAATCTTACCCCATTCATTCTCAACTTTCTTTTATTTACAGCTGAATCATACCTATCTCTAGAAAACCTATCTAACTTATGAACTATTACTACATCAAATATTCCTAATGCACTATCTTTTATCATTTGTTGAAATTGTGGTCTTTTATCAGTAGTTGCTGATTTAGCTCTATCTATATATTGTTTTACTATTTTAATATCATTTCTTTTAGCATATTCTTCTATAGCTCTTATTTGAGCATCTATTGACTCCTCTCTTTGATTGTCTGATGAAAATCTAGCATAAATAACTCCTCTCATTATAAAACATCTCCTTCTTTAGTTATATAAATTTTTCCTAATAATAACGCTAATTCATCATAAAATTTTTCCTTTTTATAATCTAAATCTATTTTAAAAACTTCCATTTTATCTGGAATATAATTCTTCTTATATAAACTTTCTCTTTTTAAAATTAATCTTTTTTCTAGCATATTAATTCCTCCAAATGATTCAAATTTATAATATATGTTTTAAGGATATTTAGATACAGTGTTGAGTCTTCAAATTTAAGCTATAGATATTACGATACCCTAATTACCTATGAAATTTTAACTATGTACTTATATTCTTTCTGACTTTTACTGTTTTGTTGTGGATACTCGAATATGACCCCTATCTTCAAATTTTAAATTTTTAGTATCCAAAGATGATTTCACATCTTTGGATACCTTGTTTTTTTATTTATTTTTTTATCTTTATTATAGCTATACAAATATTTTCTTCATCAATATACTCAACATCATGAAATGTAATGGATGTTCTATCACTAAAATCTAATTCAAACTCTTCTGTAATTTCTTCAACTAATTTACTTGCATATATAAGC
>NZ_JAOASI010000040.1 GCF_025210165.1 Tepidibacter sp.
CGAGAAAGTATTCTTATTTCTTTTTCTGTAAATATTTTATTACTCATTTTATCTTCCACCATTCGTCTTTTTTTCTATTATACATAAAAATACCCTATAGAATAGACTTTTTTTAGTGTCCACTCTATAGGGTACAGTATAGTATTTTAATACCCTTTATTTTGGGTTAGACACCTAATCCTTAGCCTTTATAACCAACACACACCCACTCTTAACACTTATTTCACACTTTTCACCAACTAAAACATTTGAGATACCCATTGATATACCAAATTTTAAATCATAGTCTTCAAGAGGATATTCAAGTCCTTTTAAAGTAAGTCCTAATGCATCTGAATATATAGGTATAACAGATATAATGTCCCCTTTTTTACCTGTAACTTGTATTTTTCCATCAGTTATATGTATCTCGTTATTTTCGTTTATTATTCTCGCTTTAATCCCTTTTTTTAAAAGAGAATATAAAAGGTTTATATTAGCAAGGGAATGGTCCATACGAGTTCCTAAAACCCCTATAAAGTCGATTTCTTTTGATCCTTTGTCTATAGCATAATCTATACATATTTCCGTATCTGTTTTGTCCTTTTTAGATGGAAATTTATTAAATTCTATATTCTTATCCATAAAATATTTTTTTACTTTATCATCTATAGAATCAAGATCTCCTATTATGATACTAGGATCTATATTCATATTGTATGCATGATTAGATGCTCCATCAGCACATATTATAAAATCATAATCATCTATTATATTTTTATAAAAATCATAATCATCCATACTTCCATTTGCTATTATTAAAGACTTCAATAAATCACTTCCTAAATCACTGAGTTTGATCTAAACTCTTGTACAGTCTTATTTATATCATCACTTCCAAATATAGCAGAGCCTGCAACAATAACATTAGCTCCGGCCTCTACTACTTTATGAACATTACTTGGCTTCATTCCTCCATCAACTTGTATTTCAAGGTTAAGATTTCTTTCATTTGCAAGTTCTCTAACCTCTTTTATTTTATCTATCATTCCTTCTATAAATGATTGTCCTCCAAATCCAGGGTTAACAGTCATTATAAGAACCATATCAAGTTCATCTATAACATGCTTTATAGTTTCTACAGGAGTTGCAGGATTTAACGATACACAAACCTTAACACCCTTTGATTTTATATTTTGTATTGTTCTATGAAGATGTGTACATGCTTCTTGATGTACTGTTATTATATCTGCACCAGCATTTACAAAACTTTCTATATAATTATCAGGATTTTCAATCATAAGATGAACATCAAACACCATATTTACATCTTTTCTTAAGCTTTTTACTATACCTGGTCCTAATGTAATATCAGGTACAAAGTGTCCATCCATTACATCTATATGCAAGTACTCACATCCTACACTCTCTACCTTTTTAATATCCTCTAATAATCTTGCAAAATCTGCTGAAAGTATTGATGGGGCTAATTTTATCATGTTTAGTACCTCCTATTTTTTTTTCTTATTTCATTTAATAGTTGTAAGTAGCTTTCATATCTTTGAGTAGTTATTTTCCCTTCATCAAGAGCATTTTTCACTCCACAATTTGGCTCATTCTCATGCAGACAGTTTCTATAAAACTTACAATCATCAGCATAATCATCAAACTCTATAAAATAATCCTTCAAGTCCTCAGGTTCTATGGAGTCTAATGTTAAAGAACTAAATCCAGGTGTATCAGCAACCATACCACCATCTTCTAGCTTTAGAAGCTGCGCATATCTTGTTGTATGCTTTCCTCTCTTTATCTTTTCACTTATACTTCCAGTTTCAAGGCTTAGATTTGAATCTATCTTATTTAAAAGGCTAGATTTTCCAACTCCAGATGGTCCAGCAAATACTACTATACTATTTTTTAGTTCATTTTTTACAAGTTGTATATTAATATCTTTTTTCGTACTTATAGGTATTACTTTATATCCTGCATTATTGTACACTTTTTTTACATTTTCATATTCTTTATTATCATCTAAATCTATTTTATTAATTACTATAATTACCTCTAGACCTTCTTTTTCAGCTAAAACTATAAATCTATCTAAAAGTGAAAAATGAGGTTGTGGATTTTTAATACTAAATACTATTATAGCCTTGTTTATATTTGCTATAGGAGGTCTTATTAATTCACTATCCCTTTTTTTTATGTCTTCTATTACACCCTTTTTTTCTTCTTCATTTACTACAGATATATCTACTATATCCCCTACAAGAGGTGTTACCTTTTTCTTTCTAAATATACCTCTAGCCTTACATTCATATATACCTTCCTTTGTATCTATATAATAAAAACCACCTATACCCTTTGTTATTCTACCATTTAACATATTTTTCTCCTTCTATTTAAATTCAGCTGTTGTTTTACCATAAAAAACATCATTTACATATATCTCATACTCTTTTGTTTGTCCTTCATAACCTTCAATAGGAACTGATATCATACTTCCTAACTCTTTTATATTTATTGTCTTATTATATATAGTGTTTGAAGTGTTTTTTTCTTTTTCTTTTATTACAACCTCTACAGTCTCATCTTCTTGTGGTAATTCAAATGATATTTGCTTTTCTATAATTTTCTTAGAAGGTTCTTCTACTACCTCTTCTTCTTCTTCATACTCATTTACTGTTAAGTCTATTTTTTTGCCTTCCTCAACATGCTGTCCACCCTTTAGACTTTGCCTAAGTATGACACCTTCTTTTTTATCTTTATCTTCTTCATATTTTATCTTTCCTATTCCTAGCTCAACTAATAATACTCTAGCATCTTCTAAAGTTTTTCCAACTATATTTGGTACCTTTACAAGTTTTACTTCTTCACCCTTACTAACTATGAAATCTATACCTGTTCCTTGTTCCACTTCTGTAAATGCCCTTGGTTTTTGACTTATTATAGTCCCTTCAGGTAATGAGCTAAACTCGTAGTCTATAACTCCTTCTTTCAAATCACTTTCTTTTAGTATATTTTCTACACTTTCAAGTGTTTTTCTAACCAAATTAGGAACAGTTACTGGCTCTCCGCCCTTACTTACATCAAATTTGACTGTTTGACCCTTTTTAATTGGACTTCCTGCTGATGGAGTTTGATTTATTATATGGTTTTTTTCTACTGATGAATCATATAATTCTTTTCTAATCCTAACATCAACACCTATTGCTTCAAGTCTAGTAGTAGCATCTTCTAGTGTATTATTTTCAAAATCTGGCATTTCATAATTTTGGACAATAAACAAATCTTTAATACTATATATCAAATATGCAATTGATAACGACATTACAAGTGCTAACAAAACACCTAGAATAGTCATCTTCTTTTTACTACTATTTTTCTTTTTAGATTTTTTTCTCATATTCGTATTAACACCTTCTTCTTTAAGTTGTTTAGGTATATTAGCTTTTAATTCTTCATTTAAAGAATTCAGTTTTTGAGTATGATAATTATCATACTCCTGCTCAAAATCAAGTTCTACATTGTTTTCTATATACTCTATATCATTTATTAATTCGTATGCACTTTGATATCTGTCAGATTGTTTTTTCTGAGTTAATTTATATAACAATCCTTTTATATCCTTTGGTATATTATCAGGTATATCTTTTTCAAAATCTATATATTCATTTATATGTTTTAAAGCTATATTTACAGGAGTATCCCCTCTAAATGGTACTTTTCCTGTTAACATTTCATACAAAACTATACCAAGGGAATAAAGGTCTGAAGTTTTATCTATATACCCACCTCTAGCTTGCTCGGGAGAAAAGTAGTGTACAGAACCTATTACATTACCAACTACAGTTATAGTTGAACTGGTCGTAGCTTTTGCTATACCAAAATCTGCAACCTTTGCTACATTATCTTCTGATATCAATATGTTGTGTGGCTTTATATCTCTATGTACTATCCCATTTTTATGTGCTTGATTTAATGCCATAGCTATTTGCTTCATTATATCAAGTGCATAAGAATAGTCTAGTGCTCCTTTTTTCTTTATTAAATCTTTAAGATTCATACCATCCACATATTCCATTACTATATAGTTTATCTCTTCATCTTGTCCTACATCGTATATATTAACAATATTAGGATGAGTAAGCCCTGCTGATGCTAATGCTTCATTTTTAAATTTCAAAAGAAATTCTTCGTCATTGCTAAATTCGGGTCTCAAAACTTTGATAGCTACAATTCTATTTAAAATAGTACATCTAGCTTTATATACAAATGCCATTCCCCCATCGCCTATTTTATCTAATATTTCGTATCTATCATTAAACATCTTCTTCATAAACTGTATCACCAACTCTCTGTTTAATTAAATTGTTATACATATAACTGATATATTGTCTTTACTGCCATTTTTCTTTGCCATATCAACCATTTTACTACAACATTTTTTTAAATCATCGTTATTTATCAATATATTATTTAAATCATCTATAGTTACCGAATTTGTAAGACCATCAGTTGCCATTACTATTTTATTATCTTTTTCTAACATTTCTTTATAAAAATCTATTTTTATAAATTCATCGGTTCCTATTGCCCTTGTTATTACATTTCTTTGAGGATGAGTAAGAGCTTCTTTTTCTGTTATAGCGCCTTCATCTATAAGTTCTTGAACTAGAGAATTATCTTTTGTAACTTTCTTTATATAATCATCAGTAAATAAACAACAGCTACTATCTCCAATATTTGCTATGTATAAATCTTTTTTATGAATTATAGAAGTTGTAAGAGTAGTCCCCATACCCTTATATTTATCCTCGTATAAAGACGTTTTATATACTATAGCATTAACATACTTGTAAGCTTGCCTTAATACAGATTTAACCTCTATGTAATTATCAAAATTCACATTCACTAAATTCTTTTTTAAAAAGTACAGTATGTTTTCTACAGATAATTTACTAGCTACTTCTCCTTTTTTATGACCACCCATGCCATCTGCTATGGTAAATATAGCTATTTCTTGATTATCGTGTTCTATAATTTCATAGCCACAAAAATCTTCATTTTGTTTTCTTTTATTTCCTATATCAGATAAAATATGATACTTCATAAAATCACACCCCAATCAAAGGACCTTACTGTTGTTTTATATGTTTTCTTCTTAACTGTCCACAAGCTCCCTTAATATCACTTCCCATTTCTCTTCTTATAGTACAATTAATTCCCGCTTGTTTCAAGTTTTCTTTAAATTTATACACATAATTTTTGTCTGGTTTTTCGTAACTTCTTTCTTCAACTTTATTTATAGGTATTAAATTTACATGACATAGAATTCCTTTTAATTTATTACCTAAAAGCTTCACATCTTCTTTTTTGTCATTGACTCCCTTTATAAGTGAGTATTCAAATGTAATTCTTCTATTAGTTTTTTGTATATAATATCTACAAGCCTTAATAATTTCATCTATAGTATATGATTTTGCTATTGGCATTATTTCTCTTCTAGTATTTTCATCTGCTGCGTGAAGTGATATAGCTAAGTTTATAGGAATATTCATATCAGCAAGCTCATATATTTTAGGTACTATTCCACAAGTAGAAAGAGTTATATGTCTATATCCTATATTAAGACCATTCTTCTCATTTACTATTTCTAAAAACTTTTTAACATTCTCAAAATTATCAAAAGGTTCTCCGCTTCCCATTAATACAATGTTTGATACTCTAGTTTTAATATCTTTTTGAATTTGAAGAACTTGATCTAATATCTCCCACGGCTCTAAATTTCTTTCTAAACCATCTATTGTAGATGCACAGAAATTACATCCCATTCTACAACCAACTTGAGTTGATATACAAACAGATACTCCATGTTCGTACTTCATCATAACGCTCTCTATTATATTTTTATCTTCAAGTGCAAACAGATATTTTATAGTTCCATCTATTTTAGATTCAAATTTCTTATATATTTCCAATTTTCCAAGCTTTGATCTTTCTGATAGTTTTTTTCTTAGATCCTTAGAAATATTACTCATATCATCTATAGAGTCTATTTCTTTATATATCCAACTAAAAATTTGATTCCCCCTAAATGGTTTTTCTCCTATTTCCTTCATAAATTCCTTCATATCATTTTCAGTTAAAGATTTTAAACATACCTTATTCATTTAAATCACTACCTTGTCCTTCTTAATTTAGCTATAAAAAATCCATCCATTCCATGTATATTAGGATATAGCTTTATGTATCCATCTTCTTGATTTTCTAGATCAACATTTATATTTTGTATTGGTTCAAGTTTGAAATCATCGTTTAGTTTTAAAAATTCATTTACTATATCTATATTTTCTCTATCTTCTATTGTACATGTACTATATATTAATAATCCACCTTTTTTTACATATTTAGAGTTATTTTGAAGTATTATTTTCTGAATCTTGGGTATATCTTCTAAATCCTTTTTCTTTTTATATTTTATTTCAGGCTTTCTTCTTATTATACCAAATCCAGAACAAGGTGCATCAACTAACACTGTGTCAAATTTTTCTATACTTTTATTATCAAGCTCTGTAGCATCAAATTTTTGAATATCTACATTATTAAGTCCCAGTCTTTGTGTATTTTCTTTTATAAGCTTTAGTTTGTGGTCGAATATATCTCTAGCTACAACTGTTCCTGTATTCTTCATTAAACTAGCTAAATGAGTAGTCTTTCCTCCCGGTGCTGAACACACATCTAATATATTTTCATTTTCCCTTGGGTTTATAACATGACCTATTATCATAGAGCTTATATCTTGAATTTGAAAATATCCTTTTTTATATAGTTCGTTATTTTCTATATTTTTAAGACTCTTCACTCTTATCGCTTCTTTAACTAATTTAACTGCTTCACACTGAACCCCTTGTTCTTCTAGCTTTTTGATTAAATCTTCTCTTGATATTTTTACTTCATTAGTTCTTAAGTATAAATCTGGTTTCTCGTTATTTTCCTGAACAAGTTCTTCAGTGAAATCTTCTCCAAATTTATCTATCCAATTTTTAATAATCCATTCTTCATAAGAGTACTTTATAGATAAGTACTTTACTATATCTTTGCTTTTTTCAGGATACTTTATATCATTTTGATTTCTAACAACATTTCTAAGTACTCCATTAACAAATCCTGATGCTTTTTTGCAGTACTTTTTAGATAAATTTACGCTTTCATTTACAGCTGCAAAATCCTTTGTGCTATCTAGGAATAATATCTGATATATCCCCATTTGAAGAATATTTCTAACATGAGGAGATAATTTTTTAGCCTTTATCTTTGAAAATTTATTTATTACATAATTTAAGAAATATTTATTCTCTGTAACACCATATATAAGTTCTGTACAAAATCCTCTATCCATATCTTTTAGATTACTCTCTCTTAAATATTTGTTAACTCCTAAGTTAGAGTATAATCCATTATTTTCTATATCATATATAGCATTAAGTGCTATCTCTCTACTGCTTTTCATTCTCTTCTCTCCTTTAAAATTCGTCTACGCAAAAAAACCATATTATTTTTATTTCAAAAAATAATATGGGATTTGTTTTTAGTCGTCTCTACTACTTAAAATTAACAATCTAACTAATTGAAGTATAGCACTAGCTGCCGCTGCTACATAAGTAAGGGCTGCTGCATCTAGCACCTTCTTACTATATTTTCTTTCTTCAGTTGTTATTAAACTATTAGCAACAAGTTGATCTATAGCTCTTGATGATGCATTAAATTCAACAGGAAGTGTCACAACTTGGAATAATACAGCACCAGAAAATAAAAGTATACCTATTTTTAATAACGAAGGTATAACTAAAAAGCCTACCATTATAAATATCCAAGACATAGATGAACTTATATTTACTATAGGAACTAAATTATTTCTAAACGCAAGTGGAAAATACGCTTCTCCATGTTGAATAGCATGGCCAACTTCATGAGCTGCTACTGAAACAGAGGCTATAGACGTTCCATGATATACATCATTTGAAAATCTTAAAACTCTACTTCTAGGATCATAATGATCACTAAGCCTTCCGTGAGTCAACTCTATATCTACATTTCTAAGTCCATTTTTATCTAGTATATATCTAGCCACCTGAGCTCCTGTATATCCCCTTTGGCTGTATACTCTTAGATATTTATTAAAGGTTGTTTTAACCTTAGTTTGAGCATATACTGCAAATAACATAGCTGGAATTAATAAAATCATAGTTGGGTCAAATCCATAATAAGGATACATCCTAATTACCTCCTAAGAAAAATTTAATGGCCTCTTCTACCTTTTCAATATCTATTTCTGTATTAAAACAAGGTCCATTTGGTCTTTTGTTTAGTATACCTATTACGTGAAACTTAGATACATCCTGTATTCCACTGGTTAAATCTCTCTCACACGCAATAGCTATTACAGCTTTTGGTTTATTCTCTATTATTATTTTTCTAGCTAGAGTTCCTCCAGTTGCAACAAAGGCCTTCACATTATATTTTTGCTTTAGTTTAACTAAATCCTGCACATTGCACTGTCCACACTGTCTACAATTATCTATATCATTTGTAACCTTATATTTACAAAAGTTTTTTTGTAGACAGTGAGGTGTTATAAGCATTATATCCTCTGCTTTAAAGTTATATTTATTAGAATATATATAATTATTATTTAAAATCACATATACTTTTCTAATATCATTTTTAGGTATAGAGAATATTTTAGTAGTAATTATTATAAGAGGATACATACCATTTACTATATTCAAATTAATTTTCATTATATTCCTACTTATTTTTTTGCCTTTTAAAATAAGATAAGATACTATTGATGATAATATTATTACTGTTATTATTATCATCAATAGTATATTTAATAATGTAATACTTATACTAACAAACTTCATATCTTTACTATAGATCACGAAATTAACTAGTTTATATACTAAAGCAAAGAATAGAGCTATTACACCCATTAAGTATATGAATTTTTTTTCATTATTCATATTATTCACCCAGTATTAATGTTTTATCTATTTGATTTCCTCTTATATAATCTTTGACTTGCATTCTTTTTTTACCAGGCATTTGAATTTCTTTTACGAGCAAATTAGTCGTTCCCGTTGATACTTCGATTCCATCTTCTGTTACATCTATTATACTCCCAGGTATTTTATCTGAAGTTGACTTAAGTACCTTTGATGACCATATCTTCATAGTATCTCCTTTATACTTCGTAAATGAACTTGGCCACGGATTAGTACCCCTTATAAGATTAAATATATTTTTACATTCATCATCCCATTTTATATTGCCAAGGCTTTTATCCATTATAGGAGCATAGCTAGATTTTGAATCATCTTGTTTTTCTCTTTTTAGATTATTATCCTTTAATAACTTTAAAGTATCTCTTAGAACTTCTCCTCCAAGTGTGCACATTCTACTATAAAGCTCACCTGCAGTTTCGTCTTCCCCTATATCAAGCTTTGCTTTTAATATCATATCTCCTGTATCAAGTCCTTCATCCATATACATAGTTGTAATACCCGTAGTTTTTTCTCCATTTATAACAACCCAATTTATAGGAGCTGCACCTCTATACTCGGGTAATAGAGATCCATGTACATTTATACACCCGAACTTTGGTATATCAAGTATTTCTTTTGACAGTATTTGTCCAAATGCAACAACTATTATAACATCTGGATTCATCTCTTTTAATACTGATACGAATTCTTCAGATTTAACCCTTTTGGGCTGATGTACTTCTATCCCATGCTTTAGTGCCTCCTCTTTAACAGGTGGCATACTCATTTTCTTTCCTCTTCCTTTTGGCTTATCTGGTTGAGTTATAACCGAAGCAACATCAAATCCTTCTTCTATTAAAACCTTTAATGATGGTACTGCAAAATCTGGTGTTCCCATAAATACTGCCTTCATCTATATCACCTCTTTAATTATCCTTGAAGTTTTCCTTCTACCTTATCTGTAAATAAAATGCCTTCTAAATGATCTATCTCATGGCAAAGTGCTCTAGCCAATAACCCTTTACCCTCTATTATAAATTCTTCTCCATCCCTATTGAAAGCTCTAACCTTTACATTATCAGGTCTAGTTACTTTTCCAAACTTTCCAGGAACACTTAAGCATCCTTCATCATCAGTTTGTTTTCCAGATGCTTCTATTATTTCAGGATTTATAAGCTCTATTAATCCCTCACCTACATCTATAACTACAACTCTTTTTAATATTCCAACTTGAGGAGCTGCAAGACCTACACCATCTGCGTGTCTCATAGTCTCTGCCATATCTTCAAGTAGTGTTATTATCTTAGAATCTATTTTGTCAACTTTTCTGGATTTTTTTCTTAAAACCTCATCCTTATCTTCTCTTATATTTCTAAGTGCCATTCTAATTCCTCCCTATAATATATTAAATGGATTTATATCTATACTTATTTTTATATCATTATCAAATATAAATCTTCTTTTTTGTATACATATATACTTTATTATACTCTTTAACAGTTTTATTTCAACATTTAAATCTTTCACAAGTATCTGCCATCTATAGTTTTTGTTTATCTTAGATATTATGCACGGATTTGGTCCTAATATAAAATCAAAAGAATCATATCCTTTTTTTCTAAGAAGATAAACTATAGAATCATAAAGTTTTTGAATATTATTTATAACTTTTTTTTCATCCTCACCAGATATAACTACGCTTATCATATTATCAAAGGGTACGTAATTAAAAGCCTGCCTTATTTTTATTTCATCATTATAAAAACCTTCAAAATCATGCTCTACAGCATGTTTTATTGCATAATGATCTATATCGTAAGCTTGAAGTATAACCTTACCAGCTAAATATGCTCTTCCTGAACGCCCAGCAACTTGGCTTATAGTTTGAAATGCTTTTTCAGAGCTTCTAAAGTCAGGTATTTTAAGAGTCATATCTCCACATAAAATTCCAACCAATGTTACATCCTCAAAATCAAGTCCCTTACCTATCATCTGTGTTCCTATTAATATGTCTGCATTTCTATTTTTAAACTCATTTAATATCTTCTCATGAGCTCCTTTTTTAGATGTAGTATCTTTATCCATTCTTAAAACTCTAGCATTTTCAAAGTATTTTTTTATTTCTTCTTCTATCCTTTGAGTACCTAATCCAAACTCTTTTATATAGTTACTTCCACAACTTGGGCACTCGCTTAATTTTCTTTCTTCAAATCCACAGTAATGGCATTTTGCTTTATTAATTCCTTTATGATAAGTTAGTGATATTTCACAGTTTGAGCATTTGAATGTATATCCACATTTTCTACAAGATATAAAACTTGCATATCCTCTTCTGTTCAAAAACAGTATGCTTTGATTATTATTCTTAAGATTATTTTTTATCTCTTCATATAATCTTGAACTAAATATAGTTTTATTTCCTTTGTCAAGCTCTTCTTTCATATCAACTACTTCTATCTTAGGCATTTCTTTATTGTTAGCTCTTTTTTTAAGCTCTATCAGTTCATATTCACCTGTTTTTGACCTATAATATTCTTCTATAGATGGAGTTGCAGACCCCAATATTAGTGTTGAATTTTCTATTGTTGCTATAAACTTAGCAACCTCTATAGTAGAGTATTTAGGATTCGAATCTGATTTATATGAGCTTTCATGAAACTCATCTATTATTATAACACCTAAGTTATTAAAGGGAGCAAACAAAGCCGACCTTGCACCTATTACAATTTTGGCTTTTCCTTCTCTCACTCTCCTATATTCATCATATTTTTCACCACTAGAAAGTTTACTATGAAAAACAGCAATTATATCACCAAAACTATTCTTAAACCTTGCTATTGTCTGAGGTGTTAAAGAAATTTCAGGAACTAAAACTATACTATCTAACCCTCTATTTAAGGCCTCTTTTATTGTATTTATATATACCTCAGTCTTACCACTACCAGTCACTCCATGAAGTAAAAATGGTGTTTTATTATAATCATCAATAGAATACTTTAGTTTTTTTAAAGCTTCAATTTGCTCATTATTTAAATTTATATTTTTTTCTTTTATTTTATAGTCTAATTTAGGCTTTCTGTAATAATCTAGTTTTTGAATATTCACGTATCCTTTTTTTATCAAAGAATCTATAGATTTTTTAGTAACATTTAATATACTCATAACATCATTTATTTCTGCATTTTCATTATCCTTTAAAAAACCTATAATTTGAGCTTGCTTGAATGCTCTTTTTTTATTTAATGATTCTATCAAATCATCTATATTTGTCTTAACATTTAAACTTATATTCTGAATATACTTTTCATTTTTTATATTCTTATACTCCCAATGTATATCTAATATTTTCTTATCTTTTAATTTCTTTATAGTATTATTGACACTCTTTCCAAACTTAACTACAAGCTTGTCTATTTTCATTTGATTCTTATTATTCTTTATTTCATCTATTAAACTCTGTTCTTTTGAGCTAATATTATCATATTGAAAATATATTAATGTTACAACCTTGTAATTAGTAAGCCTAACTCCCTTAGGATATATACAGTTTATAGCATCCATAAATGTGCATATATATTCTTCTCTCATCCACTTTACAAGTTCTATATCTCTTTGCTTAAGTATAGGAGTTTTGTCTAATATATCTATAATTTCTTTCACTCTAAAATTCCCATCTTTTTCAGATGATATATCAAATACAAATGCCTCTATGGGCTTATTAGCTTTCCCAAAGCTTACTAAAACTCTATGGCCTATTCTTATTTCATCCATTAAAAATTCTGGGATTTTATAAGTATAAAGTTCATCCGTATAATTAGAATTATTACTGACTATAACCTTTGCATATTTTTCCATGAACTACACCTACTTTATAATATAAAAGTCCAATATTATTTTAAATAATATAGGACTTTTATATTATAGCTATTTTGATAACATCTTTACTTTATCTAATATAATATTAGATATTTCATATTTTTTCATTTTAGGATATTCTTGTATATTTCCATTCTTGTCTATTATTTTAACTATATTGGTATCAACAGCAAAGCCTGCTCCTTCTTGAGTCAAATCATTTGCTACTATAAAATCTAGATTTTTCTTTTCTATTTTTTTCTTAGCATTTTGAATTAAATCATTGGTTTCTGCTGCAAATCCAACTAATATCTTATCCTTTTTTATTTTTCCTATTTCTTTTAATATATCTTTATTTCTATCTAATTCTAGAATTAAATCATCATCAGATTTTTTAATTTTAGAATTAGATATATTCTTAGGCTTATAATCAGCAACAGCAGCTGATTTTATTATAATATCATTTTCATCTAAATTATCTATAACAACATCATACATTTGTTTAGCTGATTCTATCTGTATAAATTTAGAAACTCCCTTAGGTATATCTAGATTCGTTTTTCCAGATACAAGTGTTACATTGGCGCCTCTTTCTATAGCCTTTCTAGCTATTGAATAACCCATTTTTCCACTAGATCTATTAGTTATATACCTTACAGGATCTATATTTTCTATAGTTGGTCCAGCTGTTATTAATATATTTTTATCTGTTAAGTCTTGCTCTAGTATTAAAATATCACACACTTTATCAACTATAGACTCAGGAGAAGCTAGCTTTCCTTTACCTATATCTCCACAAGCTAATCTTCCTGATTCAGGTTCAACGAATTTACACCCAAGTTCTTCAAGTTTTGATATATTATTTTGGACTATTTTATTTTCATACATATTAGTATTCATAGCAGGAGCTATCAAAACTTCAGCTTTTGTAGCCATAACAGTAGTAGAGAGCATATCATCTGCTATCCCATTTGCTATTTTACCTATTATATTAGCAGTTGCAGGAGCTATTAAAAACAAATCTGCCCACTGAGCTAACGATATATGCTCAACATCCCAAGTTTTTAATTCATCAAACATATCTACAACAACAAAATTTTGGCTTAGAGATTGAAATGTCAATGGTGTTACAAATTCTGCAGCCGATTTTGTCATTATAACTTTAATATTTGCATTTAACTTTTTAAATCTACTCACAATATCACATGCTTTATATGCAGCTATTCCACCTGATACTCCGATAACTATATTCTTTGAGCTTAACATTTTTTACTCCTCTTTATTTTCTACTTCTATAGGTTCTTCTTTTCCTTCATTTTCTATTTCTTCAGCAGTCATAGGTCTATAGTTTATTTTATCTTCATATACTTCTTGAGTAGCTACATCAACAGGCTTTATTTCTTTTGTTTTTACTAATTCTTCCTCACCTTCTATTAAGTGTCTCGCTCTCTTAGATACAGCTATTACTAAGTTGTATCTATTATCTATTTTCTTTAAAAGATCGTTTATTGATGGGTATAACATATTATAATTCCTCCTTAAATTTCTTTATTATATTATTTTTGTACCTACATACCTTGTTCTTTTCTGCATTAATTATATTTTCAAGTTCAAAAGTAGATCTATCAACATCTTTATTCATTATGAAATAATGGTAGTTTTCAATCTTCTCTATTTCAAATATAGCACTTCCAAATCTTTTATTAATATCTGCTTCGGTTTCTGTTCCTCTTTTTACTATTCTATTTTTTAATTCATCTAGTGATGGAGGAAGTATAAATACAAATACTCCATTGGGATATCTATCTTTTACACTCATAGCTCCTTGTATATCTATTTCAAGCAATACATTTTGACCTTTACTTAAAGTATCCATTACTGCTTCCTTTGGAGTTCCATAGAAATTATCGTATACCCTAGCATACTCTAAAAACTCATCATTTTCTATCATATTTTCAAATTTTTCTTTAGATATGAAATGATAGTTTATGCCATCCACTTCACCTTGTCTAGGCTGTCTAGTTGTTGCAGAAACAGAAAGATGTATATCTTCATTTCTACTTAAAAGTTCTTTGCATATAGTTCCTTTTCCAGCTCCAGATGGACCTGAAACTACTATTAAAAGTCCTTCTCTTTTCATCAGTACCTTCCTTCCTATTCTTCATTATTATTTTCTTCTTTTAATTCAAGTCTATGTGCAACTGTTTCTGGCTGAACAGCAGAAAGAATTATATGCTGGCTATCAGTTATAACTACAGCCCTAGTTCTTCTACCATATGTTGCATCTATAAGCATATGTTTTTCTCTTGACTCTTGTATCATTCTCTTTATAGGGGCAGATTCAGGACTAACTATAGCTACTATTTTATTTGCTGAAACTATATTTCCAAATCCTATATTTATAAGTTTTATTCCCATTCTTATTTCTCCTATTCTATATTTTGAATTTGCTCCCTGATTTTTTCTAATTCACTTTTTATTTCAACTACAAGCTCAGTTATTTTTAAATCTGAAGATTTAGAACCTATTGTGTTTACTTCTCTGTTCATCTCTTGAATTAAGAAATCTATTTTTCTACCTATTAAATCATTTAAGTCTATATTTTTTTCAATCTGCTTTATATGACTTTTAAATCTAACAAGTTCTTCTGTTATACTGCTTTTATCAGCATATATAGCAACTTCTTGTATTAATCTATTCTCATCTATTTCAATAGAATCCTTAAGTAATTCTTTTATTCTATTTTCCAGTTTATCCTTATATTCAGCAACTACATTATATGAATTTTTCTCTATTTCATCAATATATTTTTCTAAAAGATTACATCTTAATTTAACATCTTGAGAGAGTCTTTCTCCTTCTATTTTTCTCATATCTTTCAAGTTTATAAGAGCATTTTCAACCGCTTCCTTCAAGCAGTTCCATATAGCTTTTTCATCATCTTCTTTTTCCTCTATTTTTATCATTTCTGGAAACTTAGCTATATTCATAACAGATATATCATCTTTTACATCAAATTCATTTTTTATCTTTATAAGCTCATTATAATACTGAGATGCAAGATTTGAATCTAGCTTTAAGTTTATATCAGATTCTCCTATTATCTCATATCTTACAAAGATATCTACTCTACCTCTTTTAATATAATTTTTTGCAAGCATTCTTATATCTTCTTCCAGAAAAGATATCTTTCTTGGAATTTTAACACTTATATCGGTATACTTGTGATTTACACTTTTGGCTTCTATAATGAAATTAAATTTTTCATTACTATTTTCACCTCTACCAAATCCAGTCATACTAATTGCCATTTATTTAACCTCCAATAATCCTTCGCATATTTTAACAGCAGGTCCATTCATATAAATCGTATCCTCAGTAACCTCTATAAATAACTTTCCACCTTCTGATTCCACATTAACTTTGTCTGATACTAATTCTAAGTAATTAGCTATTACAACAGATGAACATATTCCAGTTCCACATGCAAGAGTATATCCACATCCTCTTTCCCAAGTAAATACCTTTATATTATTTTCATCTATTACCTTAACAAAGTTTACATTAGTTTTTTGTGGGAATATATCTAATTTTTCAATTTCCGGACCATAGTTTAATATGAATTCTTTATCTATTTTATCTACAAATACAACACTGTGAGGTACTCCTATTAATATAGATGATATATTAATACTTACACCATCTATTTCTATTTTTTCATTTATAAAAATATCCTTTTCAGTATTTACAGGTACAGCCTTTGGGTCAAAATTTGCTTTTCCCATATTTACCTTGATATTTTCTATTTTATTATTTTTAACATCTATACTGATATTTTTTATTCCATCTAGGGTCTTTACTTTAAACTCTGTTTTATCTACAAGCTTATTGTCATATATAAATTTTGCAAAGCATCTTATTCCATTTCCACACATTTTAGCTATTGAACCATCTGAATTATAATAAACCATTTGAGCATCGGCATCATCTGTTTTTTTATAAACTAAAATCCCATCAGCTCCTATTCCAAAATGTCTATGGCAGACATTTTTTGCAAATTCAGAATAATCATCTATAATATATGTTTCACCATCCACTGCTATAAAATCATTTCCAGCTCCATGTAGCTTCCAAAATTTAATCATCGTATTTACCCCCTTGAAGATTTATTATATATTAATTTTTATTAAAATAAACAAATTATCGCTTAAATATTACGATTTTGTAATATTTATTCTTAATTATACCAGTATTATCTTGTATTTGTATAATTTTATGAGATATACTACTTGTAAGAATGAATATTTAAACATAATAAGAAGGGAAGGTTTAATAATGGCATTAGATGGATTAGTTATAAACTCATTAGTTAAAGAACTTTCATCTCAATTAGTAGATGGTAAAATAGATAAAATATATCAACCAGAAGATGATGAGCTTCTTTTTAATATAAGAAGTAATAATACTAATTATAAATTATTGATAAGTGCTAATAGTTCAAATCCAAGAGTTTACACTACAAACTCTTATAATAAAAAAAATCCTATAAAAGCACCTTTATTCTGTATGCTTCTTAGAAAGCATATACAAAATGGAAGAATAATAAAAATAGAGCAACCTGATTTTGAGAGAATAATAAAGATAACTATAGAATCTTTAGATGAACTTAAAATAAGAAAATCAAAAGATTTGATAATAGAGATAATGGGAAGGCATAGCAATATAATACTTGTAGATAATGAAGAGAACAAAATACTGGATTCTATCAAAAGAATACCTCTTAGTGTAAGTAGATATAGACAAGTTCTTCCAGGTCAAAAATACATAAATCCACCATCTCAAAATAAGCTAAATCCAGTGGATAATATAGACGAAAAAACATTCATAGATACACTTTTAAATTCTTCTAAATCAGAATTATATAAGTCAATCTATTCTTCATTTGAGGGTATTAGCCCTGTTGTGGCAAAAGAAATTTGTACTAGAGCGCATTTAGATATAGATATTAATATAAATCATATAGATAGAAAAGATTTCAAATCATTATATGAAATATTTAATAGGTTGTTTAATCAAATAAAAAACAATATTTTCTTTCCTTGTATAGCTATAGATAAGAGATTAAATAAAATTATAGACTTTAGCTGTATAAAGCTTACTATGTTTAATCATTACTCTTTTATAGAAAATGATAGCATCAACTATATACTTGAAACCTATTATTTAGAGAAAGATGTTAAGGAAAGAATACATCAAAAATCTCAAAGTCTTAGAAAAAGTATATCCAATAAATTAGATAGACTATATAAAAAATCTAAAAAACAAAAAGAAGAATTACTAGAATCTAAAAATGCAGATAAATATAAGATAAATGGTGAACTTATAACTTCTTATATATACATGATTCAAAAAGGTATGGATGAAGTTGAAGTGGCTAATTTTTATGACCCTAATAGTGAAAATGTACTTATAAAATTAGACAAGAGACTTACCCCTTCTGAAAATGCTCAAAAATATTTTAAGAAATACAATAAACTTAAAACTGCTTTAATTGAAATAACTGAGCAACTTAAAATAACTGAGGAAGAAATAAATTATCTTGAAAATATAATGCTAAGTATAACAAACTGTGAGAGTATTGATGAACTAGACGAAATAAAAGAAGAGCTTATTAAGGTAGGTTATGTAAAAGGAAAAGTTAAAGATAAATCTAAGAAAAACAAAGAAAAAAATGTTTTAAAGACTGCTCCTTACGAGTTTTTATCTTCTGACGGACTTAAGATATTCGTTGCTAAGAACAACAAACAAAACGATTATTTAACATTAAAGATGGCTACAAATAACGATATATGGCTTCATACTAAGAATATACCAGGCTCTCATGTTATAATAAAATCTGACGGAGGCGAAATTCCTGAATCTACTATATTTGAAGGAGCAATGCTTGCTGCTTATTACAGCAAGGGAAAGATGTCCTCTAAGGTTCCTGTTGATTATACATTGAAGAAGAATGTTAAAAAGCCTAGTGGTGCAAAGCCTGGAATGGTTATTTATGAGACTAATAGTACTATGTATGTAACGCCTCTTGAGGAAGAAATAGTTAAGATAAAGAATAATACTAATTTTATTGATAATTAATCTTGTAAATCATGTGCTTACTCTCAAAATAAATGGCATCAAAATATCTCTCATGTATTAAATATTTTAATGCCATTTATTTTTTAAGTCTATCTCTTAAAGCTTAAATGTATGCTATATTTTTTAATCAACTAAAAAACATAATATACTTCGTATTTAAATATCTAATTATTTTCTTTTTCTAATATTTCCCTTAAATTGATTATCTCCTTTTCAGATAATTTCGTAACCTCTTTTACAAAAGATATCTCCATACCTAGCTTTAATAAATTCTTAGCAGTTTCTATTATTCCTTGTTGTAATCCTTGTTTTATTCCATCATTCTTTGCCTTGCTAAGTGCACTAACTTTATCCTTTAATATTTTAGATCTTATCTCATAAATCATTCTTTGCTCATCATTATTACTTAGCTTTACAAGTTCGTCTTTTGCTTCTTTTATTTCTTCTATACTCATCTCTAATTTTCTGACTTTTTCACTTTCAGGATTCTTTAAGAATTCAGTCCATGCAACTAGCATATCCTTTTCATCACTATCTTTCTTAAGCTTCGGTATTTCTATAAAGTGAATCTCCATTATGTCAGTTAGTTCCTCGTTAGTTTCTTTTTCTTTTAATAAATATCCATTATGAAATCTATCATTTTTAAGATATTTAAAGTTAAGTATATTTATACATATAGTTCTTGATAAAGTAGAATAATTATCTCCTTCACCAAGTTGTTCTTCATATAATTTACTCCAATAATAAAGACTTCTCTTTATCATATTGTATTCGTTCTTTAACTGTATTTCTATATTTATTATTTCATTATTGCTTGTTGTGGCTTTTACATCTAATCTTGAGAATTTATCTTCTACAAAATGCTTTTCTAAATCAGTATTTTGTATTTCAACATCTGTTATTAAGTTTTTTGGCTTAAGTATTGCGTTTAAAAATGATATTAGTATTTTGGGATGTTTGCTTGATCCAAATATATTCTTGAACACAAAATCTATTTTTGGATCTAATAATCCTTTCATCACAATAACACCTCCAGTTTATATTGTTATAGATTTATAATATTGTTCCTTCTTTTATATTAGATATATTCTAATTATACCATAAATCCTTTTTCTCATTTGTATATTATTGTAAGGGTACTATCGCTTCTAAGGTTTCTTTTAGTTATACTTAAACCCAAAATAAATGGCATCAAAATACCGCTCATGTATTAAATATTTTTATAAAATATTTAAATCATTCGCTAACATTTTGTGCGTCCAGCTAAGCTGAGTTATACTAGCTGGTGAAATTCCGAAGCCTAGTAGCCAAGGTGTGAAGCGTGAGGGCAATGTCATAAAGTTTAAATGTTATAAATTCACATTTAAAAGTTGCTGATAAATTTTTTTCTCTAATATACTTTTTAAACTTTTATACTTTAACTTGATTAAATATAATTTCTTGCAAATTCCAACTATTTTAGTGCAAGTTAATTACACTCACATCATTTTTGAAGTGATTTTCATTTATTCTTTCATAAAATTTATTTTTTGAAATATATTACAAAGATCTTTTACGATTAATTTTATATTTGCCTCTTGACACACTATCTTTTCTTGGATATTGCCTTCCTGTTCTTATGGGAATAGTATTTTTGGAGGATTCTTTTATTATTTTTTTAATATACGTCTCCTTTTAATAGCACTTTCTTCTAACATCATTATTATTAGTTTATCTTTTAAATTTCCAATAATCGAATATACAAGAAGCTTTCGCTCTTGCAACTTTATTTTTCTGATTTTCTATATATCCAAATTCTTCTCTTAATAGTTTGGTATCAGGTAATTGAATTACACTTCCATCAATTGCACTTAATCTATATCCATTCCATAATTCATAGTCAAATGCATCCTTATAAACAACTTCATTTATTGTATCGTTTCTTTAAATCACATTTTTCTCTCCCTTGTGAAATATGTTTCCTTAGTTCTATTAATACATTTAAATGTATAATCTTCAATTAAATTAATACCCATCAGAACTGCTTTATCAAACCTATTTTTTAATTCCATTATTATCCCCCTTGTATAATGTAGTTATAACATTTGATAGAAAACTTTCTAATTCTCTAACGAACATTAATAACTTTTCTTAAATTTTAATAATTCATAAAATCCTATCAGATTTAAAAGCATTTCCTAATATCGTTTTCTATTAAATTTATTCCTAAGAGAAATTCAACTTTGACAAATATAGTATAATATTTACTGGATAAAGGATAGATGTAGCAACTGAATTTTCTATAGTTGCTATACTTGTACCTAACGGTGAAATTTACAGGAGATCATTCAGAATAAATCATACTTTGGAAGGCTTTAATTATTTAGCTTTGGAAATAGAAAAAGTGGAAAAGAAATTTAACATGAAAGCAGCATCTTTCACGGAGTCCACTGGCGTGTATCATTTATCTCTTTTCCACTTTCTAAGTGATAATAAGTTTGATGTGTTCACTATCAATCCACTTATCACTAATTCTAACAAGAATTTTGATATAAGGAAAGTAAAAAATGATAAAAAAGACGCCTTAACCATTGCTAAAATATTCAAGTTCCAAGATATTAAATTATCTAGTAGATTCGATACTGATCTATATGCATTGAAATCACTTTGTAGAGAGTATTATAAACTTACAGATACAAAATCAACTTATAAATAAATTCAAAACCTTAATTTAGGTTTTTTTGTTATGAAAAAAATACATGACTAAAAAAATAGGAAAAACACACTGATTCAAATTTGGATAATAATTCAAATAAATTAGTGTGTTTTTTAATTTGAAGGAGCTATGGATTAAATTTTGCTATTTTCCCGACAGCCCCTTTTTTAATGAATAGTAAATTATATTTCTACATTAAATTTCAGATGAATTAATAGAAAATTCAAATACATCTGGTCTTGAATAATGACCCATTACATCAAAATCTATCCTACTTTGTATTATTTCATCTAACTCTAAATCAGCTATTAATATTTCTTCTCTATTATAGACTGGTTCTGCTACATACTTTCCAAAAGGATTAACAATGCAACTACCTCCTGAACACATGATCTCAGGTTCATCTTCTAGTTCATTATAGCAATTAAGATCTGTAGGATACATACTTTTCTCAACATACTGATTACAACCAATTACAAAGCATCTTCCTTCTAGAGCAATATGCTTCATTGTACTTTGCCATTCTTCTCTTGAATCAGCTGTAGGTGCAATATAAATAGTTACTCCTTTTGAATACATTGCTACACGAGCCAAAGGCATATAGTTTTCCCAACATATTAATGAGCCTAGTTTTCCATATGGTGTATCTAGTACGGTAAGAGTACTTGCATCTCCTTCTCCCCAAATAGAACGTTCCGTACCTGTAGGCTTTAATTTTCTATGCTTACCTAAAAGCTTTCCATCTGGTCCAAAAAATAAATTTGTACAATACAATGTATGATTTAATCCTTCTCCATCTCTTTCTGTAACTCCAATAGATAAATATATTCCAGCTTCTTGAGCTGATTTTCCAAGAACATCTGTTATATTACTAGGTACAGGCACCGAATTTTCATAATAGCGTTGCCAGTCCTTGCGCCCGTCCATAGTTCTACTTCCAACAACAAATCCAAAAGTAAGCCCTCTTGGATAAGCAGGAATAAATGATTCAGGAAAAACAACTATATGTGCACCTTTTTTTCCTGCTTCTTTAATCAAATTTAACGTTTTTTCAACTGTAGCGTTAATATCCATTATTACTGGTGATGCTTGAACTACTGCTACCTTTACGCTTTTAATATTACCTTTCATATTAAAAATACCTCCTTTAGTGATTTAGCTATAATTATATCTTACTTTTTAGTATAATTTAACTATGTATTTATATAAAAAAACCGTCTACTCGCTAACGACCTTACAGGCTCCGTTGCTCAAAATAGTTTCAAGTACAGTCTTTTCATCAATGTTATTCACAAAACAAAAATAATATAATTTCCTTAATCACAAAAAAAAACTATCTAATGATTTACGATTAATATTTCCTGGTTATACTAATGTTTTTTCAGACGTTACTTCTAAAATATCTATTAGAAGATAAATATTCTAATTAAATGTAGCCTAACTATTATTCACAAACCTTTTCTGAAATTTAACTATTAATTATTCGTATAGATTGTATAGTTTATTTGCTATGCCTAAAAATATAATTTAAAAATAATCCTAAAATCTATTGACTAAAACTAGCTGATCTTCATATGAAATATATTCTAATTATACCACATTCAAAAGAAGAATATTAAGAGTGCTATTGGCACAAAGCCATGAATCGTTATATCGCAATTAAAATTATTTGCTTAATCCAAAATAAATGGCATTAGTTTAATAATCCCTAAAAGAAATTTGCGTGCCTGACCGTAGGGAGTTCGTAAATTTTAGGATTATTAATAAGGCAAAACCTTAGTTGTATTCAAAAGATCGTTGCATTCACGGTATTTATATATAGTTTTGATAACCCACAAAAAACAAAATAGCTACCTAGATTTTATTTATACTAAATCTAAGTAGCTATTTTTTTATTCGCTCATTTTTTGCTTAACCACTAATATACGTTTTTATATACAATCTCTATTAAGTACTCTATTTAAAGCTATTCCAACTATAGCCGCAAGACTAAGCCCCGTTATCTTTACAGTTTCAGTAACTGGTATTCCTATTGATATTCCTTTACCTTGAAGATAGTTTGTTCCAAATCCTATTATTAGTATAGATCCCATTATTATTATATTAGATAATTTAAATTCTATTTCGCTATTTTTTACTGTTTTAACTCCTATTATAGATATCATAGAGAACAGCATTAAGCTTATTCCACCCATTACTGGTGTTGGTATAGTTTGTAAGAACATCCCAACCTTGCTTATACATCCAAGTATTATAGCAAACACAGCCGTCATTCTAAGTATAGATGGATCATAGTTTTTAGTTATTGCAAGTACTCCTGTATTTTCTCCGTATGTTGTATTAGCAGGACCACCTATGAATCCTCCAACAATTGTCGCAAGTCCATCTCCTATTAACGTTCTGTTAAGTCCTGGATTTTTTATAAAGTCCTTACCTACAACTGCTCCATTAGTTGTTACATCTCCTATATGCTCCATGAAAACTGCTAGTACTACCGGTGCTATTATTGCTATTGCTCCTATATCAAACTTAGGTAATGTAAAGTTTGGAGCCATAACCCAAGAAGCTTCTTTTATAATACTTGTATCTATAAGTCCTAAGCTAAGTGATAATACATATCCTGTTGCTATTGCTATTAATATAGAAAGCTGCTTTATAAATCCTTTTGCAAATAATGTTATCAAAAGTGCAGTAGATAAAGTTGCTATTGCTACTACAAAGTTTCCTGATGCCATACTAAATGCAACTGGTATAAGATTAAGTCCTATTACAACAATCATAGGTCCTGTAACTTGTGCTGGAAAATATTTTTTTACTTTTTCAATTCCAACTGTTTTGACTATTAAAGACATAAGTATATATATCATTCCTGCTACTATTATTCCACCTTGTGCATAAGCCAAATCTCCATTATATATTTCTTTAACTGTGATTATTACAGGTATGAATGCAAAGCTTGATCCTAAGAATACAGGAACCATTCCCTTTGTAACCAAGTGAAATATTAAAGTTCCAAGTCCTGCTGATACTAAAGCTACCGATGGATCAAATCCTGTTAAGATAGGTACTAAAACTGTTGCTCCAAACATTGCAAATAAATGTTGTATCGCCAGTATAGCTTTTTTTAGATTTTCGTTAACTCCTATAGTTTTTTCTACTACAGGTGCTTCAATAGTTGTGTTTAATACTTTTTCTTGCATAAGAATACCTCCTTTATTTTTTAAGGAGGGAGAATATAATCTCCCCTTATCAGCATCTCTGTACTGATTTAAAAGGTCAAAACATTATTTATTTTTCATTTATAGAAACATAATCTTGACCATCAATTTCATCAAATTTAACACTTATGATTTCCTCATTAGATGTAGGTACATTCTTTCCTACATAGTCAGCTCTTATAGGAAGTTCTCTATGTCCTCTATCTACAAGTACTGCTAGTTGTATGGACTTTGGTCTACCTATATCCATCACTGCATCCATAGCAGCTCTCACTGTTCTGCCAGTGTATAATACATCATCAATCAGAACTACTCTTTTGTTATTTATATCAAAATCTATATCAGTTCCATTAAGTATAGGGTCTACATTTGCTTTACTTAAATCATCTCTATATAAAGTTATATCTACCTTACCTATATTAATTTCTTTTTCTTCTATAGATTTAATTTTTTTTCCTATTCTGTCAGCAAGAGGTACTCCTCTTGTCTTTATTCCAACTAAAACAACATCTTCTATACCTTTATTTTTTTCTATTATCTCATAACTTATTCTAGTTACAGCTCTTGTTATAGCTTTATCATCCATTAATTTAGCTTTTTCCTTCAAGAATTACACCTCCACAATAAAAAACTTCTTACCTAAAGGCAAGAAGTTATAATACGTATATAAAACGTAGTTAATCTACGTATAATCCTTGCCAGTCTCTCTGTACTGTAATTAAAGGTTTGTTATTCATTTTTCTAAATTTTATCACCTTAATTTATTTTAGTCAAGTATATTTAATATTTTTTTAAAATGCTCTGGAAGATTTGAATCAAATTCCATGTATTCTTTTGTAGTAGGATGTATAAATCCTAACGTTTTGGCGTGTAGCATTTGACCATTTAATTTGAATTTTGAGCTTTTAGGTCCATATACAGGGTCTCCTACTAATGGATGTCTTTTACTAGCCATATGGACCCTTATTTGATGAGTTCTCCCTGTTTCAAGCTGTGCCTCAACATAAGTATATTTTTCAAATCTTTTTAATACCTTAAAATGAGTTACAGCCCTTTTACCACCTTCTACTATTGCCATTTTAAGTCTATCAACAGGATGTCTTGCAATAGGTGCATCAACAGTCATAGTATCTTCTTTTAATACCCCATAACTTATCATATGATATTTTCTAGTTATTGTGTGCTCTTTTAATTGCTCCGATAAAAAGTTGTGTGCGTTATTGTTCTTTGCTATCATCAAAAGTCCTGACGTATCTTTGTCTATTCTATGAACTATACCAGGTCTTATAATTCCATTTATAGAAGATAAATTATCCTTACAATGATAAAGTATAGCATTAACTAATGTGCCAGTATAATTTCCTGGTGCAGGATGAACAACCATTCCCTGAGGTTTGTTTACTATTAATACATCATCATCTTCATAAACTATATTTATATCTATATTTTCAGCCTCAACATCTAATTCTTTAGGCTTAGGTATATTAAAATTTATTTTATCATTTATCTTAGTTATGTATCTAGGCTTTTCTTTTTTATCGTTTACAAATGCATTTCCTTCTTTTATAATTTTTTGAATATATGATCTTGACATATCTTCAAATTTACTTGATAAAAAAACATCTAGTCTTACACCCTCATTTTCTTCATTTATCTCAAAATTTACTTGATCCATATATCCTTCTCCTACTCTTTGTCAAATATTATAATGTACGAAAGTAGTATTCCTCCGATTACAACACATATATCCGCTACATTAAATACTGGCCATACTATAAAGTCAAAAAAATCCACTACAAAGTTTAATCTTATTCTATCAATCAAGTTACCTATAGCCCCTGCTAGTATAAGCACTAGTGAAACTTGATATAATCTACTCATATTTTTATTGGTTTTTAGGTAGTATACAATAAATGAAACCACAGCAAATGCTACCAAAACAAAGAACCACTTTTGATTTTGAAGCATTCCAAATGCTGCTCCTCTATTCTCAACATATGTAAGATTAAATATATTATCTATAATACTTATACTTCCTATCTTCGATAAAAAATTAAGTGCATAATACTTTGTAGCTTGATCTAATAATACTAAAAATATAAATAATGCTATATTCAATTTTGTACCCCCTTTTTAGGCATATGAAAAAAATAAATAAGTCAGGTTACGAAGTAATTTTGATTATTTTCTAGGCACTCAATCACGATCATACTCACTGTATGTAAGTGATTGAGTAACGACGAAAAGAATCAAAAAGACGAGTAAGATGATTAGTTTATTTTTTGAATATGCCTTAATCTTTTACCAGTAGCATTATATCACAAAATGCCGTGGATATCATCCACGGCATTAATTAAAACTCATCGTAATCTAAATCTAGCCCTCTATATCTATTAGTTCTTTCAAGCCCTTCTACTAAATCACTGTAAAAATACTCACTCTTACTAAAAGTATCTTCTTCTACTTCTTCAAATGCTTTTTTATGGTTTTTTGAACAAGAAGAACAAAGAAGAGTTTCAGGAATTATATCAAGTCTTTCTACGTCTATATCTTTACTGCACTCTTCACACTTGCCATATAAACCTATATCTATTTTCTCAAGTGCCTTATTTATATTATAAAGTCTCATAGCTTCACCATTTTTAAGCTTTAAGTCCATTTCTCTCATAAATACTTCTGTTCCCATATCAGCAGGATGATTATCATATCCAGAAAGTTCTCCAGTACTATCCTTAATACTTGAATTCTTGAAATTATCCGTAGCTACCGTATCATCCTCAATTTCCTCTATTAAGTTAGCTACTTTATCTCTTTCCTTTAAAAGAATTTGTCTATAATACTCCATATCACTTTTGTTCATTTTTTCCTCCTATCTATAGTTTTCAATAATGTCTAAAAGCTTGGCTATATATTGACCTATCAAAGGTAAATTAACCCAGCTGTGCAGTACATAGATACCTATAGCAGCAAGTATTGTAAGTCCTATAGCAGTTCCAAATCCTTTGGCAAGCCCTGCCACAAAGTTTAGGTAAATAAGTCTTTTGGGGTTACTAACTATTTCTGAGTACTCCCTAATTCTACTTTTATCTATACTTTGAGCCAAAGTATCTATTTTCTTTTCAATTCTATCTATTTTATCTTCTCTCAATTAGCGTTCCCCCTATTTGATTATTTATCCTACAACTAATAATTTTTAATTATTTTTAAATATCATGTTATGAAGTATTATTTCAAAGTTTTTCAAAAAAATTCGTATAATTAATATATTATATAATATTCAAAAATAGACTGTTGTAAAACAACAGCCTATCTTTTTAAATAAATTTTCTTGGAACAAGTCCAACCTTTTTATACACTTTTCTTAAAGTCTTTCTAGCGTTTTGCTCTGCTTTATTAGCTCCCTCAGCATATATTTTTTCTAAATAATCTTTATTATTTAATAACTCATTATACTTTTCCCTTACAGGTCTTAACGCTTCTATTATAACCTCTGCAGTATCTCCTTTAAACTGTCCATATCCCTTTCCATCATACATAATCTCTATTTCTTGTATTGATTTTCCAGATAGCTTAGAATATATATTCATAAGGTTTTTGATTCCAGGTTGTTCTTCTGAATATGTGACTACTCCAACCGAATCTGTAACAGCTCTTTTTAATTTTCTAACTATAGCATCAGGCTCTTCTACCATTAATATAGATGCATTTACATTATCATCTGATTTTGACATTTTCTTTGTAGGCTCTTGAAGACTCATAACTCTTGCTCCAACCTTTGCTATATAAGGATCTGGAACCTTAAAAGTTTCGCTATATCTATTATTAAATCTTTGAGCTAGATTTCTAGCAAGTTCCAAATGTTGCTTTTGATCTTCTCCAACAGGAACTAAATCAGTTTGATAAAGCAAAATATCTGCAGCCATAAGCACTGGATAAGTAAATAAAGCTGCATTTAGATTGGCCTCACTTTTTTGAGATTTTTCTTTAAATTGAGTCATTCTATTTAACTCACCCATATAAGTCATTGTATTTAAAATCCATGCAAGTTCAGCATGTGCACTTACATGAGATTGTATAAATATAGTATTTTTTTCAGGATCAAGTCCACTAGCTATGTATTGAGCAAGTGCTTCAATAGTATTCTTTCTTAAATTCTTTGCCTCCTGAGGAACTGTTATAGCATGAGAATCTACTACACAGTAATAGCAATTGTATTCATCTTGAAGGTCTACCCAGTTTTTAACCGCTCCTATATAATTTCCTAATGTAAGCTTACCAGATGGTTGAGCTCCACTAAATATTATTTTCTTATCACTCATAATTTTCCTCCTGATTTATCTTTATTTCCTTAAAGTCAAAAAACTCGCCTCTAAATAATTTAGAGACGAGTAAATTCCCGCGGTACCACTCTTATTGACATTTGTCCACTTATTATCCTATAACGCAGGATTTACGTTAAACCCTACTATTATTTCAGGTTCAAACTCATAAGTCCATTCAGTATAAACCTTTGTATTAGGCTCTCACCATCCCTAAATCGCTGAAACTTAGTTCATACCTACTAATCTTAATCATAGCTTTATACTATAAAATTATATAATCAATTATATACCTTTTTTTGCATACTTTCAATTATTATTTGTCTTCTCCTTCTAAACTATGTATAATCGCTATATTATTATCAAAATCCTCTATTTTCATATTTATATTAGTCCATCTACCTATCAATTCACTTTTATTTTGCTCAAAATAATCACAAATATTCTCTTTGCTTAAATCACTACCATCTCCAACTACAAATGTTATGTTCTTGACTCTCTTTATATTATTTTCGCTACATATTTCATTTAATGAGTTATATATTCTGTTTATTAAAAATGTATCTTCCATAACTTTTCCTCCTCTACATTTTTATTATATTAAATGTCATGCTATAAAGTATATGTATTGAAAATAAATATAATGACACAAACACAATTTAATTCTTTCAAAACTTTGTCTACCATTAATTAATTTGATATAATTAAATTAATTAATATTTATAGATATTACAAATTAGATTGGAGAAAAAAATGAGACGAAATCCAATGAAAAGAAAACTAAACATTGTAGGAATGCTTTTAGGCATATTAACAGCAATTACACTTGGAACATTACCACTAATTAGAATGGTTGTGTCACCAAATGCTTCTGTTTTGATATTAACAGTAGGAGTAGTATTTTTTGCATTAGCAATGGTTTTAATAATTGTATCAATGTTATTAAGCCCACAAATCCTTTTAAAACTTGCTGCATTGCCAGTCACCTATGTTATTGTCATGATTGGATATATGTTATATAAACTAAATGTATATAACATTTTCAAAATGATGTTAGGAGCTGAAGTTGTAAATCCTGAACAAGTTTTTAGCTCGACAGCTTCTGTAGGGTCATTATCTATGTTTCTTCATGTTGGTGTATGGATTTGTTGCATTCCACTTATCGTAATGGCTATCATAAAATCAATAAATCTTAAAAAAGGGAAACATCAGGATTTTTCTAATTTTGATACAGCAAAGGGATTTATTGTAAAGGTAAAAGACACAAATATGCGTATAAATAAAACAAAAATATACAAAATTTCTTTAAAAATTCATTATTCTCAACAAGAAAAATATGAAGTGACCAAAGAATTTTTAGTCCCAGCCCACATGTTACACGTTATTGCCATTGGTAACGAAGTTGACTTGAAAATTAATCCAAAGAAAAAAAAGGATGTTTATATAAAAAGCGAATATGGAATTTTATAATACCGCAAATGTTGTTATATTTGCAGTATATTTATTGAAAATAAATACACTTACAAAAGCCCCCTAAATTTAAGGGGGTTTTATTTATACTTTTAAAAACTCTAACTCTTTACTTGTCATACTTGGAACAAACTCAATAATATCATACTCTGCTACCTGATTTTTATAGAATGGGTCTTTTTTAAGTATATTCATAAGCTCTTCCTTATCCTTAAGATTAGATACAATTACACCTCCAGTTCTTGGAACCTTTCTACCTGATGCCATAAAAAATCCTTTTGTATATTGTTCTTTTAAATAGTCAACATGTTCTTCAAGATAAGATTCTACTATATCAATTTCTTTAACATATGTAAGTGAAACTATAAACATTACAATCTTCCTTTCTATAACTTTCTAAGAGCACCAACAAACCTATTGATTTCACCAATACTATTATACATACCTTATGCTTATTTTACAATACCTGGATTTTCGTGTCACATAATGCGGTAAGATCAATTCTATAATATAGACATTAATACTAAAAACTGTCTATGAAAATGTTAGCAAATGTTTTCAGATATTTTGATTAATATAACTTAGTTTTTATCGTTTAATTATCCGTTAAAAAATTTGCGTGTCTGACCGTAAGGGAGTTCGTAAATTTTAGGATAATTAATAAGATAAAGGCTTAGTTATATTCAAAATATTGTTACATTTGCGATATTTTTATAGACAGTTTTGATAACCCCCAAAAGAATTTTAGAGCTTTATTATTGCAAATTCTTAAGAATACCAAGAACTATTTCTTTTGAGTTATGAGCAGCTTCATTCACAAATTCTTCATAAACTACATCTGCACTTCCATCAGCCTTATCAGACATAGCTCTTATTATTACAAATGGTGTATTATTTACACAGCAAGTATGCCCAATAGCAGCACCTTCCATTTCAGCACAGTATCCATTCATGTTGTTTACAAGTCTATCCTTTAATTCCTTGCTTGAAACAAATACATCTCCTGTTAATACTCTACCTTTAACTACCTTGTATTTTTTATCAGAATTAACACTAGAATTATAAGCTACTTCAATTAATCTATCATCAGCTTTAAAAGTTGATACTTCCATTCTAGGAATAACCCCTACTTCATATCCAAATACAGTAGTGTCAAAATCATGTTGTATAGTATCTGTTGATATTACTATATCAAATACATCTAAATCTTCATGTAAAGCTCCAGCAACACCTGTATTTATAACAGCATCTACCTTAAATTCACTTATAAGTATTTGAGCGCAAAGTGCAGCATTTACCTTACCTATACCACATCTTACTAAAACAACATCTCTTCCCTCTATTTTACCTACATAAAACTTTAAAGAAGCCTTTTCTACAGTTTCTTTAATCTCCATTAAATCTCTTAATATATCTACTTCCTCATCCATTGCTCCAATTATTCCTATTATATTCATATTTACTTCTCCTCATCAATTTATTTTAAGCATAATATTATCTTATAGTAACTCACCTACATTAAAATAATCTATAAAAATGTTAGAGAATACTTATAGATATTTTTAAATATTGTTGTATGAACGGTATTTTTATAGATTATTTTAGATAACCCACAAAATTTAAAAAGAATAAAAAGCACTCCTTTAAGGAGCACTTTTTATATTAATTAGCTTTTTCTAATTTAATTCCAGTCTCATGATCATTTAAATTATGCTTTTCTAAATCAGTTTCAGAAACCTTTTCTATAGAAACACCTAAAGTTTCAGTCATTATATAATCTCTATATAATTCAACTGCCTTTGATATAGTATCATCTCCATTGAAGAATATTTTTATATTATCCATCATCTCATAATCATTATTCTTTCTCATTTGTTGAACCTTAGATATGAACTCTCTTGCGTATCCTTCATTTATAAGCTCATCAGTTAAAGTTGTATCAAGTATAACAAATAGATTATTTTCAACAGATACATTGAATCCTTCTTTTGAAGAAATATTTATTAATACATGATCTTTTGAAACTTCAAAATTTTCTCCGTCAAGATCAACTTTTATAGTTTGACCAACTTCTAGCTTTGTAACTGCATCTGATGCATCAAGTGAAGCTAAAGCCTTTCCAAATGATTTAATCTTTGGTCCAAGAACAGGTCCTAGTACCTTAAAGTTTGGCTTTAAGCTAAAGTTCATATATTCGCCTAAGTCTTTAGCAAATACAACATCTTTAACGTTAAGCTCTTCTTTAATTAATTCTACTAAATCATCTATTGTCTCTTCATACTTACCATCTATTAAAACTTTTTGTATAGGTTGACGAACCTTTATTCTAACATTTTCTCTTGATGCTCTACCAAGAGTAACTAGGTTCTTAACTAAGTCCATTTTTTCTTCAACTTTTAAGTCTATTAAGCTATTATCAACTCTTGGATAATCACTTAAGTGAACAGAAAATTCTCCTGTAAGCTTTCTATATATCTCTTCTGATAAGTAAGGTGCAAACGGTGCAACCATTTGAGATATTCCAACTAAGATTTCATAAGTTGTGTTGTATACAGCTTTTTTATCTTCAGTTAATTCACTAGCCCAGAAACGTCTACGAGAACGTCTTATATACCAGTTTGAAAGATTCTCATTTACAAATTCTTGGATACTTCTTACAGTCTTAGTTAAATCGTATGCATTTAAGTTTTCTTCTACTTCTTGTTTTAAGTTATTATACTTAGATAATATCCATCTATCAAGTTCTGGTCTATCCTTGTACTCAACAAAGAAGTCTTTAGGATCTATTTTATCTGTATTAGCATAAAGAGCAAAGAAGTTATATACGTTTTTGATAGTACCGAAGAACTTACTTTGGATTTCCTTAAGTCCGTCAACATCAAACTTAGTTGGATTCCAAGGAGGTGATACATATAGTAGGTACCATCTTAATACATCTGCTCCATATTGATCAAATAATTCAAATGGATTTATAGTATTTCCTTTTGATTTTGACATTTTCTTTCCATCTTTATCTAATATAAGATCTGTAACTAAAACTCTCTTATATGGTGCTTTTCCCATTACAAATGTTGAAATAGCAAGAAGTGAGTAGAACCATCCTCTTGTTTGATCTATTCCTTCAGATATGAAATCAGCTGGGAATAATTGATCAAAGTTTTCTTTATTTTCAAATGGGTAGTGATGTTGAGCATAAGGCATAGCTCCACTATCAAACCAGCAGTCTATTACATCCTTAACTCTTGTCATAGTTTTTCCACACTCACTACACTTAATATGAACATCATCTATATAAGGTCTGTGTAGCTCTATTGTCTCATCTATATCTTCTATAGCTTTTTCAACTAATTCTTTTCTTGAACCTATTGAATCTTTATGTCCACATTCACAAGTCCAAATGTTAAGTGGAGTTCCCCAGTATCTACTTCTAGATACTGCCCAGTCATTTAAGTTTTCAAGCCAGTTTCCAAAACGCTTTTCTCCAACGAATGATGGATACCACTCAACAGTGTTGTTATTCTCTATAAGCTTATCCTTAAGCTTAGTCATTTCAATATACCAGCTTGGCTTAGCATAATATAAAAGTGGAGTAGAACATCTCCAACAGTGAGGATAGTTGTGATCCATCTTCTCTTTCTTATAAAGTTTTCCCTCAGCATGTAACCACTTGATTATTTCTACATCTATTCCATCCTCCATTACGAATCTGCCTTCCCAAGGAGTAGTAATAAATTTACCACTTTCATCAACTGGTTGCAGTACTGGAAGATCGTATTTTCTACCTACATTGTAGTCATCTTCTCCAAATGCTGGAGCAGTATGTACTATACCTGTACCATCTTCTGTAGTTACATAATCTCCACATACTACGAAAAATGCTTTTTTCTCAGCAGCTGCAAATGGCATTAATTGTTCGTATTCCATATGCTCTAAGTCTTTACCTTTAAGCTCTTCTATTACTTCATATTCACATTCTATCACCTTAGAAGCTAGAGTTTTTTCTATATAATAAACTTCATCATTAGCCTTAATTTTTATATAAGTCTCATTTGGATTCACTGCAAGTGCAACATTTGATGGTAGAGTCCAAGGAGTAGTAGTCCAAGCTAAGAAGTATTCGTCTACATCTTTTCTCTTGAATTTAACTATTACAGTATTAGTCTTTATTTCTTTATATCCTTGAGCAACCTCATGAGATGCAAGTCCTGTTCCACATCTTGAACAATAAGGAAGAATCTTATGTCCTTCGTATATATATCCTTCTTTATTGAATTTATCAAGTATCCACCAAACACTCTCTATATAGTTATTATCAAGAGTAATATATGGATTATCCAAATCTATTTCATAAGCCATACGCTCTGTCATTTCTCTCCATAATTTTTCATATGAGAAAACAGATTCTCTACACTTTTCATTGAACTTGTCTATTCCATAGTTTTCTATTTCTAACTTATCTTTTAACCCTAATTGCTTTTCTACTTCTATTTCAACAGGTAATCCATGAGTATCCCAACCTGCTTTTCTTTTTACTTGATATCCACTCATAGTCTTATATCTACAAACAGAGTCTTTTAAAGTTCTAGCCATAACATGGTGTATTCCAGGCTTTCCATTTGCTGTTGGAGGTCCCTCAAAGAATACAAACGAAGGCTTGTCATTTCCATGCTCTATTGTTTTTTCTAATATATTTACTTCATTCCAAAACTCAGACGTTTGTTTTTCACTTTCTACAACTGAATTTAATAGTGATTCAAATTTTTTCATACATTTCATCCTTTCTTTTTATATATAGTATTGTCATTATTTCAATAAAAAAACCCCATCCCCTATAAAGGGACGAGGTATATTCACGCGTTACCACCCTAATTATTACAAATAACCTAAAATTATATGTAATATCTCATTTAAGATTAACGATTCTAACGGCTAAGCTTACTATTATTTCAGCCTGCAACTCTGGGGTGATATTCCAATTTAATAATTTACTGATTTTCACCAAACATCAGCTCTCTGAAAAATAACTTAAATTGTACTTGTCCCCTTCTCAGTTTTTTTATTATTGAGTTTTAATTAAGATTTAATAGCATTTTATAATATTTTTAAAAATAGGTCAATATGTTTTTGAAAATTTATAGAAAATTTTGTATTTTGTATATTATTAATCTATATCGTCAAAAGTTTCATCTATTATCTTTATTTCATTTTGTAAAAGCCCCTTAAACTTACCTTTGAATAATTTAAATGACTTCCTAGTCTCTTCATAGTCTTTTCTTATTTCTATAACTTGATTGTTAGCTTCTTCTATTATTTTTCTAGCCTTAAACTCCGCTTCCTCTATTATAAGTTTTGCTTTTTTAGATGCATTACTATTTACTTCCTCAGCTGTATTTTGAGCTACTATAAGAGTATTTTTCAAGGTTTCTTCTATGTTTTTGTACTTGTTTACTTGCTCTGTCATCATGCTTAATTTATCTTTTAATTCTATATTCTCTTTATAAAGTTTTTCAAAATCTTCTTTAACTTCATCTAGGAATTCATCTACCTCTTCTTCTTTGAATCCTCTTAATGCTCTTTTAAATTCTTTATTCTCGATGTCTAATGGAGTTATCATTACTTTAAAACCTCCTATAATATTATTTTTGCTTTTATTCTTAATCTTCCTTTTTTATTAACATCTCCTATATTAGATATTATACATCTTCCTTTTCCTCTTACAGATATTAATGAATTTGTATCTACCTTCTTTGAAACATTGTTTATAGGCTCATAATCTATATAAACCCTATTTGATGAAATAATTTTATTTGCCTCTTGTCTAGATATATTGTATATTGAAGATACAATACTATCAATCCTACTAGAAGAAACAGTAAAACTTATCTCTTTATACTTAATATCTACCTTCTTAATATCCGATAGTGATATTTCTTTAACCGATATATTATTACGAGCTACCTTATTCATATTAAGGATTATGTAATCTTCTATATCATTTTTAACTACAACTTGACAAAAATTTGTATGTATTAATATATCTCCTATTTTTTCTCTTTTTATACCAAGTCCGAGTATAGATCCTAAATAATCTTTATGAGATACCTCTTTGAACTTGAAGTTTCCCTCAATCGTCAAAGCACCTATAGGACATTCTAATTCTTCTTCAAATAAATAGTATGGATATATGTATATTACCTTTCTTTCAGATTCATCATATCCTCCACACACACTGTATTTTATATCATCTATAGAATTTAGTGCTGCTATAGAGTTTTTCAGCTCATATGGGTTTAAAAAATCTGTACATCTATAGTCGTGATTTTTCAAAACACCTAAAGCCTTGTCTATAACCTTATATACAGTTTTTTTAAGATCTAAATCCTTTATATGGGAAGTTATTCTTTCTTTATCAATCATTTATAGCACCAAACGTATCATCCACATAATAAGTCCATGTATCCACCCTATTAAAAAATATGCTATTATAGGAGATAAATCAAATGGACCTGTATTTGTATATCTGTATAAAAGCTCTCTTATAGGATAAAGTATCGGTTCCGTTACCCTATATACAAAATCTGTGAATTTAGAGTATTGTAAACTTGGCACAAAAGAAACCACACACCTTATTATAATCATAATTTCTAAAAATCTAACAAAATACCCTAATGCTCTAATTATAATATACATAAATAATTTCTCCTTTTAAACATTTTTTTGCCACGGAAATAATCCCTTATTTTCAAGTTCTTTTTTTATATTTCCATCAATGTCTATATTGCTAGGCGCTAATATAAAAATTCCTTTAGATACCTTTTGGATACTTCCATCAAGTGCATATACTGCACCACTTAGAAAATGAAATATATTCTTTATAAGCTCTAAGTCTTCTATATTTTCTAAGTTAACAACTACAGCCTTTCTATTTTTCAAGTTATCTACAATAGATGCCGCTTCATCATAATCTTGTGGTTCATGTATCATAACCTTCATTTGAGTAGTTGTATGTATATTTACTATCTTATTATTAGGTTTTGAAGCTGGCTTTTGATTTAAATTAAGAATATCTTCTTCGTATTCTTCTTCTTCGTATTCTTCATACTCTTCTTCAAAACCCATAAATTTCTTTACTTTATCTACAAATTTATCAGACATGTTTGCCCCTCCTATTTCATGTAATTTCTTTTTCCAAATATAGAAGTTCCAACTCTTACCATATTTGCTCCTTCTTCTATAGCTATTTTATAGTCGTTACTCATCCCCATAGATAAATACTTCATATCTACATTTCCTAGATTAAGTTCCTCTATTTCTTTCGACATTTTTTTTATATCCTTAAAATATATTCTAACATCTTCTGGGCTATCAACATATGGTGCCATAGTCATAATTCCATTGATTTTTATATTTTTATACTTACTAGATACAGTTTTTATAAAATCTATAACATCTTCCTTAAAAAGTCCATGCTTAGTTTCTTCTTTTGATATATTAACTTGAACCAAACAGTCCATAACCTTATTTATACTTTTGGCTCTTTTATTTATTTCTTCACACAAGGATATTCTATCTAAAGAATGAATCATGTCTGCTTTATCTATAATATACTTTACCTTATTAGTTTGTAGCGACCCTATAAGGTGCCATTTTACTCTATCCCCTATGACATCATATTTTCTTACAAGCTCTTGTGGCTTATTTTCTCCAACATGAGTTATTCCTAACCCTATCGCTTCTTCTATAATAGGTATATCTACCGTTTTCGTAACACCTATTAATATAATATCCTTTGGATTTACATTTGCTTTACTAGCAGAATTATTTATCCCCCCTAATACTTCATCTAAATTTTGTTTTATGTAATCCACTTTTTACACCTACCTTATCTTTTGACCTTCTTTTATATTTTTAGGATTTATAATAAGTTCATCATATAAATCAACAGTCTCTATTCTATTTTTCTTAATATCTGAGTAATCAAGTACTATATATTCATCATTTTCACCTAAAATACTCTTGAGTTCTTTAAAAATAGAACTTCCTGTTTCTGATAATATGTATACCCCTCTTTTTTCCTTTACTGTAATAACAGCTTCTTTAGGAATTTTTATACCACTTATCTGTCTATATATGATATTAAAATCACAAACTCTCACATCATAAAAATCTACCTTTTCTTCATATACTTCAAGAATTGATATATTATTATTTTCATCTTTATATAGATTCTTAACTTTAGCATTAAATACTTGTCCATCTTTTCTAACTTTTAAATTTGTACCTATTTTCAAATGACTACTTTCTTTTTCATCAAGAACTACAGCTATATACCATATATGGTTATTTATTATCTTTCCTATAGGATCTCCTACACCTACTTTGTCATTCTTCTTTATCCTGTTTTCTTTATTTTTAACTGCCAAAAGATACTTTGAATTCAAATGCTCTATACTAGATAATTTAAGAATATCTTCATATTCATCTTGATTAAAGGATATAACACCTGATTCTTGTGCAAAAACACTTTGAACTGAAGAATTTAATTTATTTTCTATTTTAAATTTTTCTTTTTCTAAAGTCTTTATATTTTTGCCAATAATACTTTTTTCTCCCCATATTAAACTTTTCTTATCTATAGCTTCTAGTAATTCCTCTTTCAAGTTTTGTATATTCTCTATATCCGAATTCATAAGATTAGTTTTAATTTCTTCTCTCAATCTTTTCGTTGTCACATCTATTTTGTATATATCACTTTTAAGTATCTCTTCATTTCTATTAGATTTTATACTCTCTATTCTTCTATTTATAGTGTCAAGTTTCTCTTTTTCTTGAAGATTAACTTCCCCACTTTGTATTTCAGCTATTTTTTTATTTTTAGGAACTCTTTTACCCTCCTGAACTAAGTAATCTATATTTCCCTTAGATTGTGACAGTATTATTTGTTCATCTTTTATTATAACCCCTTGCTTGTTTATAGATTCTACTAAATCACCATACTCTACAGTTTCAACCTGTACTGTATAGCTGGTCATATTATTTAAAAGTTTAACAAATATATAACCAATAACACCAAGTATTATTAAGTAATTGTATTTAATTTTCAATTTCTTACGCTTTATCTTTTTTCTCTTATTCACAGAGTCCACCTCTATATAAATTAATAATTCTTCAAAAATATTATTTATCCTTTTTATATTCGACATATCCAATTATTATATATTTTGTTATTTAATACTATATAATAATTCACTTCGTATGTTTACAAAAAAAATAGGGTCAAAAACACACCCCTCCTTAATTATTAGATTATATCAACAACTACCTAAAAGTCAAGAAAAAAAGAGGCTTTATAAAGCCTCTTTTGTTTAATCATTATAATATTATAGTTATTAAATTAGCACTACCTTCATTTATTATTTTTTGAAGTGTTTTTTGCATTTTCACTCTTACATCTTCTGGCATCATAAACAGCTTGTTCTGAAGTTGCTCTTTAACTAAATCATGCAATGATTTTCCAAACATATTTGATTGCCATATTTGCTCTGGATTTTCTTCAAATCCTTCTAGAAGGTATTTAACCAGTTCTTCACCCTGTTTTTCAGTTCCAACAACAGGAGATACCTCTGTAGTTATATCTGCTCTAATCAAGTGAATAGATGGTGCTTTAGCTCTTAACTTAACTCCATATTGATTCCCTTTTTTAACTTTTTCAGGAGTATCAAGAGTTAACTCTTCTAATGATGGAGGTACTAATCCATATCCTTTATCTCTAACATCATTTAATGCAATCTCTACCTTATCATATTCTGATTTAACCTTAGATAATTTAGATATAAGGCTCAGTAGTTGATGTTCCCCATCAATTCTAAATCCACTCTTTTCCTCTAATACATTATAGAATAAATCTTGTTTTGTATCTAACTTAATATTTACTATTCCTTCTCCAAGTCCAACGTCATCTAATTCACATTTATCTAAAAATTCAATACCTTCAAATCTATTAACAATATTTTTAACATCTCTTATTTTTCCTACATCATCAAGACTTTCTTTAATACTCTTTATAATATCATTTTTTATCCAATGATTTTTTTCAAGTCCTTCTACCCATTTTGGTAAATTTATATTTATTTCTCTAAGTGGAAAATCAAATAATATAGTTTCCATAACATTTTCAACATCCTCTAAATCCATATTAAGTATGTCAAGAGGTAATACAGGCATATCATATTTGTCTTCCAACTCATTTTTTAATTCTAGTGTTTTTTCATCCTTAGGTGTTCTTGTATTTAAAATAATACTGAATGGCTTATTTAATTCTTTTAATTCATTTATAACTCTTTCTTCTGATGTTACATAACTGTTTCTATCTATTCCTGTGACACTTCCATCTGTAAGCATTACAACTCCAATTGTAGAATGCTCTTTTATTACTTTCTTAGTTCCTATTTCAGCTGCCATTTCAAAAGGTATCTGTTTTTCCATCCAAGGAGTAGATACCATTCTTTCTTTTCCTTCTTCTTCATGTCCCAATGCTCCATCAACTAAGTATCCTACACAATCAACCATTCTAATTTTCATTCTAAGCTTATCTTTAACCTTTATTTCTATTCCATCTGCTGGTACAAATTTAGGCTCAACAGTCATTATAGTTTTTCCTGTTCCACTTTGAGGTAATTCATCCTTAGTTCGCTCTTTTTTATAGTCATTATCAATATTAGGTATTACTAAAAGCTCCATAAATCTTTTTATAAATGTAGATTTACCAGTTCTAACAGGACCTACTACACCTATGTATATATCTCCTTGAGTTCTTCTAGATATATCTTCATATATATTACTCTTCATAATTATCCCCCCCGCATAAAATTTCTTAATAAATATATATTTCAAAAATGCAAGTTTTATTACAAAAAAAGAAAACTAAACTTTTAAAGTTTAGTTTTCATCCATAGCCACTTCTTCCATTTCATGAGTTTTACTTCTTAACATAAGATTTATAACAGATTCTTTTACTTCATTATCTTCATATAAAACTTTATATATCTCATTAGTTATTGGCATATCTATATTATATTTTTTAGATAGATTATAAGCTGACTCAGTTGCTCGTATTCCCTCAACTACCATTTTAATTTCATCAAGAGTTTCTTCTAATGTTTTACCTTGACCTATAAGTATACCAGCTCTTCTATTTCTACTGTGCATACTAGTACAAGTAACTATCAAATCTCCTATACCCGAAAGTCCTGAGAAAGTACTCGATCTTGCACCCATAGCCATACCCAGTCTTCCTATTTCTCTAATACCTCTTGTCATTAAAGCCGCCTTTGTGTTATCTCCATATCCAAGTCCATCACAAATTCCTGCTCCAAAGGCTATTATATTTTTAAGAGTTCCTCCAAGTTCAACTCCTATAACATCAGGATTTGTATATACTCTAAATTTAGGATTTATAAATGTATCTTGAACATATTCAGCAATCCTCATATCTTCTGATGCCACAGTTACAGTAGTAGGCATATCTTTAGATACCTCTTCTGCATGAGATGGACCTGATAAAATAGCATAAGGATTATTTGGAAGTTCTTCCTTAACCACTTCAGACATTCTAAGGTTAGTACCTTTTTCAAATCCTTTTGCAACATTTACTATAATTTGATCATCTTCAACATAATCTTTTATAGATTTTAATACTCCTCTTACCCCTTGAGATGCTACTCCTAAAACTATTATTTTAGCTTTATCAACAGCATCTTTAAGATTAGTAGTCATCTTTATATTATTTGGCATCACTATACCTGGAAGATACTTGATATTTTCTCTAGTCTTTATCATGCTCTCATATTGCTCTTTGTTTCTCATATAAAGATTTACTTCATATCCCTTTTTAGATAATAAAATAGCAAGAGCACTTCCCCAACTACCTGCTCCTAATACACAAATTTTTTCCATAAAAACACCTTCTAACTCTATTTTATTTGAACCTTTTGACCTATCTTTCTCTCTTTACCCTTAATAAGTCTTTTTATGTTTTCTCTATGAGTAAATAAAATTAAAATCATCAAAATAATAGAAACTATGAATTCGTTTTTATCTATGAAAAACATTAAAAACGGAAGTGTGCATATCCCAAGCATAGAGCCTAAAGATACATATCTAGTAATATAAATAATCGTTATTCCAACTAATACACATATTATAGCTTGTAAAGGATTAAGAAACATAATAGCTCCAATGGTAGTTGCTACTCCTTTACCTCCTCTAAATTTCAGTACAACAGGCCAATCATGACCTAAGACAACAAATATAGCACATATTAAGGCTGTATCTTTACCACCCATCTTAAAACCTATATATGAAGCTAAAAACCCCTTTAAAGCATCTCCTAAAAATGTAATTAACGCAGCTTTTTTACCCAAAGTTCTAAGTACATTAGTAGTACCTGCATTTCCAGATCCATGATTTCTAATGTCTATTTTTGCAATAGTCTTTCCTAAAATATAAGATGTTGAAATATTCCCTAAGAAATAAGAAATTAAAGCAGCTATAAAATAAGTATTCATATTATCTATCTCTTCCTTTCTTTTTCTTTATAATTAAACCTAACAGGAGTTCCTTCAAATCCAAAATTCTCTCTTATTTTATTTTCTAAATATCTTTGATAAGAGAAATGTGTAAGCTCTTTATCATTTATAAATAAAGTAAATTTAGGTGGCTTAATACCTGTTTGAGTTGCATAATAAATTCTAAGTCTTTTACCTTTATCAGAAGGTGGCTGATTTAAAAGCACAGCTTCTCCTATTACATCATTTAAGGTTCCAGTCTGAATTCTTTTTGAAGCCTCATTTGAAATATATTTAACTTTAGGAAGTACAGTATTCATTCTTTGATTTGTCTTTGCTGATACAAATATTATCGGAGCATACAACATAAATGGAAACTTAGCTCTTATATCATGTATGTAATTATTCATAGTTTTATTATCTTTTTCTATTAAATCCCACTTATTAATTACTAGTATGCAAGCCTTACCTTCATCATGTGCAATACCTGCAACCTTAGTATCTTGCTCTGTAACGCCCTGAGTAGCATCTATCACTATAAGAGAAACATCTGCTCTTTCAACTGCTGTAATAGATCTTATAACACTATATTTTTCTATATTCTCATTCACTTTACTTCTTTTTCTAAGACCCGCAGTATCTATTAATAAATACTTATCATCTCCATCTTCAAAGTAAGTATCTATAGCATCTCTTGTAGTACCAGCTATTGGACTTACTATCACTCTTTCCTCTCCTAGTATATTATTAAGTATAGAAGACTTACCTGCATTTGGTTTTCCAACTATAGCTACTTTAATTACATCTGGATCATACTCAGTATCTAGTCCTTCTGGAAAATTATCAACAACCTCATCTAATAAATCTCCTATTCCAAGACCTATTGAAGCAGATATTTCTATTGGGTCTCCAAATCCTAATTCATAAAAATCGTAAAAATGTTCTGATTTATCCTTGTTATCTACTTTATTTACGACTAATAGTACAGGCTTTTTTGTCTTTCTAAGCATTTGGGCTACTTCTCTATCATCATTTGTAAGTCCAACTTTTCCATCTACTACAAATAAAATTACATGAGCCATATCCATAGCAAGCTCAGCCTGAGTTCTCATTTGAGATACTATTATATCTTCAGTATCAGGCTCAATTCCACCTGTATCTATCAAAGTATAATATTTATTTAGCCATTCTCCCTCTGCATAAATCCTATCTCTAGTTACTCCTGGTGTATCTTCTACTATTGCAATTCTCTTACCTACTAATTTATTGAATAATGTTGATTTACCAACATTAGGTCTTCCAACCACTGCAACTATTGGTTTACTCATTTTTTATTACTCCCTTTCTATTTACTTTATTAGTTTTTTTACAAAGTCTGCACCTTCATTTTTAGCTGCATCTATTTTTATATTTAATTTCTTTTCAAGCTCATCAAGTGTTATATTATCTAAAAATACATCTTCATCCGATTTTAACATTGCCTTAGGTATTATAAGCTTGTCTCCAAGATTTTTATCCTTTAACTGATTTATTATATCAGTTGCCGTTATAAGACCTGATACAGTTATTGTATGGCCAAAATAATCATTATTTATATTATATACATTTATTTTAAGATTTTGTACATTACTCATAACTTTTGATGAAACCTTTTTTATAAATGCATAAGCAGATTTTCCAGTTGCAATAGACACTGTTCTTTGCTTTTTTAATCTAACAAAAGTTTTTTGAAGATAATCGTCTATTTCCCTTTCAAGCTTGCAAATAAGACCTACTCCATTTTCTATTTGAACAAAGCCTTCATACGCTTCATAAGAAGGTATTTTTTTTTGAGCCATAACATAAAATTCATCTGATAAAAAAACAAATCTAGTCCTTATATTATCAAGTGATTTTTGTTGAAATTTATGTATGAAATCTATAACCTCTAATGAAGAATCTCTATTGTATATTTTTGCCTCAAATAATCCTTCTCTATACTTAGTAAGTCCAATAGGAACCACAGCAACACTTCTTACATGAGGATGTAGCTTAGATAAATCATTAAGAGTTCTATGTAGATTTTCCCCATCATTTACATCAGGACATAAAACTATCTGAGCATTCATTTCTATTCCTGCATCTGCTAACCTCTTCATTATACCATATAACTTACCTGCATTTTTATTATTTAGCATCTTTACTCTAAGATCTGGATTAGTTGTATGTACAGATATATTAACAGGACTTATTCTATATTGTATCATTTTTTGTATATCATCTTCACTCATATTTGTAAGAGTTATAAAGTTCCCTTGTAAAAATGAAAGCCTTGAATCATCATCTTTAAAGTAAAGAGTTTCTCTCATCCCTTTTGGAAGCTGATCTATAAAACAAAATATACATTTATTTCTGCAACTTTTAGCTCTATCTATTATAGGATTTATAAATTCAATCCCTAAATCCTCATCATATTCCTTTTCTATTTCATATATATATACTTGTCCATCCTTCTTTTGTATCTTAACTTCAAGATATTCATCAGCTATAAAAAACTTATATTCTATAATGTCTTCTATTTTTTTATCATTTATACTTAAAAGTATATCTCCAACCTCAATATCTAATTCCTCTGCTATACTTCCTTTATTAACAACACTTATAATATTTTGAATTTCTTCAATGTTTTTTAGTTCCAAATAACATCACCACTCTTTTAAATAATATATCACGTTATATTATCACGTATTCAATTAAATAGTCAAGATAACAAAGGCACCTTTAATTAGGCACCTTAATGCTTAACTATTATAAATGTATCATTGAATACATCATGAACCATCCCCATGACACACTTAGATATAGTAAGTGATCTTTTCTCTAAATCCTCTCTATTCTCTGCATAAAATACAGGCACTGTGCTTGACTTCACATCTTTATTCATTGTAACAATAGCTATTATATAATCATTTAATCCTATATCCATTATTTTCTCCTACCTTTCAAAAAATTAGTTTTTCCTTTTGCAGATTCTATAATAGGAGTATTTTTAATTATTTCTATTAATAGACTTTCATCTTTTTTTATAGGTATTATAGGCATTACTATACTTTCTTTTTCTGGATTTCTTCTAAGTATTGGAGTAAAATCTGGTTCATCCTCATCTTTTTTAATTCCAAGTTGAACTGATGAATTATGTGCTATAACTTGTCTTTGTCCTAAATTAGATAAGATACCTATATTATTTGGATCTTTAGGTATAATCTCAACAGCCAATCCATCCTGTAAATATCTTTCTCTAGATGATGATAGACCAACATTCATAATAACTACTCCATTTACCTTAAGAAAAGGTCCATCAAATTCTATTTTAGCTGGTACAACCTCAGCTACTTCTCCAACTTTATCTCTAGTCAAGATAGTCTTTAATAATCTGGCTACAACAAAACCTACAATCACAGAGGATAAAATTGATACTGTGTTATTCATGTTAAAAACCTTCGATATTAAATAAAATACTATTCCTGTAGATAATGCTGTAAGTATTGCCATATAATTTCTAGCTTCAAATGCCTTAGCTATATCCTCTATATAGGCCATTCCTCTTGGAACAATTTCAGTATCCTCTATATTATCTAAACTTTGTCTTTCCATATTTCTAACATCTCTAAACTGCTGAGCTGCTAGAGTTAAGAATGTAACTGCTGAGAACTCTTTTTCAGCAAGCGATGGAACTGCTACTGCTCCAAGGGAGGCTGCTATTATACCAAGTGTAATATGAGATATAAATCCCTGTGGATATGTAGGATACTGTCTATAATCTAATTTCATCATATAAAGCCTTGCAAATATACCCATAAAAAATGAACAGGATATTAAGTATATATAATTACCCAAGTAATCATCTCCTTTTTTTGGATTCATTTAATTTCATATACTTATTTTTACAAAAAAAGAATAAATATTCCCTTGTAATTTAAGGAAATATTTATTCTTTAATAGTTACTATGAATTCAGTACCTCTATTTAATGCACTTTTAACCTTTATATCTGCACCTATAGATATTATTATATGTTTTACAATAGCAAGACCAAGACCAGTTCCTCCTATTTTAGTACTTCTAGCTTTATCCACCCTATAAAATCTTTCAAATATTCTAGGTATATCACTTTGAGGTATTCCCATACCCGTATCCTTTACAGATATCCTAATTGTATTATTTTTGTGAATTACAAAAACTGATATTTCTCCATTTTCAGGAGTATACTTTATTGCATTATCAATTAAGTTTAAGAATATTTGCTTTATATAATCTTTATTTACTTTTAAGTTTATATCCTCACTTGAAAATTCATACTTATACTCTATATTTTTATTTTTGGCTAAATTATAAGTAAGATCATATACTTCTTTGAATACAGAATATAAATTTACACTATCATATTTTTCTTTTTCATTTTCATTATTTTCTATAAAAGATAGAACTAATATATCGTCAATAAGCCTTCTAAGTCTATCAGACTCCATATCTATTATATCTAAAAATCTATTTCTCGTTTTAATATCTATAGAATCATTATTCTTTAAAGTTTCTACAAATCCACTTATGGATGTAAGTGGTGTTTTAATTTCATGAGTTACATTTGCAACAAAATCAGATCTTATTTTTTCAAGCTTAACATTTTCAGTTATATCCTCTATATTAATAATAGATCCTATGACTACATTTTTTGCACTTTTTAAATAAACAGGGTCAACCTTTATTTTGTAATATCTATCATTTTTATCTTTTATTTGAATTCTTTTATGTTCTCTATTAGGTATTAGAGAAGCTATAGCTTTCATCATAGCTTCGTTATTTATAACTGAGTCTATTTTTTGTCCGTCAAATTCACACTCTTTATTGTCAAATAACTTTTTAGCCACATCATTTATAAGTAGTATTTTTTGTTCATTGTCAATAGCTATAATTCCATTTGATATGCTCTTTAATATAGATTTTAACTTAATATTTCTATCTTCTAGTTGTTCTATATTCGTATTTATTTTGCTTATCATAAAATTAAAATTACTTGAGAGCCTACCAAGATCTCCACTATACTGATTTTTAAGCTTAACTGAAAAATCTCCCTCACTCACTCTATTGGATACATGTATAAGTTCTTTTAAGTACTTTCTAAGTACATTCAAATATCTATATATAAGGCTTGATACTATAACAAGTAAAAGAATAATTATATATATATCATTATTTTCTATATTAATCACCTTCTTTTAAATTTATCCTATACCCCACTCCTCTTATAGTTTCTATATACTTTTGATCATCTTCTATTTTTTTTCTTAAATGCCTTATATGAACATCTACTGTTCTAGTTTCTCCAAAATATTCATATCCCCATATTTTGTCCAACAAAAAATTTCTAGATAATACTTTACCTTTATTTTGAACTAGAAGCTTTAACAGTTCAAATTCTTTTAACGTCAAATCTATCTTTTTAGAATCTTTAAATACCTCATAATTTTGTAAATCTATCTTTATATCACCCAGTTCTATAAAAGTTTTCTTTTCAGGTTTATTGAAATTATATCTTCTAAGAACAGCTTTGACCCTAGCTAATACTTCTTTTACACTAAAAGGCTTACTTATATAATCATCTGCTCCAACTTCAAGACCCTCTATCTTGTCTTTTTCCATAGTCTTTGCTGTAAGCATTATTACAGGTATATTCTTTGTGCTATCGTCTTCTCTTATTTTTTTTAAAACCTCAAGTCCATCCATATTCGGAAGCATTCTATCAAGTAATATTAAATCAGGCTTTAACTCCCTTACTTTTATAAAAGCGTCCAGCCCATCATATGAAGTTTCTATATTATACCCTTGTGTCTGAAGATTAAATTTTAAAAGTTCAACTATATGCTCCTCATCATCAACAACTAGTATATCTGCATTCATTTTATTTCCTCCTTTTAGAGTATCTGCATTACCATAGCCATTCTCTTTGAAGTTGTATTTTCCCTTCGATAAGAATGGAATCTATTTTCATCGCAATAAGTGCACAAATTTGGATTAAATATGTTTTCTTTTTTTATTCCATTATTTATAAGTACGAATTCATTGATTTTAAAAAGATTTAGATAATACTTTTCATCTTTAATTGTATATAAATTTTCATTTAAATTTGTAAACTTAGTGTTAAATTTTTCTATTAAATCATAAGAAACCTCATAACAACAACTTCCTATAGCTGGCCCTATTATACACTTTATATTTTCAACCTTTGAGTTATATATAGTTTTCATCTTATTTATAATAATTGAAGATATCTCTTTGTAAGTTCCTCTCCATCCAGCATGTACACATCCTATGACTTTGTTTTTTACATCTATAAATGCTATAGATACGCAATCTGCTACAAATACCATTATTGGAACATCAGCTATATTGGTTATTATCCCATCTGCTTCTTGTATATTTCCTATATTATTCTTATCAATTACCACTACATTATTTCCATGAACTTGCTTATTATATGTTAATTTATCAAAGTTAAAATTTAAATCCTCACACAGTTTCTTTCTGTCATCAAAAAGAGACATATCAAGTTCCTTAGTAGTAAAAACCACTTTGGCAAAATCAAACTTATTAACATCATCAAAATTTATATACATCATCTTTTCACCTCTTCTCACTGAGTATTTTTTCTAACTCCTGAACAAATGTGTTTATATCTTTAAATTGTCTATAGACAGATGCAAATCTAACATAAGATACCTCATCTATACTCTTTAACTTTTCCATAACCAGTTCACCTATTTTCTTAGTTTCTATTTCCTTGAACATGTTTTTATTTATATTATGTTCTATTTGATCTACTATACTTTCAATTTGTTTAATTGAAACTGGTCTCTTTTCACATGCTTTTATTATCCCATTTATTATTTTACTTCTATCAAAACTTTCTCTATTTCCATCTTTTTTTATAACCATGAGTCTTACATATTCTATTTTTTCATAAGTTGTAAATCTTTTTTTACAACTTTCACATTCTCTTCTTCTTCTTATAGAAGTTCCCTCATCTGTCGGTCTAGAATCTATTACTCTAGACTGCAAAAAGCTACAGTATGGACATTTCATAACATACCTCCAATAATTACTAATAACCTAATTATATACATTAATACTTTATATGTCTATGTCATTAAAATCAACTTGTTGGTCTATTTTTACTAATATCATATCATGTCCTATTTTAATTATATTGTTCCAAGATACAGCACACGCTTCTCCTCGTGATAATAAATATCCTTTTGAACCCTCGTTAACAATTATTAAAGATTTTATTCTTCCATCTCCCATATCTAATTCTATATCGTTTATAAATCCTAATTTTTTACCGTTATTTATATTAACAACCTCTTTTTCCATCATATCTGAAATTTTAAACATATGTATCCCTCCCCTTTATTTATTCGAAAGCTAAGAGTTCTAAGACTCCATCCTCTTCAGGTTGGATATGAGAACTCTACAGCTTCTGGATAAGTTCAACTAACCTTCAGATGGAGTTACAAACTCCACCTGAAGATAAGTTTCACTTGATATATAATAATTATGAATTGAAAAGTTATTTTATACTAATTTGTATACAAAAAAAATGACCACTTAGGGTCAAATATGTTTTCTCATGTTCTTTAAAGCATTCTTTTCTATTCTTGAAACCTGTGCTTGAGATATACCTATTTCATCAGCAACTTCTATTTGAGTCTTACCTTTATAAAATCTCAAATCAAGAACTAATTTTTCTCTGCTATTAAGCTTTTTTACAGCTTCCTTTAAGGCTATTTCCTCTATCCAAACCTCATCTCTTCCTTTCTTATCTTGAACTTGGTCCATAACATATATAGCATCTCCATTGTCTTGATATATAGGGTCAAACAAAGATATAGGATCTTGTATTGCATCTAAAGCCAAAACTACATCTTCTCTGTTCATGTCTAACTCTTTTGCTATTTGAGAGACGTTAGGCTCTTTTAAATTTTCTATTGTTAATCTTTCTCTTACTTGCAAAGCTTTATAAGCTATATCCTTTAAAGACCTACTAACCCTTATAGGGTTATTATCTCTTAAATACCTTCTTATTTCTCCAATTATCATAGGTACTGCATAAGTTGAAAATCGTACATTTTGACTTAAATCAAAATTATCTATAGATTTAATAAGACCTATGCATCCTATTTGAAATAAATCATCTATATTCTCTCCTCTATTGTTAAATTTTTGTATAACACTTAAAACAAGTCTTAAATTCCCATTTACAAATTGCTGTCTACACTCTTCATCTCCATTTTTTATTTTAACCAAGAGCTCTCGCATTTCTTTGTTTTTTAATACTGGTAATTCAGATGTATTGACTCCACAGATTTCCACTTTATTTATTTGCATCATACCAGCCCTCTCTTCAAGTTATTTCTAATTAAATTATTTACAGAAATATAAATTTTATACTTAAAGAGAATACTTAAAATTTTACAATCTAAACAAATTTTTTCATTTCTTTTTTAAGCCTAAATACAATTTTTTTTTCAAGTCTAGATATGTAGGATTGAGATATTCCAAGCATATTAGCTACTTCCTTTTGAGTTTTTTCATCTCCACTTTTAAGTCCAAATCGAAGTTCCATTATCTGTTTTTCTCTTATAGAAAGTTTATCCAGTGCTATTTGAAGTAGTTCTCTATCTATTTCTTCCTCTATTAATTTATATATTTCATCGTTCTCAGTTCCCATAACATCAGAAAGCAATAATTCATTTCCATCTAAATCTATATTTAAAGGTTCGTCAAATGATATTTCTACTTTTTTCTTACTATTTTTTCTAAGATACATAAGTATTTCATTTTCTATACATCTTGATGCATATGTAGCAAGCTTAATTTTTTTATCTAATTTAAACGTATTAACAGCCTTTATAAGACCTATTGTACCTATTGATATTAGATCTTCTATATCAAGCCCTGTATTTTCAAATTTTCTAGATATGTATACTACAAGTCTTAAATTTCTCTCTATCAATATACTTTTAACACTTTCATCACTTTCAAGTTTCTTTAAAACTTCAGCTTCTTCTTCAGCATTTAAAGGTGGAGGAAGTATATCATTACCACCTAAATAGTATATTTCATTTTTTCTAACCAAATTAAATTTAATTAATAATTTATTGATTAAATATACAATTTTATTCTTTACCTTACAAAACAATTTAACCATGAACTTCCACTCCTCCTTAATATTATATAAAATTCGGATTTATTATTGCATCATATTCATTCATATCATCTGAACCTAAATTTGATAATCCCAGTATTATATTCCCCTTTTTATGTCCCTGTATTTCTATGTAATCTGCCTTTATTCCTATTAATAACCCATCTTCATTTCCAACTACCTTATAAGGTATTACTCTAAATCTACTAGATATAGCATCACTTAATTTGCTCATTAAATAATCTACTTTTTTAAAATCCATAATAGAATAATCGATATATATCAATTCCTTAGGTAAAACATCTTCTAACTTTCTGACATCTACTATCATTACAGGATTTTGACTTACAGGATCCTTTAATAAATTACCTGTATCCATTAAAGTATTAAATACAACTTGCTTGTCTTGAATCTTGACAGTTATATCATTTTTTAAATCCTTAAATATATTGAGGTTTTTTATTATTTTGTAAAATCTGTTAAAAAGGCTACTACTTGCCATGAAATAAGTTGCATAAATTAAAACCAATGATACTGGCATATAATTTATTCCAGAACAATAAACTATATAGAATATACTACCTGCTAAAAATATATTCACAATATAAAATACCATCAATAATTTAAGATATTCCTTGACACCTTTATACTCAAAACTTATAAAAACTATAAATAAGGCAAAAATAATTTTCATTAAAATATTGTATAAAAACTTCAAACTTGGAATAAAATAAATCATACAATATAAAGCCCCTATAAACCCACCTATGAAAGCTCTATATCTAGAAAAATTATTATTTACTATCCTCGAGGTTGTTTTTAATACCATGTAATTTGCTAATAGATTATGTAAAAAGTAATATTCCGCATAAACTATCATTTAAACCACCTTTTTCTTTTGACATATAATGGTTATAACTCATAAATAAATTATACTAAATTTTAAGTTATTTTTATGTCACAATAGGTAGTCGAATTCCAATTTATTTTCCTCATTTTTTAACAATATTTTCTTATGTCAATTTTTTCAATCTTATAGGAAACTCTTACAGCGAATATTCATTTTTAAATTATACTTATTAAAATGTTAGTTAATGCTTTTAGATATTTTGACTAATATAACTTAGTTTTTATCGTTTAATAATTCGTGAAGAAATTTACGTGTCTGACCATAGGGAGTTCGTAAATTTTAGGATTATTAATAAGATAAAAGCTTAGTTGTATTCAAAATTTCGTGGCATTTACGGTATTTTAATAAGTATAATTTCGGTCTTGAGCATAAAAAAAAAGAAGATAATATTATCTTCTTCTTAAAAATGTAGGTATATCCAAATCCGGATCTACACTAGTATTTACTTTCTCTTCTTTAACAGTCTCTTTAACTTCTTCTTTTTTCTCTTTTTTATCTATAATATTCAAAGTAGTATCCTGTCCTTCTTCAAATCCTGTTGCTATAACTGTTATTCTAAGCTCATCACCTAAGTTTTCATTTATAACTGCCCCAAATATAATGTTAGCTTCTTCATCACATGCTTCTTGAACCAAGCTTGCAGCTTCATTAATTTCGAATAGTCCTAAATCGTCTCCTCCAGTTATATTTAAAAGAACACCTTTTGCTCCTCTTATAGAAGTTTCAAGGAGTGGACTTTGAATAGCTTGTTTTGCTGCTTCAATAGCTCTATTTTCTCCTTTAGCATTACCTATACCCATATGAGCCAATCCTTGCTCTCTCATTATAGTTTGAACATCAGCAAAGTCTAGGTTTACAAGTCCTGGTACAGCTATTAAGTCAGATATACCTTGTACCCCTTGTTGTAATACATCATCAGCCTTTTTAAAAGCATCAAGCATAGATGTTTTCTTTTCCACTATTTGTAATAATCTATCATTAGGTATAGTTATTAATGTGTCTACATTAGATTTAAACTCTTTTATACCTTGTTCAGCATGAATCATTCTTCTTTTACCTTCAAAAGTAAAAGGCTTTGTAACAACACCTACTGTAAGTATGCCTAATTCTTTAGCAACTTTAGCTACAACAGGAGCTGCTCCTGTTCCTGTTCCACCACCCATTCCGGCAGTTACAAATACCATATCCGCACCTTGAAGAGCTTGTGTAATGTCTTCTTTACTTTCTTCTGCTGCTTTTTGTCCTATTTCAGGATTCGCTCCCGCTCCTAGTCCTCTTGTTAATTTTTCTCCTATTTGTATCTTTTGTTCAGCCTTTGAAGTAAAAAGTGCTTGCTTGTCTGTATTTATAGCTACAAACTCTACTCCTTGTAAATTAGCCTCTATCATTCTATTAACAGCATTATTTCCTCCGCCGCCTACTCCTATTACTTTGATCTGTGCAAACTGATCCATACCAACATCAAACTGTAGCATGTAAGAACCTCCTTACTTAATAATTCTTTTTTATTTTTATACTATATTTATTAAATCATATCCTTTTAAAATTTTTATTAATATTTAAGGTATTCAACATAAAGTACTAATTTCCTCTTTTTTTATTAATCAATTTGTTAAAAGCATGTCTTCTGATAATAGCAAAATTTTGAAATAGTCTTCCTCCAAAAACAAATATGCTCGCATAATACAGTGGAAAACCTAATCTATCTCCTATATAAGCTAATATACCCGCTAAAATTGCATTTCCAAAAAAACCAGTTACAAATATAATTCCATCGTATTTACCTTCTAGTGTTGCTCTTATCGCACCAAATACTGAGTCCATTGCAGCTAATAAACCTACAGATATGTAAAGAGAATAGCTATCCGGATAAGTCACAGGTATATAATATCCAATAATTATTCCTAGTGCAAGTCCTATCAAAGATAAAATCAAATTAATCACCTTCTTTTATATATTCAAATTTAAATTTACCACTATATTTAGGTATTATTATTTCATCTTTCTCCTCTGCCTCAAAACCTATATCATAAAGATATTTTTTTAGATTTATTTGAGAGTTAGGAGCCTCCATAGCAGATTTTAAAAATTTTTTATCACCTATTGCCTTTATTAAAAATGGCTGTCCATAAGTGTTCCCATTAACTGTTATAGTAGGACCTGCACACTTTATTTCAGAAAATGTAGTAAGTCTTTCTCCATTTATTGATATAGCCTCTGCTCCTGCTATTTTAAGATTATTTATGACTCTTATTATATTTTCATCATGAATAACAAAATCATTCTCATCTTCCCATTCTTCTATATCTCTTTTACTATCACTAATTCTTACTATTACACCTTCTCCAAGTACATCTTCAAATCCCGTTATAACTTTAGCATCATATGATTCCTTTTCTATTATATTCTTTATAGAACCTGTATCTTCAATTTCAAGTTCATACTTTGCTATATTAGATTTTTTATCAAGTATTAATTTATTTAAGTTTTCAACTTCAACTCTTTCTATTTCTATCTGATTTTCAATCTCTTTTATTGTTTTGAGTGTAACAAAAGTTTGGCTTCCATTGATACTCTTAATATTTATAGCTATTATTATTCCTATTATGAAATTTGCGATTATCATAGATTTTTGTTTTATCTTTACACTACCCATATCAATTCACCTTCACATTAGATTCTAAAGGCTTAGCATATTTAAACTCTATAGTTTTATTGTATCTAGGTATTTCTATACTATCTTGCTTTTTTACATCAACATCTAAGTTCCATTCATTTCTAAGCTGATAAATTATCCCAAACCTTATGTTCAAAGCAGATTCTAATATATCAGAATTTCCTATACACTTAATTTCAAATGGAGTCATTATAGGATTTCCATTTAGTATAACCTTCTCTCCAGATAAATACATTTCTGTACTTGATACATATCTTTCTCCATTTATAGATATCGCCTCTGCTCCTGCTGCATTTAGCTTATTTATTATAGTAAGTATCTGATCATAATTGTAAAGTAAAACTTTTTCACCAGTTGTTTCTTGTGGTTCTTTCATAGTTATTACAACACCAGGACCACTTACGTCATAATATCCAGCCAATGTCTCATATTTCTTAGTATCTTCTTTTAAATTTTTTACAAGAACATTTTTTTCTGCTTCAGAGTCCTTATATTCTTGTATCCTCTCATCTAATTCTTGTACATCTTTTTCCAATGCTTTTTTTCTATCTGTCAAACTCTTTAGTTCAATTGATAACTGATTTGCTTTTTGTGAAGATACTAACCCTCCTGTAGTTTTGTCTACAGTCTTAAATTCAATTATAATTAGCATTCCTAAAAAAAAACTCAATATCAGCAATGACAAACTATTTTTTTTCAAAATAACCCACCACCTATTCAGGTCTATATACGGGATACGAGTTATATCTCATATCTACTATCCCAACTTTTATATTCTTAGTATATAAGTCTATTAAGACTTTGTTTAATTGTGTCATCTTATAGTCTAAGTTTTCTCCTTTGCCAAGAAGAACTCTTATTCCGTTTATTGTGTATATATCTATATTCTTATTGTCATCTATATTTATTTGAGATATATTACTTAAAATTTTAGCATTATTGCACGCATTTAGCAAATCTAATATTTTCTTTAATACGTCATCATCTTTTATTTCTACATTTTTACCTATTTTTAGTTTTTGAAGATTTATTCCTCCAATTAAAGGTACATCTACATTTTTTAAATCATCCTCAACTTTTAAGACTATCCCTTCTTCATTTATAAGAGCATACGAACCCATATAAGGTATAGCACACATAGCTATCCTTTCTTTTAAATCTATAATTATATTATCAGGCAGCCTTACTTTTACATTAGCATCTTCTATGTATGGATTCTCAAGTAAGTTTTTTCTTATTTCCTTCGAACTGTATTTATATATATTCTTTCCAGGTTCTATTTTGCCACTAATCAATACATCTTGTCTACTAAGCTTAACCTGTCCAACAACATTTAATTTTTTGAAAATAAAATAATCAGTTTTTATTAATATGTATCCAAATACACATATGATTAGAATCATTATAAACGTAATTATTTTATATTTTTTTTTCATAAGACTTGTCCCCCCCATAAAAAAATTCGTATAGAGAATCTTATTAGTACATTAGTATAGAAAAAAGGGCTTAAGTCTAAGCCCTAATAATATTAGCTCCTAGACTAGTTAACACCTTTTCCATAGACTCATAACCTCTATCTATATGATGTATACTGTCTATTTCAGTGTATTCATCCGCAGCAAGACCTGCTAAGACAAGAGCTGCACCTCCTCTTAAATCAGAAGACTTAACTTTTGCTCCCATTAGTTTATCAACACCTCTTATTACAGCTAATTTTCCATTAACATTTATATTAGCTCCCATTCTGATAAGTTCTTCACAATGCTTGAATCTATTTTCAAATATGTTCTCGTTTATTATACATGCACCACTGGCTAGCGTCATTAAGGCCATCATTTGAGCCTGCATATCAGTTGGAAATCCTGGATGAGGTAACGTTTTTATAACATCTATAGAGTGTATGATTTTAGGTGCAATAAGCTGAACTTTATTGTTTATATACTCAATTTCGCACCCAGTTTCTCTAAGTTTTGAAACAATACTGTTAATATGACTTGGGATTATATCATCTATCATTATTTTCCCTTTTGTTATTGCTGCTGCTACTAAATACGTTCCTATTGCGATTCTATCAGGTATTATTCTATACTCAACATCATGTAATTTATCAACACCATGTATCTCTATACAGCTATTTCCTGCCCCTTTTATATTAGCTCCCATAGAGTTTAAAAAATTGGCAAGGTCTATTATTTCAGGCTCTTTTGCTGAATTATATATTCTTGTTATACCTTTTGTTTTCACAGCTGCCAACATAACATTTTCAGTAGCTCCAACACTAGGAAAATCTAGAGTTATTTCACATGCCTTATTCTTTTCTCTTTTACACTTTATATATCCATGTGTTTCCTCAATGTTAACTCCCATTTGAGATAACGATTTTAAATGTAAATCTATCGGTCTTGGGCCTATTTCGCATCCACCTGGATAACTTATTTTAGTATACCCAAACCTACTAACCATAGCTCCTAAAAATATTATAGATGATCTCATCTTTCTAACGAAGCTTTCAGGAATCTCAGATGAGTTAACATTTTTAGTATCAATAATTAATGTATCACCCTCATTTTTTACACAGCAACCTATATGTTTTAATATATCAATCATTACTTTAACATCTGATATATTAGGGACATTGTGTATTACACTCTCCCCTTCATTTAATATGGTTGCTGCTATTATAGGTAATACTGAATTTTTTGCACCTTTTACTCTAATTTCACCTTCTAATTTATTTCCACCTTGGACTATATATTTTGCCAAAAGGGCCACCCCCTACTAAAAGTTAAATTGATATATTTTAAATTTGTCTTTATAATATATAATTTTATGTATTAGCAGGGTTTTGTGTTACTTTAAGACGTCCATAATTTCTGTGTATATATTATCAATAGCTTTTGGATTTCCTATCTCCCCACTATTTTTACCCATTCCAGATAATTTTTCCCTATCTCCCAATATCTTAAATATAGTATCTTCTAATTTTTTATGAGTTAACTGCTTTTCTAGTATAGCTATCCCTGCTCCCTTTTTTTCTATACTTTTTGCATTAAACTCTTGATGATTCTCTGCTGTATAAGCCTTTGGAATAACTATAGAAGGCTTTGATAGGGCCGTAACCTCTGCAAGTGTTATAGCTCCAGCACTGCATATTACAAGATCACAAGCAGCTAAAGCACTTGCCATATCATCAAGATATGGAACTACCCTTTGACATCCTCTAAAGTTTTGATTTCCTAATTCGCCTATAAATTTATCATAGTGACTTTTACCTGTTGCATGTATAAATTGTATATCCTCTTTTACAAGTCTTGGCATTATTTTTTTCATCGAATCATTAAGTTTTGTAGCTCCACCACTTCCACCTACGCATAAAATCATTCTCTTATCTTCATTTATTCCAAGCTTTTTTCTTGAGGATGATTTATTGCTTATTAAAATTTCTTTTCTAACTGGATTCCCAGTGAAAACTACATTCTCTTTATCTTTAAAATATCTTTTAGCGTCTTCAAAGCTTATCAAGATTTTACTTGAAAATTTAGATAAAATTTTGTTTGTTACACCTGGAAATGCATTTTGTTCATGTATTATAGTAGGTATTTTATTTATACTTGCATTTAAAACTACAGGTCCACAAACATATCCACCTGTTCCTATTACTATATCTGGCTTAAACTTCTTTATTATTCTTCTTGATTGTTCTAATCCTTTAACTAATTTGATGACCCTTTTAAAATTGTCTATAGTTATCTTTCTTCTAAATCCTTGAACTGTTATAGTCTTAAGTTCATAACCTGCTTTTGGAACTATTTCACTCTCTATTCCATTTTTTGTTCCAACAAATAAAATCTCTATATCTTCAATTTCTTCTTTTAATTTATTTGCTATAGCTATAGCGGGATAAACATGGCCTCCTGTTCCTCCACCTGAAATTAAAACTTTCATTAAATCAACTCCTGTCTATCTTAACCTGTCTTGATATATTTAATATAACCCCCATAGCACCCATAAATATTATAAGAGAACTTCCTCCATAACTTATAAATGGAAGTGGCATACCCGTAACAGGCATTGAAGATGTTGCAACAGCTATATTTATCATAACCTGTATACCTATTTGAGCAGTAATTCCTGTAACTAGCATACAAGAAAACGTATCAGGACAATTAATAGCTATTCTTATACATCTATATATTAAAAATAAAAATAGTAACAATATAAATATACATCCTACATAGCCAAGTTCCTCTCCTATTATAGCAAATATAAAATCATTTTGAGGCTCAGGTATATAAAAAAACTTTTGTCTACTTCTTCCAAGTCCTAGCCCAAATAATCCTCCTGATCCTAGTGCATATAATGATTGAATAACCTGATATCCATCTCCTAATGGATCTTTAAACGGATTTAAAAACGATGTAAATCTTTTAAGTCTATATGGTGCTATTGCTATTAGTACTCCCAAAAGTCCAAATCCTGCACCAATCATTGTATATACATACTTTAAATCCATACCTGCTACAAATAACATGACAGATGTCGTCATTATTATGGTTCCTCCAGTAGACAAATCAGGCTGAAGGACTATAAGTGCAAAGAATACACCTGATATCATAAGAGGGGGTATTATCCCTTGTACAAGATTACTCATTTTATCTTTTTTATTATCTATAACCTTGGAGACTATTATTATCGAAGCAAATTTAGCTATTTCAGATGGCATTATAGTAAGTCCCCCTACTCCCAGCCAACGTCTTGCTCCATTAAATGACTTTCCAAGTGGAGTAAGTACTGCAACCAATAATATTATAGTTATAGTACCTATCATGGGGATAAATTTTTCTAGTCTCTTGTAGTTTATCTTAGATACAAACATCATCACACAAAATCCTAGTACTGCATATATCATATTTCTCTTTAAAAAATGATAGGCATCATGTTGTTTAAATTTAGCTTGAACGTAACTTGAGCTAAACACCATTATAATTCCTATTATGACTAACAATAATGTAGTGTAAAATACATAAGGATCAAAATGTTTTTCTCTTTTTTTAGCCATTTAGAGACCTCCTTAATAACTTAAAGGCTAAATACTTCATTTTTGAAATGTTTTCCTCTAACTTCATAACTTTCATACATATCCCAACTAGCACAAGCTGGAGATAATAAAACAACATCTTTTGGAGAAGCTAATTCATACGCTCTCTTTACTGCATCTTCCATATTTTTTACCTTATAGCAGTTTTCAAATCCTTGCTTTATAGCACTCTTTCTTATTATATCAGCTGTTTGACCCAAAAGAATTACATGCTTAACTTTTTTATTAAAAAGCTTTGTAAAATCTGTAAAATCACTTTTTTTATCAAGTCCACCAGCTATTAATATAATAGGATTATCATATGCTTTTAAAGCTTTAATAGATGCATCTGGATTAGTTCCTTTTGAATCATTTACAAATTTAACATTATTTATTTGTCTTACAAATTCAAGTCTATGCTCAACTCCGCCGAATGTTTTTAAGACTTGCTTAACAATATCCATATCAAGTCCATATACTGCTGCTATAGTTATAGCTGCTAGGGCATTCTCTAAATTATGGCTTCCAGGTATGCTTATTTCCCTTATATTCATAAGTTCAGTCTTTTTATTATCTAAATTTATTGTTATTATATCGTTTTTAACATATACTCCTTCATTTAAAGTTTGTTTTCTACTAAAGTATATAACTTTGCTTTTGCAATTTTGTCCTAAATCCCTAGTAGTTTCACAATCATAATTCAAAACTGTAAAATCATTCTCATTCTGATTTTCAAATATTCTACATTTTGCATCTATGTAGTTTTGCATAGTTTTATGTCTATTCAAATGATCAGGAGTTATATTAAGTATCGCACTAATTCTTGGTCTAAATTCTTTTATACTCTCAAGCTGGAAACTGCTAAGTTCTGTAACAAGTACAGAATCTTCATTGGATTTATCTACTGTATCAATTACAGGGTTTCCAATATTTCCAACTATATATGTATCTTTGTTTGAACTTTTAAATATTTCTCCAACAAGTGTAGTAGTAGTAGTCTTACCATTAGTTCCTGTAAGACCTATAAAAAAGCTTTTAGATAATCTATATGATAATTCTATCTCTCCTATGACTTCTATATTCGTTGATTTTATTTTTTTTATAAAATCAAGATCTAAAGGAACACCAGGAGATACTATAGTTAAATCTACACCACTTATATCTTCTATATGCTTTCCTAATACATAATTTACATCATACCCTTTTAAATTATCTAATATGTCTTTTAGTTTTTCTTTATCCTTTATATCATTTACAGTAACTTTTGCACCTTTTTCATAAAGCTTCTTAATTGTAGATATTCCTGTTCTAGCAAGCCCCACTAATAATACATTTTTACCATTTAAGTCCATATTAAACTCCCCCTTAATTATGTCTAAGCTAAAGATATGAATCCTATTATACTAAGTACTACACTTACCGACCAAAATACCATAACTACTTTTGTTTCGTGCCATCCTTCTAATTCAAAATGATGATGCAGTGGACTCATCTTAAATATTCTCTTTCCTGTAAGCTTAAAAGATGTGACCTGAATTATTACAGATAGCGATTCTGCAAAGTATATACCTCCTACAATAGGAATTATAAGCGATAGGTTCATAAGTATAGCTGCAGCTGCAACAGCCCCTCCTAGAGCCATAGAACCCGTATCCCCCATGAATACCTTAGCAGGATGTGCATTAAACTTTAAGAATCCTAAGCAAGCTCCAACTAAGGCAGATGAAACTATACCAATACCATTACCTGCATATTTAATTGATATCATTGCAAAAAATACACCAACTATTAGAGTAACTCCTGATGCTAATCCATCAAGCCCATCGGTCAAGTTCACACTATTTACAGTAGCAACCGTTACAAATACTATAAAAGGTATATATAAAAATCCTAAATCTATATTTTGCTTTAAAAACGGAACTACTACTTGTGTTCCAAGTATTGACGTTTTTGATTGGTATATCGCAAGTAAAGTAGCAAGTGCAAATTGACCTATTAGCTTTTGATAAGCTCTAAGACCTAAAGATCTTTTAAGAACTACCTTTATGTAATCATCTACAAATCCTATAAGTCCAAATCCTATTATAGATATCAAAGCAAATATCATATCATTATTAATTCTAGCTGTTGTTATACAAGTTAAGAATATAGCTAATATCATTATTATTCCACCCATTGTAGGTGTTCCATTCTTCACCAAATGACTTTTAGGTCCCTCGTCCCTCACTGTTTGCCCAAATTTTAGCCTTTGTAACATAGGTATAAATATAGGCCCTGATATTAAAGTTATTGTAAATGAAACTATCATAGTCATTATCATATGTTGTACATCGCCCATTTCATAAACTCCTTTCGCGTTTTAAACTTTGTTTTTAATATAATTAGATTTTGTAATCATTTAAAAATTTAACTATTTCTTCCATTTTCATTCCCCTTGAACCTTTTATTAAAATAGTGTCGTCTTTTTTTAGTATGCTTCTAAGATAATCTATTACTTGTGAGTTGCTATCAAAGTGAACTATATTTTGTCTATCGAATCCTTTTTTTATCGCTCCATTTCCTATATGTCTTGAATCTTTTCCAACAGTTATTATTAAATCAGCATTACTATTTGCATATTCACCAACTATTTCATGACCATTCTTTGCATATTCTCCCATTTCAAGCATATCTCCAAGTATAGCTATTTTCCTACTTTTTTTGTATTCTCCTAGTATATTAATAGCTGCTTTCATAGAATCAGGACTTGCATTATAGGCATCATTTATTATTTCAAATAAATCTGTCTTTAATATATCAAGTCTCATTTTTGTATTTTTGAAATTTAAAAGTCCTTTTTTTATTTGATCTATATTAAGTCCTAGCTCTGTTCCAGTTAATATAGCTGCCATAGCATTATATATATTATGCTTACCCCTTGCAGGAATAAAAAACGCTTCTTTCTGATTATGTACTATACATTCAAAATCTATCCCTGTTTCATTCATTTTATATTGAGTACAATATAAATCATTATCTTTTTCAAATCCAAATGTTTTTAAGTTATAGTTTAATTTTTTATCTTTTAAAGTTTTCAAATAATCATCATCTGCATTTATTATAAGAGTATTGTCTTTAGTAAAGTTTTTGGTTATTTCAAGTTTTGCCTTTAATATGCCTTCCCTAGAACCTAAATTTTGTATATGAGAAAGTCCTATATTGGATATTACAGCTATTTTATGATTTACTATACTTGATAGATATTCTATTTCACCAAAGGAAGACATTCCCATTTCTAGTATAGCACATTCATGCTCATCTTTAAGCTTAAATACGGTTAATGGAAGTCCTATATGATTATTAAAATTTCCCTCTGTTTTTAATGTATTATATTTACTAGATAATACATTATATATCATATCCTTAGTAGTAGTCTTACCTGTACTTCCTGTTACAGCTACATAGTTTATTAAAAACTTTTCTTTATACAATCTAGCTATATCACCTAATGCTTTAGTTGTATCCTCAACTTCTATAATACTTACATCTTCACTGTCAAAACTTAAATCGTGGTTTTTATCTTTTAAAAATATTCTACATCCATTTTCGTAGGCATCAATTACAAAATCATGTGCATCAAATTTTTCTCCAATCAAAGGTATAAATATACATTTATTCTCTATGTTTTTACTGTTTATACTTATACTTTCTATTAATGTATCCTTGCTTCCTTTTATAAGTGTTGCATTTAAATTATTAAGTATATCATTTATAGTTATCGCCTTCATATTCTACTCCTTTCCTAATATTTCTTTAACTACCTCTTTGTCGTCAAAATGTATTTTCTCTTTGCCTATAACTTGATAGTCTTCATGCCCTTTACCAGCTATAATTACTACGTCTCCTTCTTTAGCCTTTTCTATAGCATGATTTATTGCTTCTTTTCTATCAAGTATAACCTTATAACTTAAAGCGTCTACTCCCTTTAAAATGTCACTCACTATATCTTCTGGAGTTTCTGTTCTAGGATTATCACTTGTTATAACTGTATAATCAGAATGCTCCTGACTTACTTTTCCCATTAAAGGTCTCTTTGTCTTATCTCTGTCTCCTCCACACCCAAATACAGTTATTATATTTCCCTTTACGAATTCTTTAGCAGTTTTTAGTACATTTTCAAGTGCATCAGGTGTATGGGCATAATCTATTATCACACTAAATCCTTTATCTGTATCTACACTTTCAAATCTTCCAGATACACCATTTGTTTTTTCTAGACTTTCGGCTATAGTCTCTTTTGGTATATCCATTAAATAACACAGAGCTATAACAGCTAATGAATTATATACAGAAAATCTTCCTGGCATAGGAGTTTTTATATCCATTTGATATTTTGGTGTTATCAATTTATATTCAATTCCACTTGAATATATTTTTATATCTTTTGCCATAATATCTGCTTCTTCTTCTATAGCATAAGTTATTACAGGTGTTTTTAGGCTTTTTATAGATTCATATATTTTTTTCCCGCCTTTATCATCTATGTTCATAATATTTCCAAGAGTTGTTATATTAAATAATTTTTCTTTTGCTCTTCTATATTCATCTAAGTTTGCATGAAAATCAAGATGCTCCTCAGTTAAGTTTGTAAATATACCAAATTTAAATTCACATTCATCAACTCTTTTAAGCTCTAGTGAATGAGAAGAAACCTCCATAGCACAATCATTTATATTTTTACTAAGCATTTTTCTAAAATATCCCTGTAGCTCAACACTCTCTGGAGTTGTTCTTGAAGATACTATTTCCTCATCTCCTATTACATTCTTTATAGTTCCTATAAGACCAGTTTTTCGATTATTATATTCAAAAACTTCTTTTATAAGATGAGTTATAGTTGTCTTTCCATTTGTTCCTGTAACACCTATTAAGTTTAATTCTTTAGTTGGATTATTATAAAAATTAGAAGATATTTTTGCCATAGCTTTTCTCGTATCTTTAACTCTTATAAATGTATATCCTTTTATGTAAACATCTTCTTCTACTAAAAATGCTATACTACCCTTTTTTATAGCACCTAATATGAATTCATGTCCATTTAAACTAAACCCCTTAATACAAATAAACAAACTATTTTGTTTTAACTTCCTTGAATCATAGTTTATATCATCTATATTTATGTCGACATTCCCTTTAATATCAACCGTATCTAAATTTTTTACCAAATCTCTTAACAGCATATTAGTGCTCCCTTCAAAATATAATTTCCTATTCGTTATAAAAGACAATGCATCCGAAAATACATTGCCTTTTTAATTATATAACACTTTATCTTTTTTTAATAGTTTATTTGAACTCAACAGTAATTATAGAATTTACATTCAATTCTGTATTCGGCTCTTTATCCTGAGATACTGCAATTCCTGAGCCTATTGGTTTAAGTTTTAATCCTAATTTTTTTAAAACATCATCACATTCTTTTACAGTTTTTCCACTTAAATCTGGAACTACTACTCTTACTATATTTTCATTTCCCTTATTATTTGGATTAGTATAAAGTATTATATTAGACTCTTCAAAAACCTTAACCCCAGGTTTTGGAAATACTTCTATAACCTTTTCTTCTCCTGTTGCGTATATATTAGGCTCTACCGTAAATTTAAAATTCTTTTCTTCTAAAATTTTTCCTGCATCCTTAAGTTTTAAATTTCTAACTTCCGGAACACTTAATTCTCTTTTTACAAAATCAATTTTTTCTTCTTCTGTGTAATCAGGTTTTATTTCTAAATATTTTAAAGTATTAAAAATAACTTCTTTAACAATAGGACCTGCAGTTGTACTACCAAACTGCGTTTCTCCATTAGGTTCATCTACTATAGCAAGAACAGCTATTTCAGGATTTGATGCTGGTGCTATTCCAACAAATGATGTAATATATCTTCCCTTTGCATATCTTCCATCTATAACTTTTTGTGCAGTTCCAGTCTTTCCTCCAACATGATAACCTTCTATATATGCTTTTTTACCAGAACCCTCTGCCACAACTGATTCCATTATGCCCCTTAATGTTTTTGATGTTTCCTGGGAAATTACTTGTCTAACGACTTTTGTCTCTATGCTTTTTACAACGTTGCCTTTATTGTCTATAAATTCTTTAACTATTCTAGGCTTCATAAGTTTCCCATCATTAGCTATACAGCTTATAGCTGTTATAAGTTGTATAGGCGTTACAGATATACTTTGACCAAATGATATTGTGGCAAGCTCTACTGGTCCTACATTTTTTTCATTGTATATAAGACCATTTTCTTCTCCAGGAAGATCTATTCCAGTTTTACTAGTAAGTCCAAATGCCTTTATATATTTGTATAATTTTTTAACGCCCAATCTTTGACCAACCTCTACAAATACAGGGTTGCATGAATTTTGTACGGCTTCAGTAAATGTCTGCTGTCCATGCGGTCTATAGTGTCTCCAGCATTTTATTCTTCTTCCACCTACCATAATAAAACCTTTATCATAAAACTCATCCTCAGGTGTTACAACTCCCTCTTCAAGCCCAGCTGCTGATGTTATTAACTTAAATGTAGAACCAGGCTCGTAAGTATCATTAACTATTGGATTTCTCCACATTTTGAACCAGCCTTTTATCTTATCCTTTTCATTGTATTTATTTAACTCTTCTTCAAAACTTTTGTATATAGGAGTTCTATAATTATTTGGATCATAATCTGGCTTTGATACCATAGCCAATATATCACCTGTTTTTGGCTGCATAACTATTACATGAACTCTTTTAGCTTTATTTATAATAAGAGCTTTTTCTACTGCTTTTTCAGCATAATGTTGTATAGTTTCATCAACTGTAAGTACCATTCCAGATCCATCTTTAGGTTCATGATACTTTTCACTTCCCATTGGAATTTCTCTACCTGATGCATCTGTACTTATAACAAGTCTTCCTGAAAATCCTTTTAACTCTTTATTATATTTAAGCTCAAGGCCAGAAACACCTTCATTATCAGAAGATACATGCCCTAGTATATGAGATGCAAAATTTCCATATGGATAATACCTTTTGTTATCCTCTGCTATCCATATGCCTTTCATTTTTAGCTTTCTTATCTGCGATGACTTATCATCTTCTATCCATCTTTTAACTTTTACAAGAGCTACTTTCTTACTTATTTTTTTATATATTTCATCTTCTTCCTCTTCAAGTATCATAGATAGTTCTTTAGCTACTGCCTTTTTATCCTTTATCTCAGATGGCTTAGCCCATACTGTACTTTTGGTTATACTAAAAGCAAGTTCTTTTCCTTTTCTATCGTATATAGTTCCTCTCTTTGATTCTATAGGTATATCTCTTGTTTGCTGTGCTATTGCTTTTTCTTTAAGCCAGTCTCCTTTTACTAATAATAAATATCCTATCCTAGCTATTAATAATAAAAATATTAATGCTACAATTATCAATATAAAAACTAACCTCTTTTTAGTCTTAACCCCAAATCTAGACAAAGACCTATCCCCCTTCGTATAATCACTATATTAAAATGATACTTTTCATTATAATTACTATTCATAATAAAAAAAAGATATGCTTATTAAGCATATCTTTTTTACGAATTCTATTCAAATTGTACTGTTACTATAGAATTTGATTCCACTTGAGTATTTGCAGAAGGATTCTGGGTAACTGCTTTTCCATCACCTGTGGCTTTAAATCTTAGACCTAGTCCTTCAAATATATTTGAAACTTCTTTTATGGTTTTACCTTCTACATTTGGAACAGTAACTTTATTACTTTCATTTTTTCCTTTTACATATAGTATTACATTTGATTCTATTGGTATTTTAACACCAGACTTCGGAAACATATCTATAACTTTTTCATTCCCATTCACATTCATGTTTGGTTCTATTGTGAAGTTAAGCTTATTATTTAACAATATTTTCCCAGCATTTTGAAGAGTTAAGTTTCTAACCTCTGGAACGGTAGTCTCTTCTTTTATAAGCTCTTGTTTTTCTTTTTCTGTATAAACAGGCTTTACATTCAGGTATCTTAAAGTATTATATATAATATCCTTAACAGCAGGAGCTGCTACACTCCCTCCATAATAGCTTTGTACATTAGGTTCATCTACCACTACCAGTACAACAACCTTTGGATTATCAGCAGGAGCTATACCTACGAAAGAAGATATGTATTTCCCTTTTGCATATCTTCCATTTATAACCTTTTGAGCAGTTCCAGTCTTTCCTCCAACATGATAACCTGATATATATGCATTTTTACCTCCACCTTTTGTAACCTCGTCCTCCATTATAGATCTAAGTAACTTAGCGGTATCTTCAGATATAACATTTCTTATTTCCTCAGGTTCAAATCTTTGAACAACCTCTTTATTATTATCTATAAATTCTTTAACAACCCTTGGTTTCATAAGCTTTCCATCATTAGCTATCGATGCAACAGCGCTTATCAATTGTATTGGAGTCATAGATATACCTTGTCCAAACGACATAGTTGCAAGTTCAACTGGTCCTACATCTTTTTTCTTATATATAATTCCTTTTCCCTCTCCAGGTAAATCTATACCAGTTTTTTCTGTTATACCAAATGCTTGTATATATTCATATAACTTATCAAGACCTAATCTTTGTCCAACCTGAACAAATACTGGGTTACATGAATTTTGAATAGCTTCTGCAAAAGTTTCTTGGCCATGACTTTTAGGGTATATTGCATCCTTTATCATTCTATCTGCAACCATAATATATCCTTTATCATAAAATTTTTCATCAGCTTTTACAACATCTTCTTCAAGTGTAGATGCTGCTACTATCAACTTAAAAGTAGATCCTGGTTCATATATATCATTTACCATTGGATTTCTCCACATATCTAATAATACATTAAGTTGACTCTCTCCCGAGTCTATACGCTGTTGATATACTGGATATACAGGCATTCTTGGCTTATTAGGATCATAATCAGGCTTTGATACCATAGATAGAATTTCACCCGTTTTAGGATTCATAACTATTGCGTAAGCTTTTTTAGCATTGGCATTAATTAAAGCCTTCTCTACTGCCTCTTCTGCGTAATGTTGAATAACCTCATCTATAGTTAAAACTATATTCATTCCATCCTTTGGGTCATTGTATTTTCCATTTCCATATGGAATTTCTCTACCTATTACATCTGTACTTATTTTTTTTCTACCTGGAAGACCTCTTAAATCTTTGTCGTATTTATTTTCTATACCAGACATTCCAGAATTATCACCTGAAACGTGTCCAATTACATGAGACGCAAAATTTCCATAAGGATAAAACCGCTTATTATCTTTGACTATCCACATACCTCTTAGTTTATGCTTTTTTAATTCCTGTGCTTTATCATAATCTATCCATCTTTTTACTCTTACAATATTCTTATCAGAATTTAGTTCATCTAAAATAGCATTTTTATCTTCTTCTAAAACCTCTGCAAGAACCTTTGAATAATCTTCTCTTAAATCTTTTCCCTTTGAAGATTTGATATTATTTGGTTCTGCCCAAACAGTATATTTAGTAAGACTTAGCGCAAGCTCTTTTCCTTTTCTATCGTATATAGTCCCTCTTTTAGCCTCTACTGAAATATCCTTTATCTGTGAAGATAAAGCTCTTTCCTTTAGCCAAACACCTTTTACTAATTGTAAGTATCCAATTCTTACGATTAAACATAAAAATAGAAAACACACTATAAATAACACAATCATCAATTTGTTTTTATAGTTAATATTAGATTTAGACAAAAGCTCCCCCCCTTATCATCAATCAATATTTATATAAACAGTTTGTTCTTCAGTTGGATAATTCATATTAAGCCTCTCTATAGCTTCTTTTTCTATGAATCCGCTTCTACTTAGTTCCTCTAATTGTAAATCTAATTTTCTTTTTTCATTTTTTTTATTTTTAAGTTCACTTTCTAAAGACCTTTTATCATAATTAAGCCCAGATATAACTGAATATCTATACATAAAGGTTATCACTATGGATAATATAATTGCAACAAATAAAATATAAAATAAATTCTTTCTTTTATTTCTAGACTTTTTGTTTTTAGGTTTGTTTTTGTTATTTAACTGAGTTTTTTTCTTCAATTGCTTCTTCTTTTTTTTCTTATACTCATTTAAATTAATAGCCCCTTTTTTATCCATACTCATTCCCCCTTTACATTTGAGTATACTCTAAATAATCAATTATATTTTTTCAGCAACTCTTAATTTAGCACTTCTAGACCTTGGATTAAACTCTATTTCCTCGTCACTTGGAAGTATAGGTTTTCTAGTTATTATCTTAACTATCCTTTTTTCATCACATTGACATATAGGAAGTTCTTTTGGACATATGCAATCATTATATAATTTTTTGTATACATTTTTTACTATTCTATCCTCAAGAGAATGAAATGTTATAACGCATATTCTCCCTTTAGGATTCATAATACTAGCTGCATCTTCTATAGTTTTATCTATTATATCCAGTTCATTATTAACTTCAATTCTTAAAGCTTGAAATGTTCTTTTAGCAGGATGAGGCCCATCTATTCTTGCTTTTTTAGGTATCGCTCTTTTTATAATATCAACTAGTTCTCCAGTAGTCTTTATATAATTTTCTTCTCTTGATTCAACTATAAATTTTGCAATTCTTCTAGCCCAATTTTCCTCACCATATAATTTTATTATTCTATTAAGCTCATCTTCACTGTAATTGTTCACTATGTACTCAGCTGTAGTAGGATTTCTAACATCCATTCTCATATCAAGATCTGCATCTTGCATATAAGAAAAACCTCTTTCTCTTTCATCTAACTGGTGTGATGATACTCCAAGATCCATTAGTATTCCATCAATACTATCTATTCCTATTTTTTCAAGTTCGTCTTTTAAGTTTACAAAATTAGAGTGCACAAATTTAACCCTGCCTTCATAATCCTTAAGTCTTTCCTTAGCAACATTAATAGCATTAATATCTTGGTCAAATGCTACTAACATTCCATTTTCTCCAAGTCTCTTTACTATTTCTCCAGAGTGACCTGCTCCTCCTAAAGTACCATCAACATATACTCCATCAGGCTTTATATTTAAATTTTCTATACATTCATCTAGTAGTACTGATACGTGATTAAATTCCATTTCTTCCTCCTAATTAAATCTTGTTCTTTTTCTTATTTATAAATATAAAATGAATAAGAATACCTACTCCTATTGTAACTAAACTTATAACCTGAGCCATTCTAAGAGGCCCAATCATTAAGCTATCTATTCTAAGACCTTCAATAAAGAATCTTCCAACAGAATATATAATAGCATAATATATAAATACATTCCCATCATATTTCTTATTTTTTCTAAACCACATTAAAAATAAGAACAGGCAAAAATTCCAAATAGACTCATATAAAAAAGTAGGGTGTACATTAACTCCATCTACATTTATCGCCCACGGTAAATCAGTCGGTCTACCATATGCCTCTTGATTTATAAAATTTCCCCATCTTCCTATAGCCTGACCAAGAATTAAACTTGGGGCAGTTACATCTAATATCTTGAGAAAATCTAAACCCTTAACCCTGCAAAATATGTATGCAACTAAAACAGACGCTATTATAGCACCATGAATAGCAAGTCCTCCACCTCTAATATTTATCATTTCATATATATTGCCTTTATACATCTCCCAATTAAATATAACATAATAAGTTCTAGCTCCAATTATAGAACAAGGAATAGCTATTAGTAATAAATCTAGCAACTTATCTTCATTTATACCTACTCTCCTAGCTTCTCTAAGGGCTAGAATCATACCTAGCATTATACCTGTTGATATCAACACTCCATACCATCTAACATCCATACCAAATATAGTAAATGCAATAGGATCCATAAAAAACACCTCCATTAACTTTATATCTACCAAAAAAAGCTAGGTTAGACCTAGCTTTTATTATACCATAATATCAATTTTTGAGTTATTATTTAGGATTTATTATTGATATAACAGAATACTCTTCATTAAAGTGCTTGTTAAATCTATCGCTAACATCTTCAAATGTTACAGATTTTAATATTTCTAAATAGTCTATAAAATTTATTTTTCTAAAATGATAAGATATAAAATTGTTAGCTATAAACTCTACTGAATCGAAATATTTTAAAAACATTCCTATTTTCTTTTTCTTTATTCTATCAAAATCTTCTTTATCAAGTCCATCTTGCTTGTATTTATTTATATACTCAAATACAATATCTCTAACCTTATGAGGATCTTTAGATTCTCCTCCTATTATAGTGTATCCATGATCTATTTGAGATACATGATCACAACCAAAGTTTTGATTAATAAGTCCTCCTAAGTAAAGCTTTTCATATACACTACTTCCTTTTTTAAGTATCATATCTAGTATTATCTCTGTGCATATTTCTTTTTTAAGAAGATCATTTCCACTCATATTTACATCTAAATCCTTTATACCTATGTTGAATAAAGGAATAGATACAGATAAATTTTCCACTATCTCTTTTTGCTTAACTTCATTTGGTTCATCTTCTTTAAATACCTTTATGTCATCAAGAGTATCCTTAGGCTTTATAGCTTTATTTATAGTTTCCATTACCTTATTGCGATCTAAATCTCCAACTACGAATAAGGCCATATTAGAAGGATTGTAAAAAGTATTATAGCACTTATATAATTCTTCTTTGTCTATCTTATATATACTATCTACACTTCCTGCAATATCTATTCTTGTATTATGATTAATATACATAGCCTTTAGAGTATTAAAATATACCTTCCAATCAGCATTGTCATCATACATATTTATTTCTTGTGCAATAATTCCTTTTTCTTTTTCTACATTATCATCAGTAAAATAAGGAGTTTGAACATAGTCTATTAAGTGATCTAATGATTCATAAAAATTATCAGTAGCAGAAAATAAATAAGCAGTCATAGTAAAGTTAGTGTAAGCATTTGCACTAGCTCCTAATAAAGAAAATTTATCAAATGCATTACCACCATCTGGTTGTTCAAACATTTTATGCTCTAAAAAATGAGCTATTCCTTCATTAACTTCAATTTTTTCAGTTTCATTTATAGGTATAAACTTTAATTGATTAGATCCATAATTAGTAGCAAATACAGCATATTTTTTACTAAATCCCTCTTTAGGCATAAAAAATACTTCTAAACCACAATCTAATTTATCATAGTATAATTCTTCTTTTAATATATCGTTCACTATTTTTTTCATATTTTTATGCCTCCTTTAGTTTCTTAAAAAATATACAGTATCTAGTGTTATTCCAAAAGATACTTCTACAACATCTTTAATTTCAACATTTTCTATTTTTTTCATTATACTATCTAAATCCTCATTAACTCCACTTACACCTTGGCTATAATAAAAGTCAGATAAAGAATTTAAGCTGTCTCTAACCGAATTTATAGAGTTTATTATAGAATTCTTACTATTTCGTATTTCTTCTTCTGATATCTCAGATTTTTTAATTTTTTCGAGTTGTTCTCCTATAAGCTCTACAGTCTTATCATATTTATCTATTTCTATGCCAGAGGATATAAACATAATAGACTTATATTTTTCTATCATAGAGTAAACGTAATAACATAAGCTCTCTTTCTCTCTTACATTCATAAATAATTTAGAATGAGGTCCTCCTCCTAGTATGCTAGAGTACACCATTAAAGAATAATATTTATCATCTTTATAATCTATATTAGTTCTATATCCCAGAGTTACCTTTCCTTGAGTAACATCCATCTTATCTACTACATTTTTAATAGAATCTACCTTACTTATATTTTTATCATCAACTAAATCTATTACATTTTCTCTTTCAAACTTAAATATACTTTTTATATAAGCTAAAACTTTTTCTTTATCTAAATTACCTGCAACAACTATATCTATAGGAGACGTCTTCATTATATTCTTGTAATGATTATATAAGTTTTTTTCATCTATTGAATCTATATCTTCTTCATATCCATATTCATATATACTAAACTTTTCATCCTTACACATTTCTTCAATACATCTCTCAAGTGCATATTTACTTTTATCGTTTATTCTAGATTTTATTTTATCTCTTAAATTATTCTTTTCTATATCTACATATTCTTTATTAAATCCTCCATTTTCTACTAAAGGATCATTTATCATATCATTTAAAAATGTCAAGCTTTCTTTAAGTATCTCCTCATCTAAATAAGTTTCATCTGTTATAGACATTTTAAAACTAAGTATCTGTCTATCTCCTTTTTTAGCTATATCAGTATAAATTCCAGCTCCATATAAATCATCTAATTTCTTAGATATCTCTCTTTGGCTTTTAAATTTGCTACTACCACTTTTAAGTACATTAGGTATTAGAGAATTTTTAGTAACTTCTTTTTTATCAAGTGGTCTTTGTATATATACACTTATTAAATTGGTCTTAAATTTATCTACGCCTATAAAAGTTAAATTTATTTTATCATTCAAATTGATTTTCTCTACTTTTTTCAAATTATTTACCTCCTTCATTTTCTATCAGTTTTATTTTTTTATAAAGTTCATCTACTAATACCTCATTTTCATCAAATGGTCCTATGTAATAAAATCCAGTTCCATCAGGTATATCTAACTTTTTAAGTATATATTCTGCAAAAGATTTTATATATATGTTTTCAAATAATGCAGTTGGCATAACTAAATACAAACAATCTATGCCATATTCTAGTAATTCATCTCCTGTCTTTATTATATCCTTTTTATGATTTTCTAAAAGAGGTAATTTTACTTTTATATCATAATTTTTCTCATATTCAAGGTATTTTTTTATTTTTTCTCTAAAAAGTATATCTTCATTCAAGTTATTCTTTTTTTCAAGACCTACTAAAAGTACCCCTATAGACTTATTATTATAAGTTATATTATTTATAATTTCATCTTTATAAGCACTTGCAAGTAATCTTGAATTCCAAAACAAATCTGTCATTCTTATATTTATTTCATATTTTAATATTCCTAAATTACCTATTCTCTTTTTTAATAAATCATAATCATCTCCCTCTGTTAAAAACATAGGACATAATATTATATCTTTATATCCTCTATTTACCAAATCCATTAAAGTATCCTCTATATATTTATTTGTGTATAAATTAGTATTTACTATTGTATATTCATTTTTTAATTTTTTAGATAAATTTTTTCTTAAAATATTTGCTTTATCTTTAAATTGACTAGATCCTAAATTTTCATAGGCATTTTTATATTTATATAGATTATATGTCATATTAAAAAACGAATAAAAATTATCTCTATAATAAATCTCCTTTGCTCTTTCTCTTAAATTATACCTTCTATCTTCTCCACCATATACTAGAACTATAGCTTTTTTCGATAGTGGCTTATCAGATATTTCTAAGCTTTTTGTCTTTACATCTTGTTGAAAAAATATTATTATTACAAAGTTTAGTATAAAATATGATATAAAAAAGCTTGTAATCAAAAGCTCTGAATCTTTGTTTGATATTATATTATAAATTCCAATAGTCACTATTACTATAAAGCATCTTTCTAAAAAACCATCTAGTATAAATATACAAAAAAAACATAATCCTAATATTATTTTCTTTAACAAATTAATCACCCACAACCTATTTATTTTTTTCATATACCTTATAGAATTATGAGTACTTACAAAAATAAAGAACAGAAGTTTTCTGTTCAATTAAACATTTGGTATAAAATTATTAACTATATTTTGGATTTCCCATTTCAAATCAACTTTCTTACCCTTATCTGCATTTTGGGATATATTTTGGATTTTTTTTGATATATTATCATCAGAGGTTATAAATATATTTTTTATGTTTGCATTTTCATTCTTTACTATATCTTTTATACTTTTTTTAAGTGATTCCTGGTTAATATAATTCATATCATTTTGATTTTTAAAATCTAAATTAACAAGAGCTGTTGTGTTAGTACATAAAACATTACAATTGAGTATATACTGCATTTTAGATATATCTTTTTGTATATCTACAGCACTTTTCATAGAAGTATTGTTTGCAGTTGAATTGCATCCAGAAATCACAAAGGCTAAAACTATAATGATATAAAAAATATATCTTCTGTTCAAAATATCACATCCTTTACAAATAGTTTTTCTTTTTTTGTACACATTAATGTTAAGTAATTTTATATTTTTTAGGAAATTTTAAACAGTATGATACAAAATTTTTCAACATGTTTTTTTGTTTTGTTGCACGTATAGCTTATATAAGTTATAATAACTCTGTATGTTTTAAAGTTTTTTACAAAAACTAGTTGATGACTAATGAATGAAAGGAAGATTCACATGAAATTAGGTATAGTTGGTTTACCTAACGTTGGAAAAAGTACTTTATTTAATGCAATAACTCAAGCTGGTGCAGAATCAGCAAATTATCCATTCTGTACTATAGAACCTAACGTTGGTGTAGTTTCAGTTCCAGATGAAAGATTACATAAATTAAAAGAAATATATGATTCTCAAAAAATAGTTCCTACAGCTATAGAGTTTTGTGATATAGCAGGTCTTGTTCGTGGAGCTAGTAAGGGTGAAGGTCTTGGTAACAAATTCTTATCTCATATAAGAGAGGTTGAAGCAATAATTCACGTTGTTCGTTGCTTTGAAGATCCTAATGTTGTTCACGTTGATGGTTCTGTAGATCCTCTAAGAGATATAGAAACTATAAACCTTGAGTTAATATTCTCTGATATTGAGATTCTTGAAAGAAGAATTCAAAAAACTCAAAAAGCTGCAAAAGCTGATAGATCTCTTATGTCTGAGCTTGACTTCTTAAATAGCTTAAAAGATACTTTAGAAGATAATAAGTGTATAAGAACTATGGACTTTACAGAAGATCAACAATCTTTTGTTAAGCAATTAAACCTTTTAACTTCAAAGCCTGTAATATACGTTACTAATGTATGTGAAGATGAACTTGCTGATGAGGCTGCTGATAATCAAATGGTTGCAAAAGTTAGAGAGTTTGCTTCTTTAGAAAACGCTCAAGTAGTAGTAGCTTGTGCTCAAATAGAAGCTGAAATTTCTGAACTTGAAGAAGATGAAAAGAAAGAATTCTTAGCAGACTTAGGTCTTCACGAATCTGGTCTTGATAAACTTATAAAGGCTTCTTATTCTTTACTTGGACTTATAAGTTACTTAACTGCTGGACCAAAGGAAGTTAGGGCTTGGACTGTGAAAATGGGTGCTAAGGCTCCTGAAGCTGGCGGAAAAATCCACTCAGATATTGAAAGAGGATTCATAAGAGCAGAGACTATAGCATATGATGATTTAGTTAATGTTGGTACTATGAGTGCTGCTAAAGAAAAAGGTCTTGTTAGACTTGAGGGAAAAGATTATATAGTTAAAGATGGAGACGTTATATTATTTAGATTTAACGTGTAGTATTAAAGCCTGATGAAATTTCATCAGGCTTTTTTTATAGGTACTAACGGCCTCTTATATGAAGTTTGTGGAAATGCTGGTCATTAAAATACCGCTACTGTTGTAAATATTTTAATCACCAGCATTTTGAATTAATCAATAGTATTAACTCAAGAACACTGTGTAAACACTATTTGACGTTATATTATTTATATTTAACGTGTAATAGAAAAACCGCTATAGTCTAGATTTTACTAGATTATAGCGGTTTTACTTTTACAAAAAACTTGACAAACCAGAATCTTGATGTTAGCATGTAAGTATCGCTTGCATAGAAAGGAGGAATTTTTATGGACTCAAGATCATCTAAGGAAAAGATTCTTCAGGCAAGTATGAATTTGTTTGTTAGAAACGGCTACAAGAAAACAACAACAAAATTAATTGCAAAAGAAGCTGGAGTCAATGAAGTAACTATATTTAGATTGTTTGGAAAGAAGAAATCAATAATAGAAGAAATTATAAAATATAAAATGAGTAATATGAATCCTTTAACAAGCTATTTTAAGAATGATGTAAAATTTAACTTAAGTGAAGATCTTTACAAATCAAGTGTACTATATTTCAACTCAATGTCTAAAAATCTGCCTCTTATGCTGACTTTGCTAGAAGAATTAGGTGAAGATTTTGAACATATCTTCTCAAAACTCCCTAAGCGTGTCAAAGAAGCATATAAATCATACTTTGACGAAATGTATACACGTGGAATAATCATTGAACCAGATACTGAATTTCTAGCATTATCATTTAGTACTTTAATCGTAGGATTAGCTGTAACAAAAGTAATGACAAACAAATCTATAATAGAATTACCAACTGAAGAATTCATAAAAAAAAATACAGAAATTTTTGCAAGAGGAATACTAAAGTAATTTTTTTTACACCCCAAGCAAGTGTTACTTGCATGGGTATAAAATATAAAATGAAAGCGAGGATTAGTATGAGAAGACCAGAGCAACTAGAAAAACAAATAAAAGTAGACTTTAACGTCGAAGATTACGTCTTAAAGGATACATTTCTATTTAGACATTCAGAGAACTCTAAAGCATCACATAATATTGCTGCTTTAGCTAGAAAATACGGTGAAGGGCCACCAAAGTTCTATCCTAAGACTTTTGAAGTAATGATTGATACTGGGCAACAGACAAAATTAAGTTATGAAAGTATTTTAAGAAATCCATCAGAGGTGAAAACAAGTATTTCATCAGAAGAGTTATCAGATTTAATTAAGTATGCAAAGTCACTAGGTATTAATGATATAGGCTTTACGAAAGTTAACTCAAAATTAATTTTCAAAGACCATGCAATACTTCATGATAATGCAATAGTACTCACTATGGAGATGGATGCCGAACAAATCTCATTAGCACCATCACGAGATACAGGTCATGAGGTACATTTCACTTACAATAAATTGGGCCGTATCTCAAATGAAATAGCTGACTATCTAAGAACTAAAGGTTTTAGTGCTCAGGCAGGTCCAGCTATGGGTGGTGATGTTGACTATAAACATCTGGCAGAAGAAGCAGCTATGGGTTCTATCGGAAATCATGGACTTTTAATCTCTCCAGGTATTGGCCCAAGACAAAGGATAACAGCTGTTTATACAAATATTGAAAACTTACCATTTCCAAAGACAAATCCTCATACTTGGATTAAGGATTTTTGTAAAGCTTGTAAAATTTGCTCTAAGCGTTGTCCAGCAAACGCAATAGTAGGTATTGAGACGGCTAGTATAACCAACGAGTATATTGATTTACCTAAATGTGCTAAATCATTCGCAAACTCATTCGGATGTTCAATATGTATTAAGGAATGTATTTTTAATAGGTCAGATTATCATAAGGTTCATAAAGTCCATTTAAAAAGAACTAATATAGTTGATTAGTTTAAATAAGGTATTTCACAATATTTCTTATACTCACAAGGAGCTTTATAATGAAAGCAGCAGTTGTTTACTTTACTGGCACAGGAAATACACTCAGAGTTGGGGAAGTTTTTAAAGCTTATTTAGAAAACATTGGATATGATGTTGATATGGTTGATATCACCAAGCATAGTAGTAATCTAAAAGATTATGATCTCTTTATAGCTGGTACCCCAACACAAAATTCTGTATCCACTTTTAATATGAATAAATTTATCGTAAAATATATATCTAAGAACAATAACCCCAAAGCACGTTTCATTACTTATACTACCCATAGTTGGGGTACAGCATTTGGGCACTTGACTCTAAAAGATTTTATATCTGTAAGAGGTTTTCAAGTTGTAGGTGCTCGAGCATTCATTGCACCAAATAATTTCTATATGTTCAGAAAAGATGAACCAAAATTTGAAAAAGAGAAGTTCAATCAAACTATCCGAAATATTTATGATGGGGTATGGAGTTTAATGAAATCCTTTTCAAATGGAAAGATTCAAATAGATCAACGATCAATAATTAGAAAAAATCTATGGTATATTCGTTCAATTTTAACAAAGTATACAGTTTTTAGTAGGTTTGCCAAAATGATGATTAAAGTTGACTCTAATAAATGTTCTAAATGTAAAGTTTGTATCAAGCAATGTCCAAATAGAAATATACTACTTACTGATAATACAATCCAATTTTCTAATCAATGTCTAGCCTGTGCTCGTTGTCTACATGTTTGTCCTCAAAATGCATACTTACTATCTAATAAATCATTTGAACAATATAAAGGGATTCAAAAGCCAATAATTGAATTCATTTATAATTATTAGTATATTATTTTTAATATAAATCTACTTTTTCGCCTTACAACTTATCAATAAAGGATACCGTTATAGCGAAAAGAAAGTTATTTCCATATTTTCTTTCGCTAAAACACTATCCCTAATCTCAATTCTAAAAAATCATCCAGCTAATTACTACACCCTCAGACTATTCTAATTTTTAAACTTTTTTATTTTTTAGTCACAGGTGTCATTATATTAAAATTTGAATCTATTCGATCTTGTGTCCATAAGAATAATTGCCATTTACAAATATCTCCTTCTACTTTTATAGATGAGCTATCTGGTTTATTATTGGTTGTTGCTAATTCATATAATGTTTCTTTTGACATTGTTACCGTTACAGCTGCATCTTTTGCAAGCTCATTATCTAAGTATCTAAATATTCCTCGCTTAACTTGAGTTGAGGCAACTTCTTCTCTGTCTGGAATTATAAAGTTAATTTTATAATCAAAATCTCCTGCTTTTAATCCATCTATTCTTATACTCATTAAGTATAGTACATTTTCAAGTGGTATTGCATCTAAAACTTCATCTGTTATTACTGAGCGTTTAATTGGAATTATACCAAATCTTAGTTCTTGAGCTCCCATTAAATATTCATTTCTCCAAGGTCCTGATTCTGCTATATATCCTAATTGTTCTAAAGCATCAGCACAAAGTAACTTTGCATCTCTATTATCTGGATTTGCATAAATAACTTGCTTAGTGACTTCTGCCACCCATTGGTATTCTCCATATTCAAATGATTTCTTTGCTTTTTTTAATACAGAATTTTCTCCTCCCATGTATTCTACATATTTTTTTGCTGATTCTTCTGGGAACAACTTATTTAAATCTACTGGATTACCATTGTACCATCCAATATATTTTTGATAAACAGCCTTTGAGTTATGAACCACAGTTCCATAGAATGAGCTGTCATACCATTCATCACTCAAGCTTTGCGGAAATTTGACCATTCGTCCAACATCATCTATTGTATATCCTTTATTTATTAGTCTTAAAATTTGATCGTTTATATATTGATATAAATCTCTTTGCTTTTCCATATATTCTATACAGTACTTATTACCAAATCGTGGCCAAGTGTGAACTCCAAACACCGATGTTAAATCATCGCCCCATAAATTTATTGCCTTTTGTATATCTCCAGCCCACGCAACTGGGTCTCTAACTTCTGCTCCTCTTAAAGTGTATATATTGTGAAGTGTTGCACTACAGTTTTCTGCAATACATAAAGACTTTTCACTTGGAATATACATATCCATTTCTGAAGGTGCTTCAGTATCTTCCGTTAATAAAAACTGCATAGTTACTCCATCAATCACTTTTTCTATATATTCTTCATTTCCAATTGGAGATATTTCATTAACATTATTTGTAAGAGTTACTGTGCCTCCAGAAACATACTTTCCAATTCCACAATCTATTTGACCTTTTTTATCACGCGGTAATAGTTCTCCATACATATACAAGCCACGACGAGTCATTGCAACTCCTGCATTAACATTTTCTTCTATCACAGCATCCATAAATCCTCTTGGAGCATATACCTTAATATTTTCTGTTGTCTTACTATTTAGAACCCCTAATATTCCTCCATAATGATCTACATGGGAGTGGCTAAATATTACTGCACTAATAGGTATTTCTCCGAAATGCTCATTGACTAATTTTATTGCAGCTTCTGCCGTTTCTTTTGAAGTTAAACAATCAATTACAATCCATCCAGTATTACCTCTAATCAAACTTATATTTGCAAGATCAAAACCTCTAACCTGATATATTCTATCCGTAATTCTAAATATACCTGAATTCAAATTTAACTTTCCTTGTTCCCAAAGCTTAGGATTAACAGTATATGGTATTTTATCTTCTAATAAAAAAGCATATCTCCTCAAATCCCATACAGGTATCAAAGAATCTTCTTTTTTAATTACAGGTAATTCTACATCGACAACTACATTCTTTTTTGCTAGTGATTTTTCTATTTTTAATTTGTTCCAGTCAATATTTATATATACTTCTTTATTTATTAACTTAGTTTTATATGTAGCCTTTTTTCTCCTAGCATTAGTATTATTTTTACTATCCATCGTAACACCTCCTGCATTACATCATGTTTTAATTTATGCAGGATAATTAATAAGTGTGCGATATACAATTTAATCCTTATAGTAATTTTGAACTGAATATGGATGAAAGAATACCTATTTTAAAATCAGGACCACCCGTAAAACGGGTGGTTTGCTCCAGCCCTAGAAGGGCATATTACTCGCTGTATCTCAAGATACATTGAAAGGTCTGCCAACCGCTTATTTTTTCAGGCTACCTCTAAAGAGGTTATTTTTTGCC
>NZ_JAOASI010000041.1 GCF_025210165.1 Tepidibacter sp.
ATTATGTGGTTATTATAGCAAGGAGGATACACCTGTTCCCATTCCGAACACAGAAGTTAAGCTCCTTAGCGCCGATGGTACTTGGGGGGCAGCCCCCTGGGAGAGTAGGACGTAGCCACGTAATCTTTTTTTATATCTTTTTCTAATATTTGTATAGTGGTTAATCGAAAATGGTGGTTATTAAAATACCGTGAATGTCTTAAATATTTCGATAGAACTAAGCATTATACCTTATTAAATATACTAAAACTTCTTAAACTCGCTTAGGCTCAGACATAAGAAGTTTTTTAACGTATATTTAATAAGGTATAATACAAGTTCTATATACGAAATATTTAAATCATTCCCTAACATTTTAATGACCACCATTTTGTATCTATTCTAATTGTAGTAACAAAAAATATTAAATAATAAATATATTTGAATGAATTTAAATCTACATATATAATGAATCAATACTAAAAGAAAGGATTTAAAGTAAATGAATATGAAAAAAAGTATTTACGTAGTTATTTTTATGATAGTATTAATCTCATCTATTAATTATAGTGGCATGAGCGATAAAAATATTATTAAATACAAAAACATAATATATCATAGAAGTATAAATGATGTAATTAAATATAATAAAGAAGTAGAAAAAATTATAAATTTAAAAGAAAATAATAAAAATTATATCTATAGATGGATAGAAAGTACTTATGAGATAAAAAATAATAAAAATAAGAAAGTAGAACATAAAATAAATATGAAAGTTCTAGCAAAAATATATATCAAAGATTCAGTTGCAAACATAATTGATGTATATGATACTACATTAAAATATGAAATATATTCAAACAAAAAATATAAATGCAATAGTACTATAAGTTTTACAAAGGTATCAGATAATAGAGATGCAGTTGTATTTATATTAGGCGCATATTTAAAAAAAGATGATTATTCAAAAAGAATAACTTTAAATAGAACAGAGTATATATAAGCTATCCTAAAATAAATATATATAATATTATATATTGCAATATAACTGAATTCCTTTCTAATCTTCTCTAATCTTCTACTGTTAAATTACTATAGAGTTCACTAGTTTATCATGAAATGTTTAGATATATCGAGTATAATCATAGTATACATAATGATATAATAATGCATAATTTCAAAATATTAGGGTATAATTTAGTGATTAGACTTGGAGGCGCTTTATATGAAATATGAATGGATTGACAAATATTGTATGTCTAAAGCAGGAGTAGAAAAAGATTTCAAGATAGAATGGGATGCAATAAGATACCTCGTAGGACGTAAAATGTTTGCTATGCAAGGAGAGGATAAAGATAAAAAAACAATTATTACATTGAAATGTGAACCATCATTTGGGCAATTTTTACGAGAACAATATCAACATATTGTTGCTGGATATTATATGAATAAACAACACTGGAACTCAGTATATTTAGACGGTGATGTTCCTGATGATATTTTAAAACAAATGATAGATATGTCATATCAATTGGTATTAAATTCTTTAAGTAAGAAAATACAAAAAAAGATTATTGTCTCACAATATTCTTAAATTATAAAGCAAGCATTTTAAAAGCAAGTTTATCTCTCTAAGTGAACTTGCTTTTAGTAATATAGCAAATCTACTTTAAAATAGTATTCTTTCATACATATTCAATTAATCAAATTGCCTTGCCTTCATTATAACTTTCATATTTGAACCGTCAGAAGTATTTGTAATCATTGTCCATTTTCCTGATTTTCCTTTCTTAACTTTGAACAAGAAGTGTTTCCCAGGTTTAAGGGTACCCTTAGCACGTACACTTTTATTACCATGAACAATTTTGTAATTTATTTCTTGATAACCGTTATTTTCAAAATACATGTTTAATGTATTTCCGTAGTTATCATTAGTCCAAAAAGGTTGACTACATTGATTACCATTAGTAGTAACATTAACAAATGTTGTTGCTTTTCGTGATTCTTGACTAAAATCATATGGTGTAGTTAATAAAGCACCTAATAGTAATGCTGTACAAATTTTATTCAATTTCATAATAAATCATCCTTTAATTAAAAATTTTCCATAAACATAATAACATATAATTATAAAATATGGGAATTATACCTATTATAAAAATTACCAAAATTAAGTGGCTTTACTTAGAATTTGTTAATCAAAATTAAAAATACCGTTAAATTATTAGATTCTAAATAGAAATTTAAGATTAAAAAGGTATAAATTAAAGATTTTAAAATAAACATTTTTTTATAGTCTAAACTTTAGTAAAATGAATATGTATAAGAATAATCTCCCCCTAGAGATACTAAAATTCTGACTACATAAAAAATAAATAATATAAAAAATTAAAACTATATTATTGAACTTAAAAAAAATGTATGATAGTATTTAACAATATCAAATACGAAATACACTTGTTCGTGAAGCGTAGACAAGGAGGATTGGATTTGACGAAAAAAATATTTTACCTAATAGATGAAGAAGTTGTACCAGATGTATACAGAAAAGTTATAGAGGTAAAGAAGATATTAAGCTCTGGTAAGGTTAATCAGGTAACAGAGGCTGTCAAAATAGTAGGGATAAGCAGAGGGGCATTCTATAAATATAAAGATTATGTGTTTTTAAGTAGTAATGACCAGCTTGGAAATATAGTTACCTTCTCTGTGTTTTTAGATCATACTAAAGGTGTTTTATCAGGAATGCTTAATAGATTAGCCGATTTTGGATGTAATGTAATTACAATAAATCAAAATATACCTATAAATGATGTAGCAAGCTTAACTTTAACTGTAGATACTAAAGATATGAATACATCAATAGATGATGTTATAGAGAGAGTTAAGGATATAAAGGGCGTATGTAGTTTACAGGTATTAGCAAGACAGTAAGGAATTATAAAAGAGGGGGAGATTAAAAAATGAAAAGAATTCATTTATCATTAATTTTAGTAGTATCAATAATATCGTCATTATTTCTTGCAGGTTGTTCAGTTAAAAAATCAGAAGAAGAAGTACAAAATGTAGATGAGAATGTAATAAGAATAGGCGTATTCGAACCTATGACAGGAGCTTCAGCAGCTGGAGGAGAAATGACTGTTGAAGGTATTAAGCTTGCCAATGAAATGTTTGGTGAGGTTTTAGGAAAGAAAGTAGAACTTGTAATAGTGGATAATAAAAGTGACAAGGTAGAATCTGCAAATGCTGCATCAAGACTTATCGAAAAGAATAAGGTTAGTGCAATTATAGGGAGTTATGGAAGTTCATTATCTATGGCTGCTGGGGATCTAGTTAAAAGTGCAAAGGTTCCAGCTGTTGGATGCTCACCTACTAATCCACTTGTTACACTAAACAACGATTATTATTTCAGAGTATGCTTTATAGATCCATTCCAAGGAACAGTTATGGCAAACTATGCTTTTAATGAGTTAAAAGCAAAAAAGGCTGCTATAATTCAAGATGTTACTCAAGATTATTCTGTTGGACTTAGTAAATACTTTGTTGATTCATTTAAAGAGCTTACAGGAGATGAAAATAGTATAGTGGGAATGACGTCTTATAATACAGGAGATCAAGATTTTACAGCACAACTTACAAATATTAAGCAAACTAATCCAGACGTTATATTTGCACCAGGTAACTACGGAGAAAGTGCTCTTTTAATAAAGCAAGCTAGAAGTCTTGGAATTGATGTACCTATACTTGGAGGAGATACTTGGGAAGCACCTGAGTTTATAGATATAGGAAAAGAAGCAGTTGAGGGTGCAGTATTTAGTACCCACTTTACATCAGAAGCTGCAGTAACAGATTTATCTAAAAAGTTTATGGATGCATATAAGGAGAAATATAATAAAGAGCCTAATACTTTTGCAGCACTTGGCTTTGATGATTACTTAGTTATACTAGATAGTATAAAAAGAGCTGATTCATCTGATCCACAAAAAATAAGAGATGCAATAGCTCAAACTAAGAACTTTGAAGGAGCAACAGGATATATAACTCTTGATAAAAATGGAGATGCAGTTAAGAGTGCTATAATCAAAAAAGTTAAAGATGGCAAATTTAATTATTTAGATACAATTGAGCCTAAATAATTGAAAGTTAAGGTCCTATAATCGCTTATGTGATTATAGGATTTTAAATTAATAGGAAATTATATGAGGGGGAAAATATATGAATCTTGAAATATTTATTCAACATCTATTTAATGGCATTTCCCTTGGGAGTTTATATGCATTAATAGCTATAGGATATACAATGGTTTATGGAATATTAAGACTTATAAATTTTGCACATGGAGATATATTTATGATAGGAATATATACAGCTTTTTACGGAATGGTATTTACACCATTACCTTGGTGGCTGGTATTCATTTTTGCTATATTACTTACTGGACTATTTGGAGTAGTTTTAGAAAAGGCTGTATATAAGCCTTTAAGAAAATCACCTAGAATATCTATACTAATATCAGCAATAGGTGCATCATTCTTACTTGAGAACTTAGCTATAGTAGTTTTTGGTGGAAGACCAAAGGCATTTGAAATACCTGATATGTTCAGTAAAGTATTTTATTTTGGAAATATTTCTGTAGTTAGCTTAACTTTTTATATACCTATAATAACTATAATTATATTATTAGCACTTTTATATTTTATAAATAAAACTAAAACAGGTATGGCTATGAGAGCGGTATCAAAAGATTATGAAGCGGCAAGTCTTATGGGGATAGATGTTAACAAGATAATATCTATAACATTTTTTATAGGATCATCTCTAGCTTGTACTGGAGGACTTATGTGGGGTTTAAAGTTTCCGCAGATAACACCACTAGTTGGTATTATGCCAGGGCTTAAATGTTTTATAGCAGCTGTTGTAGGAGGAATCGGAAATATAACAGGAGCTGTTATGGGTGGATTTATATTAGGTCTAGGAGAGATTATGCTAGTAGCATTATTACCAGCTCTTACGGGATATAGAGATGCTTTTGCATTTATATTATTAATAGTAATACTTTTGATTAAGCCTACAGGAATAATGGGCAAAAATCTAACAGAGAAGGTGTAAATTATGAAAAAAAATTATATGTACAATATAGGATTATTAGCTTTGTTTATAATTTTTCTGTTCATATCTAACAATTCATTTAACTCTTATCAAATAAGAATACTTAATTTATGCGCTATATATATAATATTAGGTCTTAGTATGAATTTAATAAATGGATTTACTGGATTATTTTCGTTAGGTCATGCTGGATTTATGGCGATAGGGGCTTATACTTGCGCAATACTTACAATGTCTCCTGCTATGAAAGAAATGAATTTCTTTTTAAAACCTATAGTTCCAATACTTGCTAATATACAGATAGGATTTTTACCAGCTCTTATAATATCAGGAATAGTATCAGCTTTATTTGCTTTTTTAATAGGAGCACCTGTTCTTAGGTTAAAGGATGATTACTTAGCTATAGCAACTCTAGGCTTTGCTGAGATAATAAGGGTTATATTCACTAACACTCAAAGTATAACTAATGGTGCATTAGGACTTAAAGGAATACCTGTATATACTAACATTTGGTGGAGTTGGGGATCTGCAATTATAAGCATTATATTTATGATTTTTTTAATAAAAGGAAGCTATGGTAAGGCATTTAAAGCCATAAGAGAAGATGAAATAGCAGCTGAAAATATGGGAATAGATTTATTTAAACACAAAATGTTATCATTTGGAACAGGGGCTTTCTTTGCAGGAATAGGAGGAGCTCTTTTAGGAAACTTACTTGGAACTATTGATCCTAATATGTTTAGATTCTTACTTACATTTAATATACTTTTAATAGTTGTGCTAGGAGGCATGGGGAGCATAACAGGAACGTGTATATCCGCAATATTAGTTACAGTATTAATGGAAGTATTGAGATTCTTAGATGAAACTATAGATTTAGGATTTATACAAATCGAAGGAATTCAGGGACTTAGAATGGTTGTATTTTCAGCTACTTTAATGATTGTAATAATATTTTATCAAAATGGACTTATGGGAAATAAAGAATTTACATGGGATATTCTTAATAAGAAAAAAGCAGCCTATAATGCAAAGGATGTGAAGTAATGGAGATTCTAAAGCTTTGTGATGTAACTATGAAATTTGGAGGATTAACAGCTGTTAATAGTCTAAATATGCATTTGAATAAAGGTGAAATAATAGGGCTTATCGGTCCAAATGGAGCTGGAAAAACTACAGTATTTAATATGATAACAGGAGTATATACTTCTACAAGTGGAAACATATATTTTGGAAACTCTAATAAAAGCATAATAAATAAAAAACCGAGCAATATTGCTAACTTAGGAGTAGCTAGGACATTTCAAAATATAAGGTTATTTAAAGAGTTATCTGTTATAGATAATGTATTTATAGGAGGACATTTAAATATTAAAAGTAATATAATATCATCAGTATTTAGAACTAAAAAATATAAGAAAGAAGAAAAAGAATTATATGATAAGTCAGTAAAGCTCTTAGAAGCAGTTGGACTTAAAGATCTTATGAATGAAAAAGCATCGTCCTTATCATATGGAAATCAAAGAAGACTAGAGATTGCAAGGGCACTTAATACTGATCCTGACATCTTATTATTAGATGAACCAGCAGCAGGTATGAATCCTAAGGAATCACTAGAGCTTATGGAATTTATAAGAAGTATCAGAGATAAATTTGGGATAACTATACTGATGATAGAACACCATATGCAGGTTGTAATGGGAATCTGTGAAAGAATATATGTACTGGATTATGGTCAAAAAATAGCACAGGGAATACCAAGTGAAATACAAAATAACGAAAAAGTAATTGAAGCTTACTTGGGGGTGGGATAGATGCTCAACATAAAAGGTTTAGATGTAAATTATGGTGGAATTCATGCTTTAAGAGATATAAATATAGAAGTTTCAAAAAATAAAATAGTAACTTTAATAGGAGCAAATGGAGCTGGAAAAAGTTCAACTCTAAGAAGTATAATGGGAATAGTTAAATCAAGTGGAGTTATAGAATATAATGGGAAAAATATTAAAAATTTAAAAACTCAAAATATAGTTAAAGAAGGACTGGTTTTAGTTCCAGAAGGAAGAAGAGTATTTCAGGATCTAACAGTTGAAGAAAATCTTATATTAGGCGCTTACACTAGAAAAGATAAAAAAGAAATAAATAAAGATCTTAACTGGATATATGAACTATTTCCGCGTCTCAAAGAAAGAATAGACCAAAGAGCTGGAACAATGTCTGGAGGAGAACAACAGATGTTAGCTGTAGGAAGAGCTCTTATGAGTAGACCAAAACTTCTTATGATGGATGAACCCTCTCTAGGTTTAGCTCCTTTAATAGTAAAAAATTTATTCAATATAATAAAAGATATTAATAAGATGGGGGTTACAATTCTTTTAATAGAACAGAATGCAAAAGCAGCACTTGAAATAGCTGATTATGGTTATGTTATTGAAACTGGAAAGGTTGTTCTTAAAGGAAGAGGAAGTGATCTTTGTGAAAATGATGATATAAAGAAAGCTTACTTAGGAGAAGAAGCTATATAAAGAAGCCAAAATTGGCTTCTTTTTTTTGATTTTATAATATATAATCTAATAAAGAGGTGGTTCAATGGATACATTAAAAAGAAGGGAAGTTGTAGAAAAAATATTAAAGGAAAATTCACATCCAATAAAAGGAGCTAAACTTGCAGATGATTTAAATGTAAGTAGGCAGGTTATAGTTCAGGATATAGCAATACTTAGAGCTAAGGGTATTAATATAATAGCAACCCCGCAAGGATATATAATTCCAAATATGATAAAAGAAGATTTAATAAAGGTTATAATGTCTAAACATCATAGTGATATAAATGAAATAAAAGAGGAATTAGAGATTATAGTTGATATGGGAGCTAAGGTTGTAGATGTAATAGTTGAACATCCTGTATATGGAGAACTAAGAGGTGTTATAAATATATCTTCAAGAAGGGAGTTAAATGAATTTATACAAAAAATTGAAAAAGAAGATTCAAAGCTGATGTCTAGCTTAACTAATGGAATACATTACCACACTATACAGGTCAAAAACGAAGATGTATATCAAAGTATAATTGAAGAATTAGATAAGAAAGGATATCTAATGACAAATAAGTAAAGGGATATATTTTTTTGTTATAAGTGACAAGACAGAAGGATATACACATATAATATAAAGTTAGGAGAAGATACGATGAATGATAAGAATATGATAGATGAGATAATAAAAATAAAAGAGGAAAAAAATATAAAAATACTTGCACATAACTATCAAAATTATGAAATTCAACAGATTGCAGATTATGTAGGAGATTATTTAGAACTGATTGAAGTTAGCAAAAACGTTGACTGTAAAACTATAATTTCATGTGGAGTTAGAAGTTTAGCCCAAACATTAAAAACTGTATCTAATAAAAATATAGTTATGCCAGTTTCTGAAGCTGTATGTCCTATGAATAAAAAGATAAATATTGAAGAATTAACAAACTTTAAGAATATGCATCCTCAGTTTACTATAGTATCAAGTATTAATTCACAAGTTGAGTTAAAAGCTATATCAGATATATGCGTACCTACATCAAAGGCAGTAGATATAATAGAAAAACTAGATAGTGAAAATATATTATTTGCTTCTGATATGAATCTAGGTAATTATATATCCAAAAAGGTTGAAAATAAAAATGTAATATCATGGACAAGCTATTGCACTATACACGATAGAGTTACTAAAGAAGAAATAATAAATATGAGAGAAAAACACCCTGATAGACCTATAATAGTTCATACTCAATGTAGAGAAGATGTTATAGAGCTTGCTGATTATGCGGGTTCTACATCTCAAATAATAGAGTATGTTAAAAGTTTAAAAGATAAAAAGGTAATAATAGGAACAGAAACGGGAATACTTCATGTATTAAGACGATTAAATCCAGACAAAAAGTTTGAATTATTATCGCCAACCCTTATATGTATGAATATGAAAAAAACATCATTAGAGGATGTTTACAAATGCATAGCTAAAGAAGATGGAGAAGTTATAGAAATAGATGAAAATATAAGGTTAAAGGCACTAAATAGCATAGATAATATGATGAAATACTTATAAAAAAATTCATGTTATACACAAAACAAAAAATGATATAGTTTCCTTAAACATAAAAAATATATATAAAGGAGAAATTGTATGAGAGAATATTTAACTAAAACATTAAATGGTATGGCCTTAGGTCTTTTTAGTTCACTTATAATAGGACTTATATTAAAGCAAATAGGGGATATTTCAGGTCTTGATAATATAGTTTTATTTGGAAAGATAGCTCAGTATATGATGGGACCTGCTATTGGAGCAGGTGTTGCTTATTCTATAGGAGCTCCTCCACTTGTAATATTTGCATCACTAATAACTGGAGCTATAGGAGCTGGAAGTGTTAATATAGTAGATGGAGTAGCTGCTCTTAGAATAGGAGACCCTGTTGGGGCTTTTATAGCAGCTTTAATAGCTGCAGAGGTAGGTAGATTAATATCTGGAAAGACTAGTATAGATATAGTTTTAATACCAGCTATAGTTATTATAATTGGTGGTTTTGTTGGAGTATTTATAGCTCCTATATTATCTACTATGATGAGAGCTATAGGAAGCTTTATAAACAGAGCAACAGAGTTAAAGCCAATACCTATGGGAATAGTAATATCTGTAACTATGGGTATAATACTAACACTTCCAATAAGTTCAGCAGCCTTGTCTATTGCACTGGGTCTTAATGGATTAGCAGCAGGAGCAGCTCTTGTTGGGTGTTGTTGTCAGATGATAGGATTTGCAGTTATATCTTACAGAGAAAATAAGATCGGGGGACTTATATCTCAAGGTCTTGGAACATCTATGCTACAAGTCCCAAATCTTATAAAGAATCCTCTAATATGGATACCCCCTATAATATCAAGTGCTATACTAGGTCCTTTGGCTACAACTGTGTTTCACATGAAAACTAATAGCATAGGAGCTGGTATGGGAACTAGTGGGCTTGTTGGTCAAATATCAACTATAGCCGTTATGGGAAAATCAGCAATGCCAAGTATAATAATTCTTCACTTTGTACTTCCTGCTATCATTACTCTTGCTATATCTGAGATTATGAGAAAGAAAGAGTATATAAAGGATGGAGATATGAAGCTGAGAAATTAAGTTTTATTTCATGCTCTTTTATGGATTGAAATCTATAAAGGAGCATGAAGTATGAGTTAAAAAAACAGAAAATTCAAATAATATATTGAAATTTATGATTTTTCTGATATAATAATATTAACAAACAAATAAATGAAAATTCACAGAAGGGGTGAATCTACCAAAGAATGGAGAGTTTACATAATGGATCAACATAAAAAAGTTAGTTCTTAAAAATAAATTTAAGGATTAGCTTTTTTATGTTGAGGAACTAAATTATTAAATACAGTGCACCCTTGCAATTAAATAATTTATATAATAAAGTATCTATAAATAAAGTCTCATTTTGTTTTTTTATTAACTCAAATATATAGCAAATAGAGACTTTTTTTAATATAAGATAATTATATTAATTATGGGTATAATTAATATAGATATAGAAATATAAGATAGAAGTGGAGGTAAATATGGATATATACATTGCACGACAACCTATTTTTGACAATAAATACAATGTAATTGCATATGAGCTATTATATAGAAATAATGAGGGGAATTTTTTTAATGGTAATATTTCTGATAATGTTGCAACTTCTATATTACTTATAAATAGTTATTTTAATTTTGGTATTAAAACTTTAGTAGGAGAATATAAAGTTTTTATTAACTTTGATAGCCATCTGATAAAATCAGATATAGCACAGCTACTGAATAAGGATAAAGTAGTAATAGAAATTTTAGAAAGTGTAAAACCTGATAAAAAATTATTGAATAAAATAAGAAAACTTAATGAACTAGGATATACAATAGCAGTAGATGATTATACAACGGATTATAAATATAATGAAATTACGAATTTATGTAATATTGTTAAAGTTGATTTTATGGAAAATACTAGAGAGGGTATAGAATCACTTGTAAAAGAATTAAAAAGATCAGGAAAAATATTACTAGCTGAAAAAGTAGAAACTAAGGAAGAATTTGAGTGGGCAAAATTTATTGGATTTGATTATTACCAAGGGTTTTATTTTTCAAGACCTTCACTTAGGAAAGGAAAAGCATTACCAGAGAATGCTGTTCAATATGTAAGACTTATGAATGAGTTAAATACACCTGAACCAAAGTTTAGAGTATTATCAGATATAATAGGTCTTGATATATCGTTAACTTATAAACTTTTAAAACTAGTAAATTCAAATCCTAGATTACAAAATGAGATAACGTCAATACAACAAGCTATAGCAATACTTGGTGTAAATGAACTCACAAGATGGCTATCACTAGCAATGGTTCAGGATATATCCAAACAAGAAACGCATGAAGCTGTAAGGTATGCTATGATAAGATCAAATCTTTTAAAGGAGATTGCACTTCATTCTAATCTTAAAAATTCAGTAGAAGAGTTATCTTTATTAGGTACACTTTCAATAGTAGATACTGTACTTGAAATAAGTATGGATGAGGCATTAAAATCAATACCAATTTCTAAAGAAATGAAGGACACGTTGTTAGATAAAAATACAATGTATAGTGATGCAATGAAATTGTGTTTTGCTTATGAACGTGGAGTGTTTAATGATATACATAAATCAGCATGTAATATAAATTATGATGTCAAGCTTCTTTCGGGTCATTATATTGATTCGGTTAAATGGGCTGATGAGATGTTTGAGGAAATAAAAAATAATTTTTAAATAGATATATGTAATTAATCCAAAATAAAGGATATTAAAATACCGCTCGTGTATTAAATATTTTTAATAAAACTAATTATTACATCTTATTGAATAGCCTAAAAGTTCTAAACTCTCTAACGGTCAGACAACGAACTTTCTTAACGGATATTCAAACGCTGTAATAAAAGTTTTATACAAAAATATTTAAATCACTTGCTAATATAATCTGTACCCTTTGTAAAGGACAATTTAAAAAAGACTATGCTACATTAAGAAGATGATTTCTGTATTGGACAGGAGTCATCTTCTTTAATCCCCACTGATATCTATAGTTATTATAATAAGTCATGTATTGTTTAA
>NZ_JAOASI010000042.1 GCF_025210165.1 Tepidibacter sp.
AAACTTTACAACAGCTTAAATGTGAAATTAAACAATACATGACTTATTATAATAACTATAGATATCAGTGGGGATTAAAGAAGATGACTCCTGTCCAATACAGAAATCATCTTCTTAATGTAGCATAGTCTTTTTTAAATTCTCCTTTACAAAGGGTACAGATTAATATTTTAATAACCTTCATTTTTCAATCAAAAGCTAAATTTTAAGTTTTGAAATTATATTTTAAACACCTTTATCTCATCTGTAAGCTTCATAGCAAGTCCATTAAGATCATCTGCAAGCTTTGCTACTTCTTCAACCGCTACTGATTGCTGCTGCATAGAAGCACTTACATTTTGAGATGATGATGCGCTTTCTTCTGATACTGCTGCTATATTTTGTATTGACTCTACTATATTATTTTTATCGTCATTCATATTATTTATAAAATCACTCATCGAGGATATCTTATAAGTTATATCTCCAACAGATTTTGATATTACATCAAATGAATTATTAACTCTGTTAACTGATTCAACTTGTTCTTTTGATACTTCTTTTACTTCATTCATTATAGTTACAGCATTATCGCTATCTTTTCTTATATTATCTATTATCTCCTTTATGTTGTTTGTTGCAACTCTTGATCCCTCTGCAAGCTTTCTTATCTCATCTGCTACAACTGCAAACCCTTTTCCATGTTCTCCTGCACGTGCTGCCTCTATAGATGCATTAAGTGCTAATAAATTAGTCTGATCTGCTATAGTTGTTATGGTATTTAATATGTTCTGTATATCCTCAGATTTTTTATTAAATTCTATTATAGCTTCTTCTACTTTAAGTGTAGCCTTTGAATTTTTTTTAGTCTTTTGAATTAATTCTTCAACTGCTTCAAATCCAGATACATTTGAATTAGCTACATTTTCAGCTGATTCAAACATGTCATTAGTATTTTTGTTTAGTTCATCAAATTTATTTGCAAGATTTTCAACTAGCTCATATCCTCTTTCAGCCTCTTTTGCTTGAGATATAGAACCACTGGCTATTTCTTGAACTATAGATCCAACTTGTTCTGATGTTGCACTAGTTTCTTCTGCTATTGCAGCTAAGTTCTCTGATGAATTTCTTACATTAATAGTTACATCGGTTATATTAGTTATCAATCCCCTTAATGTATCTACGGTATTGTTAAATCCATGTGCAAGGTCTTCAAATTCATCTCCAGTCTTAATGCTAGATTGTACCGTTAAATCACCAGATTTTATACTTTCAGTATATTCTATTATGCTTCTTATTTGTTTAGTTATATTATTAGAGAATATATAAGCTATAAATATAGCTCCTAATAACGATAACCCTAGTATTATTAATGATTTCTTTAATATATCATTTGCCCTACTATATATTTCCTCAGTATAAATACTTCCTATTACTATCCATCCTGTCGATTCCATAGTCTTGAATTGTGCATACTTTGAATTCAATTTTCCATCTTGTTCATATTCGTATTCTACACTCGTTTTATTCTCATCAAGTGCCTTAACTATATCTTGAGAATCTATTTTTCTACCTATTTTCTCAGGATTTTGGTGACTCATAATTAGCTTATCAGATGATATAAGTATAGGGTATCCATTATTTCCTATAGTCATTTTATTTATATTTTTTGATAATGTATCAAGAGATATATCTATACCTATAACCCCTATAAACTGATTATTATTATATACAGGTGCTGATGCCGTTACTACTAATTTATTACTATGTACATCTATATATGGCTGTGTCCATGATATAGCATTTCTTTCAACTGCATTTTTATACCATATCCTCTCTTTTGGATTAAATCCATCTTCATATTGAGCCTCAGGATACGTATACATACTCTTGTCCTCAAGACCTAAGTATATAGATACAGAGTCTTTATGAGAATTTATAAAATCTTTAAATATATGCATCATAAATTCTTCATATTCAGGATGTTCCACTATTGATTTTACATCTACATTATTTGATATCATATTTAAATTTTCATTATATCCATTTAAATAGTTGTGTATAGATATCTCTATCCCATCAATAGTGCTAGATGCCAGTTCTTTTAAATCTTCATCTATTATACCTATACCTCTCTTATAAGCACCCATTTCAAAAACTATTAGAGGAATACTTATCAGAACTATAAACATTATTATAAGCTTATTTTTTATTCCTAATTTCATATCTTCATTCTCCTCCTTTATTGTTTTATCTACAATATATATATTAACATATATTACTTATTTTTCTATACTTTTTTACTTTTTATTCGAAGGCTAAAAGTTCTGAATCTTTGCTCTTTTAAAACAAAAAAAAATGGCTAAATAGCCATTTTTTTAGTCAAATAAACAACTTACAGATTCATTTGAAAATATCTTGTTTATAGCACTTGCAAATATAGGTGCAATAGATTGTACCTTTATTTTATCTATCATTTTATCTTCTGCCAAGTGTATTGTATCAAGAACTATAAGCTCTTTTATAACTGAGTTTTGTATTCTCTCAAGTGCAGGTCCTGATAAAACAGGGTGTGTACAACAAGCATATACTTCTTTTGCTCCAAACTCTTTTAATGCATTAGCTCCATTTGTTATTGTACCTGCAGTGTCTATCATATCATCTACTAATATAACATTCTTATCTTTTATATCTCCGATTATATTCATAACCTCAGATACATTTGCCTTTGGTCTTCTCTTGTCTATTATAGCTATTGGTGCATTTAATTGATTAGCAAAGTTTCTAGCTCTTGTAACGCTTCCAAGGTCTGGTGATACAATTACTAAATCTTCTATTTGTTTTTCTTTGAAATATTTGGCAAGTATTGGTACTCCAAGTAAATGATCTACTGGTATATCAAAATATCCTTGTATTTGAGCAGCATGTAAGTCCATAGTAAGAACTCTATCAGCTCCCGCAGCTGTTATTAAGTTTGCAACTAATTTTGCTGTGATTGGATCTCTAGCCTTTGCTTTTCTATCTTGTCTAGCATATCCATAATACGGTATTACAGCTGTAATTCTACCTGCTGATGCTCTTTTTAGTCCATCAATAGTAATTAATAGTTCCATTAAGTTATTGTTTACTGGACTATTAGTTGATTGAATAACGAATACATCTGTTCCTCTTACTGTTTCCTGAATATTTACAGATATTTCTCCATCACTAAATGTTGATACATCAGTTTTTGCTAAATCTACATTTAAATGCTCAGCTATTTTTTTTGCAAGTTCAGGGTTAGAGTTTCCTGTAATAATTTTAATTTCACTACCACTAGTATTCATATATGAATAACCTCCCAGAAGAATTTTGTATGTAATTATTTTTTTAATATACCTTTTTTATCTACCCAACCTTCTTTGTTCACTTGTTTTGCTCTTGCTATTGATAAATTTCCACTTGGAACATCATCTGTTATAGTAGATCCTGTAGCTATATATCCTTTTTCTTTAACTGTAACAGGTGCTATCAAATTACAGTTTGATCCTATGAATGCATTATCTTCAACTATAGCTTTAAATTTATTCTTTCCATCATAGTTTACAAAAACTACTCCACATCCTATATTGACATTCTTCCCAATACTAGCATCTCCTATATAAGCTAAGTGAGATGCTTTTGAGTTATCTCCTATTGTAGAATTTTTAACTTCTACAAAGTCTCCTATTTTTACATTCTCACCTATTAAGCTATTAGGTCTTAAATATGCATACGGTCCAACTGTTGTATTGTTTCCAACAGTACTGTCAATTATAGTAGATGATTGGATTTCTATGTTGTCGTTTATTAAGGAATTCTCAATTCTACAATTAGCTCCTATTGTACAATCTTCTCCAATTTTTGTAGTTCCTTTTATTATAGTTCCAGGATATATTATAGTATCCATACCTATTTCAACATCGCATTCTATGTATGTATTGTTAGTATCTATTATAGTAACTCCATTTTCCATATGATATTGATTAATTCTATTCTTCAGTATGTTCTCTGCTCTTTGAAGGTCTACTCTTGAGTTAACACCCATTAATTCTTCTATAGTTGATCCTTCATATGCTCCTACTTTATAGCCTTCATTCTTTAAGATTTCTATTACATCTGTAAGATAGTATTCACCTTGATTGTTATTATTAGATATCTTAGATAAGCTCATTTTAAGTTCTTTTCCATTAAAGCAGTATATACTAGAATTTATTTCATTAACCTTTGCTTCTTCTTCAGTTGCATCTTTTTGCTCAACTATTTTTAATACATCTTTATTAGTATCTCTTATTAGTCTCCCATATCCTGTAGGGTTATCTACTTTTGTAGTTAAAACTGTTGCAACACATCTATTTTCTTTATGGTAATCAAATAGTCTTTGTAGAGTAGTCTCTTTTATAAGAGGTGTATCTCCACATAAAACTACTATTTTATCGTCTTCTTTTATGTAATCTTTAGCCATAATAACAGCATGTCCTGTTCCTAGCTGCTGCTTTTGTATAGCAGTTTTGACATTGTTTTTTAAATTATCTTTAACCATTTCAGCTTCATGTCCAAGAATTACTATATTTTCACAACATCCAGCCTTCATAGCTATGTTTATAACATGATTTACCATTTCAGTTCCACATACTTTATGCAATACTTTAGGAAGCTTAGATTTCATTCTAGTTCCCTTACCAGCAGCAAGTATTATAGATTTTAAATTCATAATTTCACCTCATGTGTATATTAATATATCACTTTCACTTAAATACTATAGCATTTTTTGTTCAAAAAGTACATAATAATGCGATATAAAATAATGGATATTATATATTTTGTTCGATTTTTAAATTTTAAAAAACTTCAAAAAATTCAAAACCATATAATTTCTATATATCAAAAAAAATACTTATATTGTTAAGATTCGTACTCTTAACAATATAAGTATTTTTATAAGTTTAATATTATTCCATTGCAACTTCCATTTTAGCTAAAGCTTCTTCATAAGCATTTAATATATTATCTTGAAGTACTTGTCTCATATGAGAGTTGATTGGATGAGCTATATCTCTAAATTCGCCTTCTGTTATCTTTCTACTTGGCATAGCTATAAAAAGACCATTTTGACCTTCTATAATTTTTATATCGTGTACAACGAATAAATTATTAAAAGTTACAGATACAATCCCCTTCATCTTTCCATCGTCTGTTATCTTTCTTACCCTAACGTCTGTTATTTCCAAAATACCCACTCCCCTTTATAAAAATAAAGATTTTTAATGTAGACTTTCTTAAGATTCGTAATATATATTATGCTTATCCTACAATTTAAATAGTAGTATAACTCCTTACTCCTTATAAAAAGCTACATTAATTGTTAATATATTTCATGGTAATATATTCTATGGTAATATATTCTACAAACTTTTTCAATTCCCTTTTAATTTTTTTACAATTTTTATGTAACCTTCATTGATTTTCATACATTATTCTATTGTTTTTTTTCTAATCAAAAAAGTGCAATTCTTAATAAGAATTGCACTCATATAACTAGTCTATTATAAAGTTTTTATTCGGTTCAACCTTTATAATTCCATTTAATTCATCTATTTCATTCAGATCTATCAAAGATACATAATCTTTTACAAGTTTTTCATTAGGTGCAGTTGTAGATATTAAAACCCCTTTTCCTATAACTTGAGCATTAAATTCATTCATAAGGTCTTGCATACCTTTTAATGTTCCTCCACCTCTCATAAAGTCGTCTATTAATATTACCTTAGACCCTTCTTTTAATGCCTTTCTAGGAAGTGTCATAGTTTGTACTATATTCTTACTTCCAGATACATACGTTATGTTAAGAGATGAACCTTCTGATGCTTTTGTATCCTTTCTTATTATAAGAAGAGGTAGATTCATAGCTTTTGCTGTCATAAGTGCCATAGGTATACCTTTTGTTTCTATTGTAACTACATAATCAGCTTCACTATAGTCTATGTATGATGCAAATATCTTTCCTATTTTAGATGATATTTCAGGACTGTATATAAGATCTATTAAATATAAAAAACCTCCTGATAATATTCTTGATTGATCATCTATTTGTTCACATAGTTTATTTAAGAATACTTCATTATCCTTTGCTGATATCTTTGGAATATATTTAACTCCACCTGCAGCTCCTGCTATTGTTATAACTTTACCTAAGTCTAATTTTTCAAATACATTTTTCACGACCAATATATCTTCACTTACAGTAGATTTTGCTGCATTAAACTTTTCAGTAAAATAGCTTAGTGTAAATACTTTGTTTGGATTGTCTGAAAGTATTTTTACTATAGCTCCAATTCTTTCAGTTCTTTTAAATTTCATAGACTCCCTCCTTTTAGATTATTTTGGTATGGTATATTTATACACAATTCAAAAATTTTATAATTTCCTTAGAGATAAAATATATTATTATGTTATAATAGAATTTACGTTTTATACATATTAATAGTAATAGATATAATTTATTATTTGTATTTTATTTTAATAAATGTAAATTGTATGTTTTTTATATTAAAAAGTCTATTTCTAAAATTTTTAGATAAAGACTTCTATATTATAACACAATATTAGTTATTAAGGAGAGTTGATTTTATATGCATATACACTTTATAGGAATTGGCGGAATAAGCATGAGTGCACTTGCTAAGATATGCTTACATAAAGGATATGTTGTTTCTGGTTCTGATTTTAAAGATTCAGATACTGTTGACATGTTAAGAAATCAAGGTATAAGTGTATTCATTGGTCATAAGAAACAAAATATAACTGATGATATAAATTTAGTGGTTTACACTGCTGCTATAAGCGATGATAATGAAGAGCTTAATCAAGCACGCTTAAGAAATATAAGAACTTTATCTAGAGCTGAGTTTTTAGGTGAAATAATGAAGGAGTACAAAAATCCTATAGCCATTTCGGGAACTCATGGAAAAACTAGTACTACTTCTATGCTATCTGTAATTTTTCAGTATTCAAATCTTGATCCTACTATACTTGTAGGTGGTAATTTAAAGGATATAGGTGGTAATGTAAAAATAGGTAATTCAGAAAACTTCATTACCGAAGCTTGTGAGTATGTTGATAGCTTCTTGAATTTTAACCCTAAGGTTTCTATTGTTCTAAATATAGAAGCAGATCATTTGGATTATTTTGACGGACTTGATGATGTTAAAGATTCTTTTAATAAATTTGGAAAGATTCTTCCTAATGATGGATATTTCATAATAAATGGTGATGATGTTAACTGTGTTGATGTTTTAGATGGTGTCGATTCTAACATTATAAAATATGGAAAGTCAAGTAATAATAATATGATTATTGATAATGTTTCATTTGATAAGTTAGGTCATGGTTCATTCTCTCTTTCATTTGATAATAAAGACCTTGGAAAATTCAAACTTTGTGTTCCAGGACTTCATAATATATACAACGGAGCAGCTGCTATATGTGCATCTTTAGTTTCTGGTATTGATGTAGATACTATAAGAGATAATATATCCAAGTATAAAGGTGTTGGTAGAAGATTTGAGTACAAAGGGATTTATAATAAGGCTACTATAATAGATGATTACGCTCATCATCCAACAGAAGTTAAGGCTACCCTAGAAGCCGCTAAGAATATGTGCAAGGGGAATCTTTGGTGTGTATTTCAACCACATACTTATACTAGAACTTCTTCTCTTTTAGATGAGTTCGCAGCTTCTTTTAATGATGCATCTTTCGTTGTAATAACTGATATATATGCAGCAAGAGAAAAAAACGATGGGTCTATTCATTCTAAGGATTTGGTTGAAAAGATTAAGAAATATAATGAGAATGTTATTTATATAAAAGAGTTTGATGATATTGTTAATTATTTAGAATATAATGTTAAAGCTGGAGATGTAGTTATAACTACTGGGGCTGGAAATATATATGAGGTTGCAGATAAGCTTATATAATCTGTAGTAAGTAAAAAAGATGGTTATTAAAATACCGCTAGTGTATTAAATATTTTAATAACCATCTTTTTTTTGATTTAGCTATTGGTATCCCAAATTAAGTACACTAAATGTTTTTTAGCCCGAACTGTACTTTGCTTTTAAATTTTAAAATTTATTTCAGATATTTTTTTATAGAACTTGTTTTAAATTTCTTATACATTGAATCTTTATTTCCAAAATTTTTTTCTTCTGAATCTGTATCATCCAAGTTAAATTTACTAAATTCGTCAGCAGTTATCCAATATCCATCAGTACCTTTATGTTTTCTTAAAAATAGTAGATATTTCGAATTAGGTTTTAATGCTGTATAATCATCAAAGGTAAATATAATTTTGCCTGGTTGAACTCCTTTTATTGGAGCTGTGTAGATTGCTTCGTGAACTTTTAGAATCTCTTTTTTATCCCAATTTCCTTTATACACTTTTTGTATTTCAACTGGTGTTTCTGTATATCCACTTTCAGTTGGTAGCCCTTCATTCACTAAAATATTTGTGGATTTTCCTGTTTTTTTCACCTCAACTATATACTCCGAACGTTCTATCAATTGTTCAAAAGTTTGAGGGAATGATCTAATTCCATGCACTTTTGCTTCCTTAACAATAATATTATCAAGTATAATATAGCTTATAATTGCTAAAAAACCTACAAGTATAAAAAATATATTTTTTTTCATTTATTAATCACCTCTAGTATTAAGATATTTCGAAATATTTTATTATAAAACTTCAGCTCTAAAATCATATAAATTCTTTTATGAAAGTATTAAATTTTTTTTAAATTTATTATATACTTAATTACCCCATTTGCTTATAATGTGTTGTGCATCATAATATGATGGATATGGAGTGCTAGTTTCTATCTAGAGTCTCCTTTTTTATATTTAGTATATATTCAAATTTTGTATATAATTTATTATGTGTAGTTAGATATTAAATCTTGCATAAATAAGATTTTATATGGAAAAATTTGGTTATAGTTTAAAAAATCAAACAAAAAAATGACGCTCATTTAAATGTTAGCTACTTTTGATTAATGTTTTTCCATAAAACTTAGATTGTGCTGTTAAAATATCCGTTAAGAAACTTCTTTGTCTGACCTTAGGGAGTTTAAGAAGTTTTAGGATATTTTATAAAGCACAATCTTTAGTTTTATTAAAACATTAATTAAGTAGCGGTATTTAAATGAGCGTCATTTTTCGCTTAACCACTAATATATTTATTAATACACCATCTATATATTATTAATCACAGAATCTACAATCAAATCTGCCCCTTTTATCTTATAATACTTATCCTTTATCTTTATATGATTCTCATATATTATCATCTCCTGCTCTTTTGACTCACCCTTAAGCTTAAGATGATATCTTTCAAATTCATAATCTTTAAATTCAACTGGTTCTTTAATTTCTCTAAATAAATATCTTACTAGCTCGTCCTTCAATTCTCCTTCTAGTTCTTCTTCTATTTCATTTATTTTATCTTGTATTTTTATTGTTTGAACCCATTCATACCCTATTTCATCTGATTCATTATTACTCTTTGATACAAATAATACATCACAAAGATAATTATATAATGAATCGTCTATTTCATAGTATGCTGTATAATCTTTATAGTATATTCCCAGACCTGTTTTCCCTAATGTTTTTGCATATATTTCATAGTTATCTAGTTTTATATTTATATCAAAATTATCTTTTACTTCATCTATAAGCTTTGATGCATTATACTGACTTATATTTGCTTTTTTATGTATTTTATCATTGAATTCTTTTATATTTACAATTTGTTTTTGTTTGTTTTTATAAGATATTTGGACTTCCTTTATATCATTAATTTTTTTTATAGTATCAAATGATGTATTTGTAGCTTTATCTATAAGGCTTTCTAATTCTTTAGTTTGTTCATCTTCTATATCAAAGTATTGAGTTTCTTTACCTTTTACTATTTTTATATAGTTACAGTCTGTACTAAACTTTATATCATCTGAATATCCAGTTAGTATTTCTTTAAATTCAACTTTTTCTATTTTCTTGCTTTTTTCGATATAGTATTTAAAATCTTTAAAATAGTCTTGTTCTATTGTTATATCTTTTATGTTTTCGTCTGATAATTTTATGCTTTGTTCTTTTAACAGATATTTCATAAGATTTACTTCTTGATTTATTGCTTGAGTTGCTTGTTCTTCTTTCTCTTTAGTTCTTAGGATAGTTATCAAAAAACTTATTAAAAATACTATTCCTGCAAATATTAGCATTGATTTTATAACTTTTTTATTCACTATATCACCTCATTAAATTTTAGTCTTATGATTGCATTTTTTACATAAATTCTTCTTTGGCTCAACGTGGACTATAACAGCTTTTATATTATCTGAACTTTTTATTATATTTTCTTCTACATTGTGTGCTATTTCATGGCCATCAAATACTGTGATTTTTCCATCTACGCATATTGTTAAATCTATATATGCCATAGCGCCATGACGTCTACTTTTAAAGCTTTTTACATTAAAAACGCCTTTAGTATTCATAGCTATAGTGTTAAGCTTATCTTTTTCTTCCTTTTCTATAGAGTAATCCATAAGTTCATTAGATGATGAGATTAATATTTCTATACCAACCTTTATTACAAATAATGATACTACTACTCCTGCAAGTGGATCTAATACCTTAAATCCAATCATAGATCCTATTATTCCTATTAAAGCTCCAATCGTAGATAAAGAGTCTGATCTATGGTGCCAAGCATCTGCCTTAAGAGATGGTGAGTTAATCTTATTTGCTACCTTTATTGTTATATGATATTGGTACTCTTTAAATAATATAGATATAACACCAACAATTAGCGGAAGCATGGTAGGTACTTTGACCTTATCTAAGTTGAATAAAAGCTTAAAAGAATTAAATCCTATCTCAGCTCCAACAAATAATAGAATTAATGATAGTATAAATGCAACTAAGGTCTCTGCTTTTTCATGACCGTAATTATGCTCACTATCTTGTGGTTTTTTTGATATATAGTTTCCAATTAAAACCCCTACAGATGTGACTATATCAGAAGCAGAATGCATACCATCTGCAAGCATTGCATTAGAACTGCCAAAAAAACCTGCTAATAACTTTATAACTGTTAATATAATATTTATTATTATAGATTTTATAGTAACGCTTGTTGATTCTTCATATCTGGTTCCCATAATACCCTCCTGATTTGATAATGGGTAATCAACTTTATTAAAAGCTAAACACCCATATACTATATAACTTGTCTATATTATACTCTATCTCAACATTCTTTAAAAGAGTAACTGACTATATAAAAATACGGCAATAAATTTTCAATAAAAATTCATTGCCGCATTTTAAAATTTATTTATCAGCTACTGCTATTAATCTACTCTTACAATCTATACAACATATCCAATATCCATATGTTTTATTTTTCTCATCACATGGCATAAATTTGCAAAAACCAGTTTCACCTTCATCTGGTTGCTCATTACGTCTTCCAGGTATTCCATATACATAATACTTTCGATTTCCATCACAACTATATTTTATTCCAAATATATAGTGTCTATACTTATACGATAAAGATGTTACATCTGAATATATAGTATAATTTATATAATTTATATATCCAAGATATGGCATTGTATAACTGCACATAGACATAGGATTTATATCAATTTTCCACCATCTAGTATTATCTATATCTTTTATGAACGGTTTTATTTCTTTATGTTTTTTTAATAGTTTTTTTAATTTTCTAGGTATAAGGTGTATGGTATCTTGATTATATTCTATTTTTTCTTCTATCTTTTCTTCTTGCGAATAAAGAGATTTTTCTTTGTCTTTTTTTTTTTTCGTTCTAGGTTCTTCTTCTAATTCCTCTTCTAACTCTTCTTGTATTTCTTCTTGTTCAATATCTGTATCTTCTTCATTTTTTTCTTCTTCTTCTTCAATTTCTAAAGATTCTTCTCTTTGGAATTCTTCTTTTTTTGGCTCAATAACTATCTCTATTTCATCTTTTTTATCTAAAACTTCACCTGTATACTCTTCTCTTTTCATATCTTGATTTATAAGTTCTTCATAATTATCTATCATCTTACCCTTAAAACCTATCAGAGGTATATTATTTTCATGCTTTAGGGCTATACTTTTCACATCTAAGTCATAACCATCAAAATTCATTTTAAATTCGCCCTTACCATTTTCATTTACTAAAACTCTTCCTATATCCTTTGTAGTCAGATCATCTTGTATTAAAATTATTCTATACCCTGATTTAACATATTTCACATTCTCAACGTAAATCATTATATTTACTTTTTCTTCTCTTGTCTCAATTTTTGCAAATGCCTTAGGTGATACTTTCTCTTTTAATCTAAATGATGGGTCCTTTGATTCTAATATCATATAATCTCTTTTATATCTTCTTCTCAATACTATCCCCCCATTAAAATAAATCTATATTACTACTTATATGTTTTTTAGGGGCATACTATGCTTACTTTTTTTATTGAAATATAGTTCTTTTTTCTTAGGTTCTGGAGTTATCAAAAACTATATATAAAAATACCGCAAGTGCAACGATATTTTGAATACAACTAAGATTTTTATATATAGTTTTAATAGCAAGTGTTCTTTATAAAGTGAAACTTAATTCAGATGGAGTTTAAGAATTACATTTAAAAAATGAAGCTAATTGAAATGTTAGCTACTTTTAGTTAATGTTTTTTTATAAAACTTAGATTGTGACGTTTAAATATCTGTTAAGAAACTTCGTTGTTTGACCGTAAGGGAGTTTACGAAGTTTTAAGATATTTAATAAGGAACAATCTATTAGTTTTATAAAAACATTGACCAAGTAGCGGTATTTCAATTAGCTTCATTTTTAGCTTAAACATATAACTGTATCTATATAACTTACTTATTTATTTTCTAATTTATCATATACCTTATTAGCTAGATTAGCAAACTCATCTATCGATAAAGTTTCCCCTCTTCTTTTAGCATCTATTGATGCTTCTTCTAAAACTTGCTTTACTTCTTCTTTAGAAAGATCTATATCATATGAGCTTATTGCATTTAATATAGTTTTTCTTCTCTTTGAAAAAGCTGCCTTTACCACTTTAAAGAATAAATCTTTATCCTTTAAATCCTGCTTTATTTCTTCATGAGACCTTAAAGCTATTACTGTAGAGTCTACATTAGGTTGAGGTATAAACATACTTCTTGGAACTTTTGCAACTATATGAGGTTCACAATAGTATTGTACTGCCACTGATAATGATCCATAATCTTTAGTAGATGGAACGGCACTCATTCTATCAGCTACTTCCTTTTGAACCATAACCACTATATCACTTACTTTTATATCTTCTTCTAAAAACTTCATTACTATAGGCGTTGTTATATAATAAGGAAGGTTAGCTACAAGCTTTATAGGTTTTGAATCAAGCTTTTCATCTACAAGTTCCTTTATATCAACCTTTAATACATCTTCGTTTACAACCTCTACATTATCGCATTCAGATAATGTATCCTTAAGTATAGGTATAAGTTTTTTATCTATCTCTACTGCTACTACTTTTTTAGCAATCTTTGATATTTCTCTAGTCAATGTACCTATACCAGGTCCTATTTCAACTACATAATCGTCTTTGGTTATTCTTGCTCCGTTTATTATTTTATCTATTATATTTGAATCTATTAAAAAGTTTTGTCCAAGGGACTTTGAAAACTTAAATCCATATTTTTCTACTACATCTTTAGTATTTCTGTATGTTGAAAGTTTTTCCATGTAATCGCTCCTATTTATCTATATTTTTAAGTGATTCTTCAAATTCTTCTCTTGTTACTCCATAGTTGTTAAGTCTACTTAAAAACTGCTTTGCATTTCCATATCCTATTCCTAAAATTTTTCCAATCTCATCTCTTTTTTTAGATGCATCATCAAATCCTACAAGTCCATTTCTAACCAAATCTTTTTTAGTAAATTCTTCTCTTTTTTGTACGTTCTCTGTTCTAACTTTATTTAAAGCAGCTATTATACTCTCTCTTGATGCATTCTCAATTCCTATATCTCCATCCTTTATAGCTTCTTCTCTTGGCAAGAATGCATGCTTACATCCAGGTATTTGAGCTGCTATTTTCTTTCTTATTTTTTCTCCTGCAAAATCAGGATCTGTAAATATTATAACCCCTCTTCTTTTTTGTGCTTCTTTAATTCTTTTCATAACGCCTTTTGGGAATCCAAATCCACCTGTTGTTATAAGTTCAGCATCTACTGCCTTTTTAACAGCTGTTACATCATCTCTTCCTTCGACTACTATTATTTCTTTTACCAGCTTAATCACCTCTAAAATCTATATTTAAATTCGCTTATGCTAATACATAGTTCATATTACTATGTTAATTATATACGAAATTTAACTTTATGTATAATTAAAATTCCCAATATTATTTTTAACAAAAATAATATTGGGAATACATATTCTTTATTAGATTATTTTAAAACATATACTTTTAAATTTTTTCTTCCAAATTTATTCGCTTTTGGTAAGCTAGCCATGTATATATCTATCTTATTTCCTTTTATAGCTCCACCTGTATCTTCTGCTACACATGTCATTCCTAAATGAGGTATGTAAACTTTACTTCCTAAAGGTATAACTTTAGGGTCTACAGCTATAACTCCTGGTCTTACTGTTGTTCCCATATAAGTTTTTCCATATCCCTTATCTCCTGGTCTTTTGCCTGTACTTTCAAATCCAGCAGTATAAGCACTAGCATTTACAATTATTGATTTTTTAAAGCTCTTTGTTTGACCCCTTGATGTAACTATAAAATCTTTAGTTCCTTTTTTTATTATCTTATTAATCGGGTCTTGTATAGTATTCTCAGAAACTAACATTCTACTTTCTTCTTTTCCATCACTGTACCTTACCTTGTAAGTAGATTCTTTTTTACCATAAATTCCATCTTGTACCTTTTCAACTCTTCCTATTTCAAGCTTATTATCATATAAAGTTTCAACGTCATATCCAACATCTTCTGTTTGTGTAACTAGTTTTTCTTCAACCCTTACTATTTTAATTTCATCATTTTTACTTAATTCATGCTTTAATGATGGAATTACCTTGTCAAGTTCTGATACAGTTACCTTATTTTCTTTTAACATACCCTCTACAGTATCTTCTGTAGTTATTATTTTTTGTACTTCTCCATTTAAAACTAAATTTACTTCAAATGCTCTCTTAACTGTTATCTTCATGTTGTCTTTTAATTTTGAATTTAAATCGGGGAGGACTTTATCATTTTTACCTAATTCAATATTTTGCTCTTTTAGCAGTTCTTGAACCGTATTTGAAAAAGTATGTATTTCTTGATTTTTATTATTTACTATTACTGTAACGTCATTTTCTAGTGCGTAATATATTGAAGTGCATGTAATAACTAATAATATAGCTATTACTGTAGTGTATACTTTTTTAATCTTTAGAACTTCTTTGATCTTTGTTATTTTCTCATTTTCTAACATTTTCATAAGTTTAAGTCTCATATAGATCCCTCCTTTTTTAGTTGGAAAAGACCCTCCCGTAAAGACTTGATAAATTATATTCGATTTTTGAAGTATTGTCAAATTTTTTTCTGAAATTTCCGTCTTTTTCTAGTATTTGCTATAATTTGTATTTATATACATGATATCTTTTAAAAATTTTTAATAGGGGGTTGTATTTTTTCCTCAGTTTCTATGATATGTTTTTATTATGTGTATTATTACTTATTTGTGCAAAATAACCCTCAAAATCTACTCAAGATTTTGAGAGTTAACAATAATTTCTTTCAAAATAAACTCCATTCCACTTAACATTTCCCAATCGTCTGCCTTACACAAAGGACATTTCCCCTTATTTTTTACAATTTTAAAAACCTTATTACAATGATGACACAAACCGTTGGCTGGAATTTCTTCAATTTTTAATTTTGAATTTTCTAAAAGAGTATCTTCTGCTGCATTAGGGAAATACTTTACCATATATTTGGGTACGATTGATGACATTTCACCTATTTGTATAACAACAGTATCTATTTCTTCAATGTTGTTCTGAATGGCAGCCTTTTCGACCATTTTTATTAGTCCTACTAATATAGTTATCTCATGCATAATATTTCCTATCTTTCTTAATTTATATAATTATTTGTCCATGCAATCTCTATTTGGATTTAAAGCTCTTTTAATTTTGATACTAATTGCTCTCATAGCTGCATGTGGTTTAATATTTTCATAACCAAAACTATGAGCATCAAATTCACGATGTATTGTGATTGCATTAAATTTACATCTTGTTGTACATTCTCCACATCCAATACATTTATTTTGATCAACATGAGCAACGCCACATTCTAAGCAGCGACTGGTTTCAGATTTTAATTGTTCTTGGGTAAATGTAATTCGTGGATCTTTAAAAGTGTTATTCTTAGTTAAGTCATGACGAATTTTTTCACGTTTAGCTCTATCATAACCACCTAGATTTAGATTATCTTTATCTAGTGATTTAAAAATTCTTCTATTTCTTCCTAATGTTAATGTTTGACCAGGATGAACAGATCGATGTAATGAATCAGCACCCTCTTTACCAGCAGCAATAGCATCAATTGCATATTTTGGTCCAGTAAAAACATCTCCTCCAACAAATATGTCTGGTTCTCCTGTTTGATATGTTAATGAATCAGCTTTAGCAGTCATATTAGGATTTAACTCTACTTTGCTATCTTTTAGCATATCTTTCCATACAATGGATTGACCGATTGATAATAATACTTTATCGGCTTTAACAGTTTTAATATTACTTTCATCATATTTCGGACTGAATTTTCCCTCTTCATTAAAGGCACTTAAACAACGTTCAAATTCAACTCCTTTTACTTTACCATCTTCAATAATGATTTTCTTTGGACCCCAACCGTTATTTATAATAACACCTTCTTCTTTAGCTTCAAAAACTTCTTCACCTTGGGCAGGCATTTCATTTTCAGATTCTAAGCAGAACATATTTACAGTTTTTGCTTTTGTTCTAAGTGAAGTTCTTGCAACGTCAATTGCAACATTACCTCCTCCAATTACCACAATATTACCTTCCGTATTAATATTTTTTTCTAGGTTAACATCTTTTAAATAAGTAACACCAGATATTACATCTTCATGCTCTTCACCTTCAATATTAAGTTTTCTACTACCTTGGGCACCAATAGCAATATAAAATCCTTTATATCCCTGATCACGTAACTGATCTAATGTAACATCTGTTCCTACTTCAACACCACATCTAATTTCAACACCTAATTGACGAATAACATCAATCTCAGCTTCAACAACATCTTTTTCAAGTCTATATGAAGGAATACCTAAAGTTAACATTCCTCCAGGTTTTTCCTCTTTTTCAAAGATTGTTATTGTATAGCCTTTTTGTGCTAAATAATATGCACAAGAAAGTCCAGCTGGTCCTGAACCAATTATGGCAATTTTAATATGACTATAATCAAATAATTTTTCTGGAACAAATCTTGTTTCTTTATTTAACTCTATATCAGCAATGAATTTTTTTATCTCATCAATTGCAACTGGTTCATCAATATCTCCTCTGGTACACTCACTCTCACAATTATGTGGACAGATACGACCACACACTGCTGGTAATGGATTTTCTTTTTTTATTAATTCTAAAGCATCAAGATATTTTCCTTGGGCTGCTAATTTAATATATGCTTGAACACCTATATTAGCAGGACATGTTGTCTTACATGGTGCTGTACCGCAATGATAAACATTTTCATAATTTTCTCTATAATTTGGATTATAACGTTCTGGTCCCCAGTTATGATCATCAGGAAGTGGAGTAACTGGGTACTTAATTGGTTCTTTAGTACATAAATTTTGTCCTAACTTAACAGCATTGGAAGGACATGTTTTTACACATTCTCCACAAGCAGCACATTTTTTAGAATCAACCTCTGCGATATAATTAGAACGCGACATATTAGGCGTATTAAAGTATTGTGAGGTACGTAGAGCTAAACAAACATCTCGTTCACAATTACAAATTGCCCAAATTTTATTAGTTCCGTCCATGTTTGTAACTTGATGCATATAACCTCTTTTCTCAGCTTTTAGAATAACTTCTTCTGCTTCTTCTTTTGTGATACGTCTTCCTTTTCCCGTTCTAATACAGGATTCAGCAGTAGCCCCTAGTATAATACATAGTTCTTCTGGTAGATTACCAGTACCTTCACCCATTTGAGTGCGAACCAGACGACATTCACATGGTGAAAGACATATATGGTTTTGATATTTAGTTAACCAATACGATATTTCTTCATATGGTGCTCTTCTGGTTTCAGCTTGAATTGCTGATTCAACTGGAATAACACGCATTGCGCCATTTCCCATTGGCATATACTCAGTAACAGGCTCAACAGTATCTATTGTATATTGTTCAAAGGCTCTAGCTATCTCAGGGTGAGCTTGAGCCTGTTCCCTATTAAGCACCATTAGTTCATAGATTCCTGGAACATAAATTGGAAGTTCAAATCTATCTGTTCCATCTCCTTGTGTTTTAATTTCAAGAACTCCCATGTCTGCAAGTTGCATACAAATTTCAAAAGTTTCAGCATAGCTTTTATTTACTCTTTTAGCTATATCTTCTACTGCTTCTTCTTTTCTTCTTTTCATATTAAGTACAACGTCAGCTTGTTCATCAGTTACTAAGTCAGCAAATATATAATATTCGGGATCATTTTCAGTATAAGCTTTTTCTCTGCCACTTATATGTTGTGCCATCTTAACAATTTTTTCTCTTATTTTCATGATTTTCCCCCTTTTGGTTTAATTATAGTATTACTTTTTTGCTTTTAGGACCTGATCTCTCAACCAATCAGTCCAAGCTTTAATACCTTCTCCTGTACGAGCTGAAATTAAAAATATATTAATATCTGGATTAAGCTTTCTAGCTCTTTTACAAACAGCCTCCGTATCAAAATCAAAAACTTCTAAGGTATCAATTTTATTAATCAATAATACATCAACAACCGTAAACATTAATGGATACTTAAGTGGCTTATCATCACCTTCAGGAACTGATAGAATCATGGCACTTTTAGTTGCACCCGTATCAAATTCAGCTGGACACACTAAATTACCTATATTTTCCAAAACAACAAAATCCAAATCATCAGCATTTAAATTATCAAGTCCTTCACTGGTCATCTTCGCATCTAAATGACACATACCCCCTGTATGTAATTGGATCGTTTTTACTCCTGTATTATTAATTATTCTCGCATCTACATCTGAATCTATATCAGCTTCCATAACTCCTATTCCCATTTCGTCCTTTAATTGTTCAATGGTTCTTAAAAGAGTGGTTGTTTTCCCAGAGCCTGGTGAACTCATTAAATTCAATAAAAATGTATTATTCATTCTTAATTTTTCTCTGAGTTTTTCTGCTTCAATATCATTATTTTCATAAATACTTTGTTTTATTTCAATAACTTTAAAATTATCCATCTACTTCTCCTTTCATATTTTTTATATGCTATATTAAGATAGTTATATTAAAATCTCAATAATCCTCCTAAAATTTTACATCAAATTCCACCCAAAATATCCATGAATTATCCACAAACAACAATGTTATATAAATCCTACTAAGTAAATTATAGTTTATCCGAAAGCTAAGAGTTCTAAGACTCCATCCTCTTCAGGTTGGAGATGAGAACTCTACAGCTTCTGAATAAGTTTTACTTGATATTTTGGGGAAAAGAAAAAAGATGGTTATTAAAAAATAACCATCTTTTTTCTTACTTTATATTAAAAAATCTCTTCCCGTTTTCTTTTGTTACTTCACATACTTTTTCGTATGATATCCCCTTTTCTATTGCTATTGTTTCAGCTATATATCTTACATATGATGAGTCGTTTCTCTTTCCTCTGTGAGGATGGGGTGTAAGATATGGAGAGTCTGTTTCTATTAGTAGATTCTCTAGAGGGATTTCTTTTATTACTTCTTTTGTTTTTTTGTTGTTTTTAAATGTTGCAGGACCTGCTATTGATATCATACATCCCATTTTAATGTACTCTTTTGCAAGTTCTACATTTCCTGAATAGCAATGAAGTACACATCCTATTTCTTCATTCTTTGTTCTTTTTATTATATCTAATGTGTCTTGGTGTGCATCTCTATCATGAATTATTATAGGAAGCTTTAGTTGGTTTGCTAGTTTAATTTGCTCCTCAAACCATTTCTTTTGAAGATCTCTTGGAGAATTATCATAATAGTAATCAAGTCCAATCTCACCTATTGCTACTACTTTTTTATTCTTTGCCAATTCTCTTAAAACTTCTATGCTTCCTTTATCCATGTCTTCAACATCATGCGGATGGACTCCAACTGATGCATATATGAAATCGTGTTTTTTAGATAATTCTACTGCTTTTAAAGAAGATGGAATATCAGCCCCAGGGTTTAAAAGAAGTTCTACTCCTGATTCCTTTATTTTATTTATTACTTCTTCTCTATCTTCATTAAATCTATTATCAGTTATATGTGAGTGTGTATCAAATAACATATTCCACCTCTATCTTACTTCACAACCAGAGTCTATTCCCTCTATAGTTGGAAGTACTAGTAATGAATCATCATCTGTTGCTGCTGATAGTATCATTCCTTGTGATTCAACTCCTCTTAATTTAACAGGTTTTAAGTTGCATACTACTATAACTTGCTTTCCTACTAAATCCTTAGGGTCAAAATGCATTGCTATTCCAGATACTATTTGTCTTTGCTCATTTGCAAGTTGAACTTTAAATACTAAAAGTTTATCAGCTTTTGGATGCTTTGATGCTTCTATTATTTTAGCTACTCTAAGCTCTAATTTATCAAATTCATCTATTGTTACTTCTTCTTTATGCTTTAATTTAACTTCTTCTACTTTTGGTTTATCCGAAAACATTTCTTCAAGCTCCTCTATATCTTTTTCTATATCTATTCTTGGGAATAAAACTTCTCCTTTTGAAACTTTTGTTCCTTCTTTTATTTTTCCAAATTCATGAGTACTCTCCCAAGTAAGTATATCAGCTTGATTATTTATTCCAAGCTGTTTGTATATCTTATTAGCTGTTTCATTCATAAATGGACTTATTAAAACAGATACTATTCTTATAGCTTCTGTAAGATTGTATAAAACAGTGTCTAATTCATCTTGTTTTTCTTCATCTTTAGCAAGAGCCCAAGGCATAGTCTCATCTATATACTTATTACTTCTTCTTACAACTTTGAATATTGCTTCTAAGGCCTCACTAAATTGAAGTCTATTCATAGCATCTTCTACCTTTTTAAAGGCAGAACCAGACATATCTATTAGTTGCTCATGGTAATCTCCTAGTGTCTTAGGGCTTGGAAGTAATCCTTCTCTATATTTTATAACCATTGCAACAGTTCTACTTACTAAGTTACCTATGTCATTTGCAAGGTCTGAATTTATTCTTGTTAAAAAGTTTTTGTTAGTATAGCTTCCATCTTGACCCAATGTAAATTCTTTAAGTAAGAAGTATTTAAGAGCATCTATACCGTATTTTTCTATTAAAGGTTCTGGATATACTATATTTCCTTTTGACTTTGACATTTTATCGTCTGCAAATAAAATCCAGCCATGACCGTATACCTTCTTAGGAAGAGGTAAATCTAATGCCATAAGTATTGCAGGCCATATTATAGTATGGAATCTAACAATTTCTTTTCCTACTATATGAACATCTGATGGCCAATATTTATTGTACTCAGTTTCATCTTCACTTAAGTATCCTAGGGCAGTTATATAGTTACAAAGAGCGTCAAGCCATACATAAACTACATGCTTATCATCAAGAGGTACCTTAATTCCCCAGTCAAAAGTTGTACGTGAAACGCATAAATCTTCAAGTCCAGCTTTTAAGAAGTTATTCAACATCTCATTCTTTCTAGACTCTGGGAAGCAGAAATCTGGATTTTCTTCAAAGTACTTTATAAGTCTATCTTGGTATTTAGATAATTTAAAGAAATAAGCCTCTTCTTTTGCTACATAAACTTCTCTATTACAATCTGGGCATTTATTTCCTTCAAGAAGTTGGGTTTGAGTCCAAAAACTCTCACAAGGTGTACAGTACCATCCTTCATAAGCACCCTTGTATATATCTCCCTTATCATGTAATTTAGTGAATATTTTTTGAACTATATCTTTGTGTCTATCTTCAGTAGTTCTTATAAAATCATCATAAGATATATCCATAGTCTTCCAAAGGTCTTTTATCTCTCCTACTATGTTATCTAAGTACTCTATCTCACTTAATCCTTTAGCCTTAGCTGTTTTTTGTATTTTTTCTCCATGCTCATCTGTTCCAGTTAAAAACTTTACATCGTAGCCACAAAAACGCTTGAATCTAGCTATAGCATCTGCTGCTACTGTTGTATAAGTGTGTCCAATATGAAGTCTTCCACTTGGATAATATATTGGAGTTGTAACATAAAAAGTTTTCTTTGACATTGTATTTCCTCCTTTTTATAAAAAATCGCCCCTACAATAGTAGGGGCGAGTATATTCTCACGGTACCACCCTAATTTACTCAAAATAATTATTTGAGTATCTTAGCAGACTTTTAACGGGTCTAATCGTTTTAATCTTAAAAGCTTATGCTATCTCGAATAAAAAGCTCCAGAGCCATATTCAATAAAGATCTCAATGCTAACTTTCACCTTGCATAGCTCTCTTTAGAAGATTTCTTTATCTACTCTTTCCTTCATAGCTTATATAAATATTTATTTCATTTTAACCAAAATTTTATATAATTATACTCATAATGTCAAGTAAATTATACATTATTAAATCTAAAAACTTCATCTATATCATTTGTAATGTCATTATCTATTTCATTATTTAAAACCATATTCTTTAATATACTTACAGCTTCTTCATGAGAAAATTGTCTTTTGTATGGTCTCTCTTCTGTAAGAGCTTGATATATATCAAGACATGCTACAAGCCTTGAATTAAAATCTAATTCATCTGCTTTAAGCCCTTTAGGGTAACCAGTTCCATTTAATTTTTCATGATGGTTTGATGCCCATCTTGCTATATCCTCAAATCCATCTATATTAGAAAGACACTGATTAGTATAGTATGAATGCTTTTTCATTATTAATATTTCTTCATCATCTAATTTTTTTGGCTTATCTAATATTTCTATAGGTATTGCAAGTTTTCCTATATCATGTAATTTCCCAGCTATAACTAGCTTTATTTTTTCTTCGTGCTTATAATTATAATTATCACACATCTTATGTATTTTATTAGCTAATCCATCACTGTGCTTTTCTGTAAACTGAGATTTGCTATCTATTATTTTTGAAAATACATTCATTATCTTCAAAATTTCCTCTATATCTATTTCTTGTTCATATACAGGAACTTCTTCTTTTAAAACTTTTTTTATATTATTATCATTTAATGATTCCCAAAAATTATCTTTACTCGATATTTCTAAAAATGCATCTACTATTTTAGGATTAAACATTTTGTTTTTTTGTGATTTTATGTATTTTATCATTCTTTCTTTTTTTTCATCATCTACTTTTTTATATTTAAATGCAAAATCTATATAATCTGCAAAAGCTATAAATTGAGCTATTAAAGGAATATCCTCGCCTTTTACTTTAAAAAAACCTTTACCATCATATCTTTCATGATGATATTTTATTATATTTTTATGATTAGTTAAAAAAGGGAATTTTCTAGCATTATTTTCTCCAGCAATACAATGCTCCTTAAATGATTCCATAAAATAGAATTCTTTTAAATCACTATTTCTTACTTTATTCTCTAATATAGTTTGAGTAAGACCATTATCGTGAAGTATGCTAAATGATACTGTGTCTATCTGCTCTTGTATATTTAAATTAAAATATTGTGCTAACTTTAGTGCTACATACGCTACTCTTTTTGAATGATTAATTTCTATTGAGAATACATCCATTTCTATAAAATCCAAAGCAGTAGATATACTCATCAAAAAATCATTAAACTTAAATTCCATATTTCTTAAAATCCCTCCTATCTAGACTTTTATCCGAAAGCTAAGAGTTCTAAGACTCCATCCTCTTCAGGTTGCAGATGAGAACTCTACAGCTTCTGCATAAGTTCAACTAACCTTCAGATGGAGTTACAAACTCCACCTGAAGATAAGTTTCACTTGATTCTCACTAATATATAATACCACCTAGCTATTACTCTATGCAAAGAGGTTTTTGTATCATTCCTATTAGCATATTTAAACTTTTCCTTAATATCTTCTTTTTCTATATGAAAATATCCTTTTTCTTTTTACAAAATTTTCTATATATTTAGTGTTCATACATTTATCCGAAAGCTAAGAGTTCTAAGACTCCATCTGAAGATAAGTTTCACTTGATTTACAATTTAAAATTGTAGTAATTTGAGCGATGTTATTCATGGAAAAAAATAATACCCACATAAAAATGTGAGTATTATTTTCCTATTTATTGTTTTTTCTATTTCTTTTTTGATTAGCATTAGGTGATTTATTTGATCTAGACCCTTGTGAAAAATTAGCACCCATCTCTTCTAATCCTAACTCTGCTCCCTGTTCTAATCCCATTCTTTTTGAAGCCTCTCTTGCATTCATTTCAGGATTTTTGTTTGCTTTATTTCTTTTCTTAGCCATTATAGTTACCTCCCTTTACAATCCAATAATTTTGTTTTTTATGTCATTTAAGTTTAACTTAAATTGTCCTAATTATTTTATGGATTATATAGTTTTTAATTCTAGTGAATAATTGGAATTTTATTTAGTATTTTGTTTTAGTGTTTGTTTTACTATTTTTTTACTTATTTTTTCGCTAGCATTAGGTCCTTCTACAAATTCTGTTCCTACTGCTTCTGTTAAAAGCTCACTCGAGTATTCTAATCCCATTCTCTTTGTAGCTTCTCTTGCATTAATTTCTGCACTCTTCTCTATACCAGTTTTGTTATACTTTTTCTTCCTAGGCATACTAATCACTCCTCTATAATCTATATTTTATTATTTATTTTTCTTTTTAGATTTAGATGATTTACTAGGTGTTGCTGCAAATTTTGAACTTATATTTTCTGCTACAAATTCATTTGCATATTCAAGTCCCATGCTCTTTGCAGTCTCTCCTTTAGTAATTTCTACACTTTTAGTAGTACCCATTTTTTTTGTCTTATTTCTTTTACTCACAATAGTATCCTCCTTTTGAATACAACAGCTTATTTTCTTCAAAAGCTTAGATAACTTTACCTAAGTTTCTTTATTTATTTTATGAGTTATATAGTTTTTAATTCAAGTAAATAAATGGACATATATAGTGAGTTAAGTTTCACTTGATAGCTAAAGATTAAAAAGAATATTACATATAAAAACAGATGCTAAAACACCTGCCATATGGCTTATAAGAGCACATACTAATGTATGTCTTATATTCTTTATTTTTAAATTTCCATAGTATATAGCCATTGTATAAAATATTGTTTCAGAAGAGCCTACTATTGTAGCACCCATTTTTTCTTTTAATGTATCAATTCCAACCCTTGGTATCATATCTTTGTATATAGCAAGTGTTCCACTTCCGGATAAAGGTTTTATTATTATTAATGATAATAATTCTTTAGGTATAGAAAATATCTTGAGTACAGGTTCAAATATCATCTCAAGTATTTGTATCCCATATCCAACTTTAAATATTCCTATAGCCAAAAATATTCCTAATATGTACGGTGCTATTTTATATGTAGTTTTAATTCCATCAAATGCCCCTCTTATAAAACTATCGTATATGTCTATACCCTTATATTTCCCATATCCTATTATTATAAGTATTATAAGAGGTATTAATATATTAGAAAAAAAATCCATTTTAATACCTCCTTTGAAGCATTTTACAGGATATAATACCTACTATTGTAGATACAGCAGTCGCTATTAAAGTTGTAATTATTATTTCATTTGGATTAGATGCCCCCTCATCCATTCTTATTTTAAGAACTGTAAATGGAACTAACTGAACTGATGACATATTAATAACTAAAAACATTATCATATCGTTTGTCGCCGTATTTTTCTTAGGATTTATCTCTTGAAGTTCCTCCATTGCCTTTAACCCAAATGCAGTAGCTCCATTAGAAGCTCCCAGTATATTAAGAGACATATTCATTATCATATAAGAAAGTGCTTTACTCTTTTTAGGAACAGATGGAAATAATTTGTTCATAACGCAATATAAGGACTTTCCTATTCTATCTACAAGACCAGATTCTTTAGCTATATTCATAATTCCCATCCAAAGAGCCATTATACTTATAAGACTTATAACAAATTCTATCCCCCTTGAAGCTTCACTCATTATTACCATATTAAGCTCAGGAAGCTTTCCCATAAATATGCTATTTATTATTCCAATAGAAATCATATAAAACCAAATTTTGTTCATTAAAAAACCCCCTCAGTAATTTTATGAAGGGGGTTGCTTTAGTTATTCTTAAAATTTGTACATAAATATACTTTCTTATAACATAACTAATCTATAAAATTTATAGTTATTTAGAAAGTATTGATGGCGTAAGTTTTACTCTATATTTATCTATAAGTTCCTTAAATTTATCCTCATACATATATTTTCTATAGAGTTCATATTCTTCTTCCTCAATTTTATCAGTTTTAAATCCGTACTCAAGAGCTTTTTCAAAATTCTCATAAAACCCTTCAGGATCATCTTTTGCAGCACATATTTCAGCAAGAGATGAATATGGATAACAATCTATGGGATTTAATTCTATTGCTTTGTTAGTATCTTTAAATGCTAGATCATAGTCTTTCAACCTTCTATATAAAACTCCTCTACCATTATATATGTCAGAATCATTCGAATCTATTTCTATTGCTTTATTATAATCTGCTAAAGCTTTATCATATTTTTTTAATTTAAAATATACCATACCACGGTTAGCATATCCTCGAGCATAGGTTGGATATAACTTTAAAGATTTATCGTAATCTTCTAAAGCTTTATCATACTCCTTTAATGCTTTATATACATTTCCTCGGTTATTATATAAGGCTGAATTATTCGAATCTAATTCTATTGCTTTATTATAATTAGCTAAAGCTTTTTCATATTCTTTTAACCATTGATACGAATTTCCTAAGAGACCATATGCTTGAGCATAATTGGAGTTTAATTCTATTACTTCATTAAGTTTATCAATGGCTCCCATATAGTTTTTGTCATTATATAATTTATATGCTTCATTTATATACGAAGATATATTTGTATTTTTTTGGGATTCTTTTGCTGATTCTTTTGCTGAATCAGCGAACTCTTCTGTTCGTTTTGCTATTGCATCAACCTGTTTTACAACTTCATCTACTCTATTATTTATTTTATTATTTATTTTATTACTTTCTAATTTAAAGTTTTGCATTTCACTATCTATTTGTTTTATAGATTCATCAACTTTAACTTTTATTCTACTATCTATTTCTTTCAATGATTTTTCAACTTTAGTGTCTGTCTTATCGTCTATTTGTTTTAAAGCACTTTCAATTTTAGCATCTAGCTTATTAACTTTTATATTTATTTCATTTTTAAGTTCATTTTGCGTATTTTCTATTTTTTCAAATCTTTCTTTTTCTCTTTTATAGCTTAAATAAGGCCATACAGCACCCAAAACAGTTATTGCAATAGTAACAACATAAATCATATTAGTTACATTCTTAATTGCATTATCAGTAGTACTTAATATATGATCATTCTGATCTCTATAGAATTCTACCATTTTACTTTTACTTAACTTATCAATTTCATTTTTTAAATTAGAGTTTTCTTTTTGTAATTCTTCTATCTGCTGTTTCATGCTATTTAATTCTTCAACAGATTCCAATTCCTCTATCTGCTTTTTCATATTATTAAATTCTTCAACAGAAATACTTTTCCCTTCAGCTAAAACAACTATTGGACTACTTAAAAGTATACATAATATGATTAAACTTAAAATTCTTTTTATCATCTTCTAACTCCTCTCTCATTTTGTCTGTAGTTTGTATTTATAATAATTATAGTTGAATTCAAACTAGAAATATTTTACCACATATTAAATGGAAATAAAAACTATTTACGTTTAATTAATGAAAGAAGTATTTTATACCACTTTAAATCTAATCCCTTAGTATACATCAAAATACCCAATAGAATAGACTTTTTAATTATCTACTCTAAAGGGTACAATTTTATACTCATATACTTTTTTTAATTTTTCTTCAACGGGTATAAGAGCTACAGAACCACATTAAAAATAACGCATATTTAAATATTAGCTATTTTTGGTTAACGTTTTGCCATATAACTTAGATTTTGGCGTTTAAATATCCGTTAAGAAACTTCATTGTCTGACCAAAGGGAGTTGATGAAGTTTTAGGATATTTAATAAGACAAAATCTATAGTTATATCAAAACGTTGCCTAAATAGCGGTATTTCAATATGCGTTATTTTTTGCTTAAGCACTCTATCAAATTATACTCTTAACGCCTCTTAATACATCACCAAAATCTCTGAATTCAGTAAATTCAACCCCATTTTCCCTCAAATAATCAGCAAGCCCCTTTTTAGCAAATATATAATCTGAATTCTTAGATGCACACTTATCAGAATTTCCATCACCTATATATATCACCTTTTTATTATCAAGATTTATTTCACTAATCAAGTTAGTCTTACAATTTCCACACTTTTTACAATTTTCATTAGTATTAGGATATACCCCTAGAAGCTTTGATCCTTCAAATTGTAATACATTAGAGAAACTCATAAGCCCTTCTATATTATTATTTTCTAGTATATTTTCTATATTAAAATCAAATCCATCACTTAATATATAAAATTCTATACACTCTTTTCTTATGTATTCTATAAATTCTTTAAACTTAGGGTCTATATTAATTCCTCTTACAAATTCTTTAAGCTCTATTTCATTTGTATTCATCATATCTAATATCTTTTGACTTATTTCACGAGCATCATACTTTCCACTCATCCACATTTCATCAAGATTTCTCCACTTATCACTTGCAAACTTATCAACCATAGAATTAACTGTATCTTCTATTGTTATTGTTCCATCAAAATCGCATATAATTATATATTCCACTTAATATACCCTCCTCAATTCCCCTGTTCTTATTCAATCTCATAAATTAAAGCTTAGATAATTAATGCCCCTTAAAACTTTAACATATAATCCCATATTTTTAAAGTTCTATATTATTACAGAATATTACACTTATATATCGGATAAAATAAAACAAAACTTAATTTATATTTAAATTTATCCGAAAGCTAAGAGTTCTAAATTAATCTAGATTATAAGAGTAAGGAGAGATAATATTGAATTTATTAGAAAAATATTATGGAAAGGTACTACATACTTCTTTTAAAATTATGAATCCTTTTAAAAAAATCATAATAAACACTCACTGCAAGGTTCATATATTTATAAACATGCAAGCATTAAGCATATTAAGAGTAAACCACTATATGAAGGAATATAAATTTTTTTCAAAGCATATAAGAAGTATAAATGAAGGAGTTGTTTGGGCTGATCAAGATTTTAAAAGTAATGGACATTTTTATCACCCTTATAAAAAGAAAGGCCTTTATGGTGGCAATAATGCTTTAAATCTTGCAAAGAATTATTATAATAAATCTATCTACTTTTGGAATATAGCTAATGTAAACAAGTCTATGTTCTATTTAGGTGCATGTATGCATATAATACAAGATATGACTATATCTCAGCACGCTAATATAAAACTTCTAGATAACCATAAGCAATTTGAAACATTCGTAAAAAAACACCACGATTCTATAAAAGAATTTATATGCAATAAAAAGCCTATAATGTTGAGTTCTATAGATAAATTCATTAGATTCAATGCTAGATTTTCTTTAAAAATGAACATAAAATTTAAAAAAATTAAAAATACACAAGAGAAATTTTATAAAATATCTAAAAATTCTCTTCCTTTAGCTCAAAGAACTACAGCTGGGTGTATGATATTTTTTTACATTAATGTTGTTCAAAAAATAAACCCTGATTAACTAATCGGGGTTTATTAAAAGTTTATTCATCTGCTAGTAGGCCATGTCCCTGCTTATAAAAGTTTCCCTTTTGTACATTATTCTTTCTATATCCTATATCTTCTTTATAATAGATATCTTTGTCAGCCTCTAGTCCCTTGTATTTATTTATTATTTCTTTACTATTTTTTAATCTTTTACCTTCTTTATCCATAGTATCACCTCCTAGATAAGATTATTTTTTCGTTAATTTTTTAATATATACTAATATTATTGTGGATTTCTGAAAATACTGATAAAATCTAAAATGTAACTATACATGAAAAGGATGATAAATTATGAGAAATTTAACTTTACTTACTGATCTATATCAATTAACTATGATGAATGGCTACTTTAACAAAAATATCCACGAAGATATAGTTGTTTTCGATATGTTTTTTAGAAAAAATCCTTGCGATGGAGGTTATACTATAGTTTGTGGAATACAACAACTAGTTGATTACATAAATAACTTGAAGTTTGAAGAAAACGACTTAGAATATCTAAAAGAACTAAATTTATTTTCAAATGATTTCTTAGAATTGCTTAGAAATTTTAAATTCACAGGAGATATATACTCAGTTGAAGAAGGCTCTGTAATGTTTCCTAATGAGCCTATAATAAGAATAAAAGCTCCTTTATACCAATCTCAGCTTATAGAAACTACTCTTCTTAACATAATTAACTTTCAATCATTAATAGCTACAAAAGCCTCTCGTGTTTGCTTTGCAGCTAAAGGAGATTCCGTACTTGAATTTGGGCTAAGACGTGCTCAAGGACCTGACGCAGGACTTTATGGTTCTCGTGCTGCTGTTATAGGAGGTTGTGCTGGTACTGCAAATGTACTTGCTGGTCAAATGTTTGATGTACCTATAGTAGGTACTCATGCTCATAGCTGGGTTCAAAAATTTGATTCTGAAATTGAAAGCTTTAGAGCATACTCTAGTGTATATCCTAAAAAAGCTCTTCTATTAGTAGATACTTATAATGTTTTGAACAGTGGTGTACCTAATGCCATTAAAGTATTTAAGGAGCTTAAAGAGGAAGGTCATGAACCTGTGGGTATAAGACTTGACTCAGGAGATCTTGAGTATTTATCAAAACGAGCTAAAAAAATGCTTGATGAGGCTGGATTTGAAAATCTATCTATAGTTGCTTCAAATGATTTAGATGAATATAAAATAACCCATCTTAAAAATTCAGGAGCTAAAATAAATAGTTGGGGAGTTGGAACAAAACTTATAACATCTAGTGATTGTCCTTCTCTTGGAGGTGTTTATAAGCTTTGTGCTTCTGATGATGGTAAAGGAATTGTTCCTAAGATTAAAATATCTGAAGATCCAGAGAAAATAAATAACCCAGGCTATAAAAAAGTTGTTAGGATATACAATAAATCAAAAAAAGCAGAGGCAGATATTATCCTGTTAGATGAAGAAAATATAGATACTAATACGCCTCTTACAATATTTCATCCTATTCATACTTGGAAAAAGAAAACATTTAAAAATTACACTATAAAAGAATTATTAAAGCCTCTATTCTTGAATGGAAAATGTGTTCATGAGCCAAAGAGTGTTATGGAGATAAGAGGGTTTGCAAAACAAGAACTAGATACACTGTGGAATCAATATAGAAGAATAGAATCTCCAGAAATATATAAAGTAGATTTATCATTAGAGCTTTGGAATCTTAAAAATAAAATGATAAAAGAAAAGAAAAAAGATAGCTTGTAATTTTACAAGCTATCTTTTTTATATTATTCTTCGAAGTTATTTTCGATATATTTCTCTGCCATTACTGTAGCAGTTGCACCATCTCCACAAGCAGTAACAACTTGTCTTAATACTTTAACTCTACAATCTCCAGCTGCATATACACCTTCAACATTAGTTTCCATGTTTGCACTAGTTGGTATATATCCACGATCCATTTCTATTTTTCCTTCGAATAATTTAGTTTGAGGAGCAAATCCTACGAATATGAATACTCCGAAAGTTCCATCTTCTTCATCAGCTTCAAACTCAGTAAGCTCTCCAGTTTCTCTATTCTTAAGAGTCATAGATTCTAATATTCCATCACCTTTTAGCTCAGTGATTTCTACATTCCACTTAACTTCTATCTTATCATGGCTTAACACCTTAGCTTGGATAGATTTTGCAGCAGTAAGCTCAGGATCTCTTGATAATATAGTTACTTTTCTTGCAAACTTAGTTAAGAACATAGCTTCCTCACAAGCTGAATCTCCTCCACCAACTACGAATACTTCTAAGTCAGTAAAGAATGCTCCATCACAAGTAGCACAGTAAGTAACTCCTTTTCCTGTTAACTCTTTTTCTCCAGGTACGTTAAGTTTTCTTGGAGTAGCTCCAGTTGCTATAACTACAGCTTTTGCTCTATACTCTTCATTTTTTCCTTTTAAAACTTTTATCTTTCCGTCGAATTCTACATCTTCAATAGTATCCTTTACTCTTTTAGCTCCGAATTCGTCACATTGCTCTACCATTCTAGCTATTAAGCTTGGTCCAGTAGCATTTTGTATAGATCCTGGGTAGTTAGCAACTTCATCTGTAGTAGCTATTTGTCCACCAGTTCTATCCTTTTCTATTATAAGAGTGTTCATCTTAGCTCTAGCTCCGTATAATCCTGCTGATAAACCTCCAGGTCCAGCTCCTATTACTACTAAATCATATACCATAGACATAAGTTTCATCTCCCTTTAAATATTAAAGATTTAAATCTTTATTTTATTATCTTTTTTTGTCTTTTATAACTTTCATTAACTGCATCAAGATCTTCTTGTTTAAGAACCTTGAATAAAGATACACAACTCAATAACATTATTATAGCAAATGGGAATGCAGCTGCTATTGATGCTATTTGAAGTTGAGATAGCCCTCCTCCAAGTAAAAGAGCAAAAGCCATAGCAGATTGTATAACTCCCCAAGTTATCTTTCTTTTAGTTGATGGGTTTAAATCTCCATTAGATGACATCATACCTAAAACGAATGTAGCAGAATCTGCTGATGTAACAAAGAATGTACAAAGAAGAAGTACTGCAACTAAAGATATAACGTTTCCAAGTGGATAATGACTCATAACTACGAATAACGCAGTTTCTGTAACTTGTATAGCTTCTTTAGCAACATCAAGTCCTAAATCAAGTCCTGCTGTTCCAAATACTGCAAACCATAGGAAACTTCCAAGAGATGGTACAAGTAAAACTCCTACAACGAACTCTCTTATAGTTCTTCCTCTTGATATACGCGCTATAAATGTTGCAACAAATGGTGCCCAAGCTATCCACCAAGCCCAGTAGAATAATGTCCATCCACCAAGCCATGAATTATCTGCAAATGCACTTATATATAAACTATCGTTTACAAAATCTCCTAAATATTGTCCGATTCCACCTGTAAATGCATTTATCATTCTTACAGTTGGTCCTAATAATAATGTAAGCATCATTAATGTGAATGCTATTCCTAGGTTAAGATTTGATAAGAACTTAATTCCTTTATCAAGTCCTGTAACTGCTGATAACATAAATAATACAGTAACTATAACTATAATCACTATTTTAGATAAATTATTCATTGGAATTCCGAATAGATAATTAAGTCCACTGTTTATTTGAAGTGTTCCAAGTCCTAGAGATGTTGCAACTCCTGCAACAGTTGCAAATATTGCAAGTATATCTATAAATTTACCTAAAGGTCCATTTACTCTTTCTTCTCCAAATAAAGGTACAAATATACTACTTATAAGACCTGGTGCATTTTTTCTAAATTGGAAATATGCAAGAGCTAGTGCTAATACACTATATCCTGCCCACGGGTGAAATCCCCAGTGAAAGAATGATTTCTTAATAGCAAGTTCAGCAGCAGCTGCAGTTCCAGGTTCTGCAAGTCCAAAAGGAGGGGCTACAAAGTAATTAAGAGGTTCTGCAACACCCCAGAATACTAGTCCAATACCCATTCCTGCACTAAATAACATAGCAAACCAAGAAACATAAGTATAATCTGGCGTTGAATCATCTGGTCCAAGTTTTACATTTCCGTATCTACTACAAGCTAGCATTACTGATACTAAAACAAATGCAAACATAGCTAAAAGATACATCCAACCAAAAGTATCTCTTAAAAATACGTAAAGTCCATTAGCTGCTTTTCCAAAGCTATCGTTGGCTAAAAGTGCCCATCCAACTATAGTTGCAACTATTGCAACTGATACATAAAATACTGAATTATTTTTATTAGTTTTATTAGTCAAATAAATTCCTCCTTTAAATTCTAGGAGATATGTATACATATCTCCTAGTTATTAGTTCAGGGATTAATTCTTAACTTACATAGCCCTCTTTTTTAAGTATTTCAAAAGCAGTATCAACCTTAGCTTCATTTATCATAACTATAGGTCCAGTACATCCCATACCACTTTCTGCATATACACCATTTTTCCATAAAGCTTTAACAGCATCTTCAAGATCTAGTATATCAATACCAGAAACTGATCCTGTTACTATTTCTTTCTCTGGTGCTACAACTTCTTCTTCATCATCATCTTTTTTCTTTTCTTTAGTTAAAGAAGATAATATATCAGAAAGTTTAGCACTCTTTGCTGCATTAAACTCATCTTTAGATACTTTCTTAATGTCTCCTTTTGCAACTTGTCCTGCATAAGATATAGCATTTGCTACAACAGGTACTCCAGATGCTCTTGAAAGTATTAATATAGTTCTATCATATCCTTCTCCAACACCAGGACCATATCCAAATCCCATAGCTTCATAGCTTCCACCAGTGCTAAATGATGAGAATATCTTCATAAGAAGGTTACCTGTTAATGTATCTGTAACCATTACATCTGGTGTTCCTGTTAATAAATCGTTTCCTCTCATAACAGCTCCACCGTCAGCTCTTAATGATTCAGTAAAGTTAACTCTGTATCCATTCTCATTTAATTCTTTTAAAGCTTTTTCTACTTGTCTAGCTCCATCAAGATTTAATATTCCTACTGTTGGATCTTCTATTCCTAGAGATTTAGCAGTTATTATTCCATATAAAGCATTCTTTACCATTCCCTCAACTCTATGAGCTGATGAAGTTCCAGTAGTAGTAGCTATAATCATTTCTTTTCCTATTCCAGGAGTCACAACTCTACCTACAGTAGATACTCCGATTGGGAAATTATAATGCATAGTTACACAAGAATCTATTTCTTTAGAATCTAAAAGTTGCTCCATAACCTTATGTTGCTCATCTTCTGTATTTGCTTCTACTACTCTCAGATTTGTGTCAACTTTAGGTCCTATTAATACAACTTCTATTGAATTATCTCTACTCTGAGCAAGTTCTGCTCCTTTTAAGATATTATCAACACCATGTTCGCTTCCAAGAAGAGTTATTCCAACTCTTTTCTTTTCACCGAATTGTCCACTTTCTATAGCATCTGCAATATCACTAAATGCTTTTCCTATCATATTCTTTAAGTTGTTATCACTCATTAATATCACCTCTATTCAGCTGATAAATGTGATGCAAAATCTCTCATGGCCTCAGCTATCATTAATTTAACGCTTTCGTTAGAAACTCCTTGATCTTGATCTACTTTACCATCATTCTTTTCCATAACTATAGATACTCCATCAAATAGGTTAGTCATACGTCCAAGGAATAAACTTCCTTTTCCAACTATCATAGCTCTGTTAACTTCGTCATTTAACATAGCTTCTCTTGCAAAACCTACATATGGTACTCCAGATGGTATATGTCCTTGAGTTGGAGCCCAACCTGGCATTCCGTGATTTGTAACAAAGTTCATAAGTTCTTTCTTTTCTATATCTTTTCTCTTAACGCCTAGTGCACCTATCATCTTGTAGTTAGATGTAGGAACATCTCCTGCTCCTGCTGGCTTAGTTATATCTGGGTTTTGCATCTCTACTGAATACTTATCTATATCAGTTATTTTTAAGTTACCTTTGTCAAGAGGCATAGTTATTAATGAAGTTATTACAGCTTGAGGAGAAGATCCTGTTCCAACTGTATGTCTTCCAACTAAATCAGTTCTTAAAACTGGGTTTACTCCATCATTTTTACTTACAAGAACTGCAAATCCTCCAAGTACATCTTCAAGTACAGGCATTTCTTTCTTAATATGGTCTTTTCCATTCATTCCAAGCTTTGCAGTAGCTCCACCTGCAACTATAACTACATTGTCATATACTCCAGCTTTAACAAGAGCTGCTGCTTCTATTAAAGCATGAGTTGGTGCTGCACAGAATCCTCTTGTATCAGAACCAGTTGCATTAACACATCCTGAAGCTTCAGCTATAGATTTTGCGAAGTTTCCTCCACCTCTTTGGTTAACATCTCCACAAGCTTCTTCTGAACACTCAACAACATAATCTATATCTTCTGGATTTATGCTGTTTTTATCTAATAAGTTAAGCATAGAAAGTACTCCTGATGCTTTAACTACTAAGTTTTCGAATATTATATGTGCATTTAAGTTAGGATCTATGTTATGAGCTGCTTTTACACAACCAACTATTTTTCCATCATGATATAAAGTTTCAGCGTGGTTTTCATTTATAAATTTCTCTATATTAGATAATTCATCGCCTTCTTTTATCTTGCTAACCATTTCATCACTAATTAAAGGATGGTTTTGTAATTTTTCTTTCGCCATTTTAGCAAAATCTGCTTCAAGCATTACTAAGTCAAATACATCTACACATTGTAATAAACCTATAAATTCTTCTTGAGGCATTATTTCTCCAAATTTACCAAATCTATCAGTTTTGTCGCTTTCCTTATCAAACCAAGGCATATCAACTTTTCCTAATTCTTCTGGAGTCATGTTTCCTATATAAGTTTGGTTAGGTAAATATTTTACAACTTCTTCAAAACTTCTTAAATTATTTGGTAACTCTTTTAAATATTCCGATTCAGGATTAACTATTCTTTCAGTTATTTGAGTTGATCCATTGTGAATTATCATATCTGGGGTATGTACAAGTATGTACCCACTTCCCTTTACTACAGCATAAGACATTACATTCACCTCCGTGTTATTATAAAACCTTCTCTTTTGCTTTGTGTTTTGCCTTAAAAATACAAAATATTCGTACTAATACTTCTATTTTATTAAGACTTTGCATTATTATTCCTAATTAATTAATATTCTTAATATTTTGTACTTCTAAACTATTATATCATTATTTCTCATTAAATGATATATATTTAACGAGTTTTTTGTATAAAAAAAAGGATTACGTTTTCCTCTTCGTTATAAAAAGGAGTGATATACTATAATACCACTCCTTATATTTAATTTAAGCTATTAAATTCTAATGCCTAATTAATCATTAAATTTACAGAACTCGTCTCTTATGTCTGTCATTTCTTCTACTATTTCGTCTACTTCAAGAACCATTTCCATCATACCTATTTGGTCTTCATATACAGATTCTTCCACTTCACCTTTGAACTTATCTTCTACAGCGTGATATACTCTAAGTCCAAGTTCAACTCCAGCAAGTGGTCCTGCAAAAGTTGGATCTCCTGCAGTTACTGTCTCAGCTGCTAGACCAGCAGCTTCAGCTTCAGCGGCACCTAAAAGAACAACAATGTTTTCAGCTCCATGCTTCTCAGTTAAATCCTTAACTCTTTGTTGATTCTCTAGATCCATCGCTCCTGCAGCAGTTCAGACAAAACACTCAGTAGATGAAAATACAACCTCTGCTCCAGTACCTTTTAAGCACTCTTCCATAGCAGGGCCTGGTATTCCATCTCTGTCACCAATTATGATAACTTTTTTACCATCATAAAATCCCATGACTATACTTCCTCTCTTTTTTATATTTTTTTTATTTATAATAATTTAAATTTTTATTAATTTAAATTTATAAGCTAATTATACGTATTTCTTAATCATTGCTTCTATATTTTCAGATGTTGCGTCATCCTTAGTTAACTCTTCAACTTTTTCTCCATCTTTATAGATAGCTATAGTTGGAAGTCCTAAAACTTTTTGCTTTATAGCAACTCTTCTAGCCTTTGAAGTATCAAGCTTAGCAAACTTCATTTGCTCACCATACTTTTCTGATAATTCAACAACTGCTGGCATAAGAGCTTTACAAGGCTCGCAGCTTTCGCTCCAAAAATCTACTAACATGCATCCTGTACTGTTTAAAACTTCCTCTTCAAATGTTTTTTTATCTAAAGCTAACACCCAAATCACTCCTTTTATTTATATAATTCTAGCAAACTAGCAATTTAACTCAAATTACTAGCCCGCTATATTATTAAACTAAAACTTATATTTTAACCTTGTAAACTGTTTGATCCTTAGCATCATCAGTTAAAGCTTCAAGTGCTACTCCAACTCTGTGATGTCTTAATTTCCACTGCTCTTCTTTAGTAGTAGATGGATCTCCTAGTGGATATGGTATTGATATAGTTGGAACCATTTTGTTAGCTCCTACCGTCTTAGCAACTGGTATTAAGTTAGCCATTTGAACTACAGGGATTCCAGCTCTTTCAATTTCTTTAACCATCGTTGCACCGCAACGAGTACAAGTACCTCACGTAGAAGATAAGATAACTGCGTCTACGCCTTCTTTTTGGAAGTATTCAACCATTTCTTGACCCATTCTAGCAGCCTCTGCTTGAGTAGTTCCTGTTCCAACTGTTGTATAGAAGTATTCATGAAGCTTTCCTATTACTCCTTGCTTCTCATACTCTCTTAATGAATCTATTGGAACTATAACATTTGGATCTGCATCAGCAGCAGCTGGGTCAAATCCTGCATGTATTGTTTTGAATACTCCGCCTTCTAATCTATCCATTCCTTCTATACTGTATCTACCCCATCTTGTTGCTGAAGCAGATTGTATTCTATCTGGATTGTCAACTGGTACTATACCACCAGTAGTTGCATAAGCTATAGTAGTTTTAGATAAATCTTTTACAGGAGCTGCAATTTCAACTCTATCTAATTTAGGAATAGGAAGCTCAGTTACGAACTCTTCTCCGCTTATCTTTTTAAGAAGCATTTCAACAACACGCTCAGAAGCTGGCTTAGCATCTTCTAACCAAGTTTGATGTCTGATTCCTCTTACGAAGTATCCTTCTTCTTCAGCTGTTCCTAATTTTTCTCCATTTAATATCTTATTTCCGTATTTTGCTATTTTCTTTATATCTTTTCTCATAGCTGCAGCACTTTTTCCACCTGGGAAAATCACTACATCTTTCTTAAACATTTCAACTCCAGGATTTTCTATATGCATAGAAGATATAACTGGAACATTGAATTTCTCTTTTACTATTTTAGCTATAACCCCACAAGCATTTCCGTATCTACCAGCTTGGAATGCAGGTCCTGAAACAAATATATCAAATTCTTTATCTTCTAAGAATCCTAAAATCATTTCTACTGCTTCGTCTTGATTAGAACCCATGAAGTTATCTCCACATATAATTGTATGAGTAACCTCTGCATCTAACTGCTTGTTAAGTTCCATAGCAGGTCCTACTAAGCCCTCTCTAATCTCAGGAACAAAATCAGCCTTATCTTCTCCACCAACTTGTCCGAAGAATTGGTTTACGTAAAGTATTGCTTTTTTCATCTTAGTGCACCTCCCTAATATTCTTTCATTGTCTTTGGAGACCATCCTGTAACTCGATCACCACAGAACATTGCATTATTTTCCATTATTATAGATCCATCTTCCTTAACAGAAGATCCTAATACTTCATCATCTGCCCATCCGCCAGATAATCCGTCTCTTGCTAAAGCTTCAAGTTCTCCAATTACAGTTTCCATAGGTGGAAGCTTTATTAACGATGATACGTTACCACAAGATACGATAGCATCAGCTTTCTCATCTAATGTAACTAACGGTTGAGAGTTTCCATCTCTACCAGTACACTCATTTGTAAGACCAACAGTCTTGATTCCTTCATTCTCAAGTGCAACTATACAAGCTATAAAGTCTGTATCTGGATTTCCGTATCCTTCTTCAGCAACTATAGCAGCATCTGCTCCTAAAGATTTTGCCATTTGTGATACGAATATTGCAGAACGCTCTTTTTGCTCAAGTGCAACATTTAAGTTAGAAGTTATAACTCCTAAGAAGTTTACTGTTTTTCCATGCTCTTTATATAATCTCTTTATAGCAGAGAAGTTTTGGAAGTCATATGTAGACCACTTAGAAGAACAAGGCATGAAGCTTCCTGATATTATAGCTCCATCTAATATTTCATTAGGATTCATAAATGTTGGTAAGTAGTGGTTCATATCCCATCCGTATACCATATCATTGTATCCCATTTCTTCCATTTGTGATTGACATTGAATTACGAACACAACACTTGGTAAATCATTAACTTCTTTTGATCTCTTAGTTACTGGCTCTAATTCATATGTTTCTACTTCTTCTGGCTCTAGTTCTTTAACTGCATTTCCTATATATTCAGCAAGTCTCATACCAGCCCATCTTAAAGCTTTATTTTTCTTTTGTTGCTCTCTCTTTTCGAATTCTTCATCTGTATCAGCAACTAATACTATATTTTTAAGTTCAGAGAAGTAAGTGTATTTTGCTCCCTCTCCACTCATATCTATTAATCCGTCTTGGAATCCTCCCCAGTGTTGTCCAACAACTAGTACACTACATCCTTTTAATGCATGTGTTTTTCCATTTCCAGCTTTTACAAGATCACCTGTAACTCCTGGGAATAAAGGATCTCCATTTAATTTAACTCTTGGCTCTATTGCTTCTTTAACAGGTACTAAACGAACTTTATCTCCTGGCTTAACAATTTTTAAGTCTGCCTCTGTTATATGCTCATCTTCTTTTACGAATGCTAAAGCTTCTTCTTTATTAATTGTTAAGATACCATCTTTGTAGAATGTCTTGTCTCCAAATACTATATCTTTAACATGAAAATTACCTATTTCTAATTTCACTATTTGACACTCCTTTCATTTTAACTTAAATTTAAAGTTTTTTTCCTAGAATATTCGAATAATTGAAACTTAGGTGAAGTTTATTAATTTTCAAAAATTTAAATGTAATTTTTTTTGATTTTTTCACTTCATTTTTTATAATACCCAATTGTTATGAGTTTATTAAACTCAATTTCTGTTAATTAATTAACTCGAGTTAATAGTATCATAATCACGATTATATTACAATACTATTTATAGTTTTTTTTTATATTTTTTTAACAAAGTATTATTTTTTTTAATGAATGCTGTCTTTTTTTGTTATACTTTTATAATACTGTTTATTTTTATTTTTGATTTTATTATATTTTTTATAATACAATGAAAATACTATTAACTTATAAGGAGGTTTTTATATGGACGTTAAAAAAAGTAAAAAACATGCTATGATGATGTGTTTTATAGACGCTACAGCTAAAATAATAGAAGAAGAAGGTATTGATTATGTCACAATTAGAAGGGTGGGCTCTTTAACGGGATATAATAGTGCTACACTCTATAACTATTTTGAAAATTTAGATCATCTTATATTTTCTGCTTGTATGAAATTTACTAAACCTTATACAGACAACCTTCCTAGATACATTGAAAATTCTACTAATTCAATAGATAGAACACTTCGTATTTGGGAATGTTTTTGCTATTATTCGTTTAGTAATCCTAAGATATTTTATTCTATATTTTTTGCCAAATTGTCTAATTCTCTAAACGATTATATAAGTGAATATTATGAAATCTATCCTCAGGAAATAAGTAATTCTGATCATAGCATATATACTATGCTTTTAAAGAATAATATATATGATAGAGCTTATATTCTTTTGGATGATTGTGCAAAAGAAGGTTATATAAAAAGAGATGATATATTGGAGATAAATGAAATTTTCATGCTTATATATAAGGGTATCCTATCTAATATTATAGATACTAACATAACTGTAGATATTGATAAATTTGTCTTGAAAACCATGAAGTTTATGAAGATAAATCTAAATCATTATCTAATCAAAAACCACCAATTGTTCGTGTAATTTTTTGTGCTGCAATACTATTTTATGTGTTTCTTTGTTAATTTTATGTCTTTTTATGCTATTTTAGGAAAACGCATTCCTAATTTATCTTATATATATATTAAAAAGCTTCCATTTTTTCATTCATTTTTCAGAATATTCGTCTTTTATGATTTAGTTCATTAATCATTAAGGAATTAATTGTTTAGGTACTATTTCCATAATATACTCTATTAAACACTTAACATTTGTATTAAAATAATATTATAAAAAATTCGTCTACTCGCTAACTCGGTGACTCATGTCGCCAACGACCCTTACAGGCTCCGTTGCTCAAAAATAGTCTACAGTGTAACTTTTTTAGTAAATTATCTACAAAACAAAAATTATATAGTTTCCTATAGACTAAAAAATTTAGACATTAAGAAAGGATAGTCAATATGAAGAAAAAATACTTATTTTTACTAACATTATCATTGTTTTTGTATCTTTTCGTCGGATGTAGCCAAGCTCCTATAGAAAATAATCCGCCTCAAGAAAAAACGCAGACTCAAAATAAGCAACAGAAACAAAAAAAAGAAGAGAAACAAGAAAAAGAGAATATTTTTTATGTAAAAGCATCTCAATTAAATGTAAGAGAATCTCATTCTACTAAGTCATCTATAGTTTTCAAACTATCTAGATTTGATAAAGTTGAAGTTATAGACAATAATTCTTATGTTGATGAAAATGAACAACATATAAAATGGTATAATGTTAAATTCATTACTGACAATAACGAAGAAAAATCTGGATGGGTATCATCTGAATTTCTAACCCAAAATAAACAAGAACTTTTAAGCGAACACTTAAAAGGTGTTGATTTATCTAAGTACCCTAAAACTTATGAATATGAAAATAATAAGAGAGAAAAAGTAAAAGGAATTTATGTTACTATACACTCTGTACTTGGGAATAGTTTAGATAGGTTGATTAAGCTTTCTAATGAAAGTGAAATAAATGCTTTTGTAATCGATGTTAAAGATGACTATGGAAATATGTTATTTAAAACAGATGCGTCTGAAAAATTTGCTTCAAAAGCAAATGAGAAAGCTATATCTAAAGAAAGAATGTCTAAATTAGTCAAGAAGCTAAATGATAATGGTATATATTTAATAGCTAGAATAGTTACATTCAAAGATCCTATTTATACACAGTACTATCCCGAAAGAGCTATTATAAACAAAGAAACTGGATCAACATTTGTAAGCAAAGATGGTCTGAGATGGGCATCCCCTCATGATAGAAATCTTTGGGAATATGATATAAGCATTGCTAAGGAAGCAGCTAAAATTGGATTTAATGAAATTCAATTTGATTATGTAAGATTTCCAGCATCTAATGGTGGTAAATTAGATTCAAAGTTAGATTATAGAAATAACTCTGGAGATACTAGTAAGGCTCAAACTGTTCAAAGCTTTTTAAAATATGCTAGAGAAAATATTTCACCTGAAAACGTATATATAAGTGCTGATATATTTGGTCTTGTAGGATCTGTTCCAAATGATATGGGGCTTGGACAATACTGGGAAGCAGTTAGTGGTGTTGTAGATTATGTCTGCCCTATGATGTATCCTAGCCATTACGGAAATACAGTTTATGGACTTGATGTACCTGATGCTCATCCTTACGAAACAGTATTTCAATCAGCTAAGGACTCTGTTTATAGAAATAGACGTGTAGATAATCCTGCTACTATCAGACCTTGGATACAAGATTTTACGGCATCTTGGGTTAAAGGTAATATTAAATATGATAGAGCTGAAGTAAGACAACAAATAAAAGCATTAAATGATAATGGAATAGATGAATATATACTTTGGAATGCTGGTAATAGATACAGCTTTGAACAATAAGGAGGTTTTTATGAAAAATAAAGCTATAATTCTTTTTGTTTTATTAACACTTTTATTGTCTGGCTGTTCTAAATCGGATATTTCAGATGATGAAGCTAATTCAAAACCTTTAGATTCTTCTCAATCAGACAAAGTAAAAAAAGAAACACCTGTTAAAATAGACTACAACAAGATTAAGCCTAATGAACTTGGTAAAATAATGGTATTAATGTATCATAATATAGGACAAGAAGAATCAACATGGGTTAGAACACCTGATAATTTTAGAAAAGATTTAAATACTTTATATGAAAAGGGATATCGTTGTATAAGCCTTAATGATTATGTAAGCGGAAATATAAATACAAAGGCTGGTTTCACTCCTATTGTTATGACCTTTGATGATGGAAATGAAAATAACTTTAGAGTATTTGAAGAAAATGGAAATATAAAAATAGATCCTAATTGTGCTGTTGGTATTTTAGAAGAATTTAAGAAATCTCATCCTGATTTTGATACTACTGCTACATTCTTTTTAAACTCTAATATATTCAATCAAGATGAATATGTAGATTATAAATTAAAGTTTCTAATACAAAATGGATACGACATAGGAAATCATACTTTGTATCACACTGATTTATCAAAATCAGATAAAGATACTATACAAAAGGCTATAGTTCAAGAAATAGAGGTTATAAATAAGTATATTAAAGATTATCCAGTAAATACCTTAGCCTTACCATTTGGAGGAAAGCCACAAGGTGAAGATTATGTATATGCAATAAAAGGAGAATATAATTCCATATCGTATTATAATAATGCAGTGCTTCTTGTTGGATGGGACCCTTATAAATCTCCTTATCATAAAGACTTTGATTTTAGTAAAATTCACAGAGTTAGAGCTAGTGAAACAAATGTAGATAATGTTGGATTGTATGATTGGTTAAATAAGTTTGACGAAAATAAACAAGTAAAATATGTAAGTGACGGAGATTCATCTACTATATCTATACCTGCTAATTATCAAGATGTATTAAATAAAGATATAAAGGATAAAACTATAATAACTTATTAAGCAAAATATACCTATGAAAATAAGGCTAATTCAAATATATTTTCATGGGTATATTTTAGTTTACAATTTCCTATTCACTAGAAAAATGTTATAATTAATTAAATAGTTTGTTAATTAAGTTTTACTTATATAATGGAGGTAATTTATGGATTCTACGGATCGTAAAATTATAAAAATTCTTCAGGATAATGGAAGAATTTCAATGAAAGAGTTAGGTCAATTGGTAGGTTTAACTTCTCCTGCTGTTTCAGAAAGGGTTAAGCGTTTAGAAGAAAATAATATAATTTTAGGATATAAGGCTGTAGTAAATCCTAAAAAATTAAACAAAACTGTAAGTGCTTTTATAAATATAGGACTCCCAGCAGATAAATACTCTCATTTTGTTGATTTTGCAAATAGTAATGATAGTATAGTAGAATGTCATCATATAACTGGTCAAGGCTGTGTTATTATTAAGATTATGGTTCCTAATATGGATGATCTTGAATCTTTAATAGATACTATTAAGAAAATGGGAAGTACTCAAACTCATATTATACTTTCCTCACCTATAGAATCAAAATCTATATTATAGATTTAAATTATTAAAAATATGCCTATGAAAATACTAAAAAAGTATTTTCATAGGCATATTTTTTTAATGTATCTACATATTATTGTTTCTACAATGAAATAATAATATGAGGAGGTGTTGTTATGCTTTTAAGAAGAGCTACTGAAATATTGCAATCTAATGGTAATGTTGAAGTTTTGTACAATAATGAGCCTGTATGGCTTGAGAATATTGATAGCAGAACAGAAACTGTTTATGTTAAGAGTTTGAGTAAGGATAAAAGAATGGTGGTTCCTATTGATGAGTTGGTTGAGAATGAGCATATAGGAAGACATTAAAAAGTTAATAAAATATTACTACTTTATCTATATTTTGTGGGTAATCAAAAACTATCTATAAAAATACCGTGAATGCAACGATATTTTGAATACAACTAAGATTTCGTCTTATTAATAATCCTAAAATTTACGAACTCCCTACGGTCAGACACGCAAATTTCTTAACGGATTATTAAACGACAAAACCTAAGTTATATTAATCAAAATATCTACAAGCATTCACTAACATTTTTATAGATAGTTTTTAGTATTTATTCTTCTATTTTAAATCAGCTCTTACCTCATTATTTTTAACATAGAAAAAATAAGAATAATTATAAACAAACAGTGTTTCTATAGCTTCTTGATGTTTATTTAGGCTATAGTATATTCAAATACAGGTAGTTGTATATACTTTAATTTATTTTTTAAGATTATATTTTTGTTCAATTAATATTTCCAGCAGTCATTGTGAAACTTTACAACCATATCAGTTTCATCATTATAACAAAAATGTTGAATACATATTAAGCATAATTCTTCAGTTATATCAATCCAGTTTGACAACCCTAATCCATAATTATTTTCTGCGAAAACATCTTCATTAATTAATATTTCAGGAATTTTACTTGAAGAGTCTTGACTATGTACTATATTATTTCTAACCTTATACAATTTTTTAACAAATTTTTTAGGAGTCATTGATTCATCAAAGTTACTATTAATTATATCTCTAATTTGTGTAACTAGTTTTTCATTCTTTAAGAGATTTTTTAATTGAGCTTCTTCACTATTAATGTAAATATTTTTCAAACTTAAGTGCAAATTTTCCTCTTTCTTTTCTGTACTTGAATCCAATTTTTTATATTCATCAATTGCTATGATTGCTTGTTCTTTCTTATTTTTATCAAAAAAGAATTCAAGAACTTTATAAAAATTAAGAAATTTCATCTCGTTAGAATGTTTATGAGCTTCATTATAAAAGCACAAAGGTTCAACATAATCAGATTTAGGGAATTTTTTAAATGGGTATTCTTCAAGATTTTGTATGGATTTTTGACCAGAATAAGTTGTTATACCCAAGTTATATATTTGTTTATTATACAATTTCATTATAAATAGTGCTTCTTGAAGAACATCATTAATTAAAGCTTCTTTATTATTTCCGCTAATATTTTTAAAACTCATTGTAATTCTATTCTTCCATGAATTTTCATTCCAACTTATATAGTCTGATGGTAATCTTAAAATCTTATCTGAAATCTGATGGAAAAAAAGTATTCTGTAAATATCGCTTGGTGAAGATATTCTTATCTCAATATCACCTATTGAAAAATGTGTTATTAAATCAAAATAGCACAAATCATCATAGTATTCATTTATAAACTCATGGTTTTCTTCGATTTCAAACTCTGCATATTTTTTTTTAGTTTCGAAAAAACCTATTATTTTTCTATCTTCATGTTTTTGATAAGACTGCCACGAATTTAAAAACTTGTTACAATTAACATATATATCATTGGAGGCAATATATAATAACAATTCTGCTACATTTAAATTTTCATTGATAAATGTAAGAAAATTTTCTTTATTGTTATCAAACAATTCATATATAACATCTTCCCAAATAATATTAATATATAATTGGGAATTTTTATCTTTAAGTCTAAGTTTGTTTTCATCAGTTTGAATTTTATCAACATATATATTTATCATATTATCTTTGAAGAAATCTTCAAAAAGAACAGGTAAATTAGAAGTATCTATCACAATTTAAAACCCCAATCATTAAAAATTTAAGCATAAGCTAATGCTACATTCAAAATCTACGCCAAGGTGGCACAATATCCTACGACCAATTTCATATAACTATTTTTTGCCCAACTTACAGTTATATGCATATTTGGTTATTATAGATTTAATTATCAAGTTAAATTATACCATAATAGTTATCTGAAATATTTTTAAATGAAAAAAACTTCGCATAATACACAATATCAGATAAGAATTCCAAAAAAAGACTCCCTGGGTGAAGGAAGTCTAACTAAATGAGGTGTATTAAATAATTATCTATTCATTATTTTTATCGGTATATTTAAAATTAAAAATTAGCAGAAACTTTTCCCAAAATCAATTTCAAATCTATCTTTTTTTATGCATCTTTTCTTTACAATGAATTTTATGTAGATTAATAGTGATAATATTATTATTTGTATGTGAAAATCAGGCTAGTTTCTATGATTAAATCCTGTGCCAAAAATAATATTATTTTCTAGTATAGGGTTGCAAAAATATAGAGATACTACTATAATGAAAGTAACGAAAGTTTTAAAAAAGTTGGAGACTCTCTGCCGTATAAGTGAGAAACTAAAAAAGTCGGAAACCCTCTGCCGTATAAGTGAGGAACTAAAAAAGAAATTTTGTTTAGGGTAGCTTATAGCTACCCTATTTTACTATTGAGGAGATATTCTAATGTCAAAAATTACTATTTGTTCAGTGAAAGATGACTATATAGATTTTTTAAGAACATATGATTAAGAAAGTTAGTTTAAATAAGGGTGAAAAAAGAAGGTATGTGGGTGCATTAATAGAAGTTAATTCATTAAAATATTTTGCCCCTTTATCATCTCCAAAGGAAAAACATAAAACTTTTCAAAATAAAAAACCAGATATTATAAAATTAGCAGATGGAGAATTAGGTGTAATAAATATTAATAATATGATACCTGTTTGTAATAAAGCTATTATAAATTTTGATATAGATACAGAAATATTTTATAATGATCAAGAAAAGAACAGAAAATATAGGAATGTATTAAAAAAACAATTTAAGTTTATAAGTGATAATTTTAATAAAGTAGAAAAGAAAACTAGAAGGTTATATAAAATCGTTAATTCAAAAAAACAACCTAAGCTAGAAGAATTTTGCTGTAATTATCTACTGTTAGAATCTAAATGTAAGGAATATATTAAAAGTATTGAATCTGATACTGATGTAACTGATTTAAAAGACATTTTAGCAAAAGAAAAATATCTTGATTCTGCTAATTTAACAGAAAGTGCGAAATAAAAACGAAATTTTAAAAATAAATGGTATAAAAATACCATTTATTTTTAATTTATTTTGAATTTTTCAATTCGATTATCTCAGTATTCCCATCTAAGCTTATCGTAAGTTTAACTATCTCATCCTTATCTTCTATTGATTTTCCAATAGAGCATGATTGTGAGTTAGTGCAACCTAATTTATATAACATAAATTTTTTATAGTTGTATAAATATTTAAGATTTGTTTTTCCTCTTCCTCCACCATTGTTTCTTCTAAGAGAATAATTAAGTTGTTTTGCTGAGAATAATTCTGAGAGCTTTCCTTTATATTTTAAAGTAAGTTTCCTTGTAGCTTTTATTTCATACTGTTCTTTACTGTTTATTTTGACTTTTTCCCAATTCACTTTATACTTTGCAATCCAATGATTACTTTCTCCTATATAAATATAAGTATTCATTTTAGGATAAAACATATATATAATTAAGCATTCTAAAATCAAAATAAACAATAGTCTTATTTTTGTCATTTTTATAACCTCTATATCCTCACCCCCCATATCATCAAGTTCAACTTATCTTCAGGTGGAGTTTATGACTCCACCTGAAGGTTAGTTGAACTTATCCAGAAGTTATAGAGTTCTCATCTACAGCTTTAAGAAGATGAAGTTTTAGAACTCTTAACTTTCGGATAAATCAAATCCTATTATCATTTTATTAGTGTACATACTTATATATACAATATAATTTAAGAAAAATAGATGGATATTAGATAAATGCACTATATCAAGGTAAATTTAATTTGAATAAAACTGATAAAAAAGAACTTGAAAAAGAAAAACATAATAGCCATTTCAAAGAACTCAAAGAACAAGTGATTAAGAAGTATAAAAATAAAATATAATTACTCAATTGGTAAGACTCCAAACTCAAAAATGATGCTCATTTAAATGTTAGCTATTTTTTGTTAACATTTTACTATAAAACTTAGATTGTGTAGTTTAAATATTCGTTAAGAAACTTCATTGTTTGACCATAGGGAGTTGATGAAGTTTTAGAATATTTAATAAGACACAATCTTTAGTTTTATTAAAATGTTGACTAAATAGCGGTATTTCAATGAGCATCATTTTGGGCTTAAGAGCATTTATTTTTATTTATCCACAATATTATAAAAATATCCCCACATATTCTCTCCCTTCATAAGCTTTTTATCATCAACCAATCTATCAAGCTCACTCTCTAGCTGTTTTATATTCATATTCACTTCATTTCTCTCAAGTGTTATCAATATATCATCAAGCTCCATTTCTTTTATCGGAAACCTAGTTTTTATAATATCAAATACCTTATTCTTTGATTCTTCTATAAATAAGCTTAACTCATCAAAAGGGTTCTCTGTATGAGGGCTTGTACTTTTAGCCATTCTTATTCTAACAGGTATTGTTCTTCCTATTATAGCTGATGATACAAACGTATCTCCAGACCTTAAGTAAGGAAGTCTCTTTGCTTCGTCTGTACTTATATCTGTTTCTTCCTTTATTGTAGCTATATCAGATGCTCTTACAGTTCTAAATACAAATTTAGTGTTTAATTGAGCAGTAACTGTCTCATCTAAAAGAGTAGGTCTTTGTGTTGCAAGTATTAAAAATACTCCATACTTTCTACCCTCTTGAGCTATTTCCTTTATTATAGATTTAGAAGGAGCTTCATATCCCTTTGGAGCAAAGTTATGTGCTTCATCAGTTACTATTATAAATGGTGGAAAAAATTCACTGTTTTCTACTTCCTTATATTTAGCGTCCTTATAATCTCTTCTTTTATGATATAGTTTATTTAAAAGATATGTAGAAAACACCTGTATAAGCCTCATATCGCCTTGTATAACTATTAGTTTACCTTCTTTAATACTATTTTCTATAGGATCTATATCCTTTGAGAAAATTCCTTCGTTATATAGTCTAGTTAATCTCCATATAACTCCACTTACAGAAGCTGGAGGGCATTTTGTATTGTATTCTAAAAATAGTTTTTGTATATCGGAATATTTTTTCTTTTCATATACTTCTTCACTAGTATTCATCTTATCGTATATTTTTTTCTCTGAACCTAATCTTTGACCTTCTGCTAGATATTCAAGTCTTTTCAAAAATGTCATATATGTATCTCTTTTTCTGTATATATTATCTATTACATTACTCATAGAATCCGTTATATTACCTGATGCTGTTAATAATTTTTTTAATTCATTTTTGTTTAAATCTTCAAATTTAACTCCTACATCTACTCCTATTTGATATATAGTGAATTTATTTTTAAAATCAGTCAAATATTTCTCTTCTAGATCAAGGCACTTATTTGAAAAATCCATTTCGAAATGAGGGTCTAATACTACTGTAGGTATATTAAGCTTCATAATTTCCTCAAGTATAACCCTACTACCAAAGCTTTTACCAGAGCCAGATCCTCCAAATATGCCTATATGGGGATACTGCTGCATCTTCTTTATATCAAATATAAATGGTATACCCTTTTGATTAGTTATCCCTTCTTTGTTCCATATGCAAAGTGTATCCTTAAGATTATCATCCATACTATATTCCATATCTTCTGTTGATTTTATTTCTCCTAGTAATAATCCTTTGTCTTTCTCACATTTTATGAACAGATCTTTCACTTCTTTAAAATGAGGCTTTCTAACATTAGCTCCTGTACATATAGGGTACTCTGCTTCTTCTAAAAGTCTTATTTTCGCTAGATGAATAGTCTCTTCTCCAACTTTATATCCTAACTGACTAAGAGAGTTTAATACACTGGAGTCTATAAGTCCTCCATTTATATTAAGTGGTATATACCTATTGTATGACATAGTTTCAACCACTTCACCTAATTGATTTTTTTGATAATCATCCTCTATTACTATTATTTCATTTATTTTAAACGGTCTTTCTTTTGTTACAACACTTACTTCTTGTTGTGTAGTAATACCTACAACTTGCATATTAACTCCTCCTTACAAGCTTCTTTCTTCTCTTTTAGGTTTTATAAATAAATTAGATAAATCCTTATCTATATATGTATCTATTAAAGCCTTCATCATTTCATCTGTTATTTTTACTTCTTTGTCTACTATATCTAACCATATAGGTATTCCTCTTGAATTCTTAGGGGTTAGTGTATAAACTATGTCGCAAAGTTTACCCATATTTTCCTTTTGAACTGATAAAAAATCCATAGCTATAATACTAGGATCTAACGATGTTCTCAAAAAGCAACAATCTATATCCTCTTTCGTTTTTTTGGATTTTTTAGGTAGTATATTTATATATTCGCCTTCCTTTAATGTCCCAAACAGTACTTCCTTGTCATATACATCTTCCCCTATGTCTATATTTTTTGATTTCAATACTTGTACCATTTCTTTGGTTTTTATTTCTTCTATTATTCCTATTAAAAGTATATTATTTTCTATACATTTTCTTTTAAGTTCTTTCCACTTATCATGCCACTTTATACTATATGTCATTAAAGAACCATCCATCATTATAATATGTGGACTATATTTTTGTATACTCTTAATTGCAACTTCTACTTCTAGATAAGACATTATATTTTCTTCTTTTTCTTTAGCTTTTTCACTACTAATTTTATCTATTAATGGCGAGAATAATTCGTATAATGCTATAGGCTCTTTACTTAAATCCATACTCTTTGCAAGTGCACTTATGGCTACTAAGTAATGAGGGTGTAAATTCCCCTTTTTGTTTTTGCTTCCGTCTACACCAACTATATCTCCTTTATTTCTAATACTTATTAATTCTTTATCACTAAGTTTTTTCATATTTTTTATATCTAATTCTTGTCGTATTTTTTTTGTTCCTATATCTTTAAGAGGCTTATGAATACTTTTTAATTTACAATTAACCTCTTTAAAATTATTAATTAAATCATTGTTTATTTCCAATTCAATCTCACCTCTTTTTGTTAAGTTTATGTTAAATCTAAACTTATTTTGCTACTTTATGTTGACTTTTATTGACAGCCTTGTTATTATTTAAATATATAAATTGTCGAAAAATGTTGTTATTCATAATATAGGAGGTATAATCATGAAATCTACAGGAATAGTAAGAAAAGTTGATGAATTAGGAAGAGTCGTTATTCCAATAGAGTTAAGAAGAACATTAAATATAGCTGAAAAGGATGCTTTAGAAATATATGTTGATGGTGAGAATATAATATTAAAAAAATATGAGCCAGCTTGTATCTTCTGTGGAAATGCAAAAGATATTCAATATTTCTCTGGTAAGAATATCTGTCCTAATTGTATCGAAAATATATCAGAAATTAAGTAAAATTTACTTTATGCTAATATGTTCTTAACCTAAAAAGTCCCCTAGGGGACTTTTTTTATACTATATATCTAATACTTCTTGATAAACTTCATTTTTAGGTAACTTTCTTTCTTTTGCAACATGCTTTGTAGCATCTTTTTTACTCATTCCATCATTTATAAGCTTTGTTACATACTCACGTATACTTAAATCATCGTTACTATTTAAATTTTGTATTTCTCCGTTAAATCCATTTAATATAAGTACAAACTCTCCTTTTATTTCCCTTTCTTTAAATATATCTAAAGCTTCCTCAACGCTAGTTCTTATTATTTCTTCATATTTTTTTGTAATTTCTCTGCATATACATATTTGTCTATTCCCTAATATTTTAAGTATATCAGAAAGTGTGTTTTTTAGTCTATGTGGAGACTCATAAAATATCAAAGTTCTTCTTTCATGCTTTAATTCTTCTAATTCTTGTCGTCTTACCTTTTTATCTCTATTTAAAAATCCTTCAAATGCAAATTTTCTCGTTTTAAGACCACTTCCAACAAGTGCAGTGACAAATGCTGTGGCTCCTGGAAGTACATTTACCTTTATTCCTTCATCTATAGCTTGTCTTATAAGGTCTTCTCCAGGGTCAGATATTCCAGGCATGCCAGCATCAGTAATTATAGCTACATTCTCTCCATTTAATATTTTTTCTATTATAAAGCTTCCCTTATTAGCTTTATTATGTTCATGATAGCTTGTAAGAGGCTTTGATATATTATAATGATTTAAAAGCTTTATACTGTGCCTAGTATCCTCTGCTGCTATTAAATCTACATCTTTTAGTATATTTAATGTTCTTATAGTTATATCTTCTAAATTTCCTATTGGTGTTGCACATACATAAAGATTACCCTTCATTTAATTCTCTCCTATATCTTGTTTTAAATAAATATCTTTTATTTCATCTGTATATTCTCCATCTTCTTTATATACATAAAGTGGATCTAATACTTTAAGCTCTGGTTTTCCAGCCTTTGTAAATGCAACCATCATTAGATTAGGAGCTTTACCTACTTTAGGATGAATAAACTGTATTTCTTTAGGCTCTAATTTATATTTTCTAGATATAGTTATTATATCAGCTATTCTTATAGGCCTATGTATCATAAAAAATTTTCCATTATGCATTAATAATCTAGATGCAGCTTTTATAACATCTTCTAAATCACACTTTATTTCATGTCTTGATATAGCCTTTTTATCATTTATATTTTTTAATCCATCTATCTTCATATAAGGAGGGTTAGAGGTTACCACATGAAATGTATTAACCTCAAGTATACTATCTATATTCTTTAAGTCCTCATTTACTACTCTTACCCTATCCTCTAAATTATTAATATTTATTGATCTATTTGCCATCTCAGCAACTTCTTCTTGAATTTCAATACCGATTACTTCTTTAGCTCTACTTTTACCTGCTATTAGTATAGGTATTATACCTGTTCCTGTTCCTAAATCTACTACTTTAGCATTGTTTTTCACTTTACTAAAATTCGCAAGAAGTACTGCATCTATTCCAAAACAAAATCCTTCTTTATCTTGAATTATTTTAAGCCCCTTTATTTGAAGATCGTCTATTCTTTCACTGTCCTTTAACTTTATATCCATCTCATTCTCCTTTTAATTAAAATCAAGCTAAAAATCCAAAATTAATCTTCTAACATTTTAAGCTCTTTCAAAGTTTGAGGATCTATTTGCTCATTTTTTGTGCAGCATCCGCCACACTTTCTAGATTCTTTTATAATACTTATTTCGTGAAGTTCATATACATTAGTTTCAGACTTTTTCCCTTTATCTATTTCAACTCTTACTTTTTCTGCTAAGGTATTAGTATCTGTTATTTTTCCTTTTCCATCAGGCGTCATAACTAAAGTTCCTACAGATGGCATTTTTTCTAATATCTCACTATATGTATTATGCTCATATTTTAAGCAGCAAAATAATCTTCCGCATATTCCAGATATTTTACTTGGGTTAAGTGATAAATCTTGATCCTTTGCCATTTTTATAGAAACAGGTTGAAAATCTCCAAGCCAAGTTGAACAGCAAAGAGGCTTTCCACAAGGTCCAAGTCCTCCTATTGTCTTTGCTTCATCTCTTACTCCTATTTGTCTAAGTTCTATTCTAGTTTTAAATATTGCAGCTAGTCCTTTAACTAAATCTCTAAAGTCAACTCTACCTTCTGCTGTAAAATAAAATATAAGCTTATTTCTATCAAACGTATATTCCGAATCTATTAAATACATATCAAGTTCATATTCTTTTATTTTTTCAATGCAAATGTCAAAAGCTAATTTAGCTTTATTTTGATTTTCATCATATATATTAGTATCCTCTTCTGTAGCTATTCTTACAATAGGCTTAAGTGGTGCTACTATTTCGTCCTCGCCAACTTCCTTAGGTCCTACTATTATGCTTCCATATTCAAGCCCTCTAGCCGTTTCTACTATAACATTCATATCTTTTTTTACATCAAATTCAAGTGGGTCAAAATAATATATTTTACCTGCTTTTTTAAATCTAATTCCTACAACTTTTATCATTTAATCACCTCGTATATGTTTAAGATCATCGTTCCTATTACCATATTAAAATTACAATTATTCATAAGATTTTTGTTACTTTCATCTATTATATCAATAATATTTGAGATTTGGAAATAAGTAAATTTCTTACTTAAATTATTTAAAAATTCTATTTGATCTAAATTTATTATAAGACTTTCATCTACACCTTGTTTTATCATTAGTATGTCCCTAAAATAAGTTACCAATATATCCATGATTTCATTCAAATTAGACTTATATTTTTCTAATTTTGTATTGATAGTATACATATCTACTAAATCTCTAGATTGTATTATATTTAAATATTCTTGTATTTCATTTCTTTTATCATTAAATTCTTCACTATAGCATAAATCTAATGCCTTAGATAATATTCCCATAGAAAATGAAGCCATTACCTTGGCTCTTTGACTATCTATATTTTTGTTGTCTATAAGATATTTTTGTATTTGTATCTGTGTGAGTGGTGAAAATTTTACTACTTCACATCTTGATTTTATAGTATCTAATATTGAGCTAGAATTTTCAACTATTAATATTATTAAAGCATAATTAGGAGGCTCTTCTAAGGTTTTTAATAAGGCATTCTGAGCTTGTACTGTCATTTTATGAGCATCTTCTAGTATATATATTTTTTTATTTTTATAAGGCTTTATAACTATATCTAATTGCATATCTCTTATCTGACCTATTTTAAATGAAGCTTTATCTGGTCTTAGTATTTTAAAATCAGGACTATTTTCTAAATTGTTAGTTTTGAGTATAATTTTAGACAGTTCCATGCTAAACATCATCTTTCCTATTCCACTTGGACCTTCAAATAAGTATGCATGACTTATTCTATCTTTTTTCATAGAATTTAAAATAAATTGTTTTGTTCTATCATGACCTATTATATTATCAAAATACATTTTAATTCTCCAAAAAATCATTTATTATATTTATTATTTCTTCTTGAACTTGTTTTATAGATCCATTAGCTCTTACTGTTTTAATTCTTTTAGGATATAGATCTTTTAATTTCTTGTACCCATTAAATACGTCCTCATGAAAAGTACCTTTTTCACTTTCTAGTCTATCTAAGTTTCCTCTATTTTCTTTTCTTTTTTTTGCTCTACACATGTCTATATCAAATAACAAAGTAAGATCCGGGATCACATCCTGCATTGCAAATAAATTAAGATCATATATATTTTCAATCCCTAGCCCTCTTCCTATTCCTTGATATATAAGGCTTGAATCTACGAATCTATCACATATTACTATTTTATTTTCTTTTAATGCAGGTTTTATAATCTCCTCTACATGTTGAGCTCTTGATGCTGCATATAATAAAGCCTCTGTTCTTGAATGCATACTTTTATTTTCTTTATCGAGTATTATATTTCTTATTTTTTCACTTATTTGGGTTCCTCCCGGTTCTCTAGTAAGTGCTATATCGTACCCTTTATTTTGTAAATAATCTCTTAATAATTTTATTTGAGTGGACTTTCCTGATCCATCAGGTCCTTCTATACTTATAAATAATCCTTTCAAAATATCACCTCTAGTCTATTATCTTTATGAAATTTAAATCTCTATCCTCAATACCCGTAATATTCATTCCTATATTTTTACAGTTCTGTACATACTCTATTATTTCTTTAGTTATTATTTCTCCAGGAGATAATAAGCTTATGCCTGGAGGGTACGGAATTATATATTCTGCACATATCTTTCCTACTGCATCTTTTATAGGTATACTTTTTTTATTTGAATAAAAAGCTTCTCTAGGATTAAGTGCTTTTTGTGGAATATAATTTGGATAATCTATTTCTATTAAATCTTTGTTTCCTATTTCATTATCTATATCTCCTAATGCTTGTTTTAGTTTTTCAAAATCATTCTTGTCATTTCCTATACTACATATTAGTAATATCCCATATGGATTAGATAATTCCACTTGTATATTATACTTCTCTCTTAATACATCTTCTATTTCATATCCTGATTTATTTAGATTTTTAGTTATAATATACATCTTAGTTATATCATTGTCTTTATAATCGTATAGATATATATTTTTAAAATTTTTTATATAATTGTTAGTCTTATCTATGTTATCCATTAATTCTTCCATCAATTCTTTACCATAATCTTTATATATTTTTACTGCCATTTCAATAGATGCAATTAACATATAAGATGGAGATGATGATTGAACTATTCTAAGAAATGATTTTAATCTATTTATATCAACTCTACTTGATTTCACATGAAGCATTGATGCTTGAGTAAAACAGGTAAGAGTTTTATGAGTGCTTTGAATAGATATATCTGCTCCTTGCTCTATAGCACTAACTCCCAATCTATCACTAAGCCCTATATGAGATCCATGTGCTTCATCTACTATAAGTATTTTATTTTTTTTATGTAGGTATTCAGATATTGACTTAATATCTGAATTTATTCCATAGTATGTAGGAGATGTTATAAGTACAGCTTTTATATCTTCATCTTCTTCAACCAATCTTTTTATATCATCTAATTTTACTCCAAGAGATATACCAGACTTCATATCTATATCAGGGTTTACATATATAGGCTCTATATCGCCTAGTATACATGTATTTATGACGGATTGATGGCAATCCCTATTCACTATTATCTTATCCTTTATTGAGCACACAGCCATTATAGCAGCCTGTATACCACAAGTTGTTCCATTAACTAAAAAAAATGTATGATCTGATTTAAATAATTTTGAAGCTATATCTTGAGATTCTTTTATTACTTCCTCTGGAGAATGTAAATTATCAGTTCCAGGTATTTCTGTTGTATCTATATTGACTATATTATTTTTAAAATCACTATAACCTAATCTATCGAATATCTTTCCATTCTTATGTCCAGGCACATGAAAAGATATCATATCACTATTTTTTATATCATTTAGTTTATCTATTATAGGAGTATTCACAATCTATCACCTTTGTATTTTAATTTTTTAGTAATTTAAGCTTTTCCTTAATCCTAACTTTAATTTCTTCTATTAAGTGAAACTTATCTTCAGATTGAGTTTGTAACTCCATCTAAAGGTTAGTTGAACTTATCCAGAAGTTACAGAGTTCTCATCTCCAACCTGAAGAGTATGCAGTGTTAGAACTCTTAGCTTTCGGATAAATATAATTTCGATTTACTTCAATTTTTCTATCTAAACCCCCACTAAAAATGATGCTCATTGTAATGTTAGCTACTTTTGGTTAATATTTTTCTATAAAACTTAGATTGAGGCGTTTAAATATCCGCTAAGAAACTTTTTTGTTTGACCGTAGGGAGTTTAAAAGTTTTAGGATATTTAATAAGACTCAAACTTTAGTTTTATTAAAATATTGACTAAGTAGTGGTATTTCAATGAGTTTCATTTTGGGGATAAATAGAAATTTTAAATTTATATAAGTATTCAATTTCATAGTTCATTATAACAAAAAAGCTATACTTAAAGTATAGCTTTTAATATATATCTAAGATAAATTATTCTTCCAAAGACTCTTTACTTTGCTCTTATAGTATTCCATTTTTAATTCGCTTCCTTCATCATTTATCATCTCTTGTTCACAATTTCTACATATATAGCTTCCTAATATATCTATCCCTTTCTCTGATTCTTTATTACATATGTAACACTTTTTATTTGTTTGCACATAATCATCCCCTTTCTTTAATTATATTATTTACATCATTATTAAATTGCATACAAAAAAATAGAAGGATAAATCCTTCTATTTTTTTCATTTATGCACGATTTCTATCTTCTCTATTGTTAAACAATAAAGTTATAGCATATATACCAGCTATCCCAACTAATGCATATATAGTTCTACTTAAAAACGAAGTAGATCCACCGAATAATGTAGCTACTAAATCAAAATTTAATAAACCTATTAATCCCCAATTTAAAGATCCTATTATAACTAAAACTAAGGCTAGCCTTTTCATATTTAGCCACTCCTTTTCATCGTATTTAGTTATAGTATCTGTATGTTTTAATAAAATATTACATCACATTATTGTTGCTTAAGGTAAAAACATGTAATTTTTTATATTATTTCCCGAGAAATATTTTATCCTACTATTACGTCTGCCATTATGCACCCTGATATATTTTTATTTTTATCTTTTAGAGGTATCGATATCGCTACACAATAATGCCCAGTATCTACTGATATGTATGGCTTTGATTTAAACTGCTCTCCATTAATTGCTTTTTTAAAGTAATCTCTATGCTTGAAATTTTGTACAAAATCTTCTTCATCTATATTTGATACAGTACTATATCCTTCTTTATTTAAAATACATATAACTTCAAAATAAGAATTAGACTTTACTGTATTCTTTAGATTATTTCTAAGATTAGTATTATTATTTTTTGATAAAATATCTTTTTCATTCGATATTTTTTTTAATATATCAAATGACTTTTTTATTCTATTATTCATATCTTCATCTAATTTGAAGCTATCTAGATATTTCTTCATATACTTATATGTATCACTAGACATATTCTCAAGTTGTACAACAGATGATGCTATTGATTGTATCGCAGATGAATGTTGTATACTATCTTTATTTATTTCAGATGATACTTTATTTGTTTCATCTACTATGAAGGTAAATTCTTTTATTATTTGATTTACTTCTTGTGTTAACTCTAATTGTTTGTTAGAGCTTTCATGTATATTTCTAACATCCGTTATAACTTTTTCTGATTTTATATATATATTTTCTAAAGAATGTATAGATTCATCTGCTATACTTATATCTTTGTTTATAATATCCATTTCACTTTGCATTTTATCAGACATATACATTATTTTATCCGTTACTAAATTTATTATTTGAGATATTTTAGCTACAGACTCTGAAGATTGTACTGCAAGCTTTCTTATTTCGTCAGCTACAACAGCAAAACCTTTCCCTGCTTCTCCAGCTCTAGCTGCCTCTATTGCCGCATTAAGAGCCAGCAAGTTTGTTTGTTTAGATATATTCTCAACCTCATCCGTTATATTATATATATCTTTTACTTCTTCAGTTAATGTTATTATTTCATGTGCCATATTATTTCCTGCATTTTTACTTTGTTTTAATAAATTTATCACCTTAACAAAGACTTCTTTATTATGTTTTATAGTTTCATTCATATTTTCAACTTCATTTATAGCTCTTTCAGAGTTATCCTTAGATATACTTCCATGCTTAAATAACATTTTAGATGTATCTTCGAGCTTATTTATTTCATTTACTTGATACTGCATTGTTTTAGATAAATCATCTATTGTAGAGAGAGTTTCATCAAATGCAACTGAGTTATTGTATACGTTGTTTGATATTATATTTGTATTTTCATTAAGCTTTTGTGATAGAGAATATGTATTGGCTATTATAGTTCTTACATCTTGTAAAAATTCATTTAAATTTTTCCCAAATATTCCTAATTCATTTGTAAAAACTTGACTTAAATTTCTTTCTTTTAATAAATTTGATTTTTCTATATTTTCTTGTGATATGTTTTTTTTATTATTCATAGTGTTAATAACATTCATAGTTATCAATACTAGTAATACGCATGTCCCAAAATATAAGCCTTGCAGTTGCTTCATAAAAAATATAATTAAAGTAGCAATTACCGAACTCAACACTATACCTATATATTTCATATTCTATTACCTTCCTTATATATTATATATTCATCTTCATATTTACCATTTCGTATAGCTGCATATTTTCGTCTTCCTTCTATTTTAAATCCACATGATTCATATAAGTTTATTACTTTTTCATTGTCTACAAAAACCCCAAGTTCAATTCTTTTTAGCATTAACCAATTATCAGCTAAATCTAATATTTCTTCCATAAGTTTTTTATCTATCCCTTTAGATTAATACTCTCTATGTACAATAATTACTATACTAGCACTATGCCTAAGTCTTTTACCCTTCATCCGCTTTATTTCATTTATATACGGTGCATCCTCTATTTTGACTACCCTTATACTTACTTCACTCATGTGACTCCCCCCTCTTCTTTTATAGCGAATAGGATTTATATTCCTCTTTAAATTGTGAATACAACAAAGAAAAATAATCTAAAATTCTATATTATTATATTTACCTAATATTATATTTATTAACATTTATTAAATATTCTGTATAGCGATAAAAAAACCTTTATTATGCTAATATTTTTACAAAAAAAAGACTGTCATTTGACAGTCTTTTTACGTGGCTACGTCCTACTCTCCCAGGGGGCTGCCCCCCAAGTACCATCGGCGCTAAAGAGCTTAACTTCTGTGTTCGGAATGGGAACAGGTGTATCCTCTTTGCTATAATAACCACATATTTGGAGCGGGTGAAGGGAGTCGAACCCTCGCAGCCGGCTTGGAAGGCCGGAACTCTACCACTGAGCTACA
>NZ_JAOASI010000043.1 GCF_025210165.1 Tepidibacter sp.
GCAGCATTCTTTTTATCAATTGCTGTTTTTCTTATATTGGATATCTTTTATTGTTTTTTGCCATAGGTCTAATCTCCTTCATTATCTTTATTCGAGAATATCATTAATTCTTTCCTACGACAACTATCTTACCACAGGGGGTATATTAGATATTGAATGGAATGATGTATATAGTTGAATTTAAGGGGATTATAAATATTTATAGATTATATCATTCAATACCAATGTTTACTTTAAAGGATATATGTATGAAAAAAATAGATGGTGAATATGTGAATCTATACTATAATAAAAGTGGAGTAGCTATTGTATTTAAAGAGCTAGGAAATATGGTTTAGCTACAATAGCTATAGCACCAAATTGGTATACAGGTGATAATAAAGGTTTTAGGGTGTTGATGGTTTCACCTAAAGCAAATATAAAAAATCATAATATGAAGAGAATAATGAGTGGGTTATATATGTAAAAAAATATTACTAATTCGCTAAACACTACATATAAATAAATGGTATTAAAATGTTAGGGAATGATTTAAATATTTTTGTATAAAACTTGTATTACATCGGTTGAATATCCGTTAAGAAAGTTCGTTGTTTGAACAAAGTGAGTTTAGAACTTTTAGGATATTCAATAAGATGTAATGCTTAGTTTTATAAAAATATTTAACGCATTCACGGTATTTTAATACCATTTATTTTTGCTTAAAGCACAAAATTAAAATTCATTAAGATTTTTTAAGGTCTTATAAACATCTGTGTCCAATACTTAGTTCCATTAGACTTAGTAGCAAGCCCTACTCCTATTTGAGTGAAGTTCGGAGATAATATATTCTTTCTATGTCCTGGAGAGTTCATCCAAGAATTCATAACCGCAGCTGCTGTTTTTTGACCATATGCTATGTTTTCACCTGCAGTTGAGTATTTTATACCAAAGTTTTTCATCATATCAAATGGGCTTCCATAAGTTGGTGATGTATGAGAAAAATAGTTTTTATTTATCATATCTTGAGATTTATATCTTGCAACCCTTGATAATTGCCAGTTTTGAGTAAGTGGACTTAAACCATTCTTAGATCTTTCTATGTTTACAAGTCTTACAACTTCATTTTCTACAGCTTTTACATCGTTGATTTGAGGAATAGTAAGTTGGTTCCCTGGATATATAAGTGCTGGGTTTTTAATTTGAGGATTGGCACTTATTATTTCAGATAATCCAATCTGGTATTTTACAGCAATTTTCCACATACTATCACCTTTAACTACCGTATAAACAGTATCGGCATAAGATATACTTGCACATCCAAATATCAGTAAAAATACAAAACTTACAACATGCAGTTTAAAATTTTTTATCATTTTATAACCTCCTTTAAAATAGAAAAATGTTTAACTTTTAATTAGTATGTCAAAAAAACCGAAAGTTATAGTAAAATATATATATCAAAAATTTCAATAAAAACAAATAAATGGAATTAAAAATGAATAAAAATTAAGGAAGATATATTAATAAATATTAAATTTAAAAAAAGTTTTTTGATATAATAATATTATTAAATATGAGTTTGAGTAAAGGATGGTTTTTTTATGAAAATAAATTTTGGTTTAGAATTAAATCAAAGTCAAAAGTTAATACTTACAAAACAATTGAAACAGTCTTTAGATATATTAAATATGAGTACTCAAGATTTAGAAGAACTTATATCTAAAGAAAAAGAAGAAAATCCTGTTATAGAAGTTGATAAAAATGATGATATAGATTGGGAAAAATACATAGATAATATGAATAATAGAATTTATAATCAAACAAGTTCAGTTAATTATGATAATGAAGATTACAATATAGAAAATATGGTTAAATATAATATTAATCTGTATGAACATTTAAAAAATCAAATAAGCTATTATAGTTTAAATGAAAAAGATAAAGAAATAGTTGAATATATAATAGATTCACTAGATGAGCAAGGATATTTTAAAAGTGATATAGAAGAAGTTGCAAGTATATTAAAAACGACTAAAGAAAATGTAATGAAAAATTTGAAGATAGTACAAACTCTTGAACCTAGTGGAATAGGAGCTAGTAATATAGAAGAATGTTTAATTATTCAATTAAAGGAGAAAAATATACAAGAGAGTATTTTAGAAAATATTGTTCAAAATGATCTGAAATTATTAGCGGATAAAAAGTATAAAGAAGTATGTAAAAAGTATAAAATAACTATGGAAAAATGTGTTGAAATAGTAAAGATAATAAAAATGCTAGATCCTAAACCTGGAAATAGATATACTTCTTCAAAAAATAATTATATAAAACCAGATGTTATAGTTGAGAAAATAGGAAAAGAGTATGAAGTTTATTTAAAAGAAAAAAATACTACCAATATAAAAATAAATAAATTCTATGAAGAAATATTAAAAAATTCTAAAGATGATGAAAATGCTAAACAGTATATAAAGGAAAAACTAAATTCTGCATTTAATCTAGTTAAAAATATAGAAAGTAGAAAAAATACAATACTTAAGATTTCAAAAGAAATAGTGAAATATCAATATGAATTTTTTGAAAATGGAAACAAGTATCTAAAGCCTTTAATATTAAAAGATATAGCTCAAAATTTAGAAATACATGAATCCACAGTTAGTAGAGGTGTAAATGGAAAATATATGCTAACACCACATGGAATATTTGAATTAAAATATTTTTTCAGCAGTGGATTAAAGCAACAAGAAGATATAGCTTCTACTAGTATAAAAACTATAATAAAGGAAATAATACATTCTGAGGATAAGAAAAAACCATATAGTGATTCAAAAATATGTAATCTATTAAAAGAAAAAGATATAAATATATCTAGAAGAACTATTGCAAAATATAGAGAAGAATTAGGTATATCATCATCTTCTAAAAGAAAAGAATTTTATTAGATATTAAATAAATAATATTATTTTAAAAAAATATTGAAAAAATTTCTATATTGGTATAGAATTAAATTAAAGAGTGGGACTGAAAAAAACGATAGGGACTTTTTGGTCCCGCTTAAAAATGATAACATAGGGACAAAAAATGAATACAGGGACAAAAAACTTAAGAGGTATGTGATTATGAAAAATTTGATACAAATTCAGAAAAAAATAATGCCTGAAGTTTTAGATGTTATGTATAGAAGATATAAAATATTAAATAAGATATCATTAAATGAATCTATAGGTAGAAGATCTCTTTCAAACAAATTGGATTTAAGCGAGAGAATAGTAAGATCAGAGGTTGAATTTTTAAAAAAACAAGATCTTATAAATATACATACTTCTGGAATGAGTATAAATGAAAATGGAATCAACCTGCTTAATGATTTGAAGTTATTTATGGATGAAATAATGGGTATTTCTGAGTTAGAAGAAAAAATAAAGAAAAAACTAGGAATAAAAAAAGTTATAATACTACCTGGAAATGCTGATGAGGACTCTCTTGTTATAAAAGATATAGGTAAAGCAACTTACAAATATCTTACTAAAATAATAAAAAATGATTATATAATAGGAGTCACTGGCGGAAATACTATGCTAGAGTTTGCTAATTGTTGTCATGAAACAAAAAGATATGAAAATATATTATTAGTTCCAGCTAGAGGGGGCCTTGGCAAAGAGGTAGAAATTCAATCAAATAATATAGCTGCAATAATTGGTAAAAAATTTGGAGGAAATTATAAACTTTTACATGTTCCTGATAATGTAACTGAAGAAACTCTAAATAGCTTAATATTAGAGCCTGAGATAAATAATACACTAAATTATATACAAAATGTAGATGCTTTAGTGTTTGGCATTGGAAGAGCAGATGATATGGCAAGGAGAAGAAAGATGCCAGACTCTCACTATCAGTACATAATGTCAAAAGAAGCTGTAGGTGAAGCTTTTGGTTATTATTTTAACAGAGAAGGTGAAATAATATACGAGACTAGCACTATAGGGATAAAGCTTGAAAATTTTAAATCTATAAAAAATACTATAGGAATAGTTGGAGGAAGAAGAAAAGCAGAAGCAATACTTGCTATATCAAAGATAAAAAGTGATTTAGTCTTGATTACTGATGAAGGTGCTGCAAATAAAATATGTGAACTAATTTAATATTATAAATTAGTTTGCAATTTAAAATATAAATTAATTAGGAGGAATAAATATGATTAAAGTTGCTATTAATGGATTTGGAAGAATAGGTAGATTGGCATTAAGAACAATGTTAGATAAAAGTGAGTTTGAAGTAGTTGCAATAAATGATTTAACAGATGCTAAGACATTAGCTCACTTATTCAAGTATGATTCAGCTCAAGGGCGTTTCAATGGAGAAATAGAAGTTAAAGAAGGTGCTTTTATTGTAAACGGAAAAGAAATAAAAGTAACTGCTGAAGCTAACCCAGAAAACTTACCTTGGAAAGAATTGGGAGTAGATGTAGTACTTGAGTGTACTGGATTCTTTACTGAAAAAGAAAAAGCAGAAGGACACATTAAAGCAGGAGCTAAGAAGGTTGTTGTATCTGCACCAGCAAAAGGTGACTTAAAAACTGTAGTATTCAATGTTAACCATGAGATATTAGATGGATCAGAAACAGTTATATCAGGAGCTTCTTGTACTACTAACTGTTTAGCTCCTATGGTTAAAGTATTAAATGATAAATTTAAATTAACAAAAGGATTTATGACTACTATACATGCTTACACTAACGATCAAAATACATTAGATGCACCACACAGAAAAGGAGATCTTCGTCGTGCAAGAGCTGCTGCTTCTAATATAGTTCCAGGATCAACAGGAGCTGCAAAAGCTATAGGTCTTGTTATACCAGAACTTAAAGGTAAATTAGACGGAGGAGCTCAAAGAGTTCCAGTTATAACAGGTTCATTAACTGAACTTGTTTGTACACTTAAAACTAAGGTAACAGTAGAAGAAGTTAACGAAGCTATGAAGGCTGCTGCTAATGAGTCATATGGATACACTGAAGAGCCATTAGTATCTTCTGATATAATTGGAATGCACTTTGGATCGCTATTTGATGGTACTCAAACTAAGGTTATGGAAGTTAATGGAGAACAATTAGTTAAGGTTGCTGCTTGGTATGATAACGAAATGTCATATACAGCTCAATTAATAAGAACTTTACAACACTTTGTAAACCTTTCAAAATAATATTATAATTTAAGTTCTAAACAAGTCCGAGTTTGTAGTGTATACTACGGACTCTGGACTTTTTATGGTTGAATTAAAATATAAAAAGTAAGGAGCTGTATGCTATGTCAATGTTAAATAAAAAGACTATAGAAAATATAGATGTAAGCGGAAAAAAAGTATTAGTAAGATGTGACTTTAATGTACCTTTAAAAGATAGTGTTATAACTGATGAGAACAGATTAGTTGGAGCCCTACCTACTATAAAATATTTAATAGAAAATAAAGCAAAAGTTATTTTATGTTCTCACCTAGGTAAGCCAAAGGGAGAAGCTAAGCCAGAGCTTTCGTTAGCACCTGTAGCTAAGAGATTATCAGAAATGTTAAATAAAGAAGTTATATTTGCAGCAGATGATAATGTCGTAGGAGACAATGCTAAAAAAGCAGTTAATAATATGAAAGACTCAGATGTAGTTTTACTTCAAAATACTAGATACAGAAAAGAAGAAACTAAAAATGAAGAAGCTTTCTCAAAAGAATTAGCCTCTTTAGCTGATGTATTCGTAAATGATGCATTTGGAACTGCTCATAGAGCTCATTGTTCTACTGTTGGAGTTAGTGAATTTGTAAAAACTAGTGCATGCGGATATTTAATTCAAAAAGAATTGAAGTTCTTAGGAGAAGCAGTTGAAGCTCCAGTAAGACCATTTGTAGCTATACTTGGAGGAGCAAAGGTTTCTGATAAGATAAATGTTATAAATAATTTACTTGAAAAAGTAGATACTTTAATTATCGGTGGAGGAATGGCTTATACATTCTTAAAAGCTCAAGGATATGAAATAGGAACTTCTTTACTTGAAGAAGATAAAATGGATTATTCAATGGAGATGCTTAAAAAAGCAAAAGAAAAGGGAGTTAAACTATTACTTCCAGTTGACCATGTTACTGGAGAAAAGTTTGATAAAGATACAGCTCCTGTTAATACGGATAGTGAGAATATAAAAGAAGGATTTATGGGACTTGATATAGGACCTAAAACTGCAAAGTTATATGCTGATGCTGTTAAAGAAGCTAAAACGGTTATATGGAATGGACCTATGGGAGTATTCGAGTTTGAAAATTTTGCAAAGGGAACTATAGAAGTTGCAAAGGCTATGGCAGATGCGGATGCTACAACTGTAATCGGTGGAGGAGATAGTGCTGCTGCTGTAAATATATTAGGCTTTGGAGATAAGATGACTCACATATCTACTGGTGGAGGAGCTTCACTTGAATTCTTAGAAGGAAAAGAGCTTCCAGGAATAGTAGCTTTAAACAATAAATAATTTAAAAGGGGAGTGTAGTTATGAGAAAACCTATTATTGCAGGAAACTGGAAAATGCATAAAACTATAAAAGAGGCTGTTGAATTTGTTAATGAAGTTAAATCTGAAATAAAAGGAACTGATGTTGAAGCTGTTATTTGTGCTCCTTTTACTTTACTTAAGGATTTAAAAGAAGCTGCAAAAGAAACAAATATTAAAATCGGTGCTCAAAATATGCATTTTGAAGAAAAAGGTGCTTTCACTGGAGAAATATCTCCTCTTATGTTAAAAGAAATAGATGTTGACTACGTTGTAATAGGTCACTCTGAGAGAAGACAATACTTCAACGAAACTGATGAAACTGTAAACAAGAAGGTTATAAAAGCTTTAGAGTATAAAATAAATCCTATAATTTGTGTTGGTGAAACTTTAGAAGAAAGAGAAGCTGATAAAACTAAGGATGTAGTTAAGGTTCAAGTTGAAAAAGCATTAGCAAATGTAGATGAAAAAGATATAAAGGATATAGTTATAGCTTATGAGCCAATATGGGCTATAGGTACAGGTAAAACATCTAGTAGTAAAGATGCTAATGATGTTATATCTTATATAAGAGAAGTTGTAGCTAATGTATATTCTGAAGAAACTGCGGAAGAAGTTAGAATACAATATGGCGGAAGTGTTAAGCCTGCTAATGTTGAAGAAATAATGAACGAGTCAGATATAGATGGTGCTTTAGTTGGTGGAGCGAGTCTTCAGCCAAAAGATTACGTAGAACTTGTTAATTTCTAAGGAGTTGATAGACATGAAAAAGCCTATAGCTTTGATTATATTAGATGGTTGGGGTATTAATGATTCGGATTTAGGAAATGCAATAAAGAAAGCTAAAACTCCTAATATGGATGAATATATAACAAAATACCCTTGTACTTCAATAAAGACAAGTGGAGAATATGTGGGTCTTCCAAATGGACAAATGGGAAATTCAGAGGTTGGACACTTAAACATTGGAGCAGGAAGAATAGTATATCAAGAGCTTACTAGAATAACTAAAGCTATAAAAGATGGAGATTTATTTAAAAATGAAGAATTATTAAAAGCTATTAATAATTCAAAGCAAAATAATAAAAATCTTCATATAATGGGTCTTTTATCTGATGGAGGAGTGCACTCTCATATAAATCACTTAAAAGGACTTTTAGAATTTTCTAAAAGAGAAGGACTTGAAAAAGTATACGTACATGCAATTTTAGATGGAAGAGATACAGACCCTAAAAGTGCAATTAAATATATAGATGAAATAGAATCTTACATGAAAGAAATAGGAGTAGGTAAAATAGCTACTGTTTCTGGAAGATATTATTCAATGGATAGAGATAATAGATGGGAAAGAATCGAACTTGGATATAATAGTATGGTTCTATCTAAAGGAGAAACAGCAAATAGTGCAAAACAAGCAGTTGAAAAAGCATATAATGAAGATAAAACTGATGAATTTGTACTTCCTACTGTAATACTTGAAGATAATAAACCTATAGCTAAAATAGAAGAAAATGATTCAATTGTATTTTTTAACTTTAGACCAGATAGAGCAAGACAAATAACAAGAAGTATAGCATCAAAAGATTTTGATGGCTTTAAAAGAGACTATATAAACACTGTATTTGTTTGTATGACTCAATACGATATAACGATAAATGAAGTGAATATTGCATATAAGCCTCAAAAACTTACTAATACATTAGGTGAATATTTAAGTTCTAAGGATATAAAACAACTTAGAATTGCAGAAACTGAAAAATATGCTCATGTTACATTCTTTTTCAATGGAGGAGTAGAAGAACCTAATGAAGGAGAAGAAAGATGCTTAATACCATCGCCTAAGGTTGCCACATATGATTTGAAACCTGAAATGTCAGCTTATGAAGTTACAGAAAATTTAATTAAAAGACTTGATGAAAATAAGTATGATTTTATAGTTTTAAACTATGCAAATCCAGATATGGTAGGGCATACAGGAGTTATAGATGCTACTGTTAAAGCTGTTGAAACTATAGATGAATGTCTTGGAAAAATTATAGAAAAGATAGTTTCATTAGGCGGAAAAGCTATAATTACAGCAGATCATGGAAATGCTGAGCATATGACTGATGAAGATGGTAATACAGTTACTTCTCATTCTACAAACGAAGTTCCATGTATATTTGTAACTGATGAAGATGTTAAGTTAAAAGCTGGAGGTAGACTTTGTGATTTAGCACCTACTTTACTTGAAACTATGAATATACAAAAGCCTGAGGAAATGACTGGAAATAGTCTTATTATCAAGTGAAACTTATCTTCAGGTGGAGTTTGTAACTCCATCTGAAGGTTAGTTGAACTTATCCAGAAGCTGTAGAGTTCTCATCTCCAACCTGAAGAGGATGGAGTCTTAGAACTCTTAGCTTTCGGATAAAATAAATCTGTTAATTTAGAGAGGAGAAACAAATATGAGTTTTATTCAAGAAGTATACGCTAGAGAGATATTAGATTCAAGAGGAAACCCAACTGTTGAGGTTGAAGTTATGCTTGAAAGTGGAGAAATAGGAAGAGCAATAGTTCCATCTGGAGCTTCTACTGGAGCTTTTGAAGCTGTTGAACTTAGAGATAAAGATAAAGGAAGATACTTAGGTAAAGGAGTTACTAAAGCTGTTGATAATGTAAACAATATAATAGCTCCAGAACTTGAAGGTATGAATATATTTGATCAAGTAGGAATAGATAATTTATTAATAGATATTGATGGAACTAAGAATAAAGGAAAATTAGGAGCTAATGCAATACTTGGAGTTTCTATGGCTGTAGCTAGAGCTGCTGCTGAAGAACTAGGACTTCCATTATTCCAATATATTGGTGGAGTAAATGCAAAGCAACTTCCAGTTCCAATGATGAACATCTTAAATGGTGGAGAACATGCTGATAACAACGTTGATATCCAAGAATTCATGATAATGCCTGTTGGAGCTTGTTGTTTTAAAGAAGCTTTAAGAATGTGTGCTGAAATATACCACAACTTAAAGAAAGTATTACAAGAAAAAGGACTTGGAACTGGTGTAGGTGATGAGGGAGGATTTGCTCCAAACTTAGCATCAAATGAAGAAGCTTTACAAGTAATAGTTGAAGCTGTTAAAGTTTCTGGATACGAGCCAGGAAAAGATATCAAAATAGCTATAGATGCAGCTGCTACAGAGTTCTACAATAAAGAAACTAAAAAGTATGTATTAGCTGGAGAAGGAAGAGAGTTATCTGTTGAAGAAATGGTAGACTTCTATGCTAGTTTAGTTGAAAAATACCCAATTATATCTCTTGAAGATGCATTAGATGAAGATGATTGGGATGGATGGAAGTTACTTACTGAAAAATTAGGTAGCAAGATTCAATTAGTTGGAGATGATTTATTCGTTACCAACACTGAGAGATTATCAAAAGGTATAGAAAATGGTATAGCAAACTCTATACTTATAAAGCTTAACCAAATAGGAACTATAACTGAAACTTTAGATGCTATACAAATGGCTAACAGAGCTGGATATACAGCAGTTATATCTCATAGATCTGGAGAAACTGAAGATACTATCATAGCTGATTTAGCTGTTGCACTTAATGCAGGACAAATCAAGACTGGTGCTCCTTGTAGAACTGATAGAGTTGCTAAGTACAACCAATTATTAAGAATCGAAGAAATAGTTGGAGAAGTAGCTCAATACCCTGGAATGAATGCTTTCTTTAACTTAAAATAATAAAAAACTATAGGGAGGATTTATGTCCTTCCTATTTTTGTGTATACAACTAAGGCATATTAAAAAAATAATTATCTAATATACTTTGTTAATTGAATTATTAATTTATATATGTTAAACTAACTATATTAATTGAGCTTAAAACCAAGGAGGTGCATTATGAAGACTTTTTTAATGGTAGTTCAACTTATAACTAGTATAGTATTAATTGTAAGTGTATTACTTCAATCAGGAAAAAGCGCAGGTCTTTCTGGAAGTATAGCAGGAGGGGCAGAACAAGCTATGGGAACTAAAGCAAGAGGTTTAGATGCTTTATTTTCAAAGGTGACATCTGTTTGTGCAACTTTATTTATATTAGTAGCACTAGCATTAGTTGCTATACAATAGTTTTGTATTCTAGCAAATTAAAAAATGACGCTTATTAGAATATCTATAGATATTCTAATAAGCGTCATTTTTAATTTAATCCAAATATATATCATAATAGGACAAATAAAATAATATAAAACTAATATAGCTATTTAAAAGCTAAAATAAATCTTAAAGGGAGGTTATGAAAATGATCTTATATTCAGGCATTGCATCAATTGCAGGCATTATAGCCTTGTTATTTGCATTCATACTAGCAAATAAGATTAACAGGGTAGAGGTTGGTACTGATAGGATGAAGGAAATTTCTTCATACATACAAGAAGGTGCTATGGCTTTTCTGACTAGAGAGTACAAAACCTTGGTTTTATTTGTAGGAGCTATATTTATAGTTTTATGTTTATTTATAAATCCACTTACAGGAGTCTGTTTTTTAGTAGGAGCGTTATTTTCTACATTTGCAGGTTTTTTTGGAATGAAGGTTGCAACAAAAGCAAATGTAAGAACAGCAAACGCAGCAAAAGAAGATGGAATGAACAAAGCGTTAAGCATTGCATTTTCTGGAGGAGCTGTAATGGGGATGACGGTAGTAGGTCTTGGAATTTTAGGAGTTGGATTTTTATTTTTAATTCTTTATACATTAGGGAATAATCCTTCTGAATCAGCAAAGATACTTACAGGATTTGGTCTTGGAGCATCTTCTCTTGCTTTATTTGGGCGCGTTGGAGGAGGTATATATACAAAGGCTGCTGATGTAGGAGCAGACCTTGTAGGTAAAGTTGAGGCTGGAATACCAGAAGATGATCCTAGAAATCCTGCTGTTATAGCTGATAATGTAGGAGATAATGTAGGTGACGTTGCAGGTATGGGTGCTGATTTATTTGAATCGTACGTAGGATCATTAATAGCTGCGATAACACTTGGACTTATATCATATGGGATAAACGGAGCTATATTCCCTCTATTATTATCAGCAGGTGGAATAATAGGAAGTGTATTAGGAACATTTTTTGTAAAAGCAGATGAAAAAAGTGATCCTCATAAAGCTCTTAAGATAGGAACTTATGTATCTTCAATTTTAACTATGGGCTTTGGATTTTTCTTATCAAACAACTTATTAGGAGATTTAAAAGGATTTTGGGCAGTATTAATAGGTATAATAGTTGGAATGTGTATAGGACAATTAACTGAAATATATACATCTAGTGATTATTCTCATGTTAAAAAAATTGCTTATCAATCTGAAACAGGACCTGCCACAACTATAATATCAGGATTAGCAGTTGGGATGAGATCTACATTATGGCCTATATTAGTTATGGCTCTTGGAATATTGATATCTTATTCTATTTCGGGAGTTTATGGAATAGCACTTGCATCTGTAGGAATGCTATCAACAGCTGGAATGACAATTGCTGTTGATGCTTATGGACCTATAGCTGATAATGCAGGTGGAATAGCAGAAATGTGTGAACTTCCAAGTGAAGTTAGAAATATAACTGATAAACTAGATTCAGTTGGAAATACTACAGCTGCTATTGGAAAAGGATTTGCAATAGGTTCAGCAGCACTCGCAGCACTTGCCTTATTTGCATCATATACACAAGCTGCAAACCTTAGTGGAATAGATATAACTAATCCTGTAGTTATATCAGGTATGTTAATAGGAGGAATGCTTCCGTTTTTATTCTCAGCTATGACTATGGAAGCTGTAGGAAAAGCAGCTTTTGAAATGATAGAAGAAGTTAGAAGACAATTTAGAGAAATGCCTGGAATAATGCAGGGAACTACAAAACCAGATTATGCAAAATGTGTTGATATATCTACAGCATCGGCTTTAAAACAAATGGTATTACCTGGAGTAATTGCAGTGTTATCTCCTGTATTAACTGGATTGTTACTTGGAACAGAAGGTTTAGGAGGTCTTTTAGCTGGAGCGTTAGTAGCGGGTATACTTATGGCTATAATGATGTCAAATGCAGGTGGAGCATGGGATAATGCAAAAAAATATATAGAAGAAGGAAATCATGGAGGTAAAGGAAGTGAACCTCACAAAGCGGCTGTTGTAGGAGATACGGTAGGAGATCCATTTAAGGATACATCAGGTCCATCTATAAATATTCTAATTAAGCTTATGACTATAGTATCGTTAGTATTTGCTCCATTATTTGTTCAATATGGAGGAATATTACTAAAAATATTAAAATAAACCTTTAAATATTCAAAAGAACTGTATATTATATTAATATACAGTTCTTTTGAATATTTAAAGAAATATATTAAGAAAGGAAGGTATTTTATGAACAAAAAACTTTATAAATCTTTAGATGATAGAGTTCTGGCTGGAGTTTGTGGAGGACTGGCAAAATACTTTGATATTGATTCAACTATAGTTAGAGTTTTATGGATATTAGGATTTTTTGCAGGTGGATTAGGAATTGTTGCCTACATAATATGTGCAGTTATAATACCACAAGAAAGCTTTAGTGAATATAATAAGAATAAAAGCAAAAGTATATATGAATATAATAAGGAAACACATAGTAAAAACAAGGTTTTACTAGGGATAATATTGATTTCAATAGGGGTTTTTAGCTTGATAGATGAATATCTATATTGGATAGATATAGAAAGATTATGGCCTATAATATTTATTATAATTGGAATATATATTATAGTGAAGAAACAGGGAGATGTTTAGTATGAATAAGGGCGGATTGATTTGGGGTATATTGTTCATTGTTTTAGGGATAGGATGGACTTTAGAAAATTTCAATATTATACATGTAGATACTATAGATATATTAGTTAAATTTTGGCCTGTAATACTAATTGGTATAGGTGTTAATATTATTTTTGGAAATAGAAAAAAATGATGTATTAATATGGAGAAAATGGTATTATAAAATCTAGTGTTAAAATTTATATTACTAAAAATAGGATTTAAAATAATAATAAATGGAAAACATATAACTATAATTAAAACTTTAATTTTAATAGGAGGGTATTCGATGATACCAGGAATGAAAGAAACATTACTTATGTTTATGAAAGAAAGCGCATACAATCCTTTAACTAAAGAGGAACTTTCAAATATATTTGATATACATCCAGCTGAAAGAGCGATGTTTTATAACTTTTTAGATGAACTTGAAGAAGAGGGAGAAATATATAAAACTAAAAAGAAGAGATATGGTCTTCCTACTAAAATGAACTTATTTGTTGGAAGAATGCAAATGCATCAAAGAGGGTTTGGATTTGTTGTCTCAAATGAAGAAGGAGTAGAAGATCTTTTTATACCAGCAGAACATTTAAATGGAGCTATGCACAATGATAAGGTTGTAGCTAGAATAATGGAAACAGCAAAAGAGAGTAGACGTGCAGAGGGTGAAGTTATAAAAATAGTTGAAAGATCTATTAAGACGGTAGTTGGAGTTTATGAGTCAAGTAAAAACTTTGGATTTGTAGTGGCTGATAACAAGAGATTCACAAGAGATATATATATACCAAAAGCAGAATCTTTAAGAGCTAGACACGGTGATAAGGTGGTTTGTGAAATAACTCAATGGCCTAAAAAAGGAAGAAATCCAGAGGGAAGAATAATAGAGGTACTAGGTAAGAAAGGTGAAAGAGGAGTAGATATACTATCTGTAATTAGAGAGCTTGACTTACCAGAAGAATTTCCTAATAAGGTACTAGCAGAAGCACAAAGAATAAGTGATGAAATACCTAAAGAAGAGATAAATAGAAGAGTAGACCTTAGAGGTATAACTACGTTTACTATAGATGGAGCAGATGCTAAGGACTTAGATGATGCAGTATCTATAGAGGTTCTTGAAAATGGAAATTATAAATTAGGAGTTCATATAGCTGATGTAACTCATTATGTTAAAGAGGGAAGTAAGCTTGATAAAGAAGCTTTAAAAAGAGGAACTTCTGTATACTTAATAGATAGAGTAATTCCTATGCTTCCAACTAAATTATCAAATGGACTATGTAGTTTAAATCCAAATGTAGATAGACTTACTTTATCTATATTTATGGAAATAGATGATAGTGGTAATGTTTTAAATCATGAAATAGTTGAATCTGTAATAAATACTAAAGCCAGAATGGTATATACTGATGTATCTGATATACTTGAAAATGAAGATGAGAATCTTATAAATAAGTATAGTGATTTAGTAGAAGATTTTAGAACTATGGAAAAACTTGCAAAGATACTTATGAAGAGAAGATCATCAAGAGGAGCTATAGATTTTGATTTTGCAGAAGCTAAGATAATACTTGATAAGAATGGAAAGGTATTAGACGTTAAAAAGTATGAAAGAAGAATAGCTAATAAAATAATAGAAGAATTCATGCTTGTAAGTAATGAAACAGTAGCTGAACACTTCTTTTGGCTTAAGATACCTTTTGTTTATAGAATACATGAAACTCCAAGTCTAGAGAGAATAGATCAATTTAATAAATTTGTAGCAACATTTGGATATCATATAAAGGGAAATCTTGAAGAAATACATCCAAAGAGCCTACAGGGACTATTAAATGATATTAAAGGAACGAATGAAGAATTGGTTGTTTCTACACTTATGCTAAGATCATTAAAGCAGGCTAGATATTCACCAGATTGTTCTGGACACTTTGGGCTTGCCGCAAAATATTATTCTCACTATACATCACCTATAAGAAGATATCCAGATCTTCAAATACACAGAATAATAAAAGAATCTATAAATGGAAAGATAGACGAGAAGAGATTGCAAAAACTTAAACAGATAGTAGCATATTCAGCAGATCAGTCATCTTTAAGAGAAAGAGCAGCAGATGATGCTCAAAGAGAAGTTGAAGATCTTAAAAAAGCAGAATATATGGCTGATAGAATCGGAGAAGAATTTGAAGGAAGAATATCTAGTGTAACATCATTTGGTATGTTTATAGAGATAGAGAACACTATAGAAGGACTTATAAGGCTATCTAATTTAAATGATGACTATTATATATTTGATTCTGATAACTACGTTTTAATTGGAGAGCACACTAAGAAAACTTATAAAATAGGAGATAGCTTAAGAGTGAAAGTAGCTAGTGTTAATATAGATTTTAAAGAAATAGAGCTTACAATAGTATAAAATTTGATAAAGTGAAAATAATAAGATTAAGATTTGAGTTTTAAAGTTTAGACTCAAGTCTTAATCTTGACAATTAAATTCAGATATGATATTATTATTCTCACGATAAGTATTGAAGTAGTAAGAGGGTGAAATTATGGGTGAAGGAAATAAAATCTTAGCATCAAACAGAAAGGCAAGACATAACTATTTTATAGAGGAAGTGTATGAAGCAGGTATTGAGCTTAAAGGTACAGAGGTTAAATCTATAAGAGCAGGTAAACTGAACTTAGGAGATGGATATGCTTCTGTTGATAATGAAGAGGTGTTTTTAAGACAAGTTCATATAAGCCCATATGAGCAAGGAAATATATTTAATGTAGATCCTCTTAGAGTTAGAAAGCTATTACTTCATAAGCAAGAAATAAGAAAGCTTATTGGACTTATAAACCAACAAGGATATTCCTTAATACCTCTTAGTGTATACTTAAAAAGAGGTAAGGTTAAAGTATCAATAGGACTTGCTAAAGGGAAGAAGCTTTATGATAAACGCCATGATTTAGCTAAAAAAGATGCTCAAAGACGTATTCAAAGAGAAATGTCGAGCAGATACTAAAACATGGGGGCGTAAAGGTTTCGACGGGGGTTTGGAACTTAGAGTAGCGAGTCATGTTTCTCTAGGACATGTAAAAACTAGGGATTAAATATAAACGCAAACGATAATTACGCTTTAGCAGCCTAATAGTGCTGCTCGTTTTACCTAACTTGCCCACGGGTTAGACTAGAACGTCATTGAAGTGGGGACCTATCTTTAGGGTGCCTTGACTAAAGACAGATTAACTAAGGCTGGTCGATCTTATAGCCCGCTACTAGGCCATAAGAGAGACGAGAACTTAATATAGTAGATACACTCGTAGAAGCTTTAGGGAAAGAGCTTTCGGACAGGGGTTCGATTCCCCTCGCCTCCACCAATGAAACCCACAACCATATCATATAGGTATGGTTGTTTTTTAATTTATATAAATAATAAATAGTTAAACTGGATTAAATTGGGTTTAACTATTTATTATTTATATGAAGTTAATCTTATCATAAGTAAAGGCGGTTTTTGTTGAGAGTACAATCTGTTTTATTTGGTAGATAGCTTATTTTCAATGTTCGTTAATGAGAGTAGGAAATAATTTATACAAATTGTATGAATTTATAATTCTATAAATGATAATATGTTATAATTAAGTTAAAATAATACATATTTGGTAATTGTACTCTTTAAGAGGGGGGTTATATGCTAGACAACGCTATAATTGAAAAAATACAATCAATGCCTGACTCCGAAAAAGGTGGAGATAATGCTTTAGATGGTTTTGAATTTCAAGTTTCTTCAGCCGTATATCTAATGTTTAAAGAAATCGAAAATAAAAACAAATGTGCTCTTATATATGAAAAAGTTGAAGATTTTATTATTTTCACTGATGAAATTCAATTATATCAAGCTAAAAGTATCAATAGGAACTTAACGCCTAATGTTTTATATAGTAGCCAAAAAAAGACAAAACAAAATGAGTCAACATTATCTATTATTGAGAAAATGAATAATAATTATTCTTCTATAAAAGAAGTTTTTCCATCACACTCGGTATATAACAATCTAGTGATTTGTGAAAATCAAACATTCTCTAAAAAACTATCAAAAGATTGTAAAGATTTAAAAGTGTTGAATTTTGATTTATTAAAGGAAGAAGCAAAAAGGGATATTATAAACAATACAACAATAAAAAAATATGATTGGTCTAATATGAGAGCTATTAGATTGATACCAAAAAATAGACATGAAGAAGTTACTAGAATATTTATTGAAGATGTCATAAAAAATATTATGGGTGAAAACAAAATTAATAGTTTAGCTTTATATAATACTCTTACAAATGAAATAAGAAAAATAAGAAAAAATAAAACTAAGCTAACATCTGAATTTGTTATGGATAAGATTAATAAATTTGCTAGTTTTGAAGAGGACTTAGAATATAGAAACTATGTACATTTTCTAAATGACGAAGATGGTAAAAATTTCAAAATATGTATGAATTTTAATACTTTTAAGAATTGTATTAGAATAAATAATGATCCAAGTGTCCAAGATTATAATAGTATTAGAAAATATTACAGAGATAATCAATTTAGTAATGTATATGAGGTTTTTGAGTCAATAAAAGCTAATCAAAGTTTTGAGAATATGTGTTTAATATTAGATGAATGTGAAATTAAAGCATTAATATTATTAGTAATAGCAAAGGAGATGAATTAAGTGAATTTTTTTATAAACGAGTTTTCAATTTTATCACCAACTGAAAAAAAAGCTTTTAATGAGAAGTTTGAAGAAAAAATTAATTTAGTTATTGGTGAAAAAGATTCTGGTAAGTCTTCTTTAGCTCGCTCAATACTATATACTCTAGGTTGTGATGTTAGAAATTTGGATTTTATATCTAAAATGCCAGAAAATATTTATATCATTGATTTTAATATAGATGAAAATAATTATCTTTTAATTAGAAAAAAATTAAAAGGTGGTAAAGGTAAAAATTTCTTCAAAATAATTAGAAATAGAGACGAGATCAAAAATTTTTATGATACTAAAGGATTTAAGGATTACTTAAATGATATTATGGGGATAGAATTAGTCACTACAGATAGAGAGAATCGAGAGACGAAACTTTATCCAAATCATATATTTCTACCTTTTTATACAGACCAAGATTTTAGTTGGCAAAGTTATTTAACATCTACTTTTACAGGAATACCATTTATAAATAATTATAAAAAAATTATTTTGGAGTATTTTACTGGAGCACGTTCTAATGAATACTACAAACTTCAATTACAGAAAAATATACTTAATAGTAGATTAATTGAAAGAGATGCGTTAATAAAAAGTAAAGAATTAATAATTGAAGAAAATAATAAGAATATAAAAATAATAGAGAATATCAATATTGAAGAGTTTCAAAGACAATATGAATATGCCTTAAACATGTATAATAACATTGTTGAAACAGAGCACAAGTTAAAAAGAGAGCTTAATGAAAAAATTTATAAAAAGAATTCATTGCTAGAAATGAAGGTTAAATTAGACTCTTCAATTGATGAAATAATAAATCAAGAATTAGGAGAGAAGTGTCCTAATTGTAAACAGGAAATCCATAAGGATATGGAGGAAAATTATAAGTTACTATTAACTCAGCAGAATCTCATTAAAGAAAGAGAAAAATTAAATATGTATCTTGAGGAAGCTGAAGAAGAAATAAGTTATTCAATGAGTAATGTTAAAAATATAAAGTATGAAAATGTTGAACTTAGAAATAAACTAAATGCTGATGCAGAAATTATTAAGTTATCAGATAGAGCTAATAGCTATGCTTTAAATCAAGTTAATGAAAAGTTACTAGATGAGGTTTCAAAGTTAAGAGTCTTAAGAGATAAAGATCAAGAAAGCTTGGAAAAGGTCGAAAAAAGCTTAAATGATTTAAATAAGATTAATGTTGCAAAAGAATATAAAGAACTAATGATAAAAGCATTTGAGGATTTAGAAATACCGTTTGCATATAAGAATTATTACGTTTCAAACCTTGAATCAGTGAATATAATGTTATCAGGAGCAACAAAAGTACAGGCGTATATTGCACAGTATTTATCAATATATAGAATGGCAATAAATGCTGAAAATACTATAAACATTCCAATGTTTATTGATACCTTTTTAAAAGATGATTTTAATGGTCAAGAAAAGGATAGAACGTCAAAATACATTTTTAATAATCTTAAAGATAATTTTCAATCTTTCATTTTTATTTCTAACAATGAACAAACAATTGAATCTATATCAAGTTACGAGTATAATGAAATAGATTTAGTAGGTAGGGGAAATTTATTAAATAAAGATTACAATTCAATTTATGATCGATATGTAGAATTGCTAAAAGAAGCTTAATTTTAATGAATTATTATTTGAAAATAGTATTAATAATAGAATTAGGAAGTATATAAAATTATATAAAAAAACTCTAATCTTTTTACTTAAAGATTAGAGTTTTTTTATAGGAACTTATTCAAATAGAGAAAATATTTAATTTAAAAACACAACATTTTCAATAGATTTTTTTTCACCTAATGAATCATGCTAATTCAGAGTAAATCCGTTTTTAAGATTATTATAAATATATATTATTTAAATAAGAGAATGATAGAAAGGAGACATGATATTGAAACAGTCAATAAAAGTGCAGTAGAAACAGTAGTAGTAAGATTGAGGTTGGAGCAGTATGAATTGTAAATTTGTTTTCTAAGATTGATACTTAAAAAGATTGATATTGAAGATTAGCCCAAGAGAGTAATTAAAATAATAAATTACTTTCTTGGGCTTTTATATTTTATAAAAAGGAGAGATACACCATGATAAAAATAGCTCATGTAAAGGAAACTGAAAACTTAGACTTACCAAAGGAAGTAGTAGAAGTAATTAAATCGGTAGCATCTATACTAGATAGTGAGTACGGAGAAGATAGGTATGTAGAAGGAGGCGATGGGGGTTATATTTTAGTAATTGAAGCTAAAGAAGATTTTGAAAAACTAAAGGAAATTTACATTGATGTAGATGATATTATTCCAGAATACGTTGATAAAATAACTGTAGAAGGAGGAGAAGATTACACTAATTCTTTAATACTTTGTAATAATGACTTTGGAATATCTCTAATAATTCAAATGAGACTAACTCCTAAAATACTACTAGAGGACATGGAATAGACTAAAGTAGCGACAGTAGAATCAAAAAAGTAAAGGTGATAGATAGAATGAATAAAAATCAAAGAAAGAGAGTAGATGTAGTTACAATTGTCACTTTTGTCGCTAAAAAAGGAATAAAAATATTACAATAGCTAAATCAAGAGAACTAATAAAAATCGATTTGGCTTAAAAAATTACTTAGATTTTCTAACTATACTTTTAGCTCTTAAATAAGCTAAAATTTCTTTCTTATCTTCATCAGACCATAAATTAAAATCTTTAAACTCTTCTAAAATTTTCTTGAAGTCAGGATTAGATAAAATTTTAGAATCAAAGTTAATAGCATTTTCATTAGTTTCATCAAGAAGGTAACTAATAGTGGTATTAAGTCCTCTAGCAATATCTATAAGCCTATCTAATGA
>NZ_JAOASI010000044.1 GCF_025210165.1 Tepidibacter sp.
AAATGATAAGCAAGTAACTATTACTATAAACTAGAACAAAATTATATTAGTATATATAGTTTAAATAACTCTAATCTCATAATGAGGTTAGAGTTATTTTTTTTTATTATTTACAAATTAATAATTAATGTTTTTTTTCATGTGAATCTCAATTATTTCATCAAGAAAAGATGAAATATTATCAATTTTTTGATTGGATTTAAGAGTTTTTAGATAATCAAGATTTTTAGGCATAAGCATAGCTGTAAACTTCTTTCTGGTATTACAATATTTTTCATTAGGGTTTTTCTTACGTCTACCTTTAGTTTCTATAAAACCTAATTTTTTCAAATCTCTTTCTAATACTTCTTTTCTTCTTAATTCAATTTCTAAATCTCTTGTAATTTTATTTTTTTCGTAATCTGATAAATCATCTAAAGAAATATTTTTTAGATTTCTAATTTTTCTTTTACATAAATCTAAATCATTTTTCTTAGAGATAAGATTATATTTTTTAGAACTATTATAGTTATTATATATTTTAGTCATAAAATACCTCCTATTTTAAATTGAGTCTAATATTATATATAGAAAAAATTAAGTAAAAATTGAAAATAACCTTGAAGGGTTATGGTAAAATGCAAATTTAATATATACCAGAATTTGGTAACTATTTCTTAGGGATAATCCCCAAAAAGTGGTATTTATCTGAAAACAGAGTGCTTTCAATACATTATTCAATTTTTTTGAACATATTAAGTAATGTATTATCAATCCTATTTCCTTTGAAATATATGTGAGGATTCATATAATAATGAACTGACCTTTTAACTTTTACTTTTGCTAAAACTCCTTTTTTAACTAAGGAAGACATATATTTATCTACTGCATTGTGTCCTATTTCTAAAATTTCAGACAAATCTTTTTTTCTTAATGGGTTGCCATTAGATTTACACAAAAGATTATCTTCATATCCAATATGAGTAGATAAGGCTGAAATAATACCTAATTCTGTAAGACTTAAACCATCATTAGTCTTGATATCATCAATTAATGATGGATAGATTTGGTAAAATATTTTTCTGGATTCCAATATTGTCTGGTGTCTCCTTGAACAGAAAGATAAGTATTAGGAATTTCATAGCCTTCATCTTCTAGCTTTTTCTTTTCCTCAAATAAAGCATTATTAAGCCTAGATTGTATAAGTTTACCGTGTCTAGTTTCTTTAAGACCTACCGAAGCAGGTGTCTTTTCATTAAAAGACATTAAAATCAACTCCTTAAAAATAATTTTTAGTCGAATAGAAATTAATAAATTGTTTTTGAATTCGAGTTGAATTTAAAGTAAAAAAATTAGCCCAATAAAAAATTAAAAAGATAAAAATTAAATCAGAAAAAATATAATGTTATAATTTTAATAGAGTGTATGATAAGTTTGATTGTACGTAAATAGGAGGTAATATATTTGAGCGATAAAAAAGAAAAGTTATTTTTATATGATATAACTGAAAAAGTCACAGGAATAGATAGAAGTGATAGTTTCTTTGATAGTGCAAGAAAGGAAGTAGAAAGAATAATAAACATGCTTAAAGTTTGTAGAATATTAGAAAATGATAAATTAGAAATAACTAAAGGAGAAGAAGATGCTTCAATAAAACTTCTAAAGTCATTTTATGAAAATATAGAACTTAGAGAATTATTATCTAGGTCAGTGAATTCAACATATAAAAAAGATAATAAAACTAAAACTGGAAAAATAAAGAAGAGTTGTATGCCATTAAATGATGAAGAATATGAGCTATTAAAGGAACATTTATTACAAATAAATCTTGAAAATTGTAAAGATGATAAGGAAAAAGAACAAATAAGAGAATATGTTAAAGAAATGGAGAATGAGGAGTTTTATGAAAAGATATATGAAGCTAAAGGTATAATAGTTAAAGATTTGAATTTAATAAATGATAATATAAGCAGTTCTGAAGCTAAAAGATATTATATAAATAAATACATAGATACTCTAAACGAAGGTTTAAAGAAGTTTAGAAAAGAAATCGAAGCAATTTCAAGATATGAAAAAGAATGTAATAAAATTAATTATAATAAACAATTTAACGAAAAAGATATAGATTCTTTTTTAGAGGCATCTTTGGAAGCATATTTAAAAGTAAATGGAGTAGAAGTAGATTAAAAATACAGCTTAGTTAAGCTGTATTTTTTTATGTGTCACGGACAAAAACTTAAAAAATTAGTGTCCGTGACCCATCTAAGAAACGGTTATATACTAGTAATCAAGAAGTGAGCAACACCAGAAATAATAAAAGCTATTTTACTAATAAGGAGGAAATGAAATGAATCTTATGATTACAAGAAAAAGGGAAATAAGAAATGTTCCAAATGGTAAGCACAAAGGTATAATTGAAAATTTAATGATAAAAGATGAGGTGAATGGGAAAAAGTTGATTTTAGTTGTTTATGTTAATCATAAAGGAGCTGTTGCGAAATTATATTATACAACATATGTATCTTGGTATGATGATAGTTCTTTTATAGACTTATTGAAAAAATTTGAAATACTAGAGGATGTAGGAGAAGATATAGATCTTAGCAATCTGTTAACTAAACCAGTAAATGTAAAGGTTGAAAATAATAGTGTTAATGGAAAGACGTATTCTAATATAAAAGAAATTGATTTAGATAAAGAAGAACTTAAAAAGATAGAAAAGGAAAATAACAAAAAAAGTAAAGAAGCAGAAGAAATATTTAAAGATGATGAATAAATTAAACTTTACAGAATAGGGGTTATTTAAGATGAATAAAAATCAATGTGCATATACTTTTAGCAAGTTATATGATGATGTATATGTTAAAGATGCATATATTTATTCGATTAAAAGTAAAAATGATATTGTAATACATAAACCAGTAGCTCAGTTTATGAGTGTTAAAAAAGCAATAGAAGATGTTGAAACTAAAAAAGAAATGTATGAATTAGAATTTATGTCTAATAGAAGAATGAAAAAAATTCAAGTAGGTAAGAAAGATTTGGCATCAAGAGCAAATCTTCTTTCTCTTGCTGAATATGGTGTAGATGTAAATGATTTAAATGTAAAAGAGGTTATGAAACATCTAAGGAATGAAATAGATAATCTAAAAGTATCATTCATACATAGGAATGTAGGATTTGAAGAAGATGAAGATAAAAAGGTATATTTTAAACACTATAAAGCTATAGGTTACAAAGAAAAGTCTAAATATTCAGGAAATTTAGCTGTTGAACCAAAAGGAAGCGAAGAAAATTGGATGAGATTAATAAAAGATGAAGTTGTAGAAGATACAAAATTAGCACTTGCTTTAATATTGGGATTTTCAGCCGCTACAGTAGGGTTTGTAGGAGAGGAACTGAGCATAGAATCTCTACTTGTCCATATTTTTGCAGAGAGCACACATGGAAAAACAACAGCAGCTCAACTTGCGGTGTCTCCTTTTGGAAGCCCGAAACTCAGAGAACAAGGTCTCATCTTGGACTGGAACAGTACACAAAACGCAATTTTCGGATTGTTGTCAGGGAATAGAGGATTACCAATGGTACTTGATGAGTCAAGTATGCTAAATAAAAAGGATTTTACAAATCTTATTTACATACTTGCTAGTGGAAGTGATAAAAAGAGAATGAATAAAAAATTAGAGGTAAGACCTACTAAAACATGGGAGACAACTATCATATCAACAGGTGAGAGTTCAATACTATCACAAAGTAATAAAAATACAGGGCTTAAAGTTAGACTATTTGAATTTGGAAATATTAAATGGACAAAAGATTCAAAGCAGGCAGAGAAAATAAAAAGTATAGTAACTAATAATTACGGTTTTACAGGAATAAGGTTTGTTAAGAAACTTTTAGATTTAGGAAAAGATGAAGTAATAAGAAGAATAATGAAATGGAAATCAAAGATTGAAGAAGATTTGAAAGAAAATTCCTTTAAAGGAAGAATAGCAATGAAATTAGCTATTATAGTAGCAACTGGACAAATAGTAAATGAAGCATTAAATATTAAACTCAACTTAAAAAAGATTAAAGCCTTCATTATTGATAATGAAAATAAGAGTATAGAAGATATAGATTTACCTTCAACTGCTTATGACCATTTCAAACAAAGTTTAGTAGTCAATAAATCTAAACTTAATAAAGATTTTGGAGATACACTTGGAGTTGTAGGAAGTAGTACATATGAATTATGGGGCAAGTTAGAAAAAAATAAACATGAGAACTATGTTGTAATAATAACTACAAAATTTGATGAAATAATGAAAAAAGGTGGATTTGAGAATACAAGATACATATTACAAGCATGGAAAGATAGAAATCTTCTTAGTCATGAAAAAGGAAAGCTTTATAGAAGAAGAATTGTTGATCCAAAGGTTAGGGGAGCAGTTCCGTGTTATGTAATAAAGCTACAAAATGGAGATGGTAAGAAGCAAGAAGATAAAAAGAAAAAGGCTAAAAAAGATGATAAAAAAGATGCAGTAGTTGAAAATGACGAAAGTAAAGTAACTAAGCAGAATACATCAGAAACAGTTGAAGAAGATTTACTTGAAGATTAATAAATATAAAAAAGGAGGAGTTAAAAATGAGTATTAATAAAAATGATGTGTTATCAAATTTTCATGGAGCTAAGAGTGTGAGTGTTAGTAAAGATATTACTGATGCAGGAGTCATTTCAATAATAAATTCAAAAAGTAATGGAAAGAGGATTTCTCTGTCTAAAGAATTGATGGACAAGTTAGATAATCCAAGTAGGGTACAATTTGCATTTTCAGAGAATTCAATTGCTATAGGAGTGGGTTTTTTAGATGAAGTACCAGATTATAAAATTAATGAAAGTAAGACTAAAGGGCTTATATATGCAAGTAAATTAGTTGAAGAAATTACAGAAGAGTTTGAATTAGATTTTAGTGATAGAACATCCATTACATTTCATGATGTTGAGTATATTGATGAAGAAAATATTTGTATAGCTATAATAAAGATAAAAAA
>NZ_JAOASI010000045.1 GCF_025210165.1 Tepidibacter sp.
AAGTTGAATTAATCGCTCCAATAGCAATGGAAGAGGGATTAAGATTCGCTATCCGTGAGGGTGGAAGAACAGTAGGAGCAGGAGTAGTTGCTTCTATAACAGAATAATAAAAAAACAGAATAATAAAAATTATAGAGAAGGTATATACCTTCTCTTTTTTTTTGAAAAAAACTTTACAATTAGATAGCTTTATTATACAATAAATAATGTTGAAAACGGATTAGCTACATAGACGTAATTTAAACAAATTAAAAACAAATTTTTTTAAAAAAACTCTTGAAAAAAATATGTTTTTAATATAAAATGTAATAGTGTGTTTGAGAAATGCGATGATGTAAAAGGTTGCTGACCACCAGGTAATTTTTACAGAGTATGTCTGTATCTCAGAATCGGGCGACCTGATCCTATGCTGTGTTTTTTAAAAAAAAACAACACACCCGGAACAGTGTAAAGGGATCAAGTCGTACGTGAAAAATAAACGTGCGATAAAGGAGGGAAAATCAAATGGCTAAGAATGAAAAAATAAGAATCAGATTAAAATCATATGATCACAAGATATTAGATTTATCAGCAGAAAAGATAGTTGAAACTGCTAAGAAGACAGGAGCTAAGGTTTCAGGACCAGTACCGCTACCTACTGAAAAGCAAATAATAACTATATTAAGAGCAGTTCATAAGTACAAGGATTCTAGAGAACAGTTCGAAATGAGAACTCATAAGAGACTTGTAGATATAACAAGCCCAACACCAAAAACTGTAGATTCTTTAATGAAGTTAGATTTACCAGCAGGTGTTGATATTGAAATCAAATTATAATAAATTTGATACTAAGATATGGATATAGATATACCTTATCTTAGAATGATTACGAATTCGTAATCCGCTGTAAGATTATAGGAGGTGTCAAACATGAATGGATTATTAGGTAAAAAAATTGGAATGACTCAAATATTTACTGAAGAAGGTAATGTTATTCCTGTTACTGTTATTGAAGCAGGACCAATGGTAGTTACTCAAATCAAAAATATAGAAAATGATGGATACAATGCTATTCAAGTAGGTTTTGGAGATGCTAAAGAAAAATCTTTAAACAAGCCTCAAAAAGGACAATTTGAAAAAGCTGGAGTATCATTCAGAAAGCACTTAAAAGAATTTAGAGTTGAGAACTTAATTGAGTACAAAGTAGGACAAGAAATTACTACTGATATATTTGAAGCAGGACAAATGGTTGATGTTACTGGAATAAGTAAAGGTAAGGGATTCCAAGGGGTTATAAAAAGACATGGTCAAAGTAGAGGACCTGAAACTCACGGTTCTAGATACCACAGAAGACCAGGTTCAATGGGAGCTTGTGCTACACCTGGTAGAGTGTTCAAGGGTAAAAAGCTAGCTGGACACATGGGAGTAGACAAAGTTACTATTCAAAACTTAGAAGTTGTAAGAATAGATGCTGAGAAGAACTTAATATTAGTTAAAGGTGCTATACCTGGAGCTAAGCGTTCGTTAGTTACTATAAAGAAAGCAGTAAAGTCAAGCAAGTAATTTAATCTTGTAAGAAAGGAGGAAGCAAAATGCCAAAAATAGATATATTAAACATTAACGGTGAAAAGGTTGATGAATTAGTATTGTCAGATAACATATTCGGTGCTGAAGTTAATGAGCACGTTTTATATGAAGTAGTAAAGAACCAATTAGCTAATAAAAGACAAGGCACTCAATCTGCTAAGACTAGATCTGAAGTAAGAGGTGGAGGAAGAAAGCCTTGGAGACAAAAAGGAACTGGAAGAGCAAGACAAGGTAGTACAAGATCACCTCAATGGGTAGGTGGAGGAATTGTATTCGCACCAAAACCTAGAGATTATAGATACACTTTACCTAAGAAGGTAAGAAGATTAGCTATGAAGTGTGCTTTATCATCTAAAGTTCAAAATAAAGAAATAATAGTTTTAGATGCATTAAATATGGAAGCTCCAAAAACTAAAGAATTCGCTAAAATACTTAACAATTTAAAAATAGAAAAGAAAGCTTTAGTAGTTTTAGGAGAAAACGATAAGAATGTAATAAAGTCAGCTTCAAACATAGAAGGAGTTACAACTGCTCAAGTTAACACTATGAATGTATATGATATATTAAAGCATGATGCATTTATAATAACTAAAGATGCTGTTGAAAAAGTGGAGGAGGTGTACGCATAATGACTAATCCACATGATATAATTGTAAAACCTGTTATAAGTGAACAAAGTATGGCGGATATGGCTTCTAAAAAATACACTTTTGTAGTTTCTAAAAGAGCTAACAAAACTGAAATAAAGAAGGCTGTTGAAACTGTATTTGGTGTTTCAGTGGATAAAGTAAACACTTTAAACTATAGCGGAAAAGAAAAAAGAATGGGAAAACATGTAGGAAGAACTGCAAGCTTTAAAAAAGCTGTTGTTACTTTAACAGCTGATAGCAAAGAAATAGAGTTCTTTGAAGGCGTGTAGTAATAAAGCAAGAAGGAGGGAAATAAGATGGCTATTAAAAAGTTTAAACCAACTTCTCCTGGATTAAGACAAATGACGGTTTTAGTTTCTGATGAAATAACTAAGCATGAACCGGAAAAATCATTACTTGTTTCTTTAAAGAAACATTCAGGAAGAAATGCTCATGGTAAAATAACTGTTCGTCATAAAGGTGGCGGAGCTAAGAAGAAGTATAGAATAATAGATTTCAAAAGAAATAAAGATGGTGTTCCTGCGAAAGTTACTGCAGTTGAATACGATCCAAACAGAACAGCTAACATAGCTTTATTAGCTTATGCTGATGGAGAAAAGAAATATATATTAGCACCTAACGGAATTAAGGTTGGAGATACTTTAATGTCAGGTGAAAATGCAGATATAAAAGTAGGGAATGCTTTAGAATTAAAAGATATCCCAGTTGGTACTTTAGTACACAACATTGAATTAAAAGTTGGAAAAGGTGGACAAATAGTAAGATCTGCTGGAGCTTCAGCTCAGTTAATGGCTAAAGAAGGAAAGCATGCTCTTTTAAGATTACCATCTGGAGAAATGAGATATGTTAACATCAACTGTAGAGCTACAATAGGACAAGTTGGAAACTTAGAGCATTTTAACGTAACTATAGGTAAAGCAGGAAGAAAGAGACATATGGGCGTTAGACCAACAGTAAGAGGATCTGTAATGAACCCTTGCGACCATCCACACGGAGGAGGAGAAGGTAGAGCACCAATAGGTAGACCATCACCGGTTACACCTTGGGGTAAACCAGCTCTTGGATACAAAACTCGTAAGAAAAACAAAGCTTCTGATAAGTTAATAGTATCAAGAAGAAAGAAATAATAAACACTAATAAGTAATGGGAAGGAGGAAAGCAAATGGGAAGATCAACTAAAAAAGGACCTTTTGTTCACCCGCGTCTTCTTAAGAAGATAGAAGCTATGAATGCTGCAAATGAAAAGAAAGTTATAAAGACTTGGTCAAGAGCATCAACTATATTTCCTCAAATGGTAGAACATACTATAGCTGTACATGACGGTAGAAAGCACGTACCAGTTTATGTAACAGAAGATATGGTTGGACATAAATTAGGAGAATTCGCTCCTACAAGAACTTTTAAAGGACACAAAGACGACGAAAAGTCTTCTAAGAGAAAATAGTCCATTTATAATGGAAGGAGGTAATCGCTGTGGAAGCTAGAGCAACTGCTAAATATATACGTATAGCACCAAGAAAAGCAGGTCAAGTAGCTGGTATTGTTAGAGGAAAGAATGTAAACGAAGCTTTAGCAATATTAAAGTATACGCCAAAAGTTGCTGCACCAGTAATAGCTAAGGTTATAAAATCTGCAATGGCTAATGCTGAAAACAATTACAATATGGACGTAGATAAATTATATGTTGCGGAAATATGTGCAAACCAAGGCCCTACAATGAAGAGATTCATGCCAAGAGCTATGGGAAGAGCTACAACTATTAGAAAAAGAACAAGTCATATAGAGGTAGTATTAAAAGAAAGATAAATTTATCTATAGAAGGAGGGAAATCAATGGGTCAAAAGGTTAACCCACACGGCTTTAGAGTCGGAGTGATAAAGGATTGGGATTCTAGATGGTTCGCTGATAAAAAAGAGTTCGGTGCTTTTATATTAGAAGATCATACTATACGTAAATTCCTAAAGAACAAATTAAATACAGCTGGAGTTTCTAGAATAGAAATCGAAAGAGCTGCTAATAAACTTAGATTACACTTATCTGTTGCTAAGCCAGGAATGGTTATAGGTAGAGGTGGATCTGGAATTGAAGCTTTAAAAGCTGAATTAGAAAAAATGACTAAGAAAAATGTTTATATAAACATTATAGAAGTTAGAAATCCAGAAAAAGAAGCTCAATTAATAGCAGAAAATATAGCTTTAGCTATTGAAAGAAGGGTATCTTTCAGAAGAGCTATGAAGCAAGCTATACAAAGAGCTATGAGAGCAGGAGTTAAAGGTATAAAAGTTTCTGCATCAGGTAGACTTGGTGGAGCTGAAATGGCTAGAACTGAAGGATACAGTGAAGGAAATGTACCACTTCAAACTTTAAGAGCTGATATAGCTTATGGATTTGCTGAATCAAACACAACTTATGGTAAGATAGGAATCAAAGTTTGGGTTTGTAATGGAGAAGTTCTTCCATCAAAAAATGGTTTCGCACCAAGAGTGATAGAAGAGAGAAAAGATAGAAAAAGAAGAGATAATAGAAGAGATAACAGAAACAATAAATCTCAAAGATCTCCAAAGAAAGAGGCTTAATTAAGTAGATATTAAGGAAGGAGGAAATACTCATGTTAATGCCTAAAAGAGTAAAGCGTCGTAGAGTTCACAGAGGTAAAATGTCTGGTCAAGCTCACAAAGGTAATAAAGTTACTTATGGAGAGTTCGGATTAGTAGCATTAGAACCAGCATGGATAACTTCTAATCAAATAGAAGCTGCCAGAATAGCAATGACAAGATATATAAAAAGAGGGGGAAAAGTTTGGATAAAGATATTCCCTCATAAACCAGTAACAAGAAAGCCAGCAGAAACTCGTATGGGAGCCGGAAAAGGATCGCCAGAATACTGGGTAGCTGTAGTTAAACCTGGTAGAGTAATGTTTGAACTTGCAGGAGTTCCAGAAGAAAAAGCTAGAGAAGCTATGAGACTTGCTATGCATAAGCTTCCTGTTAAATGTAAATTTGTATTACGTGAAGAAACTGAAGTAAAGGGTGGTGAAGCGGATGAAAGCTAAAGAGTTAAAAGAGATGACTAGCTCAGAGTTAAATCAAAAGATAAATGAATTTAAAAGTGAATTATTTAGCTTAAGATTCCAATTAGCTACAGGACAACTTGAAAATACATCTAGAGTTAAGTTCGTTAAAAAAGATATAGCTAGAGTAAAGACCATCCTTAGAGAAAGAGAACTAGAAGAATCTAGAGCTTAGTAGCTTAAAAGAAGGGAGGCTCTCAATATGGAAAGAGGAAGAAGAAAAGTTAGAATTGGCCGTGTTGTAAGTGATAAAATGGATAAAACTATAGTTGTTGCTGTAGAAGAGTTCGTTCGTCACCCATTATACGGAAAAGCTGTAAAAAGAACTAAAAAGTTTAAAGCTCATGATGAGCAAAATGTATGTAAAATTGGCGATAGAGTGAAAATAATGGAAACTAGACCTTTATCAAAGGATAAGAGATTTAGATTAGTTGAAGTTATAGAGCAAGCTAAATAATACAGGCGAAAAGGAGGGATTATGAATGATACAACAGGAGACACGTTTGAAGGTTGCTGATAATTCAGGTGCTAAAGAACTATTATGTATACGTGTTTTAGGCGGAAGTGGAAGAAAATATGCAAACGTTGGAGATGTAATAGTTGCTACTGTTAAAAGTGCAACACCTGGTGGAGTTGTAAAAAAAGGTAAGGTTGTAAAAGCTGTAGTAGTAAGAACTAAGCAAGGTCTAAGACGTAAAGACGGTAGTTATATAACATTTGATGAAAATGCTGCTGTTATAATAAAAGACGATAAAACTCCTATGGGAACTCGTATCTTCGGGCCTGTTGCAAGAGAGTTAAGAGATAAAGATTTCATGAAGATAGTTTCTCTTGCTCCAGAGGTACTATAATTAAGGAGGTGCAATAGAGAATGATGCGCGTAAAAAAAGATGATACTGTTGTCGTTATATCGGGAAAAGATAAAGGCAAAAAAGGTAAAGTCCTAAAAGTTTTCCCTAAGGCAGAAAAAGTAATAGTTGAAGGCGTAAATATGGCTACAAAACATCAAAAGCCTAACGCTAAAGTGCAACAAGGTGGAATTGTACACCAAGAAGCACCTATACATGTTTCAAATGTTATGTTATTTGATGCAAAAGAAGGTAAAGGTGTAAGAGTAGGATTCAAAACATTAGAAGATGGAACAAAAGTAAGAGTATCTAGAAAGAGCGGAGAAGAAATATAATATCTTGAAAGGAGGTACCAAAAGTGGCTTCAAGATTAAAAGAAAAGTACACGAAGGAAGTTGCTCCAGCATTAATGGAGAAATTTGCATATGAAAATGTTATGGAGATACCTAAACTTGAGAAAGTTATAATAAATATGGGTATCGGTGATGCAAAAGAAAATCCAAAAGGATTAGAAGCAGCAGTTGCAGAATTAGAAATGATAAGTGGACAAAAGCCTGTTACTACTAAAGCAAAGAAATCAGTTGCAAACTTCAAATTAAGAGAAGGAATGCCTGTTGGTGCTAAAGTAACATTAAGAGGAGACAAAATGTATCACTTTGTTGATAAATTAGTTAACATTTCTTTACCAAGAGTTAGAGACTTCAGAGGAGTTAAACCTAATTCATTTGATGGAAGAGGAAACTATGCACTTGGAATTAAAGAGCAATTAATTTATCCAGAAATAGAATATGATAAAGTTGATAAAGTAAGAGGAATGGATATAATATTTGTTACTAGTGCTGAAAATGATGAGCAAGCACGTGAATTATTAAAATTATTAGGAATGCCATATTCTAAGTAATCAAAGGAGGGATTCCAATGGCTAGAAAAGCTATGGTTGTGAAACAACAAAGAAAACAAAAGTATAAAACTAGAGAGTATACTAGATGTAGTATATGTGGTAGACCACATGCTGTGTTAAGAAAATTCGGCATATGTCGTATATGCTTTAGAGAACTAGCTTATAAAGGAGAAATACCTGGAGTTAGAAAAGCAAGCTGGTAATATATGAAAGGAGGTCAGAAATATGACAATGACAGATCCAATAGCGGATATGCTAACACGTGTAAGAAATGCTAATACAGTTAAACATGAGACTGTTGACATACCTGCTTCAAATATAAAAAAAGAAATAGCTAGAATTCTGTTAGAAGAAGGATTTATAAAAGGCTATGATGTTATAGAAGATGGAAAGCAAGGAATAATTAGAGCTCAGTTAAAGTACGGAAAGAATAACGAGAGAGTTATAACTGGAATAAAGAGAATTTCAAAGCCAGGAATGAGAGTTTATGCTGCTAAAGATGAAATTCCAAAAGTTTTAAATGGACTTGGAATTTCAATAATATCTACTTCAAAAGGTATAATAACAGATAAACAATCTAGAAAAGAAGGCGTTGGCGGAGAAGTAATTTGCTACGTTTGGTAATATAAAGAACGCTGCAAGGAGGTGTAGATATGTCAAGAATAGGTATTAAGCCAATTGAAATAACAGAAGGCGTAGACGTTATATTAGAAGAGGGTAACCTTATAACAGTTAAAGGCCCTAAAGGAGAACTTACAAAAAAGTTTGTAGAAGATTTAAAAATAACTAAAGAAGATAATTCTATAGTAGTTGAAAGACCTACAAACAATAAAAGACATAGATCTTTACACGGATTAACTAGAACACTTATAGCTAATATGGTTGAGGGTGTAACTAAAGGATACGAGAAGAAATTAGAGTTAGTTGGTGTAGGATATAGAGCTCAAAAGCAAGGTAAAAAGTTAGTTATGAGTTTAGGATTCTCACATCCAGTAGAGATGGAAGATCCAGAAGGTGTAGTAACTGAAACTCCTAACCAAACTGAGGTAGTAGTTAAAGGTATAGATAAGCAATTAGTAGGTAACTATGCTGCTAAGATAAGAGCTTGGAGAAAGCCAGAGCCATACAAAGGAAAAGGAATCAAGTATGCTGGTGAAGTTATAAGACGTAAAGAAGGAAAAACTGGTAAGTAAAAAAAATTAGAATAGAAAGGAGTGAATATGGATGTTCAAAAAAGTAAATAAAAATGAGAACAGACTTCAAAGACACAAAAGAGTTCGCAAGAAAATTCATGGAAGCTCTGAAAGACCAAGAGTAAATATATTTAGAAGTAATTCTAATATCTATGCTCAAATAATAGATGATGTTAATGCATGTACTTTAATTGCAGCTTCTTCTCTTGAAGCAGAAGTTAAAGGTGCTGTTAAAAACACAGGAAATAAAGAAGCTGCTAAGCTTGTAGGTAAACTATTAGCTAAAAAAGCATTAGATAAAGGAATAAAAGAAGTTGTATTCGATCGTGGTGGATACCTTTATCATGGTAGAGTAAAAGAATTAGCAGAGGGAGCTAGAGAAGGCGGCCTTGAGTTTTAATAAAAGGAGGGAAATAAATGCTTCGTAAACCTATAGACGCAAGACAACTTGATTTAAAAGAAAAAGTTGTTCAAATAAGACGTGTTACTAAAGTTGTTAAGGGTGGTAGAAACTTCAGATTTGCTGCTTTAGTAATAGTTGGAGATGAAAACGGATATGTAGGATTAGGTACTGGTAAAGCTATGGAAGTACCTGATGCTATTAAAAAAGCAATAGATGATGCTAAGAAAAACTTAATTCGTGTACCTATGGTTGGAACAACAATTCCTCACCAAGTAAAAGGACACTTTGGTGCAGGTAACATATTAATAATGCCAGCACAAGAAGGTACAGGAGTTATCGCTGGAGGACCTGTTCGTGCGGTTCTTGAGCTTGCAGGATTAAAGGATGTTAGAGCTAAATCTTTAGGATCTAACAATGCTAGAAATATGGTAAATGCTACTATAGAAGGACTTAAGTCTCTAAGAACTGCTGAAGATATAGCAAAACTTAGAGGTAAAAAAGTTGAAGACCTTCTAGGATAAGGAGGTATTTAAATGGCTAATTTAAAAATAACGTTAGTAAAAGGGTTAATAGGAACTAATCCAAAGCAAAGAAAAACAGTTGAGGCTCTTGGTCTTAAGAAAAGACATCAAGTAGTTGAGCAGCCAGATAATCCTCAAACAAGAGGAATGATCAAAATAGTAGAACATTTAGTAGAAGTTAAGTAATATATAACATAGAAAGAAGGAGGTGTAATCATGAAATTACATGAGTTAAGACCTGCTGAAGGCGCTGTGAGAAACAGAAAAAGACTGGGAAGAGGTACTGCAACTGGTCAAGGTAAAACTTCTGGACGTGGACAAAAAGGACAAAATTCTCGTTCAGGTGGAGGAGTAAGACCAGGATTTGAAGGGGGCCAAATGCCTATATATAGAAGACTTCCAAAGAGAGGTTTCACTAATATATTCAAAAAAGCTTACTCACTAGTTAATATAGAAAGATTAAATGCATTTGAAAGCGGCACTGAAATAACTCCAGAAATCCTTAAAGAAAAAGGAATAATCAGAAAGATTGAAAAAGATGGAGTTAAGATATTAGGTGAAGGTAAATTAGAGATAAATGTAACAGTTAAAGCTCAAAAGTTCACTAAATCAGCTATTGAGAAAATAGAAGCAGCTGGAGGAAAGGTAGAGGTGATCTAAAGTGCTATCTACCTTGAAAAATGCTTGGAAAATTCCTGATTTAAGAAAAAGAATTTTATATACTTTGATGATGATTATCGTATTTAGAATTGGATCTTCAATACCTGTACCTGGCGTAGATATAGACTATATTAAGAAGGTAGTTGACCAAGCGGGTCTTCTTTCCTTCTATGATTTAGTAGCAGGAGGAGCTTTTAGACAATTTACTATATTTGCTTTAAGTATAACTCCTTACATAACAGCATCAATAATAGTGCAGTTATTAACTATAGCTATACCAAGTCTTGAGGAATTGAGTAAATCAGGTGAAGAAGGAAGAAAAAAGATGGTTCAATACACAAGATATGGAACCATTATTTTAGCGTTAATTCAAGCTACAGGAATAAGTGTAGGTTTGTTTAGAGGAGCATTAATATCTAAGGATATATTCTCTATAACAACAGTGATACTTACTTTAACTGCAGGAACATCGTTCTTAATGTGGTTAGGTGAAAAAATCACTGAAAAAGGTATAGGCAATGGAATATCTCTTATAATATTTATAGGTATTATATCAAGAGTTCCAGGTTCCTTTATTCAGACGTATAAGTTATTCTCAGAAAATCAAATAAATATTATACAACTGATAATATTTGCAGCTGTAGCGATAGCTATAATCGTAGGAGTAATAGCTATACAACAAGGATCAAGAAAGATACCTGTACAGTATGCTAAAAGAGTAGTAGGAAGAAAAATGTATGGTGGGCAAAGCACACATATACCAATGAAAGTGAATCAAGCAGGTGTTATTCCAGTTATATTTGCAGTTTCGCTTTTAGCATTTCCTCAAACACTATCATTATTCTTAAAGGGAGATTTTCAGGCGTTTGTGACTAAATGGTTATCGCCAAACGGAACTCCAGGAGTTTGGATATATATAGGATTAGAAGCATTATTAATAATCTTCTTTACTTATTTTTATACAGCGGTTACATTCAATGTAGAAGAAATTGCTAATAATATGAAAAACTATGGAGGTTTTATTCCTGGTATAAGACCTGGAAAGCCTACAGAGGAGTATCTAAACAAGGTACTTACAAGACTTACATTAGCAGGAGCTGTATTTTTAGCTGCCATAGCAGTATTTCCAACTTTGATACTTCAATTAGGTAGTCTCCCATTTAGGTTCGGAGGGACTTCTCTATTAATAGTAGTAGGAGTTGCACTTGAAACGATGAAACAAATAGAAGCTCAAATGTTGATGAGACATTATCAAGGTTTCTTAAAATAGGAATTGGGGGTATATAAATCCCCTGTCCTAAATTTAGTATCGGAGATGATTGAAATGAAACTTATACTACTTGGACCTCCAGGAGCTGGCAAAGGAACTCAAGCTTCAGGGATCGTGAAAAAATATAGTATACCTCACATATCAACTGGAGATATTTTTAGAAAAAATATAAAAGAGGGAACTGAGCTGGGATTAAAGGCTAAAGAATATATGGATAAAGGACTTTTAGTTCCGGATGAATTAGTTGTAGAAATAGTTAAAGATAGACTTTTAGAAGATGATTGTAAAAGTGGATTTTTATTAGATGGTTTTCCAAGAACTGTAGTTCAAGCACAAGCATTAGATAAAGTATTGACTGAATCTAACATGAATCTGGATAAAGTTATAAATATACAGGTAGACAAAACTGTATTAGTAGATAGAGCTGTAGGTAGACGTATTTGTAAAAATTGCGGAGCTACTTTCCATATAAAATATAATCCATCAAAAGTTGATGGGAAATGTGATATTTGTCAAGGTGATTTATACCAAAGAGCAGATGATAATGAAGAAACTGTATCTAAAAGAATTCAAGTTTACTTAGATCAAACTGAGCCTTTAATAGATTATTACACTAATCAAGGTATAATTAATACTATTGATGGTCAACAATCTATAGATAAAGTTTTTGAAGATATATCCTTAGCATTAGGGTGTGAAAACTAATGATTATAATAAAATCTGCTAAAGAAATAGAATTGATGAGAGATGCTGGAAAAATTGTAGCTGAAACTCATGAAATACTAAAAGAATCTATACAACCTGGTATAACAACTAAGGAGTTAGATGAAATAGCAGAAAAAAATATAAGAAAATATAAAGCAGAGCCTTCATTTAAAGGATATCATGGCTATACAGGATCTATATGTTCATCTATTAATGAAGAAGTAGTACACGGAATACCATCTTCTTCAACTGTATTAAAAGATAAAGATATAATAAGTATAGACATTGGAGCTTTTTATAAAGGTTATCATGGAGATGCTGCTAGAACTCATGCTGTAGGTAATATATCTGATGAAGATAGAAGACTTATAGATGTAACTAAACAGAGCTTTTATGAAGGAATTAAATTTGCAAAAATTGGATATAGACTTTCAGACATATCACATGCAATTCAAACTTATGTAGAAAAAAATAAGTTTTCTATAGTTAGAGACTTTGTAGGACACGGAATAGGTTCAAAATTACATGAAGACCCTCAAATACCAAATTACGGACCTGCGGGAAAAGGAATTAGGCTTCAAGAGGGAATGGTATTAGCAATAGAGCCTATGGTAAATGCCGGATCATATCATGTAAAAATATTAAGTGATGGATGGACTGCAGTAACAATAGATGGTAAAAATTCTGCACATTATGAGCATAGTATAGCTATCACTAAAGATGAACCTTTAATTTTAACAAAGCTTTAATCCGGCTAGAAGAGGTGAAATTAGTGCTGTTAAATGATTTAAATGTTGGTCAAGTTGTAGTATCTAAATCAGGTAGAGATAAAGGTAGATTATTTTTTATTATAGAGATAATAAATGAAGAATATGTCTTAATCGCTGATGGAGATTATAGAAAGCTTGATAAAGCAAAATTAAAAAAAGTAAAGCACTTGATGAAATATAAATATGCATCTGAGGATATCAGAAATAAAATTTCAAACAAAGAATATATGAATGATGCGTTTTTAAGATATGAGCTGGATAGGTTAAAGTCGAAGCTTTAATCTAAGTGATTGGAGGTTTGGTTACTTAATGGCCAAAAAAGATGTAATTGAGTTAGAGGGTGTAGTTACAGAAACTTTACCCAACGCAATGTTTAAGGTTAAATTAGAAAATGGACATGAGATATTATGTCATATATCAGGTAAACTTAGAATGAATTTCATAAGAATACTTGAAGGTGATAAAGTAACTGTAGATATGTCGCCTTATGATTTAACTAGAGGAAGAATTACTTGGAGAAAGAAGTAGACTAGTATTTTAGTCTAAGGAGGGATAAGTGTGAAAGTTAGACCGTCTGTAAAACCAATGTGTGAAAAATGTAAAGTTATAAAAAGAAAAGGAAGAGTAATGGTTATCTGTGAAAATCCTAAGCATAAACAAAAACAAGGTTAATAAGGGCTAGTAATTTAATATTATATATATTATAATATTAAATTGTGATAATTAAGGGTGTTAAGTACTCAGAATGAACTAGGCCTTCGTGTTTTATTTAAAATTAGAAAATATTGAATTAGCAATATAGGTTATAGGAGGTGCAAGAATATGGCAAGAATTGCTGGGGTAGACTTACCAAGAGATAAAAGAGCAGAAATAGGCTTAACTTATATATTTGGTATAGGTAAAAAAACGTCTAACCAAATACTTGAAAAAGCTGGTATAGATGTTAATACAAGAATAAAAGATTTAACTGAAGAAGAAGTAAATGCATTAAGAAAATTAATAGATGCTGATCACCTTGTTGAAGGAGATTTAAGAAGAGAGATAGCATTAAACATAAAGAGACTTAGAGATATCAGATGTTATAGAGGTATTCGTCATATGAGAGGACTTCCATTAAGAGGTCAAAAAACTAAGACAAATGCTAGAACTAGAAAAGGACCGAGAAAGACTGTATCTCGTAAGAAGAAAAAATAGATCATAAGTAAGGAGGGAAAAAAATGGCTAAACCTAAAAAGAAAGCTACACGTGTTAGAAGAAGAGAACGTAAAAATATAGAACGTGGTCATGCTCATATTCAGTCAACTTTCAATAATACTATAATAACTCTAACTGATGTTCATGGAAATGCAATTTCATGGGCTAGTGCAGGTCAGTTAGGATTTAAAGGATCTAGAAAAGCTACTCCATTTGCAGCTCAAATGGCTGCAGAAACAGCTACTAAAGGAGCTATGGAGCACGGATTAAAAACAGTAGAGGTATTTGTAAAAGGACCAGGACCAGGACGTGAAGCAGCTATAAGATCTTTACAAGCTGCAGGACTTGACGTTACTATGATAAAAGACGTTACTCCAATACCACACAATGGTTGTAGACCGCCAAAGAGAAGAAGAGTGTAATACAGTAGGAGGTGTAATAAATGGCAAGATATACAGGTGCAGTATGTAGACTATGCCGTAGAGAGGGAATGAAGTTATTCCTTAAAGGCGATAGATGTTATACAGATAAATGTGCTATAAATAAAAGAAACTATGCTCCAGGTCAACATGGACAAGGAAGAAAAAAAGTTTCTAACTATGGATTACAATTAAGAGAAAAGCAAAAAGTTAAGAGAATATATGGAGTTCTAGAAACTCAATTCAGAAACCTATATGAAAAAGCTGAAAAAATGCAAGGAATATCAGGTGAAAACTTACTTAGCTTATTAGAGAGAAGACTTGACAACACTGTTTATAGAATGGGACTTGCTTCTTCAAGAAAAGAAGCTAGACAATTAGTAAGACATGGACATTTTTCATTAAATGGACATAAAGCTAATGTACCTTCTATGATAATGCAAGTTGGAGATGTTATAGCTGTTAAAGAAGGTTCAAAATCTTCAGCTAAATTTAAATCACTTGTTGAAAATTCTACAAGAGTTGCTCCTAAGTGGATGGATGCAAGTATAGAGAAGATGGAAGCTAAGATAACTGCTTTACCAACAAGAGAAGATATAGATTTAGAAATAGCAGAGCACTTAATAGTAGAGCTTTACTCTAAGTAATAAATTGAGCTGTATCGTAGAAATGTTTGCCCTCAGTGGATTAATAAAAATTAAGGAGGGTTTTATTAATGATTGAAATAGAAAAGCCTAGAATAGAAATTTGCGAAATAAGCGAAGATAATAGATATGGTAAATTTATCGTAGAACCTTTAGAAAGAGGATACGGAATTACTGTAGGAAATGCATTAAGAAGAATACTACTTTCTTCACTTCCAGGAGTTGCTGTTACTTCTATAAAAATAGATGGAGTACTTCATGAGTTCTCTACAGTTCCGGGTGTGAAAGAAGATGTAACAGAAATAATTCTTGCTTTAAAAGAATTATCTGCTGAGATAGATGGAGAAGGAAGTAGAACATTGAAAATAGAAGCTCAAGGAGAGGGTATAATAACTGGTAAAGATATTATATGTCCTCCTGATGTAGAAATATTAAGTAAGGATTTACAAATAGCGACTTTAGATACAAATGCTAAATTCAATATGGAAATAAATATAGATAAAGGAAGAGGTTATGTTCCAGCTGAAAACAATAAAACTGAGAATATGCCTATTGGTGTAATTCCTGTAGATTCTATATATACTCCAGTTGAAAAGATAAGTTATAAAGTTGAAAACACAAGAGTAGGACAAATAACAGATTACGATAAGTTAATATTTGAAGTTTGGACTAACGGAAGTATAAATCCTCAAGAGGGAATATCTCTTGGTGCTAAAATATTAGTAGAACACTTAAATTTATTCATCAACCTTACAGAGCATGTTGGAAATGTAGAAATAATGGTGGAAAAAGAAGAAGATAAAAAAGAGAAAGTTCTAGAGATGACTATTGAAGAACTTGATCTTTCTGTTAGATCGTATAATTGCTTAAAGAGAGCAGGAATAAATACTGTTGAAGAATTAAGCAGCAAAAGCGAAGAAGACATGATGAAAGTTAGAAACTTAGGTAAAAAGTCATTAGAAGAAGTTATTCAAAAGCTTGAAGAACTAGAACTAGGACTTAAGCCGAGTGAAGACTAAGAAAAGGAGGGAATGACATGGCTAAGTACCGTAAATTAGGTCGTGTAACTGCTCACAGAAACATGATGCTTAGAAACTTAGTTACTGATCTTTTAAAGAATAAAAAAATAGAGACTACAGTAACAAGAGCAAAAGAAACACGTAGAATGGCTGAGAAAATGATAACTCTAGCAAAAAGAGGAGACTTACATGCTAGACGTCAAGTATCAGCTTATGTTTTAGATGATACTGTAATCAAAAACTTATTTGATGAAGTAGCTCCTAAATACCAAGAAAGAAATGGTGGATATACAAGAATTATAAAGCTTGGTATTAGAAAAGGTGACGGAGCTGAGGTAGCAATACTAGAATTAGTATAGTAGAAGATGGAATTAGGCTAATAGCTTAATTCCTATTTTTTTTTATTCTATACAAAAATATATAATTTTTTGTTTTGTGGATAACTTATTGGAAAAGCTACACTTGAGACTATTTTTGAGCAACGGAGCCTGTTAAGGATCGTTGGCAACATGAGTCACCGCGTTAGCGAGTAGACGAATTTTTTTATAACGAATAGAAAATTATAGTCATCTTTAAATTGTGGATAAGCATAGAAAATCTTCAGAAGGAAGACTTTTTTATATTAATTTAAAAATAAAATAATATTTGCACTTTTAAAAGCTATTTTATTTTTATATAATAGAATTTAGGTTAAATAATAGGTTTAGACTATATAAAAATAAAATAACCTTTAAAATATTTGTTATGAATTTCAAAGAAGTCAATCTTTAAAGACCTATATTAATAAAGACTTCTTTACAGAGAAAAGAGGTAAAAAATATGAAAGAGATAGTGAATATAGAAAATATATCTTTTGAATATGCTCAAGAAAATACTCAGTCAAAAGCACTGGATGAACTAGACTTAGATATCAAAAGAGGAGAATTTGTGGTTATTATAGGGCACAATGGTTCTGGAAAATCAACATTATCAAAAAATTTGAATGCTATACTAAAGCCCACAAAAGGAAATATACTTATAAATGGTATGAATACGAAAGATGATTCTAAACTTTGGAATATAAGGCAGAGTGCTGGTATGGTATTTCAAAATCCAGACAATCAAATAGTAGCAACAGTTGTAGAGGAAGATGTAGCTTTTGGACCTGAAAACTTAGGAATACAACCAGATGAAATAAAAAAAAGAGTTGTAGAGTCTTTAAAATCTGTAGGAATGTATGAATTTAAAGATAAAGCCCCACATTTATTATCAGGAGGCCAAAAACAAAGAGTAGCAATTGCAGGAATTATTGCTATGAAACCTGAATGTATAATATTTGACGAACCTACAGCAATGCTTGACCCCTCTGGAAGAAGAGAAGTTATGAATACTATAAAGAGATTGAATAATGAAGAAAATATTACAATAATTCATATAACTCATTTTATGGAAGAAGCAGTAGATGCAGATAGAATAGTTGTAATGGAAAAAGGAAAAATAGTATTACAAGGAAAGCCTAAAGAAGTTTTTGTACAGGTAGATAAATTAAAAAAACTTGGCTTAGATGTTCCCTTTATGACAGAATTAACATATGAACTTAGAAAAGAAGGTATAGATATAAGGCCCGATATATTAACTGTAGATGAGATGGTGATGAATTTATGTCGATAGTGGTTAAAGATTTAGTATACGTATATAATCCAAATTCACCTTTTGAAAGTAAGGCTCTTGATAATGTAAATTTAGAGATAAATAAAGGTGAGATAATAGGCTTGATAGGACATACAGGATCTGGTAAATCAACTTTAATTCAACATTTAAACGGATTATTAAAGCCAACAAGTGGAAATATAATAATAGATGGAGTAGATATAACAGATTCTAAAATTAGTTTAACAGAAATTAGAAAAAAGGTTGGAGTAGTTTTTCAATATCCAGAGTATCAATTATTTGAAGAAACTATATATAAGGATATAGCTTTTGGTCCTACTAATTTAAAATTAAGCGAAGATGAAATAAATTCCAGGGTGAAAGAAGCTATGGAGCTAGTTGGACTTGATTATAATGAATTCAAAGATAGATCTCCATTTGATTTATCTGGAGGTCAAAAGAGAAGAGTAGCAATAGCTGGGGTTATAGCTATGAAGCCCGATGTTTTAATATTAGATGAGCCAACAGCAGGGCTTGATCCATCAGGAAGAGATGAAATTTTAGGTCAAATAAAATACCTTCATGAAAAATACAATATTACAATAATAATATCTTCACATAGCATGGAAGATATGGCTAAAATATCAGATAAGATATTAGTTATGTATAGGGGTAAAGTTGATTTAATGTCTACGCCTAGAAACGTTTTTACAAAAGGCAAAAGGTTAAAAGAAATAGGACTAGGAATACCACAAGTATCTGAACTTACAATAAAACTTAGAGAAAAAGGCTTTGATATAAGAGAAGATATTATTACATTGGAAGAGGCCAAAGCGGAAATATTAAAATGTATAAGGAGTAAAGCGAAATGATAAAAGATATAACGATAGGTCAATATTATCCTACAAATTCTGTAGTACACAAAATAGATCCAAGAGTTAAATTAATATCTACATTTATATTTATGTCTTCTCTTTTTATAATAAATCAGTTTTATCCATATATTTTAGTACTAGCTTTTATCATATTAACGCTTAAACTATCTAAAATACCTTTTAATTATATATTGAAAGGGTTAAAACCAATAATGTTCATAATCGTATTTACTTTTGCAATTAATATATTTATGATTCCTGGGAATACAGTTTTTGATATAGGACCTTTAAGTATATCAGATGAAGGTCTAAAACAAGGAAGCTTTATGGTTATAAGACTTATATTATTAGTTGTAGGTACATCGTTACTTACTTTATCTACATCTCCTATAGAGTTAACAGATGGAATAGAGAAACTTCTAAATCCTTTTAAAAAAATAGGAGTACCGGCACATGAACTTGCTATGATGATGACAATTGCATTAAGATTTATACCTACACTATTAGATGAAACTGATAAAATAATGAAAGCTCAAATGGGAAGAGGAGCTGACTTTGAAAGTAAGAATATTATAAGTAGAGCTAAAAACTTAGTTCCGTTATTAGTGCCCCTATTCATAAGTGCATTTAGAAGAGCAGATGAACTTGCTATGGCTATGGAAGCTAGATGTTATAGAGGTGGAGACAATAGGACTAGAATGAATCAGATAAAAATGAATAAAAGAGATTATATAGCTTATAGTATAGTATTTATCTATATAACTATAATAATAATAACTAGAATAGTATAGGTGATAATTTATGCGCAATATAATGGTCACAATAGAATATAAGGGGACAAATTACTGTGGATGGCAGGTACAAAATGATAGACTATCAATACAAGAATGTATAGAAAATGCTATACATAAGATAACAAATGAAAAAGTAAATATAACATCATCAGGAAGAACAGATGCAGGAGTTCATGCATTAGGGCAAGTAGCAAATTTTCATACTAATAGTAGTATACCTATTGAAAAAATACCAGGAGCTATTAATTCTAAACTTCCAGATGATATAAGTATAATAGATGCTAAAGAAGTAGAGTCTCATTTTCATGCAAGATATAGTGCTAAAAAGAAACGATATAGATATGTAATACTCAACTCTAAATATAAAAGACCTATTCATAATGATTTCTCGTATTTAGTAAAATATAAATTAAATACAGATAAAATGATACAAGAGTCGAAATATTTGATTGGAGAACATGATTTTAGAGGATTTATGAGTACCGGATCATCTGTAAAAACAACTGTTAGAACTATATATGATATAAGCTTAAAAAAAGAAGAAGATTTAATTATATTAGAAGTAGAAGGAAATGGATTTTTATATAATATGGTGAGAATAATAGCGGGAACATTAGTGGATATTGGACGAGGGAAAATAAATATGAGTTTAAAAGATATAATAGAATCTAAAGATAGAAATAATGCTGGACATACAGCAGAAGGTAAAGGATTGTTTTTGAAAAAAGTATATTATTAGCTTGACACACCTGGGTCAATGTATTAAAATGTATAAGGAATGTGTTTATAAATCCACTAGCCCCGGATTTTATATAAAAGGTTAATTTGCGCACATAAAAGGATAGTAAGGAGGGAAAATAATGAAATCATATATTGGTAAGCCAAGTGAAGTTCAAAGAAAATGGTATATAATAGATGCTGAAGGAAAAACTTTAGGTCGTTTATCTACTGAAATTGCAAGAGTATTAAGAGGTAAGCATAAGCCTACATTTACACCTCACGTAGACGGTGGAGATTTCGTTGTAGTTGTTAATGCTGAGAAAATTAATTTAACAGGAAAGAAATTAGATCAAAAAATGTATAGATATCATACAGGGCATGTTGGTGGATTAGTAGAAATCCCTTACAGAAGACTTTTAGCTGAAAAGCCAGAAGAAGTTATAATACATGCAGTAAATGGTATGTTATGTAAGAATAAATTAAGAAGTAAAATGATGAAAAGATTAAGAGTATTCGCTGGCGCTGAGCATACTCATGCAGCTCAAAACCCAGAAAGCTTAGATATATAATTAATTTAGGTGAAAGGAGGAGTTTAATATGGCAAACGTTCAATATTATGGAACAGGAAGAAGAAAGCACTCAGTAGCTAGAGTAAGATTAGTAGCTGGTGAAGGAAATATAATAGTTAATGGGAAAAGTTTAGATGAGTACTTTAACTATGAGACTCTAAGAAGAGAAGTTAAGAACCCACTAGTTATAACTGAAACTGAAGGAAAGTATGATGTTATAGTAAAAGTTGAAGGTGGCGGATTTACAGGACAAGCAGGAGCTGTGAGACACGGAATATCAAGAGCTTTATTAAAAGCAGATGAAGAATTAAGATCTACTTTAAAGAAAGCTGGATACTTAACTAGAGATCCAAGAATGAAGGAAAGAAAGAAATACGGATTAAAGGCTGCAAGAAGAGCTCCGCAATTCTCAAAGAGATAATATATACAAAGACTTTGGAATATTCCAAAGTCTTTTTTCATATATATTTACAGGGTGATTGTATATGGTTATTGTTCTGAAAAAGAAATATTTAGCATGGATTATAGCATCTACTATGCTGCTTTGTATAATATATTTAACTAATTATAATACAAGTAAAACCACTATAAATATGCCTGTAACTAATAAAGTTATTATAGTGGATGCTGGACACGGTGGAATAGACCCTGGAGCATTAGGAAAAAACACTTTAGAAAAAGATATAAACCTTAAAATAGCACTAAAAGTAAGGTCATTATTAGAAGAAAGTGGAGCCTTAGTTATTTTAACAAGAGAAAAAGATGAAAGCTTACACATAGAAAATGGTAAGAAAACGATAAGGCAAAGGTATAATGAAAACCTAAAGAATAGAAAACAATTAATAAAAGAGTCAAAAGCAGATATATTTATATCTATACATTTAAATAGTTTTACTGATCCTAAGTATTATGGTGCACATGTTTTATATCCGAAAAATGATGAATATGGAAAGCAGTTGGCTACTTTTATACAAGAAGAAATGAGAAGGATTATTGATAAAAATAATAATAGAAAGCCAAAGGAAAGAAATAATCTATATTTATTTAAAGAAAATGGGGTAGCATCAGCACTTATTGAATGTGGTTTTTTATCTAATTTAAAAGAAGAAAATCTTCTCAAAAGTAATGAATATCAAGATAAAATAGCATGGGCTATATATGCTGGAATACAAAAGTATTTTAATTCTTTACAATAAATCCTAAACTAAAAGCTATGTATGTTAACATACATAGCTTTTAGTTTTTGAGAAAGAAATAATTTATAAAAAAATTCGTCTACTCGCTATCGCGGTGACTCATGTCGTCAACGATCCCTACGGGCTTCGTTGCTCAAAAATAGTCTCAGGTGCAGTCTTTTCATCAATGTTATCCATAGACTCAAAATCATATAATATCCTTAAACATAAAAAAACACAAAAACTTTTAAAAAAGTGTTGACGAAATCCTTTAAAGGTGATATATTATTACTTGTCCTCGACAACGAGGCAAACATAAAACACAAAATGAACTTTGAAAATTAAACAGTAGGTTATAAATAAATCACAACAGTGATTTTCGGAAAAACACATTCAGGCAGTTTACTGAGTACTGACAAACTTTTATTTAAGAGTTTGATCCTGGCTCAGGATGAACGCTGGCGGCGTGCCTAACACATGCAAGGCGAGCGGAGAT